>CAJXUK010000009.1 GCA_913061435.1 uncultured Thalassolituus sp. | reverse complement strand
AATTGGTATTTAATCCTAGAACTTATCAATACCTCATAAGTTTTAATATTATCCCAAGGTTTAGTCTTTTATAACTGATCTGTGTGCTTTTATAAAAATTGTTAATGTTGGTTTTTATCTAGTTGTTTGAATAAAAGACATTTTCATTATGGGTGTTAGTCTAAAGACTAACCTACAAAAGAATAAAAAATATTTTCATTATGGGTGTTAGCCTAAAGGCCAACCCACATTTATTGCTAAGCGCTACAATGTGGGTCGTCCTTAGGGCTATGGGTGTTAATTAATGATCTGTTCGTTTGGAACTAGGGTCCATTATTTTAAGCGGCTTTTCTTCATCGTCGTATAACACTTTACCCTCGGGGGTTACTCGGGTAGTGAGTTCTTCATAGAGTGGTTGTTCAGCTTCTTTGGCTTCTTTATGTTGGGTGTAGGTTTCGGTAAATCCACAGGCTACGCAGTCGCGCAGTTCGTCGTCATTTTCATCCCGATACATGCGTATCTTGTCCATCTCGCCGCATTTTGGGCAAACGACACCCGCGATAAACCGTTTTTGAATCATTTTTTGTCCCATGTTTAAACTGCTCCTGATGCTTGCACGCCGCTATGGCGAAGTAGTGCGTCGGTTGTTGGTGCGCGTCCGCGGAAGCGTTCAAATAAAACGGCGGGTTCTTCACTGCCGCCTTTTTGTAAAACTTCAGTTAAGAAACTTTGGCCGGTTTCTGTATTAAAAATACCTTCGTCTTCAAAGCGAGAAAACGCATCGGCACTTAATACTTCTGCCCATTTGTAGCTGTAATAACCCGCTGCATAACCGCCAGCAAAAATGTGGCTAAAGCTATTTTGAAAGCGGTTGTAATCTACAATCGGTACTACGGCGACTTGGTTGCGTACATCGTCCAGTATGCTTTGAATGTAGTTGGTTTGTTCGGCTGTGTTGAGTTCTGGATTGTATTCTTTGTGTATGCGGAAATCGAATAATGAGAATTCCAGCTGGCGCACCATCATCATCGCGCTTTGAAAGTTTTTCGCCGCTAGCATTTTTTCTAGCAAGTCATTGGGTAGGGGCTCGCCCGTTTCATAGTGACCTGAAATAAACGCCAGTGCGTCTTTTTCCCAGCACCAGTTTTCCATAAATTGGCTGGGCAGTTCTACCGCGTCCCAAGCAACGCCGTTAATGCCGCTAACCGCTGCGGTTTTAACTTGGGTAAGCATGTGGTGTAAACCGTGGCCAAACTCGTGGAATAAGGTGGTGAGTTCGTCGTGAGTTAATAACGCAGGCTTGCCATCAACCGCTGGGCTAAAGTTACACACAAGATAAGCCACAGGAAGCTGCAAGCTGCCATCGGCTAATGTTCTGCGAACACGGCACTCATCCATCCATGCGCCACCGCGTTTTTTATCACGGGCGTATAAATCTAAATAGAACTTGGCAATTACTTCGCCATCTTTTTTGATGTGGAAGAAGCGCACGTCTGCATGATAAGAATCAAACTCTGACTGCTCTTCAATGCTGATCCCATACAACTTTTGTACAGTTTCGAACATGCCTTTTAGTACGGTATCAATCGGCAAGTAGGGGCGAATTAATTCTTGTGAAATACTGTAGCGGTGCTGACGTAATTGTTCGGCGCAGTAGCTTACATCCCAAGGTTCTAATGTTTCAAAACCAAAAGTGTCTTTGGCATAGACGCTCAGTTCGGCAAATTCTTGCTTGGCTTGCGGAACGGCTTTGCTGGCGAGGTCTTCTAAAAAGTCGATGACCTGCTGTGGGTCTTCTGCCATTTTGCTGGCGACAGAATATTCGGCGTAGTTATTGAAATCTAATAGCTGCGCAAGTTCGTGGCGCAAGGCTAAAATTTCGTTCATCACCTCGGCGTTATCAAACTTGTCATCGCCGCCGGATTCGCTGTAGCGATCGGATGCACGAGTTAAATACGCCTTGTACATTTCATGGCGCAGTTCGCGGTTTTCGCAGTAGGTTAAGATTGGGAAGTATGAAGGAAAATCTAGAGTGAATAGATAGCCCTCCTTGTCTTTAAATTGAGAGTGTTTCGCTTCGGCTTGTTGTTTGGCCAATGCCAAAGCGGAATCAGGTAAACCTGCTAGCTCGGCTTTGTCGGTAATGACTTTGGTCCAAGCTTGGGTTGCGTCCATTACGTTTTCACCAAATTTACTGGTGAGTTCGGATAGGCGTTGCTTGATTTCACCGTAGCGCGTTTTTTTGTCGCCTTCTAAGGCGATACCGGCTAAACGGAAGTCACGTAGTGCGTGTTCGATGGCGGTTTTCTGCTCGGTGCTTAACGTCGCAAATTCTTCGCTATCGGCTAGCTTTTTATAGGCTTTGTACAGGTCTTGGTTTTGACCCATCTCGGTAGAGTAAGCACTTAATAACGGCAAGCAGGCGTTGTAGGCGTCACGCAGTTCGTCACTATTGACTACCGAGTTCATGTGGCTAATGGGCGACCAAGCTTGGCTAAGTTCGTCGTCCCAGGCTTCCATTGGTGTCACTAAGGCATCCCAGCTTACTTGGATTTCGCCAGAATTAATCGCGGTTAATAAATTTTCGATACGCTGTTTGTTGCTGGCAATCAAGTTTTCCATCGCCGGTAGTGCGTGTTCAGCTTTAATAGTAGAGAAAGCGGGAAGCGCATTATTGCGACTAGGTTGGAGTAGTGGATTATTGCTTGTATTTGACATAAATAGAGACTCGCTCCGAATGGCTCGGTAAATAATTTCCGGCTAGATTGATTATTTGCTATTAATAGATAGATGATGGCGAATAGCTATATTTCAATGGCATTTACGGTAAAGTAAGCAAATTAGACGTTAATTGAGGAAGTGGTATGTCACAACATTCGGTGAGAACGTATCAGGGAATGCAGCCTAAGTTGGGCAAGGGTGTTTTTGTTGATCGCAGTGCGGTGGTGATTGGTGATGTTGAACTGGGTGAAGACAGCTCGGTTTGGCCGTTAACCGTGATCCGTGGTGACATGCATAAAATCCGTATTGGTAAACGCACCAGTGTGCAAGATGGCTCGGTTTTACACATTACTCATGCCAGTGATTTTAACCCAGGGGGTTATCCGTTAATTATTGGTGATGATGTAACGATTGGGCATCAGGCTATGTTGCACGGTTGCACGATTGGTAATCAGGTATTGATTGGCATGAAAGCTATGGTAATGGATGGCGTGGTGATTGAAGATAAAGTCATTGTCGCAGCAGGGGCTTTAGTGCCTCCGGGTAAAGTGCTAGAGAGTGGCTTTATGTATGTGGGCAGCCCTGCGAAAAAAGCACGGCCGTTAACGGAAAAAGAATTACGTTTTTTTCCTTATACTGCTGCTAATTATGTGAAGCTAAAAGACAAGCATATTCAAGAAGGTTATGCAGAAGATTTCACAGAAGGTTATGCAGAATAATTTTTATTCGATAAAAAATTTATTTTTTTATCGATAAGTTAACGCTTTTTTTCCGTTACGAATTAAGTGTTCTTGTTCGTTGCAACTGGCAAGGCTCACTTTGCCTTGTTGGTTGTAAAGCAATTGAGTAATCCCCCCATTGACCAACGACCAATTTAATTTAAACGCATGCTCGTCATCTAAGCCTAAACAATATTGCACGATAGCCGTAACTGGCCCACCCGAGGTGAATACTACAACGTCTTTACCGGCGGCTTGTTCGATAGTATTCATCAAAGCATCACGACAGCGTTGAGTAAATTCATTCCACGACTCTTCATAATCCTGATCGTGTTGGCCACTTACCCAACGATCTACCGAGGTAGCGAATAATTTTTGAAAGGCTTTTTTGGGATTCTTTTGTTTCGCTAAATACACACCTAGGGCTGTTTTTTGGATCAAACTATGGCTGCCAATGCCTTCTGGTTTAAAGCCGGTTATGTTTAATTCGCTGTGGGCAGCAGCAATAATGGCATCGCCATCAAATTCGTTAAAGCCAGCATTCTCGAAAACAGGGCCGTGTGCATGCCAAACGTTTTGTGCGCCTGCTAGCGTTTCACGGTGTCGGCGCATCGCTCCATGCACGACTAAGCCAGCTTCGACACCACGCACGTTTAACGAACCACCAACTAATTCACCTTGTTGGTGGCCAAGGTCAGACAGCTGGTCGTAATCCAATTTATTAAAACCAGCTTGGCCATGACGTACTAAATAAATAGATGCCACTATTTAATGCCCGACTCTTTCATGATTTTTTTACAGCGCCAGTTTATGTAGTGCACAAAAACCCAAAAGTTTTTAAATGCCTTGTTATCGGTTTGTTTGTGGTGATAACGATAATAAATTTGCTGCACAATAACGGCTAAACGGAACAAGCCAAACACTTCATAAAATGCCCAATTGGTTTTATCGAAACCCATTTTTTCGCAATAATAATCCACCACTTCATCGCGAGTTAACATGCCAGGAAGGTGTGTTGGTTGACGACGAATTTGGCGCATAACCCAATCATCATCCGCTTGTACCCAGTAAGCTAGGCTGCTGCCTAGATCCATTAATGGGTCGCCCAGTGTTGCCATCTCCCAATCTAAAACACCAATGATGTTTTGCGGATCATTAGGATCTAGAACAACGTTATCCATACGGTAATCGTTGTGAATAATGCAAGTAGCGATGTCGGCTGGCTGGTTACGATTAAGCCAGTCCATGGTCTTTTTAAAGCTTGGTACATTCCAGGTTTTTGATTTTTGGTAGCGGCCGCTCCAGCCATCAATTTGGCGTTTAACGTAACCTTCGCCTTTGCCCAAGTTCTCTAGGCCAGCCGCTTTATAATCAACCTTGTGTAAGTCGATTAATTTATCTAAAACAGAAATACTAAAGTTACGACTTTCGGTTTTGGTAAGTGTCATGCCGCGCGGTAAATTATTACGCGGAATAATACCCAGCAACCTTTCCATTACGTAAAAGTCACAGTCGATAATCGAGTGATCATCACAAAAAGCAAACATCTTGGGAACAAACGGATATACCGGCTTTAAACCCAGCATAACGTTGTATTCACGTTTCATATCGTGAGCCGAGGCGGCTTTGTGTCCAGGCGGTGGGCGGCGTAAAATCAAATCGCCATCCTGAATGCTGTCTGGGTATTTTAGGTGATAGGTTAAGTTAGACGCACCGCCAGAAAATTGCTTTACCTCTGGTAGCTCATTACCCAGCGCCAACCCTTGCCCTGTTAACCAATCGTGCACGGCTTGTATATCAAAAGCATCACTACTGCGTAATGCTTTTGCTTGGTCAATAAATTTTTCGCTGGTTTGAGCTTGAGTCATAATGATTTCCGGGTGGTGCTAATATTTTAAAAAACTATGTTTTGGCATTTATTTTTTTGAATAAAGCGGGTCGTACTTTTTCAATTTAGCCGCAGTTTTACTCACCATGCTAGCATACAACCAAGGTAAGTAGCGTTTCACAAAATACGCTCGGCGGCCAACTTTATGTGGGTTACAAATCAACTTATTGTTTTTCATATCGCGGTAACAAATATCGGCAACATCGTCTGCTGTTAGCTCTGACGATTCAAATACTTTATCCACCATTTTCATCAATTGTGGATCGCTAGTACGCATGCCTTTATCAAGGTTGGTGCGGAAAAATCCTGGGCATAACACTGTGGTACCAATGCCGTAAGGCTTTAATTCAAAGTGCATGGTATCGCTTAAAGCAACAACAGCCGCTTTGGTGACGTTGTAAGAGGCCATTAAAGGTGCAGCCATTAAACCTGCAAGAGAGGCGGTATTAATAAAATAGCCACTGCCTTGTTCTTTCATCATTGGCGTAAATGCACGGCAACCTAGTGCGACACTTTTTAAATTAATGTCGATAACCCAATTCCAGGTGTCCCAATCGCCTTGCTCTAAACGGTCTCCGGTAGCAACACCGGCGTTGTTAATCACCACGTCGATACCCTGCCAGCGCTGTTTTACTTCGCCAAGCAGATTTTGCCATTCTTCTGGCTGAGTCACATCGAGTTTGTATGTCCAGCCAGAACCACCAGCCTGATTAACCAGCTCAAGGGTTTCTGCAGCGCCTTCCATATTAATGTCTGCGATACAAATATCATCGCCTTCGCGGGCGAAACGTAATGCTAAAGCACGGCCTAAGCCACTGGCTGCACCGGTAATTAATACTCGACTCATGATTCATTAACTCTGATTACAATTAGATCAGTCTATACTAAAATGGCATCAACTATCTATGAACTGAATAGTATTAATGAGACTATATTCTTATTGTTTATGATTTTAGCTGTTTACCCATATTAAAATAAAGGCGAAGTATATGGCGCATGTGGATATCTCTCGAGTAGACCTAAATCTATTTGTGGTTTTTGAAGTGATTTATCGTGAAGGCAACCTTACAAGAGCAAGTGAAGCGCTGAATTTATCTCAACCAGCGGTGAGTCATGCCTTGGCAAGATTACGTGACCGCTTCGATGACCCCTTGTTTGAGCGTTCAGGGAAAAAAATGGTACCAACGCCTTTAGCCAAAGCCATTGTGGAGCGGGTAAGAGAGGGCCTAGGCAGTTTAGAATCCACACTCAGCGATGGCCTAGTATTTGACCCAGCAACCGCTGAGAGAACCTTCACCATTGCCATGCGCGATGTGTTAGAAGCCAAAGCGCTGCCTGAGCTGGCCTTGAAACTAAAAAAAATCGCGCCCAACATTCGTTTTCGCAGTGTTGCGATTGCACGCCGTGAAATTGAAAGTGCGCTGGTGAGAGGCCGTGTTGATTTTGTTGCCGATGTATTGATTCCGGTATCGAAACAGCTAAATCATATTCTGCTGGGCAGTGAAGATTTGTCGGTGATGATGTCGAAAGATCATCCCATCGCAAAATACCCAGAAAGACTGGATTTAGCGACGTATTTAACGGCTAAACATGTACAGGTGTCGAGCCGACCCGACGGCCCAGGCATTGAAGATTTAGCCTTATCACGCTTGGGTGTAAGCCGTGATATCGCTATGCGTTGCCAGCATTATTATGCGGCGGCAAAAGTGGTGGAACAAAGTGATTGGCTACTCACATTGCCCAGTACTTATGCAAATGCTTTGGGAGATGAATCCAATGCCAATAGCAATAACGTGGTACTGCCGCTGCCTTTTAAAACCGAGCCATTAGAAGTGCATTTGTACTGGCACAATAAAGCCGAACAAGACCCTGCAATGATTTGGTGTAAGCAGCAAATTGAAAAGCTTTTGCTAGGATTAGGTTAATAATTTAAGCCAAGCTCGCACATTAGACCAGCGGTTGATTAGTAGCGCCATAAATATTAGCCCACAACCAAGCACTTGAGTCGTCGACATTCTCTCGCTAAACCAAGCCGCAGCAATCAGTGCTGTCCATACTGGTTCTAGAATCATAATAACGGCGGCATGACTTGGGGTAGTTAACCCTTGAGCATATGTTTGTAATAAAAAACGTGCCGAGGTGCCAATAATGGCGCTGAGTAATAGCCACTGCACCATAGAACTGGTGGTTTGTTGTGGCCATTGCTCTAAGAAAAATGAAGTAGCAATACCCATAACGCCAACGAACGACAGTGAAATAGACGTTAATGCTGATGCCGACATGCTGGCAGCCGCTCGGCCATTGAGTATGAAAGTCATCGACAATAAAAGCGCTGCCGCAAAGAAAAACATTTGGCTGGCTTCTGGTTTAAAGCCGTTTTCGAGTGACAGCATGGCTAAACCAATTAATGCTATGGGTAATGCTATCCAGTTGCTGCGCTCTATCTTGTCTTTAAATATTAAGTAGCTGATGGGGGCGACTAAAATAGAC
The DNA here is from genome assembly GCA_913061435.1 of uncultured Thalassolituus sp. Classification (GTDB taxonomy): domain Bacteria; phylum Pseudomonadota; class Gammaproteobacteria; order Pseudomonadales; family Oceanobacteraceae; genus Oleispira. The sequence continues at coordinate 78,679 of CAJXUK010000009.1, read as the reverse complement.
GCAATACTGGTGATAAAAGCACCTTCGCCAAGGCTGGTGGAGTAATACAGACCAAAAATCCATAAGCACATCGACATCCCAAATAAGATTCCCACTTTTGCAGAAGTCATTAATTGTTGGGCCGATAAGCCCGATAAAGATCGTTGGCTGAACAAGGCGATAAAAATGCCCGCAAGTAAAAAGCGGCTGCCAATGAACAGCAGTGGTGGCATAACAGACAAAGCTTCTTTAGAAAACATCCAACTAACGGCGGCTAGCAGGGTCACTATAATTAATAAAAAATCAGCTTTAACAGAGTGGTTGTTCAAGAGGAGTGCCTGTCAAAAAAACGTACAATATAAGAAAAGCGGTATCATACGCTTTTTTGACAAATTTCATATCTAAACGAGTGAGCTCGTTATTTTTACCCACTCGTTTACTCATGCCGGTTAACTAAAATTAAAGTCGGCCACCATTTCTTTCAGTTTATTGGATGAGGCGATCAAAATAGCCGCTTGTTCACCCGTTGAACTTGAAGAAGCTTGAGTATTCTCTGATAGTGATTTAGTAGAAACCATGGTTTGACTAATATCAGAAATAACCTGAGTTTGTTCTTCACTGGCGGTGGCGATCTGAGCGTTCATATTATTAACCAGCTCTAAACGATTAAACAAAGACAAGACTTCTTCGTTGGCTTGTTTAAACGACTCTGATAACGAGTCGGTGGCTTCGCTGCTCTCGGTCATGGCTTTCATTGAACGATCGGCACTTTGTTTTAAGTTCTCGATCATATTTTGAATTTCTTCAGTACTTTGCTGAGTTTTACCCGCTAGATTACGCACTTCATCAGCAACCACGGCAAACCCGCGCCCTTGTTCACCCGCACGGGCAGCCTCAATAGCGGCATTTAACGCCAGCAAGTTGGTTTGTTCAGCAATGCCCTGAATGGTTTGTAAAATGCTATAAATGCCTTCTACTTGCTTACTCAGTTCACTCACATCACTAGCACTTGAAGAAGCAATTTGGTTAAGCGTAACAAATTGATCGTCTAGCTCTCTAATTTGGCTGTTAATCGACTGGCCACGCTGGTTAACGTCGCTTACCTCTTGGTGTGCAGATTGAACATTGTGGGCAATTTCCGACGAAGCTGTCTCGAGCTCGGTCATGGCGGTACTTACGCTGTCCATATTTAGATGTAAGCTTTCAGAGTTTTGTAGGTTGCTGCTAGCGTTCGTTTGTAAAATTTCGGCAGAATCTTGGAGGCCATAAGAAGTATCTTTTATGCGTATCAAAACTTCTTCAACTCTCGACATCATCTGATTCAGCTGCTCGGCTAAAGGAGTCATGTCGTTGGTATTATTAGTGGGAATACGGTAGCTCAACGGTGATTCTGGGCGCGACATACTGTGTACGCCTTTGATCAGATTATTTAATCCAGAAGTCACAGTATTTACCAAGAAGAGCGAAGCCATAATCAGCAAGGCTACTAAGACAAAAATACCAAACAATGATGAGACAAATTGCATATCAAAAATGACTTGCCACTGCTGCATGACAAAATCATACATCGCATCTGGAGATGGGTTAGGTGTTTGTGTTAAAAAATCTTTACTGGCATTCGCAATATGGTCGCGCTGGGCTTCCATATCACTTACCGCGAGAAAAGGTACTGTTAAGGTGGTAACAACAGCGGGTACCACCGAAGAGAGTACTAGCTTGTTTTTGATAGAATAAGACATTGAATGAAGACCTTTGTATGTAATGTAATCACTTTATTTCAGTGTAGTCGAGTCTTCAAAATTTGGTAATTGTTAAGCCATATACAAAGGTTTGTATTTATTCACTTTACGCACGTAGTTTCTGGCTTCTTCATATTTTAAATTTTTACGAAGGTGACGATAAACTTCATCGGGTGACATGCGGTTAATAATCTTAGCCGCAGTATTGACGTTGGTTTTGCCGGTGAAAGCTCTAGCGACGTTGCCAGCACCGGTGTTGTAAGCGGCAATACAGCAATGTTCGCGAGATTGCTTATTTTTAATCGCTTTTAAATAGCGGTAATTCAAAATGTGCAAGTAAGCACAGCCGTGTTGAATATTAATATCCGGATTAAATAGCATGCTAGAAGAAGGCGCTTTATCACGCTTATGAATTAAGCGCTGTACGTCTTTACCCGCAGAGTTAGGAACAATTTGCATCAAACCAAAAGCTGGAATATGGCTTTGCGCTAATGGGTTAAAATGAGATTCGGTATGCATAACCGCCAACACCAAAGCTGGGTCTACTTTAAACTCGCGGCTGTATTTTTTAACGGCGGGCATAAATTGACTAACACGGCCAGACTTCGCTTTTTCTGGCAATTTGACCGTTACCTTGACGTATTCACCTTTAGAATCTTGATCGACGGTTGTTTTGGCTTTATCAATAAGGTCTGAAATAACCTTAGTTGATAAGGCAACACCGGCCATTAATACATCACCTACAGGAACAGGCTTAGTGTTAACTTTGCTAAGCACAGGGTCTTGTTTAATAGCCTCAGCAGCGGGTGCTTTAATGGCCTTTTCGATTTCTTTTTTGATTATTTCTGGGGTGGGCTTTTCGTCAGCACGAATGGCGACTTCAACAGTGTTTTGTTCATAATCAAGGGTGGTGCGTGATTTTTTGTTGTCTTGATAACTAACCCAAGTAGAAGGCGAGCTTGTTCTGGCTTCGTCCCATTCTTTTTCAATGTCTTTTTTATAAGAGGCGAATTCTTTTAAGTAAGCCTCTTGGTAAGCTTCAAACTCAGTTGTTAGAGCCTTTGCGCCGTCTTCTTGTGCTTTCATATAATCAGCAAAATCAGAAGCCATGGCAAATTTGGTGAAGGGTAATAATGAGGCGGTAATCAATAATTGACGACGTTTCATGCTCTTCCTTGATTGATAATAAATTAGTGTATATGCCTGCATTATAGACATTATTAACAAGAACGACAGCGAACAGCGCTACTAGCGCATTAAAACAACTGTAACACGTCGGTTAACGGTACTTTTTTACCTTTATGATCCAGCTGGGCCAGTAGTAATTCAGCGGCAGAAAGTGAATCCATTAATGCATTATGGGCAGGGTATGCCGGTAAATTATAACGAGACCGACATTCTGCTAAGCGGAGTTCTCCAGGCTTAATGTGATCTTGAGTACGCAATAAGCGTTTCTTTTCAATCTCCATGGTATCAACAATAGGTAATAACATAGGGCTAGAAAAAAGCTCTTGGCTGGCTTTGTTTAAGTAGGCCATATCTAAGGGTGAGTGATGAAAAACCAGTACTTTACCTGCTGCTAGCTGTAAAAAACGCTCAACCACAAACATCATGTTGCGACCTTGATCTAACTCGCAGTCACGCAAATTATGAATAGTCGCACTTTGCCCTACTGACTTTTTGGTTTTAAATAGATGATGTTCGCCGCTGGATAACTCGATTTTTCCTTGCTTAATAATAACCCAACCAATACTTAGAATTTCACCTTCATTTGCATCTAGCGACGACATTTCTAAATCCGCCACTAAAAATTCGGCATCATTGCAGTCGATAAAAGAATTTTTATTAAATGGGTTGAAGCTTTTGTGCCAGCAATCAAGTAACAAATTACCATGTCGAGATTGCTCTAAGCGCCGTTGATAAAAAAACTGTTGCCCGCGTAGCCAAAAAAATTGTAACCACAGCATTAGCCAAGCCCCTGGCGGTATTTTGTTTTAATACCTTGTTGAGCGTCTTTTACAATACCAAAGGTATCTTTTAATTGTTTGGAAACAATTTTTGATAAAGACGCGGGGTTAATATAATTACTGGGCGCCTTGCCTTGAACGATATCTTGCGCCTGGTGATTCAAACGCAGTTGCATTAATAATTGCAAAGCATCTTGAATGTTGCGGCTGTCAACAATGGTCATGGCTTTACAGTCTACTAATGCCCGCAAGCGATCTATCGTGTTGACTTCAAACAAACCATTGGCCAAAGCATGAATTCTTACGATGTCGATAATCGGGATAACGCCGCGTTTTTTTAAATTCAGTTCATGGGCGTGCTCACCATTTTGCTCAACCACAAAGCGCCGGAAAATACCCATAGGAGGGTGCACACTTAATACGTTTTCTGCCAAAGCGGCTAAAAATATACTATTGCTTTGGGTATGTTTTAGCATTTGTGTTTGCAGGGTATTGGTGAGGGTTTTATCACCATAAATGGTTCTAATATCAAAGAAAATACTGACTTCCATAACAGCCCGCTCGGTGGGCGTTCGCATCCAGCGCTCAACGGTTTTTAACCATTCTTTTAAGGGCAAGCGTAAGTCATCGTTGGTGGCCATAATATTGCCTGGACAATAAACATAACCACAAGTATTTAATCCATCACAAACAAATTTTGCCAAGTCAGCAAACCAAGCTTGATGCTCGGGTTTTAAATCGTCACTAATTAATAAGGCGTTGTCCTGATCGGCTCCTAACAGTTGTTCTTTACGCCCTTGAGAACCAAAACCCAGCCAAGCAAATGGCACTGGTGCTGGGCCTAATTTTTCGATCGCTAGCTCAATCAAGCGCACGGTAATGGCATCGCTTAACGCAGTCAGTACATGACTTAATTGATTAGAGCGCACCCCAGACTTTACCCATTGCACTAGTAAGTCTGGCATTGAGGCAACGACGTTTTTTAATTCAAGAGTACTGGTTTGACGACCGATATGTTGCACTAAAAAAACCGGATCGTCTTTGCGGGCTAGCATTAGATCAGAAGCCGTAATAATACCAACGACCTTGCCATTATCCATAATAGGAATGTGGTGAATGCTTCTTTGGGTCATGAATAAAGTCGCATCAAACATCGATAAATCGGGTGCTAACGTTAGCGGATCAGTCGTCATAATGGTATTGATCGGCTGTTGTAAATCCATGCCTTCGGCCACGGCTCGCGAGCGAATATCTCGATCGGTAACAATGCCTAGTAATTGTTGGTTTTCCATCACCAAAATTGATGAAAAGCGGCTGCTCGACATTAACATGGCGGTCTTTTGGATGCTGGTTAAGGGCTCAACACTTAAAAGCTCAGTGCTCATTAAATCACTGATCGGTCGCATCATATCATTGGGTGCAGGTTCATAGCGGGCGGCGCGACGTAAACGGCGACTGCGCTGGCTAGAAAAAAAACGGTCAAATGCTCGGTATTCGCTGCGTAATTTTTGATAGGGTATTTCGGGTAGAGTGTACAACAAGGCATCTTCGATTAACGTCGCGGTAATGCCTGGTTGCTCGTCATTAAGACCCATTAAATTAAAACTGTCGCCTTCAGAAAGTCGGTCTAATAACAAGTCATCGCTAGAACGCAGTTCGGCTGCACCGCTGCGCACAATTCTTAAGCCACCCTCTAAATCTTGCTGACCAAACTGATTGCCCTTGCTGTGATAGCTCACTTCAATGTCTGATAATACTTGTGTGATTACATCGTTCGGCAGTTGGTCGAATGGTAGGCATTCACTAATAAAATCATGTATGGCTAAGAGTTCTGGAGACATTGCGTTTATTACTCCAATAACATGGCTAGTGATCTAGCTGATTGTATTTTTAATTTTTGTATTTATATATTTATTTGATTTTATCCATTGATTTTTTATTGTCTAAAATCGTCATTAAAAGCCGTTTCGTAATTAATAAATTTTAATGCGGCGTCAGCATAATACCAAGTTTCATTAATCGCTACAGCAACACGAAAACGTTCTAAATCGGCATCGGGAGTTAGCATTTCAGTAGACCAAGTAAAGCCTTTATCATCTTTGCTTTCAAGAGTGTTAGCTGCGACTTCTTCACCTAAAGCATTAACTCGTGCACCAATAATATTTTGTAATGGTTTACTAGAGTTGATGGTAAGTTTTACACGCTGATTGGAAATCCATTCTGGATTGATAGTGAGTTGAACATCGCCATTTTTCAAATCGCATTTACCACTATTGTAGCGGCAGTTGGATTTTTCTAATAACGCATAATGCTCACCGGCTTTTGCTGCATGAGGTTTTTCTGCGACAAAGGCATCAACAGAAAAATAACTGATCAGTGCCAAAATAGGTGCGACCAGTAAAGCAACAATAACATGTTTATTTTTGAGAAATTCCATAATATTCCTTATTAAAGATCGGCCACTTTAAAAAAGTGGCCGAGCTTTTTTTTACTGCTATTTACAACAATCGTTTAGTGATCGTGAGCTTCTTCTACACCACTGGGTACGCGGATGTGTTCAACCAAATCCTGTACTTCTTGTGGTGGCTCTGAAGTCATCATTGATACCACATAAGCAATACTAAAGTTAACCACGGCACCCACAACACCAAAGGCGTTAGGTTCAATGCCCAAGAACCAGTTTGCAGGTAAGTCGCCTAAGAAAGACGTACCAGGAACAAACATAATTCCTTTATGCTGGAATACATACAGCAGTGTTACCGTAATACCTGCAACCATACCAGTGATCGCACCTTCTTTATTGATTCGCTTGCTGAAGATACCCATCATCAGCGCAGGGAAAATAGAGGATGCTGCTAAACCAAAGGCTAAGGCAACGGTGCCTGCGGCAAAGTCGGGTGGATTAAATCCGAGATAACCCGCCCCCGCAATCGCTGCTGCCATGGCTATACGGCTGGCCATTAACTCTTGTTTCTCAGTAATATCGGGAGCGATTACGCCCTTCAATAAGTCGTGAGAAACAGCCGACGAAATAGCCAGTAACAAGCCCGCAGCGGTTGATAGTGCAGCGGCTAAACCACCGGCAGCGACCAATGCAATTACCCAGTTTGGTAACTGTGCAATTTCTGGGTTAGCCAATACCATAATGTCACGGTCAATTTTTACCATTTCATTTTTAGCCGGATCAGCAGTGTAAAGAATTTTGCCATCGCCGTTCTTATCTTCAAATTCTAATAAACCGGTTGTTTCCCAGTTTTTAAACCACTGAGGACGTTCGTCATAAACTAAGTTCTCACCAGCGGTTGGCTCGATCGTGCTGATTAAATTCAGACGTGCCATACCAGCAACAGCAGGTGCTGTTGTATAAAGAATTGAGATGAAGATTAATGCCCAAAAAGCAGAAGCACGTGCGTCTTTTACTTTAGGAACCGTGAAGAAACGAATGATTACGTGCGGTAAGCCTGCAGTACCAATCATTAATGACATGGTGTAAGCAAACATGTTAACCGTACTTAATCGTGCTTGGGTGGTGTATTCAGCAAAACCTAATTCACCCACTACCTGATCTAAGCGATCGAGTAAGTAAACATCCGAACCAACAATCGTGCTACCTAAACCCAGCTGTGGGATTGGGTTGCCTGTTAGATTTAATGAGATGAAAATTGCAGGAATAGTATAAGCCAAAATCAATACGCAGAACTGAGCGATCTGAGTGTAGGTAATGCCCTTCATGCCGCCTAAAACAGCGTAGAAGAAAACAATGAACATACCAATCAATAGGCCCACATCGTAACTTACTTCTAAGAAACGCGAGAAAGCAACGCCAATGCCTTTCATTTGGCCAATTACATAAGTAACCGAACAAATAATTAAACACACTACGGCAACAATACGCGCGGTTTTAGAATAAAAACGATCGCCAATAAATTCAGGAACCGTGAACTTGCCGTACTTTCTTAAGTAGGGCGCTAACAACATGGCTAATAATACAAAGCCACCTGTCCACCCCATTAAGAAAACAGAGCCACCATAGCCCATAAAGGCAATTAGACCCGCCATAGAAATAAACGATGCTGCCGACATCCAATCGGCCGCTGTTGCCATACCGTTAGCCACGGGGTTAATACCACCACCGGCAACGTAGAACTCTTTGGTCGAGCCTGCTCGAGCCCAAACTGCAATACCCATATAGAGTGCGAAGGTTAAACCAACGACGATATACGTGAGTGTTTGTAATTCCATAGTCTGTACTCCTATTCGTCGTCTACACCGTATTTACGATCCAGCGAAGCCATTAACTTGGCATACACTAGAGTCAAAATAACGAATGAATAAATAGCGCCTTGTTGAGCGAACCAGAAGCCCAGCTTGTAGCCACCAATTTTGATTGCATTGAGTTCTTCTACAAATAAGATCCCGCAACCAAATGAAACAACAAACCAAACGATTAATAGTTTGATCATTATTCCGACATTTTCTTTCCAATATGCTTTCGCATCATCTTCAGATTTAAACGCCATAATGTAATTCTCCATTTTTATTATTATGCGGGTGTGGTTACACCCGCGTAGAACAAATTACTTCATTACTTTAGAACACCCACTTAGTGGTTAAGTGAAGACGGTTCAGATCACCATCGGCACCGCTTTCAACTTCACGTTCGGCCAAAATGTACTCGCCACCAAAGGTTAAATTTTTAGTGGGTGAATACATGAGGTTGATGTTGGCATTGCTGACAGATTTGGTTACATCGGTAGTTATTGTGTCTGGGTTGTCTGCTTCAGAATAAGCGTAGCTCACTGTGCTGCGTAACTTGTCGCTCCACATGTGGCGATATGCAACAAAACCACCCATAGAAGTGATTAATTCAATGTCACCATCGGCTTCAACTACGCCATCACGGAAAGCGTTTAATGCAATGTAACGACCCAAATGACCGTGGCTCAGCATGAATTTAAAATCATCACCGTTGCTGAAGGCATATTTACCCGATACGGTTAAACCCATACCGATTTGGCTGTTATCACCTTTAATAGTAGAGTCGTCGCTATCTACATAATCATAATTAATCTGGCGAACCATGGCCGCAGCGCTGTAGTTTAAAGCACCGGTTTTGCCGTCATAACGACCGACCAGGTCTGGCATGCCGCTGTTATCATAGGCATTATTAGAAACTGATTTACCCTCAGTAATTTCTGCAGGTGTATAATTCGTAGCGTTGAAACCAGCATCATACAAACTCACGGAAGGGTTTTCTGCCGAGAACATCACCTTGCCATTGCCCATGTTTTGGGTGTAACGAATTTGAGTTTGGCGCGCGAAAATAGTACCCGAGGTTGTGCCAACAAAATCGGCAGACTCTGGAAGAGCGCTAGGGTTAAAGAAAGTACTCCAGGTTTGACCCGCTAAGATCGAAGAAGTCTCAGAGTTTTTCCAAGAAACAAACGCATGGCGTAAGCCAGAGCTGGATTGGTTGGTTAAGCGTTCATTACTATTGCTGTCGTTAAAATCCATTTCGACATGGGTTTTAACTTCGCCGGCGTCTGTTTCTGTTACCGTTTTGAAAAACAAACGGCTGGTACGCGCATGGCTATCAAATACCACATCGCCTTTATTGCTGCCATCGCCCACTGCTGTTGTTGAAGGCACAATGAAATCATCACCGACATTACCGGCGCGTTGTTGATCAGAGTATTGGCTAAAAATAGCATCGGCTTTTACAAAGCCACCAAAACTGTATTGGGTTTCTGCTGCTTGGGCTGCGGGAGTTAACAAGACTAATGAACCGCTAATGACGCCAATTGTCACCGCAAGTTTATTCATAGACTTTTTGAATAGGTGGTTGTTATTGTTGGTTTTCTTCATCTGAGTGCCTCAGCGATACGGGCTGTATCTTTTGTTATTTGATTTTTGGTTGAATCATTTTTATGATTTTTTTGATTACCTAATCAGTTTTACTCTCAACAGAAAGCCAGCAGTATTAGTCTTTAGTCTAGTGTGAAAAAAAAGGCGGAAATGGGCCACTAACCTAAATTAAGAGGCATTCTGGTCTTAGACAAAGGTCTAATAGACCCCAATCGCGAACTGGGTGAACAATGGATGCAAGGTAAAAAAATAATTTTAAGAAAAATAATCCTAAAAAATAGAGGGATCACATGAGCGAACAAACGATCTACCCAGTCAGTTCCGAGCAGCGTGAAAAAACGCTGATCACTAAAGAACAGTACCAAGCGATGTACCAACAGTCGTTAGAATCTCCAGAAGAATTTTGGGCGCAACAAGCTCAGCGTTTAAAATGGATAACACCTTTTACTAAGGTTAAAGACGTTTCTTATGACAAAAAAGACTTACACATTCGCTGGTTCGAAGATGGTTTTTTAAACGTTAGTGAAAACTGTATTGATCGCCATTTGGCCGAGCGTGGTGACGAAGTTGCTATTTTATGGGAGCCAGATGGAGAACACGAAGGCAGCGAAGATGAAGCTCGTCGTATTACTTACAATGAATTATCGGTAGAAGTTAATCGCTTAGCCAACGGCTTAAAATCGTTAGGCATCAAAAAGGGCGATATCGTAACGCTTTATTTACCTATGGTGCCAGAAGCGACCATGGCCATGCTGGCTTGTACGCGTATTGGTGCTATTCACTCTGTTGTATTTGCCGGGTTCTCGCCAGAAGCACTAGCCGGACGCATTGAAGACGGTGGTTGTCGATATGTAATCACCGCCGACGAAGGCTTGCGTGGTGGTCGCCATGTACCTCTTAAACATAATGTTGACGAAGCCATTAGTCTTTGTCCAGACGGCCAGATCAATAACGTGATTGTGTTAAACCATACCGGTGCCGACGTTAATCGTCAGGTTGGTCGTGATATTGATTACCACAACTTGGTTTCTCACCAGTCAGATGTGTGCCCGCCTGAGCGCATGAATGCAGAAGATCCACTGTTTATTTTGTACACCTCCGGTTCTACCGGTAAGCCAAAAGGCGTAGTACACACAACGGGTGGCTACTTGTTGTATGCCTCAATGACCCATGAATATATTTTTGATTACCGCCCAGGTGAAATTTATTGGTGCGCGGCGGATGTGGGTTGGATTACTGGCCACAGCTATATTGTTTACGGGCCATTGTGTAACGCTGCCACAGTTGTCATGTTTGAAGGTATTCCTACCTACCCAGACATTGGCCGAGCAGGGCGCTTAATAGAAAAATACAAAGTAAACATTTTGTACGTAGCGCCTACAGCCATTCGATCTTTAATGGCAGAAGGCGATGCCGCTACCAGACACTCAGATTTAAGTTCTTTACGCATGTTAGGTACGGTAGGCGAACCGATTAATCCGGACGTATGGCGCTGGTATCATAAAGAATTTGGTGGTGGTAAATGCCCAATCATTGATACTTGGTGGCAAACCGAAACTGGTGGTGCAATGATTGCTCCGCTGCCAGGTGCAACCGATTTAAAACCTGGTTCGGCAACCTTGCCTATGTTTGGTGTTCAGCCAGCCTTAGTTGATGAACACGGTACAGAACTGCACGGTGTAACCCAGGGCAACTTGATTATTAAAGACAGCTGGCCAGGGCAAATGCGCAGTGTATTTGGCGATCATCAGCGTTTTATCGACACGTATTTTTCTACCTACGAAGGCAGTTACTTTACCGGTGACGGCGCACGTCGTGACGAAGATGGTTATTTCTTCTTAACCGGGCGAGTAGACGACGTATTAAACGTTTCTGGTCACCGCATGGGAACTGCAGAAGTTGAAAACGCCTTAGTTGCTCACGATTCTGTTACCGAAGCCGCGGTAGTTGGCTTTCCACACGACATCAAGGGTGAAGGTATTTACGTTTATGTCACTTTGGCTGCAGGTGTTAGTGAAAGCGATGCCTTGCGCAAAGAGCTAATTACTTGGGTTCGTAAAGAGATCGGGCCGATTGCCACTCCAGATCAAATTCAGTGGGCACCGGGTCTGCCAAAAACACGATCAGGTAAAATTATGCGTCGAATTTTACGTAAAATTGCTACCAATGAAATCGATAGTATTGGCGACACATCTACCTTGGCCGACCCAAGCGTAGTTGATGATTTAATTAAAGTGCATAGCGAGATGCATGCAAGTTAAGTCATAAACACCTTGCGGGTTTTAGCTAGTCACTAAAGCCCGTTCGGTGTACATTAACCCTTTGCAAATAAGAATAATTATTCACAGGGTTACATCATGCTGCAAGCGGCCAATATTATTATTGCTGACGACCATCCGTTATTTAGAACTGCTCTTAAAGGCACATTGCTTGCCCATTTTCCTGATACGGCGATAACCGAAGCCGAAGACCTTGTTAGTCTACAAACCTGTGTTGAACGTAATAGTGATACCGATTTAATTCTTCTTGATTTGCACATGCCCGGAGCCGCAGGCTTCAGTTCTCTTATTTTCTTAAATGCTAATTATCCCAATATTCCTGTGATGATTGTTTCTGCCCATGAAGAAAGCGATATCATTCGTCGCGCAATCGATCATGGTGCCAGTGGGTTTCTATCTAAAAGTGCGTCTGCTGCTGATATTTATCAAGCGATTGATGAAGTCTTGGCTGGTGGTGTATGGGTGCCTCAGCACGTTATTGATGCCCCAGGAGTTGCCGACGATGAACTGGACGCTGCCGATGCAATCGCTTCGCTAACGCCCAAGCAGTTTCGGGTTGCTACCATGGTGAGCCAAGGATTATTGAATAAACAAATTGCCTACGAATTGAATGTGACAGAATCTACTGTAAAAGCTCACATGACAGAAATATTCAAGAAGCTTGGCATGAACTCACGCACCCAAGTAGTGATGACTTTTAGTCAGTTAGCGATTAACCCAGTGAATAACGCCGCCAGTTTTAACTAGCTTAATAGCAGGCACAAAAAAAACCCTTGCTTCATTTAGAAGCAAGGGTTTTTTTATTTAATCAGCTAGTTAATTAACTCATTAATTAAACAGCGATTATTTCTCTTTTTCTGCGACAGCATCATCAGTATCTAAGAAAATATTGTCTTCATTGTTGTGCTTGCCCAGTAGGCGAGGACGTTCAAGTAAGAAGTACAATACCAAACCAATCACAACCGCATAAATAGTTGATTTAGGATCTGGCATAGCCAAGGTAATGGCTACGATACCGGCAACGCCGCGTTCAGTTGAGTTCTTTAACTGTTCCATACCCACCAAGATACAAATGTAAGCCGTTAAGATAAGTGTTAGCGACAAAGCAATTGGCAATACTGGTTTAAAGAAGGTTACTAACGGAAGCATGAACAAAGCCAACATGCCGCTGATCCAGAACGTACCACCACCACTGTAGATAGACTCCATCGACTTTTTGCCCATGGCATAACGTTCAACAATGGTTGCGTGAGCCGCAGTAAATACTGGGCCAGAAAGACCAGGCCAAGGCGCAAAGAAGGCATGTAATGCGTTACGAGCAGCAGTGACCAAGTGAACACGGTCTACGTTCTCTTCAACTGTTTCGTCAGGGCGTTGCTTATCTACACGGCTTACTAGAGTAAAGCCAATAATGATGTCACCAAATGCGATTACATAAGCAATAATAGCAGTAGGAATAGCCAGTAAGAACACATCGTAAGAAGGCAAGCCTTGTTCAAAAATTAAGTAGCTCCACATTAGGCCAAAATCTGGTTGAGTGATGCCCATTTGGATATCAGGAAGTGGGTATTCGCCAACAGCCCAACCCACAAGAATTGCAGCAATCATACCTGTAACTAAACCAAAGTTAGCCAACATTTTAGCAAGAGGGTTCTTTTCAATAACGTTTTTGAACGATAAAGAGAATAAAACATAAGCCGAAACTAAAGCACCAATGATGATAGAGATAGGCGTGGTATCAATACGACCACCTGATTTTAATTCGCCCATTAATGCAGCAACACCTGCACCAATAATCACACCAGACTTTAATGAATTAGGAATGGACGTAACCAGCTTATCGCCAAGTTTGGTAATACCCAAAAACAAAAAGATAAGTGTCACTTCGATCTGTAGCGCGAACATCGCTTTAATCGCTTCTGGTCCTGGTTCAAAACCTTTTAGATACAAAAGCACAACAGGGATAGCCGGTGTAATCCAGCCCGGTACAAGTGGAACACCCAATAACGCAGGTAGCATGTAGCCGATACCCGCAATAAAGGTAAAGGCAAGTGCTGCTTCATAAGGCATGCCTAAATAGGTTTCTAGCAGAGGAATCATTGCCAGACCTACTACGAACATAAAGAAACCCTGCAGCATTTCTGGGTATTCCCAGCGATAATGTACAAAGGGTAATCTTATTTTAAACGGGCCTGCTTTCCAGAATGGCTGTTCGCCACCGTATTCTCTTTGTTGTTGCATATTTTGTCCTAGAATCTTTCAAGATTTTTATATTTTTTAATGGCGAATATTTTAAAAAAATAAGGGAAATTATTTTTTTCAAATACTCATTGTGCAGACAAAATACTGCCTAAAAATTATGCTGTAAAGATAAAAATAGAGGTTCTTTAAAATTAATTTTTTGCCTGATTTTCAGTAGTGTTTTTGAATAAAAAATTAATAAAAAAGCTCTTTTAAATCAATAACTTATATTTATTTTTAGGGCATTAGACTAAAGTCCAATATGAATTTTTTGGATAAAATACTAGCTAAATTTTGGTCGATTTATGCTGTTTTTTTACGATCAAAAAAAGAGTTAATCAGAAGGTATTTGAAGTATTTTAGCTTTAAATATAACAACATTTTTATAGTTAAATATTGCAAAATTTAAAGCTAAATTTGAGTTGATGGCTGCTTAATAAATTAGAAATTTATTTCAATTTGGATGCGTTTTTCTTTGCTTTGCGTAATGCTCTATTCATTGTTGTTCGTAATGCATTAGCCACAATCGGTTTGGGCAAATACAAATAACCGGCATTGGCAACTTGGTCGCGTACTTCATCACTGTTGTCGGCACTGATAATAATCGCCGCCAGCGGCTGTTGCCAGTGATACTGCAATGCTTCTAAAATATCTAAACCAGTTTCATTATCTAAGTGGAAGTCGGCCAATACCAGTTGTGGAGCTTGCTCTTTTTTCCATAAATCTAATGATTGCCGCAAGTTAAAAGCGGTTGTTACTTCACAGCCCCATTGTTCCAATAAAGATTGCATACCGGCAAGAATACGTGCTTCGTTATCAACACACAGCACCTTAACGCCGTTTAGGTTGGGGTCACTCAAACGTTTTTGCTGAGTGGTTGCTTGTTTTGTCCCTAGCGGCACTGTGACACGAAATACTGAACCATGACCCAGTTTAGAGTCTAATGAAATTTCATGTCCTAAAAGCAGAGAGATATTTTTTGCAATAGATAAACCCAAACCTAAGCCTTGCAGGGTACTGCCTGGCAGACGTTCAAATTCTTCAAAAATGCGCTGACGATTTTCTTCTGAAATTCCTGGGCCTGTATCCCATACTTCAATCGTTATAGCCCCAGGCTTTCTTCTACAGCCCAGCAGCACTTTGCCTTCTTGTGTATAACGTAAAGCATTGGATAAAAAGTTTTGCACAATGCGGCGCAATAAGTGGCGATCGGTAAACAGCCATTGCTGGCAATCAACCCAATGAAACTCTAGGTTTTTATCTTGAGCAATAATGCCTGCCTCTGCAGCAAGCGATTTTAAAAGTTGATGCAAAGAAAAGTTTTCGCGACTGGGTCTTTCTTTACCCGAGCGAAGACGAGAAATATCACGCAGCGAGTTAATCAAATGCTCGGCTTGTAACAAGGCATCATCTAGTTGATCAACCGTTTGTTTTAATGGCTGATGGGCTTCATCTTTTGTCATTTGAATTAACGACGATGTAAAAAGCCTTGCCGCATTGATCGGTTGCAACAAATCATGGCTGGCTGCCGCCATAAAATGGTTTTTACTTTCGTTAACCGATTTAAGTTCGGACTCAACACGGCCACGCAATTCATTTTCACGTAACAAAGAATCGTTTACTTGCTGTAATTCAGACGTTCTGTCTTTAACCCTGTGCTCTAGTAGCTGTTTGTTATTTTCTAACTGGCTGAGCATGTTATCAAAGTCGGTTATGTCGGTGTATGTGGTGACATAACCCCCGTTTTCTAGCGGCGTACCACAAGTTTCAATGACTCTATTGTTGGGCAGGCGGCGCTCTAAGCGATAGGGTTTGCCCGAAGCGAGTTGTTTAATGCGCTTGGCAACAATGGCATCAACGGGGTCGTCGTCATTGCCTAAGTAGCCTCGTACCGCGTTGTAATAATAGACTTTTGAAATATCACAGCCGATATAAAGTAAGCGCTGCGGGTAATCAAAAAGCTCTTGATACTGCTGATTCCAAACCACCAGTTTTAAATCTTTATCGACTACACTAATACCCTGTGGGATGGTATCTAGGGTCGTTTGCAATAAGGTTTGACTAAACTGAATCTGGCGTGAACTACCACTCACTAACGAGACGAAATCTTGCAAAAACAGCGGTTGCTTACCAATCAATAAACGAATGGCTTTACGTGCTGACACGGCACCAATAATAGCGGCTAAATCACTTTCGATAGCGGTTACTACAAAGCGTGGCGCTTTATCGTTAGGCAGTAAACGATGCCCCAACTGTTGTTCAAAAGCGCTCCACATTTTTGAACTGCGGGTTTCACCAAAAAGTGGATGAACAAGTGATTGCAGCTGATGCACTTCAATGCCAGAAGGACTAGGATCTAAGGGTGTATCGTAACCAAAGTGTTCATCTTTAAACTGCAAAAAAGCATTGGCTTGGCGTACGTCTAAATTGGTCAATGCCGACCACTTAGAAACCAAAATAAAAATTAAACTGTTGAACGTTAAACTCCAAAATACACCGTGGGTTAAAGTATCCCAGAAGCCTGTATTAAACAGATCGTAAGGTTTCAGCCAAGCTATTTGGAATAGACCTTGATTCACCAAAGACGAGTCTGCAGGAAGCATAAGCGGCAAAAGTAGACAATAAAACCAAACCAATAAACCGGCAATTAAGCCAGCCATCACACCATTACGATGGGCTTTTTGCCAATATAAAGCAGCCAAAATCGAAGGAATTAACTGTGCACAAGCAGCAAAAGAAATTAAGCCAATACCGGCTAAACTGCCGTTGTTGTTTAAAATACCCTCTAACCACCAGGCTAAGCCAATAATGGTGATAATAGAAATACGTCGTATCAAACGCAACGAATCAGCAAGATCCGAAGGCTGCTCTTTTTGGCGAGAACTCAAACGCAGCCAAACCGGCACAATCAGTTCGTTTGAGATCATAATCGACAATGCAATCGTTGCCACAACGACCATACCCGTCGCCGCAGATAAAGCACCAATAACAGCAAAAGCATGAATAAAAGGCTGGTCATTCCAGTGCGGAAGCATCAACACATAACTGTCTGCTGGTAAGCCAGAATCCGCCAAAAACACCGACCCAGCCTGAGCAATAGGCAACACCAATACAGCAAATAAGCCCAAATAAAGTGGTAATAACCAGCGCGTATAGCGCAAATCACTTTCGCGCTGATATTCCACGGCCATCACATGAAACTGCCGTGGCAAGCAGACAATGGCAATGGCCGATAAAACCATTTCGGTAAAAAAGCGAGGTGAAAATAACTGGTCAATGCTGAACTGAGGCTGATGCGCAAGTAACGAAATATCCGCTTCGTACAACAGGCTCCAAGCAAATAAAGCAACCACGACAAAAGCTAATAATTTAATCACCGACTCGGTAGCAATAACCGCCATTAAGCCACGTAACTTATTGGGGCCATTGATGACACGAGTACCAAAGATAATCGCGAACCAAGCCATAATCATCGCTGTTACAACCCCGGAGCTGAATTCTTCGGCAAGGAAGCTATCATTACTCCAGTCGGTGCTGTTCCAAGCAATATCAACAGCTCTTAGTTGCAGTGCGATATAAGGCAAAGTACCAATCACCAGTACCAAGGTAACGGCGGCGGCTAAGGGTTGGTACTTACCATAGCGAGAGCCAATAAAGTCGGCAATAGAGGTGATTTTGTTGCGCGAACTCATCGTGATTAAGCGATGAAGAAAAGGCCAGCCCAAAACGATTAATAAAACAGGGCCCAAATACAACGGCAAATAATGCCAGCCTTTATTGGATGCTTGGCCTGCAGCTCCTAAAAAAGTCCAAGAACTGCAATAAACGCCAATCGACAGGGTATAAACTAACGGCCTTAACCAGGCCTGTTTTAGCTTGTAACCATAGCGCTCAGTTACCCAAGCAATGGTAAATAGCAAAATGCCATAAAAAATAACTGTCAGTAATAAACGTTCACTATCCATAACGGCTTAACCTAAATATTGAACGCTTACCTTACCTTTATTTACGGATGCTACTCAAGCTGAAACATAACCCGCTGGGTTTTAAAAGCGAACAGACGCACCTAAATAAGTACTTACACCTTCATCCAAGAAAAAGTTCTTTTGCACTTTTGCTACCAATGCAAAATCTTGGCTTAAAATGTAAGACGTACCCAAACCTAAAGAGGTCATACCAACGTTTTTCCAGCCTTCTTGATCGGTTCGAACGTCTTCGTCTAAATCGTTGGTGTAACTCATGTAACCCACCGACGCCTGCCCATAAATGAACGGAATGATCGGTAATTCAAATAAATGGAAAGGCATGTTGTCTTTCCCTGTTCGGGTCAAACGCAAACGTAACTGATAACCCAAGTGATAGCTCTCTGCATCATTAAACGTTGAATAATCAAACGTTGGCCCATGAGCAACTACATTGTGTAAAGTTAAAAAAGAAGCCTGAATATTGGCAAAAGCACTGCCAATTTCTTCGCCAGTTTTAGTATCATCCTCATGGCTAGGAACCCAACCGCCACCGGCTAACTCAATCACATGACCGCTCTGCCATGCGGCACTCAACTTAGCAATGCTATTCATGGTTTCAGGGCTAATAAAATCCAAAGTAATCTCTTTATTATCCCCTGCTTCTAAAGACACATCACCCGACAACGTTTGGCCGTGAGCCGTTGCGTGCCAGCTTAATGTTACTTCGCAGTTTTCGTTGAGCTTAGTATTAATGGTTTTTAGCTCGGCAATGGCAATGCGCTTAGAGTCTAATTTTAACGTAACCGCATTTGCAGCAACTCCCGGAGCATTAAAACGAACACTTGGAAACTCGTTTCTTGCTAACTCAATAACTTCTTCATCGCCTTTCTCTATCGTAAAGGTTTCAGACTGAGAGCAGGCATTGTTGTAAGACGCCTTATAAGAATATTGGCCAGAAGGCATGTACAAGGTCTCGCCATACACTGCTGCTTTACCATCAACGATTAATTGATTTGGCTTAGAGCCAGTAAAACGCAATGCGCCCTTGGTTAAAAAATCCTGTGCGAACTTGACCGCTGTTTCGTACTGAGCAACACGGTCTTCATCAAGACGATCGTAATGACTGCTAGCAACCACTAAATTGCCACCCTTGCGCACCAAAGTGATAATTTCGTTGGCATAATCAACTTTTTGCTCAAAGCTGTACTTACCCATATCTTTATTGATTTTAAGTACATCGTCGATATGAGTATTGGCTGATTTAAGCGCGTCGGTCGCGGTTAATGACACACAAATTTCGCCGTTGTCTTGCTTCTCGATCGTTGCACCAATAACGTCGGCGCTGCTAGAAACAGATTGGTTAACACTGTCGCTTTTAGTAGCTAAACTAAAAAAAGCCCACTTTTGCTCAGAGGCATCGGTATTAACTTCGCTGCTTACCGTGGTACGAATCTGCCCGGCTAAAGCAATAAAAGCGTCTGACTGAGTGGCGGCACATGCGCGGTAATCGGGCATATCACCTGCTGCAGATTGTTTTTTAGGTTTCTTAGCCGCAACAGGCTGTTGAGCTTCTTGCTTATCTTCAGCCTTATTCGAAGAAAAAAGGTCTGAGAATTCAAAAGCATTCACCTGAGTAGAACTGAACAGCGTTAGTGAGGTGACCAAAAGCGGCAAAAGGGATTTCATTTTTAATAATCTTCCTTAAAGTATATAAACGAATATTTAGGGCGCTCATGGTAATGGTATTAATATATTAGGCAATAACAATTGCCTAATAGCGAAGAAAGTCAGCATATTATGGATTTATTTAGACAATTCATTGATCAACCAGAAAATCTACTGCCGCAAGACGGCATCGTTAACTACCACGGTGCTGTTATGTCGTTAGAATTAGCCGACCATTATTTTAAACAACTCTTAACCAGCATAAACTGGCAGCCCGACGAAGTATTTATTTACGGCAAACACATCATCACCAAGCGCAAAGTAGCTTGGCATGGCGACCAACCTTTTACTTACACCTACTCAAACACCACCAAAAAAGCACAACCCTGGACACCCGAATTACAACAAATAAAGTCACTGGTAGAACAGATAACGGGCGAACAATTCAACGCCTGCTTGCTTAATCTATACCACAATGGCAGCGAAGCCATGTCGTGGCATAATGACGATGAAAAAGAACTTAAACAGAACGGCGCAATTGCCTCGATAAGCCTAGGTGCAGAAAGAAAATTTAGCTTTAAACACAACAGAACGAAAGAAAGCGTATCCGTGATGCTAGAACACGGCAGCTTATTAGTCATGAAAGGCACCACACAAAGCTACTGGAAACACAGCCTGCCACCGACCAAAAAAGTCAGCGCACCCAGAATAAACTTAACCTTTAGAATGATTGCCAAAAATTAAAACACAAAAAGTAGGTTGCCTTTTTAACGTAACAACTAACAAAAAGTAGGTTGCCCTTCAGGGCAACACTCACTAATTTAGTTTTCTTCGCTAATTTTTGTACGATCTTGTTTTTGTTTATGTCCTATGTAAGTGCTTACAGCAAGCACTGCGACAACGACCATAAAGATGATGGTTATTTCCATATTAACGCTCTCATATTGAATTGTTTTAGTTCACTAAACACTCCCTGACTATACAACGGGTTAATAGTAGAGTGTAGTGGTTAGCAAAATAGTTAGTTAAGTTTGTGTGGTTAAGTTTACGAATCAATCTATTTTTATTGATAATATTCTTAAATTGAGGTCGTATGTCATACCACAAGTACGAACAAATATTGGAGAATTAAGATGACCTTAGTATTTTTGCATGGATCAGGCTGTACTAGTGTTGTGTGGGAGCAACAGCTTGAATTCTTTGAAGGTTCTTTGGCCCTTAACTTTCCTGGGCATCCAGAAGGCGCTGTTTTAGATGATGTGTCTGCACTTTCTGCTTGGTTAATTGAAACCATTAAAGAGAAGAATCTATCTGATGTTGTGTTAGTCGGCCACTCATTAGGCAGTGCCGTTGCGATGCAAGCAGTGTTGGACGAGCCGCAGTTGTTTAAAGGGTTGATATTAATTGGAGCCGGTGCTCGACTTAAAGTGATGCCGCAGCTTTTAAGCACTTTAACAGACTTAGTTAAAACTAATGCAGTTTTACCGGACTTCTTATTGGCAGCTAATCAACAAATTCCAGAGCCGTTCAAATCTAATATCAATGAATCAATCAAGGCCAATGGCGTCAATGTTCTACTCAATGATTTCACTGCGTGCGATAAGTTTGATGTGATGGACGAACTGGCTCAGCTGAATATTCCAACGCAGGTTATTGTTGGTGATAAAGATCAGATGACGCCATTAAAGTACGCCTCTTACTTAAAAGAGCTATTGCCTAACGCAAGGCTTACTATTATTGAAAATGCCACGCATATGGTTTTTGCAGAACGCGCAGAGTTAGTAAACAAGACCATTCAAGACTTTTTAACAAGCGTCTTATCGATACCTAAAGCCTTAGCGTCAGAATTGGAGTAGATACATGAATACAACTGTAAAAACTGCACCTTATGTACTCGAGGAAACTAAAAATCACGTTCGTTGGATCACTTTAAACCGACCTAAGCAACGAAATCCCTTATCGATTAGCATGATTGACGCGCTGACATCTGCGTTAACGGAAGCCGAAAACGATGCCTCTGTGCGGGCTATTGTTATTGCGAGTAGTGGGCCCGTTTTTTCTGCGGGTCATGATTTAAAAGAAATGGGAAAGCAGGCTGGAGAATCGTTGGGAGATCAACAATCTCGAATGCGCGGCATACTAAAAAAGTGCTCTAAACTGATGATTAAGATCCCCCATTCACCGAAAGCCATCATTGCATGCGTGCAAGGTACAGCAACGGCGGCAGGGTGCCAGTTGGTATCGGCGTGTGATTTAGCAATCGCTTCAGATCAAGCCAAGTTCTGTACGCCAGGCGTTAACCTAGGGGGATTTTGTACAACGCCTTTAGTGGGTGTTGGGCGAAACATGCACAGAAAGCATGCGATGGTATTGGCTCTGACAGGGGATGCTATTAACGCACACGAAGCAGAAAAAATTGGCTTAATTAATACCGCCGTAGAACATGATGATTTAGTTGACTGCGTTAGAGAGCTGGCTGAGCGTATTGCATCCAAATCGGCAATGGGAATTAGGCTTGGAAAGTCAGATTTTTATAAGCAAATAGATATGCCACTTGCAGAGGCATTTGAATTTGCCAATGAATCGATGATCAAAGCGATGACATCATCCGATGCTCAAGAAGGTACATCAGCATTCTTTGAAAAAAGAGAACCCCAATGGCGTGGAGTATAATGGTTTATGTCTATTTCAAATGATCAAGCTCTTGCAGCAATATTAAAGCGAGTAAAAACAGTTGCTTTGGTTGGCGCTAGCCATAAGACGCATCGACCAAGTTATAAGGTGATGAACTATCTTTTGGAAAATGGATACACCGTATTTCCTGTAAACCCAGTGTTGAGTGGTCGTGAATTACTGGGCCAAAAAGTATATGGCTCGTTAGCAGATATACCAGAAACAATCGATATGATTGATGTGTTTCGAAACGC
The DNA here is from genome assembly GCA_913061435.1 of uncultured Thalassolituus sp. Lineage (GTDB taxonomy): Bacteria > Pseudomonadota > Gammaproteobacteria > Pseudomonadales > Oceanobacteraceae > Oleispira. The sequence goes on along the minus strand of CAJXUK010000009.1, from coordinate 56,052 downwards.
TTCATTTCTTCGCCAAATTGTTGATGATGCTATTTCGCTAAAAATAGATACGATATGGACACAGCTAGGTGTTGTAGATGATAGCGCTATTGAACTCGCTGAAAAAAGTGGTATTGAGATTGTTGTGGATAAATGCCCAGCAATTGAGCTTCCTAGACTGAGAGAGTTGGGTTTGATTTGATGTAAGTTTTTTACCCAAGCTAATGCCGTGTTTGGGTTAAGAAAAGCATTTGGGGATATGGCCCGCCCAGCAGGAATCGAACCTGCGACCTTCGGCTTCGGAGGCCGACACTCTATCCAACTGAGCTATGAGCGGGTATTTAAAAAGCAATGGTATGTGGTTCTGGCTGCTGCGTCTAGTATCTTGCTTAAAAAGTCGTTATGTTCTTGTTTTATCTGATTTTATTGGGCGTGGAATCGATTGTTATATCAACTTTTTTATACGTTTTTTTAAAGAATGTGTTGAAAGATTTTTATCCGCTGCGAAATGTCGCTATAATCTGCGCCAGAATTTTAAAATACACGGATTAACCGTGATAGCTGAGAGGACTTTTCTGTGAAAATGTTACAAGCAATGATGTTATTCGTCGCCACTTTAGTGATGGCTCAAGCAAACGCTGCGACCGACGCCTTAACGGATGCGCAAGCTGAAAAGATCCGTGAGCGTATTAAGCCTGTGGCTGAAGTATGCATTAAGGGCGATGATTGCGGTGGCCCTGTGGTGGCGGTAGCTGCTGGCCCACGTTCGGGTGAGGAAGTTTATAATTCTGCATGTGCCGCTTGCCACGCAGTGGGTGTTGCTGGCGCTCCTATTATTGGTGATGTGGCTGCATGGGATGCACGTTTAGCGAAGGGTTTTGATGCTACTTTGGCGAATGCGATCAACGGTATTAATGCGATGCCTGCTAAAGGTTTGTGCATGGATTGTTCTGACGATGAAATCGGCGCAGCGATTAAGTACATGTCTGCTAAATAACAAATATTGTTGTTAGCAGTTAATAAAAAGGGCCTTCAGCATTTGCTTTAGGCCCTTTTTTTATGTTTTTTTGTTTTATGCCTTTGTAATTCTTATCATTTTAGCTAATCGAATTAGAAATCTGCCATTAAGTTTCTTAGGCTATCTAAGGTTTCTTGGCCGCGGGCTTTTTGTTCTTCTGCTGATATCTCGGTTCGGCCTTCCCATTCAATGTCGTCGGGTGGCAGTTCGTCTAAGAAACGGCTGTGAGTGGTATCTAATATTTCGCCAAATTGTTTACGTTTGGCTGCGTAAGTAAGAGTGAGTGTGCGCTGGGCGCGGGTGATGCCTACGTACATTAAGCGGCGTTCTTCTTCTATGGTGTCGGCTTCTATACTGTTGCGGTGTGGCATCAGTTCTTCTTCTAGCCCGACCATGTAAACGTGTGGAAATTCCAAACCTTTTGAGGCGTGCAGGGTCATGAGTTGCACTTGGTCTTCTTCGTTTTCGTCGGCTTGTCGTTCTAGCAAGTCGCGTAAGATAAGTTTACTAACCGCGTCTTCGATGGTGACTTCATCGCCTACTTCATCGGCTTTTTCAATCATTTTAGCGATCGAATCTACCAGATACCAAACGTTGCTCATGCGGCGTTCAGCTTGATGTGGTGTGCCACTGGTTAGGTGTAGGTGAGTTTCATAATCAAGGTCTTCGATCATTTCTTTAACGGCGGCCACGGCGTCGTCGGCGTAAGCCATGCGGGTAATGTTTGTAAGCCAGTGACCAAAACGCTTAAGTTTATCTAAGGCTTTTGGGGTTAAAAATTGTTCAAGGCCTAATTCGGTGGTAGCCGCCATCATCGAGATACCGCGGCGGGCGCTGTATTCACTGAGTTTTTCGATGGTACTGGGGCCAATTTCACGGCGCGGTGTGTTGATCACGCGCAAAAATGCAGCATCGTCGGTAGGGTTAATCAGTAAGCGTAAATATCCCATGATATCTTTGATTTCGCTGCGGCCAAAAAATGACTGCCCGCCACTGAGTTTATAAGGCACTTGGTAGGCTTGTAGTTTCATTTCTAGAATACGTGATTGGTGATTACCACGATATAAAACGGCAAAGTCGGAGTATTTTCCACCAGTGCGTAAGCGCCGCTCTACAATGCCTGTTACTACGCGTTCGGCTTCGATTTCGTCATTTTTGCACTTTAAGATTTTAATTGGGTCGCCGTAGCCTTTATCCGACCACAGTTTTTTGATCAATTCATGTGGGTTGTTATCAATAACTTTGTTAGCCGCGTTTAGAATTAAGCCGGTAGAGCGGTAGTTTTGCTCTAACTTAACCAGTTTTAAGTGTGGGTAGTCGACTTTTAATAAATTGAGATTTTCTGGTCGTGCGCCGCGCCAGGCGTAAATAGATTGGTCGTCGTCGCCCACTACAGTTAAACCGCTGCGGTTGCCCAGTAGCATTTTAATCAGTTCGTACTGGCTGGTATTAGTATCTTGGTATTCATCTACCAGCAGGTAGCGAATTTTATTTTGCCAGCGCTGCAGCACTTCGGGGTAATTTTTGAACAACATGGTGGGTACCCAGATAAGGTCGTCAAAATCCACTGCGTTGTACGCGCGTAAAGTGCGCTGATAGACCGAGTAGCATTGAGCAATCATCATTTCTTGCGGGTTGGTGGCCATGGCAATGGCTTGTTCGGGTTCTAGCATGTCGTTTTTAAGATTCGAAATGGCACTTTGTACCATGTCTAAGGCGTCGTCATCTTGGTTGTGGTCGCGCATCATAATGTCTTTTATGATGTTTTTAGCGTCGTCTTGGTCAAGGATCGAAAAGCCAGTTTTGTAGCCAGCGACCTTGTACTCTGCACGAATAATATTAAGACCTAGATTGTGAAAGGTCGAAACGGTTAAGCCACGACCTGTACCACCTTGTAGCAGTTGGCTAACGCGCTCTTTCATTTCACGCGAGGCTTTGTTGGTAAAGGTAACCGCAGCGATGTGTTGGGCTTTGATGCCACAGCTTTCGATTAGGTAGGCGATTTTACGGGTGATCACACTGGTTTTACCCGAGCCAGCACCCGCCAATACCAACAATGGACCGTCGATGTATTTTGCAGCTTCTTTTTGCCTAGGGTTTAAATGACTTAAATCGACCACGCGTATTCCTCTCTCGTTGAGGTCGCTATTCTAACAATGATGACGAAATTTGATAGCGGCACGTCTTAATGGCATGAAGAAAATAGCGGGTTGTGAGGGGTGTTAACTCTGCCGGTAACGCTCGAGTTTGCGGTAGCTTAGTGCTTCCATGATGTGGCCGGTTTGTATGTGTTCACTTTCGTCCAGATCAGCGATGGTGCGGGATATTTTAAGCACTCTATGGTAGGCGCGGGCGCTGAGGTCTAGTTTTTCAATGGCAAGGCGTAGCAAGTTTTCATTTTCTTCACTAAGGCGGCAATGTACTTCTACTTGCGCATTGCTGAGCTGGCCGTTACTGCAACCTTGGCGACTAGTTTGTGTGTGCCAAGCTTTTAATACCCGTGCTTGCACGGTAGCGCTACTCTCTTGAGAACTGGAGTGAGTTTTTTGCAGTTCTAAAATTGAAATGGGGGGTACTTCGACTTGCAAATCGATGCGATCTAACAAGGGCCCTGAGGTTTGCCCTTGGTAGCGTTTTACTTGGTCTTCGGTGCAGGTGCATTTGCTGGATGAATCACCGTAGTAACCGCAAGGGCAAGGGTTCATGGCGGCGACTAATTGAAATCGAGCTGGGTAGGTGACTTGTTGTGTGGCGCGGGCAATGCAAATCTCTCCGCTTTCTAAGGGTTCGCGTAGTACGTCTAATACCTTACGGCTGAACTCGGGCAATTCGTCTAAAAACAAGATTCCACCATGGGCTAATGATATTTCACCGGGTTTGGGTTTGCCGCCACCGCCCACTAATGAGATGCCAGATGCGGTGTGATGCGGGCTGCGAAAAGGGCGTTGTTTCCATTGTTTTAGCCAAACTGTTTGTTGTTGGCTTATAGAGTGAATAGCAGCGCTTTCAAGGGCTTCTGCTTCTGACATGGGTGGCAATATGCCGGGCAAACGGCTGGCGAGCATGGTTTTGCCTGTGCCGGGTGGGCCAATGAAAAGCAGGTTGTGCTTACCCGCTGCGGTAATTTCTAGGGCGCGTTTGGCTTGGGCTTGGCCGCGCACTTCGTTGAGGTCGGCATGCTCGGCGGTGAACTCTGGTAGTTCTAAGTTTTCTATCTCTTCTAGGCTTGCTTGGCCACACAAATAAGCACATACCTCTAACAAACTGGTGGCGCTTTTTTGTTGTGCACCTTGGCAGAGTGAGGCTTCTTCGGCGTTATCTTTGGGCAATATTAGAATTTTATTAGCGTGCTGGGTTTGAATGGCAGCGCTTAATATGCCACGAATGGGCCTTAGTTCGCCGCTAAGAGCAAGTTCGCCAATGAATTCGTGCTGTTTTAGCAGAGCTTCAGGTATTTCACCCGCAGCGGCCAAGATGCCTATAGCGATGGCTAGGTCGTAGCGACCACCTTCTTTAGGAAGGTCGGCAGGGGCAAGGTTGATGGTTATTTTTTTTGCAGGAAATTCAAAGTTGCTATTAAGAATGGCGCTGCGCACGCGATCTTTGCTTTCTTTAACGGCGGTTTCGGGTAGGCCCACCATGTTCATCGCGGGCAAGCCGTTTGAAAGATGAACTTCAACGGTAACGAGTGGGGCTTGAATGCCCACCTGAGCGCGGGTATGAACAATGGCTAATGACATGAATTCTTTCCGTAGAATTGATTTTCATTAGCCAGTTTAGGTGAGTTGTTACAAAAATGCCGTGGGGCGATAGTCGTAACTTGTATTGCTAAAAATTAATCTTTTGGTTCTAGTTCTTGCTGCTAATTATGATTATTTTTTTCAATAGCAATATCAAAACTGATGTAAGTAGTATTAACCTATCAGGCCTATTAATTTATTAAATTAAACTAAATATTTTAATAGGTATAGGCTATGTGTTAGTTAATCGGTTCACTTTTTAAAGATGGCTGGTTAATCGACTAATTCTGATCGTCAATGAGAAAGGTATTAAGCATGAAAAAAACCTCAATTGTAGCGGCTATTGTAGCGGCTTCATTCTTTGCCCCTGTTGTGTCGGCAGATACGACCATCAACCGCGATTGGTGGCCAGAGCAGCTGAATCTTCAAATATTGCGTCAGCACAATGCTGAATCTAATCCTTATGGTGCCAACTTTGATTACGAGAAGGCTTTTAATAAGATCGACATGGCTGCTTTAAAAGAAGACATGCGCACCACGTTGACGACTTCTCAACCTTGGTGGCCGGCTGATTATGGCCACTATGGTCCTTTCTTTATTCGTATGGCTTGGCACAGTGCAGGGGTGTATCGTATTTTTGATGGTCGCGGTGGCGCCAGTGGCGGTCAACAGCGTTTTGAGCCGCTAAACAGTTGGCCAGATAACGTTAGTTTAGATAAGGCTCGTCGTTTGTTGTGGCCGCTAAAGCAGCAATATGGCGCGGGTATTTCTTGGGGTGATTTGATTGTTTTAGCCGGTAACGTGGCATTAGAAGATATGGGCTTTAAGACCTATGGTTTTGCGGGTGGTCGTGAAGACGACTGGGAAGCCGAAATGGTTAACTGGGGCGCAGAAAAAGAATGGCTTGATAACAAACGCCACAGCAAAACGGGTGAGTTAGCTAAGCCAATGGCGGCGACTCAAATGGGTTTAATTTATGTTAACCCTGAAGGTCCAAACGGTGTACCTGATCCTCTTGCTTCGGCCAAGGAGATTCGTGACACTTTTGCACGTATGGCGATGAATGATGAAGAAACAGTTGCGCTAATTGCTGGTGGTCACACCTTTGGTAAAGCACACGGTGCTCATAAACCAAGCAAGTGTGTAGGGGCTGACCCAGCGGGCGCACCGCTAGAGCAACAAGGTTTGGGTTGGAAAAATAAGTGTGGTAAAGGGCACTCTGAAGATACTGTTAGCAGTGGTTTGGAAGGCGCATGGTCGTCTAATCCAACTAAGTGGACTATGGAATACCTAACGTGGTTGTATACCTTTGATTGGGTGCAAACTAAGAGCCCTGCAGGGGCTATTCAGTGGATTCCTGCTGATGGTAAAGCAGCCAATTTAGTGCCGGATGCTCATCTCCCTAACAAGCGTCATGCGCCGATTATGTTTACTACTGATATTGCTTTGAAAGAAGACCCCGCATACCGTGAAATCACTACGCGCTTTTTGAATAACCCTGCTGAGTTTGAAACTGCGTTTGCTAAAGCATGGTTTAAACTGACTCACCGAGATATGGGTCCAAAAGCACGCTACATAGGTAATGATGTGCCAACAGATGATATGCTTTGGCAAGATCCTATTCCAGCACTGGATCACCCAGTGGTTAATGCTAAAGATGTCGAGAAATTGAAGGCTGACATTTTAAAATCTGGCTTGTCAGTAGCAGACTTGGTTGGTACTGCTTGGGCTTCTGCGTCGACGTTCCGTGATACCGATATGCGTGGTGGTGCTAATGGTGCACGTTTACGTTTAGAACCTCAGATCAATTGGCAGGTGAATAATCCGAATGAGTTGAAAAAGGTACTAGCAAGGCTAGAGAAAATACAAAAGAGCTTTAATAAGTCGCAAAAAGGCGACAAAAAAGTATCGATGGCTGATGTTATTGTATTAGCGGGTGCCGCAGCGATTGAGAAAGCAGCGAAAGATGCGGGTCATAACGTCAGTGTGCCATTTACACCTGGCCGTATGGATGCTTCTGAGGCTCAAACCGATGTTAAATCGTTTGCTGTATTGGAGCCGAAAGCCGATGGTTTCCGTAACCACTTTAATGAAGAAAGCATGTCTGCCCCAGCAGAAGCCTTGATAGAAAAAGCTCGTTTATTAAGTTTAAGTGTACCTGAAATGACGGTATTGGTTGGTGGTTTACGCGTGCTTGATGCTAATAGTAATGGCGTGAAACACGGTGTATTCACCAGTAAGCCAGGTACTTTGAATAATGACTTTTTCGTTAACCTGCTTGATATGTCTACTGTTTGGTCGAAAGCTAGCACGAAAGGCTTGTATGAAGGTAAAGATCGCGCAAGTGGTGAATTAAAGTGGACAGCAACGCCTGCTGATCTGATTTTTGGTTCTAACTCTGAATTACGTGCCGTGGTTGAAGTGTATGCTGCTAACGATGGTCGTGAGAAGTTCGTTAACGATTTCATTGCTGCCTGGAACAAGGTAATGATGCTGGATCGTTTCGATATTTAAAGCGATAGTCAATAAGTCGTTGTATTAAAAAAGCCGAGCAATTTAATTGCTCGGCTTTTTTTTGTTCATTTAATCTTCCAGGAAAAACTAAACTTCAATTAATCTTTTGCTTCTAGTTCAGCAGTTAACTCGGCAAGTTGCTGTTCTAAATTTGCTAACCGATCTTGTGTGCGTATTAGCAATTCTGCTTGTACATCAAATTCTTCGCGGGTGACTAAGTTGGCTTGCACGAGCAGTTGTTGAAAATGGGCTTTGGCCATCATTTTCATTTCTTCGCTAAACGCTTGGCCGGGTAAACCTTTTTCGCTTAAACCTTGCATCCACTTGTCGGCAAGGCCTTTTATTTGTGTTGGGTTAAGCATGGTGTCACCTTCTTTGTTAGGTTATCGATGTTGAAATCTGAGTGAGACAAAGCCAAATCACCTATTAATGAATAAGGGCATCCGATCTCAGGGATGAGATCGATGAGCATACAGGGATGTACTTGCTGCGTCCCAACATTCAATAATAGGTGATCTGGCTGTTATGCTTTTAGATAACTTCAGATTCCAATTTTTCTCGATTATACCAGCAAATAACCGCCATCAACATTAATGCACGTACCTGTGGTGTAGCTAGAGGCTTCTGAGGCTAGGTACAACACGGTGCCGGCCATTTCGTCTGGCATGGCGGCACGTTTCATCGGAATGTGCATCAGTGCTTGCTTCATGATGGCATCGTTTTTGGTTAATGCACTGGCAAACTTGGTATCGGTTAAGCCCGGTAATAAAGCATTTACGCGAATACCTTGTGGCGCACATTCTTTCGCGAAGGCTTTAGTCATAGCGATCACAGAAGATTTTGTGATCGAGTAAATACCTTGGAAGTCACCTGGGATCACGCCATTTACAGATGCTACGTTAATGATGTTGCCGCCACCTTGTTTCTTCATGATTTTGCCAGCGGTAACCGACATGAAGAAGTAACCGCGAATGTTTACGTCGGTGGTTTTTTGGAAGGCATTAAGGTCGGTATCTAAGATATGACCAAAATAAGGGTTGGCCGCAGCGTTGTTCACTAGAATATCTAGCTTGCCGTGTTTTTCTTCAATTTGCTTAAAGCAGTTTTCGATTTGATCCATCTCGCCAATGTGGCAAGCAATGGCTTCTGCGCTGCCACCTGCGGCGGTAATTTCATCAGCGACGACTTGGCAGCCATCAATTTTACGGCTAGAAACAATCACGTGAGCACCCGCACTGGCTAGTAGTTTGGCGATGCTTTCACCAATACCACGGCTTGCACCGGTTACTAGGGCTACTTTGTCTTTTAGGCTAAATAAGTTTTCTACAGTCATGATTGTGCTCTCACAGGCGTAATTATTAGGGTTAACAAAAATTCCAATATAAGCAGTGTAGTTAAAATTTCATCATTCATTAACTGAATATTATAGATTAATTGAAATTCGTTGAGCTTATAGATGGGTGCTTGTTAATGGCTTTTTTAATGCCTTATTTAAGAGCTCTTTTAATGGTTTTTAAAAGGGGTTCTTCGTGATGCACAATCTGGTGCAGGTGTTTAAAAGAGTGCACCGCAAGAGCGCATACGTGAAATTTTTAGATTAAAAAGATTGATAAAAGTTTAGTTTAAACTAGTTTATTTTTATGTAAGTTGTTGATTTTAAATGGATTTATTTTTTAGTTTCTCTGTGGCGTTTAAACTTGGCATAGCCGATGCAAAGGCTTGGGTACATCAAGATAATTATTAAATGACACCAAGTAGAGAGAAGGAATAGAAAATGACTAAGTTATCTCAAGCAATCGCATTAGCTACCGCAATGACAGCAGGCTTAGCGGCAACGTCAACGACTTATGCTGAAGTTTCTTATAACGCAGCGGTGACTTCTAACTATGTATGGCGTGGTGATGCTCAAGGTTCAGATACAACGGCACTCCAGGGTGGGGTTGATTATGAGCATGAAAGTGGAGCAGCAGTGGGTGTGTGGACTTCAAGTTTAGATGGCGATACCGAGACAGATTATTACGCATCATTCGCGGGTGAATCAGGGGATTTTTCTTACCAGTTGGGTGTTATTGCTTATGACTACAATAATGACCCTGCAGATTTTGTGGAAGCGTTTGTGGGTGTTGGTTTTGCTGACGCGAGTCTGACTTACTATAAAAAAGTTGATGATAGCGATGATGATAAAACAACGGATGACGCATCTTATCTTTCTTTGGGTTACAGCTTAGGACTCACAGACGATTTAACGTTGGATTTAGCGGCGGGTCATACCTTTGATGCCGATAATAAAGATAACAAAGCGGACAAATACGATGCTTTGATTTCTGTAACAAAATCACTGCCAGAATTCGATTTTAGCTTTACTGCAACAGATAAAGAGGACGGTGAAAACGAATTCTTTATTACGGTTGCTAAATCGTTCTAAAAAATAAGTGCCTGAATTTAATCTCACTTAGGCATACAATAGCCCCTGCCTCCGCAAGGGCTCAATCATACAAACATAAAATTTCAAAAGGAGTTTTCTATGAAACTCGTAACTGCTGTAGTTAAGCCATTCAAGTTAGATGATGTGCGTGAATCGTTATCTGAGATTGGTGTTCAGGGCATCACAGTGACAGAAGTTAAAGGCTTTGGTCGTCAAAAGGGTCATACCGAATTGTATCGCGGTGCAGAATACGTAGTTGATTTTTTACCTAAGGTGAAAATCGAAGTAGCTGTTGATGACGAACAAGCAGAGCAAGTTATTGAAGCTATTACTAAAGCGGCTAATACCGGAAAAATTGGTGATGGCAAAATCTTTGTAACCAATCTAGAGCAAATCATTCGAATTCGTACTGGTGAAACCGGCGCAGACGCAATCTAATTTGCTTGCGCTCAGTTTGAGCCAGCCAACCAGTCAAAAGAAATAAAGCCAAAATATGTTGAATCACATTTACTGATTCATTACTAAGCCTAATGCGGAGGGCTTTCTATGGAAAACCAAATTTTTGAGTTGCAGTATGCAATGGACACCTTTTATTTTTTGGTGTGCGGTGCACTTGTTATGTGGATGGCAGCGGGTTTTGCCATGTTAGAAGCGGGTCTGGTTCGCTCTAAAAACACTACCGAAATTCTTACTAAAAACATTTCTTTATTTGCAATTTCTTGCACCATGTATTTGATTTGCGGTTATGCAATTATGTATGACAGCACATTATTTTTATCGGGTATAACCAACATTGACTCTAGCGCCGTGCTAAACGATTACGCGCAGCGTGAAGAGGGTTTTAATGGAGGGTCTATTTATTCTGGGGCGTCTGATTTCTTCTTTCAGGTAGTATTTGTTGCCACGGCTATGTCGATTGTTTCGGGCGCTGTTGCTGAGCGTATGAAACTGTGGGCATTTCTTGCTTTTGCCGTGGTGATGACGGGGGTTATTTATCCTTTAGAAGGTTCTTGGACTTGGGGCGGACAGTCTGTATTTGGCTTATATTCGTTAGCCGATTTTGGTTTCTCTGACTTTGCTGGTTCTGGCATCGTTCACATGGCCGGTGCAGCAGCAGCATTAGCCGGTGTTTTATTACTGGGGGCGCGTAAGGGTAAGTACGGTAAAAATGGCGAAATCAATGCGATTCCTGGCGCTAACTTGCCTATGGCAACCTTGGGTACTTTTATTCTTTGGATGGGTTGGTTTGGCTTTAACGGTGGCTCTGTTTTAAAGCTAGGTGATATCGACAGTGCGCATTCGGTTGCGGTGGTCTTTATGAACACTAACGCAGCAGCGGCGGGTGGTTTAATCGGTGCTTTATTGCTAGCACGCATCTTGTTTAAAAAAGCGGATCTTACTATGGCGCTCAACGGTGCGTTGGCCGGTTTGGTTGCTATTACTGCAGAACCCTCTACTCCTAGCCCATTACAAGCTACGTTGATCGGTTTTGTGGGTGGTTTGATTGTGGTGGTGTCTATTTTGACCTTAGATAAGCTGAAGCTTGATGATCCAGTGGGGGCGATTTCTGTTCACGGTGTAGTCGGCTTGTTTGGCCTATTGGTTGTGCCTTTTACTAACGATGGCGCTTCGTTTGTTGGCCAAATAGTGGGTGCATTAACGATTTTTGTTTGGGTATTTGGTGCTTCTTTTGTTACTTGGAAGATTCTAAAAGCGGTAATGGGTATTCGAGTTAGCGATGAAGAAGAATACGAAGGTGTGGATATTACCGAATGCGGTATGGAAGCGTATCCAGAATTTAGCAGCAAGTAACCTTCACTAAAATATTAGCAATGCTGTGTGTTTAACAAGTCCTTATGTCATTTTTTGCTGAGAAATTTTCAGTAAAAGGAGGCATGAGGACTTTTTTATTTTTAGTAAAAAAGTTATAAAAATTGGCAATTATTTGAATCTGGTCTATATATATTCACAGCCTATTTGCAGGATTAAATGTTAATAAATATAAAAGGACCAACATTATGACTGAGCAAAAAAAAACGGAATTACCGGTAAGTAAAGAAAAAAGTGAAGCACCAAAAGTTCAAGCTGAAGGCTATCATAGCCATAATGAAGACATGCCTAACAGTGCAACTATTGCTGAGCGTGAACGATTACGTAATCAAGTTGCCTCAGAGGTTGAAGCGTTTTTAGCTCAAGGCGGTGGTATTACTAAAGTTGAAGATAACTTGCGCGCAGATCCACCTAAAAAACCGGAATCAAATTATGGCAGTCGTCCGATTTAAACTAGTATTAATTAATGCACGTTAAGATTTAAATTGTTAAACGCGTTAACTTGATCACACTTTAGCTTATTGGTTGCGCAGGTTTCAAAAAATAGTCTTAAACTGAATGGACATCAACGGAACAAGCACATTGAAGTGCAAGGATACTCTTATGGCTAAGATCGCTTCCCATCAAAAAATTCGTCGTCGGCTGCATGCATTGCCCGTGGCATTTGGTTTACTGGCTTTGCTGGCGATGATATTGCTTACTGGTTAAGCTTTTTATTTATCAAGTAAGTCGCTTAATTGGTTTAGGTGGCTTATATCGTGGTCGGCTTTGTCAAACTGGCTAGGCCAAGCTTGTTCTATAATATTGACCCACGCTGTTTGAAACCCCATCTTTTTTGCTGCGGTTACGTCTTGCTCTGGATGATCGCCAATGTGTAGCGTGTCTTCTGGTTTGACCTTAGAGTGATCAAGTGCGGCTACAAACATGTCTTTGTAGGGTTTTGGGCGAGCTACATTTTCTGCGTGGTAATGCGCGTTGAATAAAGAGTCTAGCCCTATTTTTGTTAAGTCTGCGTTGCCATTACTTAATGCAATAACCTGATATTTCGATTGCAGGTTTTGTAACAGTTCTAATGCCCCCGGAAATAGCTCCACTTGGTTTCTTGCATGCAAGAAATCAGCAAACACTTGCTGTGAGTATTGCTCTGCTTGTGCTTTGTTAAACCCACATTGTATAAAAAATCGAAATAAAATTTCTTGTCTTAGTAAGCTTAATTTATGTTTTAGTTCGGGTTTTTCGGCGGCCACACCAGCGGTTAATTGTTTGAGTGTGTTGGCTGTGTATAAAGTTTCTGCTTCTGGGCAGAGTGTTAAAATAGATTGCCATTGTACTTGATCAGCTTTAACAATTACCGGGTCGGTGTGCCATAGGGTGTTATCTAAATCAAAGGTGATCAACTTCAGAGTCATGGTATTAGTTCTGCGGTAAGTTGGGCAAGATTAGGCCTAAAACATCAGCAATATAGTCTAAAAATAAAGTGTCCATTGAGCTGCGATAAAACTTGGGGTCATCACTGGCAACGCAAATCACACCAATCTGCTGGCCATGCCTAATTTGTGCAGCAGCAATAGATTCAGCACTGCTGTGGTGTTCGTCTAGCAGTAAGTCCATCGCTTCGTCGGTCAGTTGTCCACAAAAAGCTCGATGGCCTTTAAATAAGCGATGAATGTCGCGTTGTTTATTTTTATTGCTGATGCTGCGTAGCGGGTATTCAAGGTGTTGCTCGCTGAAGTAGAGCAGGCTCCAGTGATCAACTTTAAAATCTTGGCGCAAGCTGTCGTCTAATGCCGCTTCAATATCAATCCAGTTGTTCGCACTTATTAAATTGAGAACTAAGCGTTTAGTTTTGGCAAAAAGTTTGTCGTTGCGTCGGGCATTTTCGAGTAAATCGGATAAGCGCTGTCTCAGTTCGACGTTGCGTTCACGATAAACGGCCAGTTGGCGCTCGATTAAGCTGGTGGCTTGCCCTGAGTCATGGGGAATGCGCAAGCTGGCTAATAGATTATCTTTGGCGATAAAGAAATCAGGGTTATCTTGCAAAAACTGCACAACATCTGCATCGGTTAGTCGTAATGACTCGCTCATGGTTTTTTCCTTAAATGTTGACCCGGCCTTCGAATACATTGGCAGTAGGGCCTGTCATGATGACATCACCTTGGCCGTCCCATTCTATGGTTAATGATCCGCCAGGTAGGTCAACTTGAACCTTGTGGTCTAGCAGGCCTCGTATAATACCCGAAACAACAGCGCCACAAGCTCCGGTTCCACAGGCTTTGGTTTCGCCTGCACCACGTTCAAAAACACGCAACTTTATGTGGTTGCGGTTAACTACTTGCATAAAGCCTACATTCACTTTTTGCGGGAAGCTGGTGTGCGACTCGACGAGCGGCCCCAGTGTTTCAACGGCGGCGGTTTCAATGTCGTTAACTAAAATAACGCCATGGGGGTTGCCCATAGAAACAGCGCCAAGCTCAATACTGCCGTGGCCTGCAACATTTATGTTGTAGCTAGCTGCCTGAGATTTGTCATTACTTTCAGGAACAAACGGCACATCTTTGGGGGCTAAAATAGGAGGCCCCATATTAACGATAACGTCGTTTTCTGGGGTTAATTGCAATGTCATATTGCCGCTGGCTGTTTCAACACGAATGTTACGACGGCCAATAAGCTTTTGTTCATAGACAAAGCGAGCAAAACAGCGTGCCCCATTGCCACAATTTTCTACTTCGCTACCATCGGCGTTATAAATGCGGTATTTAAAGTCGACATCTGGATTGGTTGGCACTTCAACCAATAGCAGTTGATCGAAGCCTACGCCAAAATTACGATCCGCGAGGTGACGAATTTGCATTGGCGTGAGGTAAGCATGCTGGGTGACTAAGTCAACGACCATAAAGTCGTTACCTAATCCGTGCATTTTATTAAATTTAATCCACATTTTTGTTAACCTTTTTATGCACGTCTAGCTTAGTTCGATGGCAATAGCTGTTCGCCAGCGTATAAGTCGGCAATGGTTTCGCGTTTGCGCACGACATAACTCGTATCACCATCGACCATTATTTCTACTGGGCGTGGGCGACTGTTGTAATTCGATGCCATGACAAAACCATAAGCCCCCGACGATTTTACTGCCAGTAAGTCACCTTGCTTTAAATTAAGCTGACGGTCTTTACCTAAAAAGTCGCCGGTTTCGCACACTGGGCCGACTAAATCCCATGCTTTTGTTTCTGCTGGCTTTCTATCACTATGCTGAACGGCTGGCACAATAGCCTGCCATGCGCTGTATAAGGCAGGGCGAATTAGGTCGTTCATGGCACCGTCTATGATGGCAAAGTTCTTTTCTTCGTTGGATTTTAAAAATTCAACTTCTGTTAAAAAGATACCGGCGTTAGCGGCTATAGAGCGGCCAGGTTCAAAAATTAATTTAATTTGACGATCGCCTAAGCGTTCAGTTAATTCGGCAATGTATTCGCCGGGTGTCGGTGGCACTTCATTATCGTACGTTACGCCTAAACCGCCGCCTAGGTCTAGGTGGCTAATTTCAATGCCTTGATCGGCAAGGATATCAACCAAGGCTAATACCCGGTCTAGTGCATCCATAAAAGGCGCTGTTTCGGTGAGCTGGCTGCCAATGTGGCAATCAACACCTTGAACATTTAGGTTCGACATGGCGTTAGCTTTGGCATAAATGCGCGGTGCATCATCGATGTCGACACCAAATTTGTTTTCTTTTAACCCTGTTGATATGTATGGGTGTGTTTGTGCGTCAACATCGGGATTTACGCGAATTGAAATTGGCGCTTGTAGGTTCATGTCGGCGGCAACGTCGTTAACGCGATCTAGCTCGGCTTCTGATTCGATATTGAAGCAATAAACCCCAGCTTCTAGAGCGCGGCGAATCTCGTTTGCTTTTTTACCCACCCCAGAAAACACAACTTTTTTGGGGTCACCGCCAGCGGCAATAACGCGCTCTAATTCACCAATAGAGACAATATCAAACCCAGCACCTAATTTGGCTAATACGTTCAGAACGGCTAAGTTAGAGTTGGCCTTCATGGCGTAACATACAAGATGATCGCGATCTTTTAAGGCATTTTCGTAGGCCAAATAATGATCTTCAAAGGCTTTGCGTGAGTATACATAGCAGGGTGTGCCATATTGGTTTGCAATGTCTACAGTAGAAACAGATTCGGCGTGCAATACACCATTGTGATAGTCAAATATAGTCATGGTATTTTTAATCTAAAAAGTTGTCGGTTCGCTGAAGTGCGATTGTTTCAGAGGCAAACACAGAGCGGGTTTCTTGGTTATTGGTCTCTTTAGGAATATAAAGTGGCCCTTTTTGCCCACAGCCTATTAAGCTCCCCATGATCAAAAACAAGCCTGCCAAGGCTGGTAAAAAGAAAAAACGCATGTCAGTCTCCCGAATTTGCGGTCATTATAAAGCAGTTAGCGGGTACTCGATAGAGCCATTAGGGCGTGGTTGAGTTCCTTTTCGATGACTTGTTTAAATTTGATGTGCTGAATAATGCTTTGATCGTCAAAAAGGGTTAAGTCGGTTAAATAAACCGGATAGGTTTCTTTGTTTTTACGCATGTTCCACAGAGTTTCAGCTACTTTCTGATACAACTGATCACCCCATTCCCAAATGCTAAATTCTTCGCCATTGCAGTAGATGGTGACCTGGTCTTGATCGTCTAATACAGCATTTAATTGAATGTGACTACTTTGTTCTTGCAATGGGGGTAAGCGTCTTGGTATGCGTTCATATTCTGCGGTGATGCTTTTGCGATGTAATTCAAACATGTAAAGCGGGCGAGCGCGCTGGCGAACAAGGCGGCCCTGAAGTCGTTGGTCGACCTGACGTAAAAAGCGAATAATAGGAATAAGCACTTCGCTATCAGACTGTGCATGTTGCTGACGGTGCAGGAGAACCCCATTTTCATCCAGTAAATACCAAAAGTAGCGCTTTTCTTTGTGCCAAAAATACAGTTGCCAAGCACCGGGTTTGGGGTGTGCAAAAATAGGTCTTAGTGGGCTGCGTAGGAGTGCTTGATCGTCTAGTTGGTAATAGGCGTAATGCTCTCTGGGTTGGGCGATGTAATTAAGAAACTGAGCAACAGTTTCTGTTGTTATTAATGATACTGATGATTTTTCTTGTCGCCAAATGTGGCATTTATTTCCTGCCTCCAATATGTAATCGACCTTGGGTTGATCAACCACGTGCTGGGTAATATCCGCTAAAATTTGTTTTACTCGCAAGCCAATAGCACCAGCCCTGCTGGCACAAAAGCAATGACTCTGTAGTAGAGGCCAGCTTTGTTTGCGGGCCAGTGGTGCATATTGTAAGAGTATATTAAGACACTCGGCCAGTGCGTTTTGACCTTTAAAGTGCTGAATTTGCCACTCTCCCCAGCTGTTGATAGTAAGTAGTTCGAGTGTTTGTACTAGGTTTTCTTTTAACCCACTAAATCCTAGAGAATCATCACGGCTACTTAATTTTTGCATACCACGGCGGGTGAAATGATGCAGAGGATCAACGCCAGCGTTAATGAATAATTGCCATTGAACGGGTTGGCTGGGGCGTAAAAAATGTTGGGCATCAATACCATAAGGTAATTCTAAGCTGCGCACGACTTGCAGTAATTCGCGCAGTTCGTATTTATTAAGACTATCGTCATCGGGATAGATAGCAAAATGGGTATTGTTATCGATAAGGCCGTTAAAGTGCGCATAACAAAGCAACTCAACCAAGCTAGGCGATTGTTTAATAATTGCTTGGTTACTGTCTTTTATATAAGTGCCAGACAGCATTTGCCAGCGTCGCTGTTCTGTTAGTATTAACGTTATCTTATTTTGCACCAAACTCGCGGTTATATTTGGGTTAACGGTTAGTATTTTGCCTGGTTTGGCATCGTATATCGCATACAGTTGATTGCCTAATAAGGTTAGGTCTTGGCGATTTATTTGGATTTTTTTAGCGTACTTGTCACTAAAAGCCGAGAGGTAACGATAGCTAGTTAGCATCTCGTTGACCAAGGCATTGCGTTCGGCTTGAACTTCTTGTACTTGCCACTCGTCTCTGTGGTCAAGGTGCAGTAGCTGGGCGTGACTCCACTGCCAGCTATCGACTATTTGCTTTAACTCTTGATATCGCCATTGGCGTTGCTGCCCTTGGTTGGCTTTGGTTATGGGAAGGTTGGCTTTAAAATAAAAAGCTCGGCGCAATAATTCGAGGCGCTTTTGATCGTGCTCGCCAGCCACTTGTTGGCTAACTCGATTAAGCATTAAGACGTAACCGTCACAGTGCAGCGGAGCTGTATCACCTGCTTGTACTTTATCTTTTAAATCCCAGCACAGCGGCCGGATATTGGGGTACTGGCTGGCGTAGTGTTGAGTGAGCAACAGTTTTAAGAGAGATTTATAGGGGTTTTTTAGGCCTTTATTGAGTTGCCACAACCCTGCACCAATAAATTCATCCGCCGGAATGGTCGGTATGCTGCCAAAGTTGATCCATTGGGCATCGTTTATGAGTTGCTGATCTGACAGTTGGTTTAATACATATTGGCTGTGCTGCTCGTATTGTGAGGGCACCAACCACCAGCTGGGTTGGCGGCCTGCAAGCCAGAGTGAAGCTCGATAAAATTCGTCCAATAATAAAAGATGTTGAGTTGACCCCGAGTGTTCGCTGTCGACATTATTTTGCTGTTTTTGTTGCCGAAAATCCGTTGCGTTCATTAAAAAAAAGTGCAGTTCAACTTTTTGCCTGTCGGCCCACTTTTCAATCAAGCGGCATTTTTCTGCAAGCAACGAGAGGCTTTCTGGATCTAAGTCTTCGTCATGGCATAACCATACGTCTAAATCACTATCAGTGGCTTGTGCCAATGTGCCTAAGCTCCCCATTAAAAATAGGGCTTTGATGGAGCGCTCAGAACCCATTCGAGGTACTTGGATACTTTTCGCTACAGACCGCAGAGCGCTGAGTGAATCAGTATGTGGCACATAGTGCTCAATACCTGCTGGTACTTTGTTGTTAATAAAGCCGGGGAGTTGTGGATGATTTAAATGGATCAATAACGGTAAGACGTCGAGCACCCGAGTTTGGCGTTCAAACAATAGACTGCGAGCTTGTTTGAGGCGAGCGCTATTAAGGGCGCTAAACGATTGACGCCATTGGTTTATCTGCGCAGCAGAGGGCAGCTGGATATCGTTCTTTTTGATAGGCAATGCAGAAGAACCTGTGGTGGACGAATTTGACATACTAACGTTTGGCATATTACAAAGTATAGACAAATTCGACCAAGGCCACTGTGATAATTTATTGAAACTGTGGCGCTGTTAACGCAGTTGGTTCGTAATCAACGATTATCACTTTCGTCTTCTTTTAACCGCTCAATACCAAGCGCTTTTAGGGTGTATTTCTCGTAAATAGGTTCACTAGTGCCTTTTTTCATTTTATACATAAAGTATTTCTCGAACGCGACTTTAGCGTAATGAACCCACTTGCCTTTTTTGAACCAAGTAACGTTGCGTGGTGGAATCTGCGGAATAGCGACGAATGCTGCGCCGGTATCACCCATATCCGCTAAGCAGATTGCACTTAATGAGCCTTTTTTGCTGGGTTCTTCACCCTTAACTGCGTGGGCTAGGTTTTCGGTGATCGCGGTCATCATTGATTCGATCATGTAGCCTGTTTTGGGGGTGCCCGTAGGAACAGGAGTGTCTTCAACTGGTGGAATGGCGATGCACACGCCTGCGGAATAAATATTTTTAAAGGTAGGGCTGCGCTGGTATTCATCAACAATTACGAAGCCTTTTGGGTTACACAGGTTGGGGACGTTAGCGACCGCAGGTACTCCTCTAAAAGGTGGAATTAACATACTGTGATTAAAAGGCAGTTCGTGCTGTTTTATTAGTTCTTTTTGCTCGTTGAACTCATCCACAAACATGGTGCCATCTTCAACCTTTGTCACGTTGGCGTTGCAAATCCACTTAATGCTGTGATTTCTTAAATCGCTTTCGAGCATGCTTTTGGAATCGCCCACACCGCCTAAACCTAGATGGCCGATGTAGGGTTCGCTGGTGACGTAAGTCATGGGGACGCGGTCGCGGATTTTTTTATCGCGCAGGGCTTTTTCTAAAATAAAGGCGTATTCATAAGCAGGGCCAAAACAGCTAGAGCCTTGGAATGCACCTACGATAACCGGGCCGGGGTTTGCCATGAGTTGTTTAACATCCTCATAGCATTCTTTGGCGTGGGATACTGTACAAACCGATTGTGTGAAACCTTTGGGGCCAGCACCAGGAATCTGGTCAAAGGCAAGGTCTGGACCTGTTGCAATCACTAGATAGTCGTAATCAACCGTAGCGCCGGTGTTAAGCAGTAGCTGATTTTCTTCAGGTTTGATCTCATCGACTCTGGCGGCAATAAAATCAATGCCCTTTTTATTGACATATTTCTTAATCGGGATGGTGGTTTCTTTTTCATCACGCCAGCCTACGGCAACCCAAGGATTTGACGGGACAAATTGAAATTCTTCACGCTCGTTAATTAAGGTGATTTTGTGTTCTGTTTTATTCAGAGCTTCTCTAATTTCATAGGCTCCAGCCATTCCGCCGGTACCTGCTCCTAACACTACGATATGCGCCATTGTTTTATTCCTGAATTAATCTGCCAGTATCTTAGTAATAGCTCAAAAACAGACATAACTCTAGTGGAATATAGGAATGTGGCGCAAAAGGTCTACTTGGTCGACTAAAGTACAGATCCAGCACAGATCAAGTACAGCTAAAAATGAATTTAGCTGTACCCTTTAGCAAACCAATGAAATGTTAAGCAACGCAATTAAAGGCATTGTTAGCGTTGTGCTAAACGTTCGCTAGCACGCTTTGCCGCAGCCAATACTTGTTTAGGTGCGGTGCCACCAATATGGTCGCGAGCAGCAACAGAACCTTCGAGGGTTAGTACGTCGAATACGTCAGCGGTGATTTGATCAGAAAACTGCTGTAGCTCTTCTAAGGTCATTTCACTGAGGTCTTTGCTGGTTTCTATGCCATAAGCTACCGCTTTACCGACAATCTCGTGAGCATCACGGAATGGAATGCCTTTTACTACCACGTAGTCAGCAAGGTCGGTTGCAGTTGAGAAACCACGACGGGCGGCTTCGTACATAGACGGCTTGTTGGGCTCAAGATGTGGGGCCATATCGGCAAATGCACGGATGCTGTCACGCAAGGTATCAACGGTATCAAACAACGGTTCTTTATCTTCTTGGTTGTCTTTGTTGTACGCCAGTGGCTGTGATTTCATCAAGGTTAAAAGAGAAACTAAGTGACCATAAACCCGGCCAGATTTACCACGCACCAACTCAGGAACATCTGGGTTTTTCTTCTGCGGCATAATAGAAGAGCCGGTGCAGAAGCGATCTGGCAAGTGAATAAACTGAAACTGTGCCGAAGCCCAAAGCACCAATTCTTCTGAAAAACGCGACATGTGCATCATGATGATGGCCGCAGCAGAGGTGAATTCAATGGCGAAGTCACGGTCAGAAACCGAATCTAGGCTGTTTTCAGTCGGCGCGGTGAAACCTAATAATTCAGCGGTATAGTGACGGTCGATTGGGTAAGTCGTACCTGCTAATGCTGCAGCACCTAATGGCAAGTGGTTTAAACGCTTACGTACATCTAATAGACGCTCGTAATCACGTTCTAACATTTCGTTCCATGCCAAAATGTGGTGGCCAAAAGTCACTGGCTGAGCGGTTTGCAGGTGGGTGAAGCCCGGCATAATAGTGTCGGAGTTAGCTTCTGCTAAACCAATTAGGCCTTGCTGTAAGCGCGTTAATTCTGTTGTGATGTTATCAATTTCGTCACGCAGGTATAAACGAATATCGGTTGCGACTTGGTCGTTACGCGAACGGCCTGTGTGCAGTTTTTTACCCGTGATGCCGATTTTAGCGGTTAACGCGGCTTCGATGTTCATGTGAACGTCTTCTAGTTCAACCGACCAGTTGAATTCGCCGCGCTCAATTTCTATACGCACTTCTTCTAGGCCGCGTAAAATATCGTCGCATTCAGCTTGGGTTAGCACGCCAACCTTGGTGAGCATTTTGGCGTGAGCAATAGAGCCTTGAATGTCTTGAGCGTACATACGCTGATCAAAATCAACTGATGCTGTATAACGGGCAACAAATGCATCGGTTGGCTCAGAAAAACGGCCACCCCAAGAAGAGTTAGTTTGATCGGACATGAATACCTCGGCTAAAAAGAAGGGCTAAAAAGAAAAGCGAAAATTTAATGGCCGAATTATAGCCTTCTGATGGGCTGGCGGCTAGCAGTGTAACGTGTGCTCTAATGTGTGCACTAGTTAGTCGTTGGATTGGGAGAGGTTTGATACACTCAAGTAATGACAAAACAGAATAATAAACTCGAATCTTTTTTCTTGCCCGATTTATGCAATGTACGCGCTATCTTGGTGCTTATTTTATTGTGTGAAAGCTTGGTTATTGCCTTGGTGTTAATCGACAGCGGTTTGATGGATTTTCAATGGCAGCGTTTTGCTACTTTGTCTTACTTTGTGCAATGGGTAGCCTTGTTGTCGGTTGCTTTATTGTGCCAAACCCGCAGGTTTATGGCCCGGCTTAACTTGGTTTGGGCTGTGATTTGGGCCATGTTTTTACTGCTGTTGGTGTCCTTTAGTGTGAGTGTGGGTGCTTTATACTTGATCCCCGGTGCAGCATTAAATGGGTCGCAGAGCTTGGTGCCCTCTAATGTTGTGGCTTGGGTTATCCGTAACATGTTGATCAGTGTTATTTTTGGCGGTATGGCTTTGCGTTATTTTTATGTACAAAGTCAGTGGCGCTTAAAAAGCCAAGCAGAGCTAAGATCCCGTTTGCAGTCACTGCAGGCAAGAATTCGTCCGCACTTCTTTTTTAATAGTTTAAATACGGTTGCATCTTTAATTATGGTGGACCCTGAAAAAGCCGAAACTATGCTGGTGGATTTGTCGTCGTTATTTCGTGTGGTTTTAAAAGACCAAGATGCTCAAGTTGATCTAGCTGCAGAAATTGAATTGGGGCGGCGTTATTTAAGTATCGAACAACAGCGATTAGGTGAGCGTTTGCGGGTACGCTGGCAATTACCCAGCACCTTGCCGAAAATACAGGTGCCGCAGTTGATTTTGCAGCCGCTATTAGAAAATGCGGTTTATCATGGGGTTCAGCCATTGGTTAACGGGGGCGATTTGGTCATTAGCTTACAAAAAATGCCCGTGAGTAAAGTATCAAAACCTAGTGCGTTAACGGTTTGGCAATTAGAGATTCGTAATGATAAGCCCGAACAAAGCGTCGCAAGCGATGGTCATCGTGTGTCGTTGCCCAATATTGCGATGAGGCTAGAAGCAATTTTTTCAGCAGATGCAGCTTTGCACTGCCAGCAAACTGCTAACCAGTTCTCTGTGACAATTAGTTTGCCACAATATAATGAAGTAACAACGAAAGCGCTTAATAGTTAAACCGCTAGCAGCAATAGG
Organism: uncultured Thalassolituus sp.; assembly: GCA_913061435.1. Lineage (GTDB taxonomy): Bacteria > Pseudomonadota > Gammaproteobacteria > Pseudomonadales > Oceanobacteraceae > Oleispira. Next base: position 33,016 of record CAJXUK010000009.1, on the reverse strand, counting down.
AGGTCCAATGACTTTACGTATTTTATTGGTTGATGATGAACCCCTTGCGCGCCAACGTATCTTGCGTTTGTTAGCCGAGCATGATGATTTTGATGTGGTTGCAGAAGCTGCCAACGGCCAAGCGGCTCTTGATTGGTTGCGTCAACATAAAGCCGATATTGTGTTGTTGGATATAGAAATGCCTGGCTTAACGGGGCTCGATGTTGCTAAAGCATTAGCACAAGAAGCTAGTGAAGTTACTCCCGCTATTATTTTTTGTACGGCTTATGACGAGTATGCTTTTCATGCTTTTAAAGTTGATGCCGTCGATTACTTATTAAAACCTATACGAAAAGAAGATTTCAGTAAGGCTTTATTAAAAGCTCAGCGTTGGCTTGAGCAGCAATCAGTAACCGACTCTGAACCTTTGCTATCTTCACAGGTTCATGCCAGAACTCATATAAGTGCTAAAACCCACCAGGGCCTGCAATTAATACCGATAGCCGATATTGATAGTTTTCAGGCTGATCAAAAATACACGACGGTGTGCTATCAAATTCACGATGGTATTCATGAGGTGATTTGGGCAGAAGTGTTAATTGATGAACCATTAAAAGTCTTAGAACGAGAGTTTGAGCAGAGCTTTATTCGCATTCACCGTAATGCTTTGGTGGCTAAAAGTAAGATTGAACGGCTAGAAAGTGCTGATAGCCGTATGCATTTGTTGTATCTAAAAGGCCATGGTGAAGGCATGCATGTTAGCCGTCGTCACTTATCGCAAGTCCGTAAACTGATGAAAGAAATTTAATCCCTTTGTCATAAAACCGCTATTCCGTGCTCAAGCCTTAATAACATTATAAAAACTGGTATCATTGACCAAATTTTTGTTTATTGTGCAAAGGAAATCTTATGTCTGCCCGTACCCTCAGAATTGCCACACGAAGAAGCCCGCTTGCCATGTGGCAGGCTGAGCATGTTCAAGCACGATTATTAGAGTTAAATCCCGACCTAACGGTTGAGTTGGTTACTTTTAAAACGCAAGGCGATATTTTATTGGATACACCATTGTCTAAAATTGGTGGTAAGGGTTTATTTGTTAAAGAATTAGAAGTGGCTATGTTGGCCGGTGATGCTGATATTGCGGTTCACTCAATGAAAGATGTCCCGATGGAATTCCCAGAAGGATTAGAGCTAGGCATTATTTTAGAGCGTGAAAACCCCCGTGATGCATTTGTTTCAAACCACTACAAAACCTTAGAAGAGCTGCCGCAAGGTGCCGTAGTTGGTACGTCGAGCTTGCGTCGTCAATGTCAGCTACAGAACCTACGCCCGGATTTAGTCATTCGTTCACTGCGTGGCAACGTGCAAACTCGTTTGGGTAAATTAGATGCCGGTGAGTTTGATGCCATTATTTTAGCGTCGGCAGGTTTGTTGCGTTTAGAAATGGATTCACGCATTGCCCAATATTTAGAGCCTGAAGTATCACTTCCAGCAGGTGGTCAAGGGGCGGTAGGTATCGAGCTACGTTCAAACGATGCCGAAACGTTAGCGTTACTGAAACCGTTACAGCACGATGTTACTGCTTCTCGTGTGTTGGCTGAACGTGCAATGAACAAGCGCCTGCAAGGTGGTTGCCAGGTACCCATTGCGTGTTATGCGATTGAGAAAGAAGGTGAGCTTTGGTTGCGTGGCCTAGTTGGCAGTGTAGACGGTAAGCAGATGCTAACCACTGAATATCGTGGCCCAGCAGCAGAAGCAGAAGCCTTGGGTATTCGTGCCGCGGAAGATTTAATTAGTCAGGGTGCTGATAAAATTCTTGCAGAAGTTTATGAACAAGCCTAATTTGAACTCGCCCAATTTTAATGTATCTACAAGCTCACTGCTGCTGCCTGTGCTGGTGATTAGACCTTCGACACAGGCTGCAGATATTTGCAATGCTTTAACCGCCTTGGATTGCGAAGTCATTCGCCACCCCATGTTAGAAATTAAAGCACTGGATGAAACGCCGGCGATTAAGTCACAATTTATGAACATTGATCGCTACGATGTGGTGATTGTGATTAGTAGTAATGCTGCAGAAATTGGCTTATCTCATCTTGATCAGTATTGGCCATTAGGGCAATTTAATGTCAGTGGCCCTATGGGAATAGATTGGGTAGCAATTGGTCCTGTGACAGCGCGTGTGATGCGTGAGCAAGGTTTGGATGTGAAAATACCGGCTAGCCGGTTTGATAGTGAAAGTGCGCTGGTAATGCCTGAATTAACAAATGTTGCAGGTAAAAAAGTATTAATCTGGCGAGGAGTCGGTGGCCGTGAAAAGCTGGCTTCTACCCTACGAGAGCGTGGTGCAGAAGTGTTTTATTCTGAGCTTTATCAGCGCCTTGTGCCAGATTATAGTGATCAGCAATGGCGGCAGGTACTTGCACAATCACCTTTGTTAATGGTGAGCAGTGGCCAAGGGTTAGAAGCCGTAGTGTCGCAACAGCCAAATATTGCTGATCATATTCGTGGCATTATTGCCCCCAGTCAACGTGTGGCCGATCTGGCCCAATCACTGGGTGTTGCTCATATTGAAATGGCCGACAGCGCTTTAGATGTTGATATGTTGGCTGCTGTAAAGCGCTGGCAAGATAAGAACCAATAATAATTTGAAGGAAAATATTTGTGACTGATAACGTGGAACAATCCCCAGCAGTGACAACGCCAGCAGGCGCTAGTAAGCCGGCCGCTGAAACTGCTTCTGCTAAAACAGATAAAGCACCGAAAAAAAAATCGACAGAACCTTCAACTAAATCGAAGACTGGTACGGTTATCGCGGTTGTTGCCTTGTTATTGGTCTTTTTATCGTTGGCGGCGATTGGCGGTTTGGCATGGAAAGGCTATGAATTGTCTCAACGAGTGGCCAACCTAGATCAAGACCTGCGTAATAGTGAAGGTAGCAAAATTTCCCTGCAGCAAAAACTCGCAAATATTGAAAAACAAGCGCGTTTGCAAAGCCAGCAAGTCCAACACAATGGTGAACGTTTAGCGCAGTTGCCTGGTGCAGATCGAAATGATTGGTTGTTAGCAGAAGCGGAGTATTTATTACGTTTGGCTAATCAGCGCTTGGTATTAGAAACGGATGTGCAAGGTTCTTTGGCAATTTTAAGGGCTGCCGATAAGGTGCTGGCAGAAACTGATAGCCCATTACTGTTCCCTGTGCGTCAGCGCGTAGCGACAGAAATTCAGGTGTTAAAAAGTGTACCCGCTGTGGATACTACAGGTGCTGTCGCGCGTATACAGGCTGTGCAAAATCAAATTGCACAACTTGAATGGATGCCTCGGACCTTGCCCGCACAAAAAGTAGCCGATGAACCGGTCGCGCCTTTAGAGCAAAACCCATGGCAAAAGTTTTTAAATAAGGCTTGGACTGGTATTGGTGCCGTTGTTCGCATTCGCCAGCATGAGTCTGCTTTACCAGCGCCGTTGACACCCGACCAGCAATATTATTTACAGCAAAATATGCACTTAATGTTAGAGCAAGCTCAAGTGGCTCTGGTGCGTCAACAACATGATTTGTATCAGCAGAGCATTGTTAGAACAAAGCAATGGCTTGATCAGTACGTGATGGTTGAAAGTGACAGTGCTACTGCAATTAAGGCTACATTAACAGAATTGCAAGCTTGGCAAGTGGCCCCTGCATTGCCTGATATCAGTGATTCGCTAAATACTTTACGCCAATTGCAGCAACAGCAGCGCCGTGATGCGGCCTTGCCGTTGCAGTCTAATACTAATCAAACTGTTAAGTAACGAGGATTAAACAATGAAAAAACTCGTTATCTTAGTCGCTGGTTTTTTGCTGGTGGGTTTGTCTTTTGGTTATATGATTAGTCTCGACTCTGGTTATGTGTTGTTTAGCTGGAGTCATTACACTTTAGAAACCAGCTTTTGGTTTTTTGTGGTCATGCTGGCGCTATTTTTTGTTTCGGTATATTTGGTATTACGTTTAGTGTTGCTATTGATTGGTAGCGATTGGCGTATTAATGAATGGCGTAAAAAACGTCGTTCTGTGCGTGGCCAGCGGCAAACTACGCGTGGTTTTTTGAGCCTAGCGCAAGGTCAGTGGCACACAGCGGAGCGCCAGCTTACTCAGGCAGCAACTTTGGGCGACAATCCGTTGATTAACTACTTGGGCGCAGCTCGAGCAGCATACGAGCAAGGAGATATGGATAAGTCTGAGCACTGGTTAAAAGAAGCCAGCCAAAGTACCAAGGGAGCTGAGTTAGCCGTTGCCATTACTCAAATACAATTATTGATTTCTCGTGGACAAATTGAGCAAGCGTTGGCAGTTGTGCTACGTCTACGCAAGAAAAATCCTAAGCATAAGCATTTGTTGAAAATGCATATTAAAGTTTTGACCGAACTGGAAGATTGGATTGCACTAAAAGAGTTGCTGCCCACTGTGCGTAAGTTGGCGAAACTCATCCCGCAAGACAAGCTGAAAGAGTTGGAAGAGAAGGTGGTTATTCAGTTAATGCATCGCGCTGCTAAAAGCTATGGTTCAAGTGTAGCCGCGGCTACTGGACAGGCTGACGTGATTGCTGAAATCTATAATGATGCCCCTAAAGCCGTGCGCTTATCGGAAGATGTATTGCGTTGTTATGTCGATTTATTATTACAACTAAAGCAACCTAGCAAAGCAGAGCATGTGCTACGTGGAGCCCTATCTTCGGTATGGCACGATGATCTGATTAACTTGTATGGTTGCATTGATGCTGCCGACACTCAGCGTCAGCTATTGTTTGCTGAGCAGCAATTAACCGAGCGAACTAATGATCCTATGCTCTTACTGGCTTTGGGGCGCATTGCTAATCGTGCCGGTAATGCAGATAAAGCAAAAGAATATTTAGTGGCGGCGGCCAGTATTAAAGCACTGCCGGAGATTCATGCGGAATTAGGTGATTTGCTGACCAAGCAGGGTGACTTTGAAGGCGCGTGTGAGCATTTTAATAAAGCCCTGTTTTAGTTACTAACGCCTTTACTGAGCTTTGTACTTTGGTGTAGAAATGATACGAGCCGCTTGTTGAAGCGGCTTTTTTGTGCGAGTAATGGCACCCATTTATTATTCAATAAATAAAATTATCAACTAAATATCAAGCTACCGTGCAGAAAGCTATCAAACGGTAAGTTAAGGCGTTTCAACCTATGATTATTAAGCAAGATGTTCCTGCGTTATTGGTGGGGATTATGAGCACCATCGTTAGTATAGGTTTAGCTAGATTTTCTTATACGCCATTATTACCAGAGTTAATTAATCAGGAATGGTTTACCGCTAATCAGGCAGTTTATCTGGGTGCAGCAAACCTTTTGGGCTATTTTCTTGGTGCGATTGCTGCTCATCAAATTTCAGAAAAGTTGCCTTTACGTTTTCTTATGAATGCCTGTTTTGTTGCCGTTATATTAAGTTTTATCGGTTGCGCTGTGCCTTTAAGCCTTGAATGGTTTTTTATATGGCGCTTAGTTTCTGGTGTTGCCGGTGCTATTTTAATGGTTGTTGGCCCAGCCAGTGTGATCGCCTTTATTGCGGTTGATCGCCGCGCCAGTGTGGGGACTTTAATGTTCACTGGCATTGGTATTGGCGCTTTAATGGCCGCCACCATTATTCCGTTACTAGTTCAAACCAGTTTGGTAGCAACTTGGATTGTATTAGCTGCAATGAGTGTAGTAGCAGCAGTGGTTAACGATATTAATCTGCGCAAATTACTGACGAGCCAGCCATCTAGCTCACAGCCATCAAGCTCACAATCATCTAGCTCGCAGCTGCCGGATAGTGCTAAGGCTGCAAGCAAAGATAAAGCATCATCAGTATCGAGTTTTAGTTTGATTGTGTTGTGTGTATTGGTTGCTTATGGTTTTGATGCCTTAGGTTTTATACCCCATACCATTTTTTGGGCAGATTTCATTTCTCGTGAACAAGGTTTAGGTACTTATGTTGCGTCGTTACAGTGGGCGCTGTTTGGCTTAGGTGCAATGTGTGGGCCTTTTATTGTACGCTATGGAGCACAAAATTTTGGCTGGTCTAAGACTTTAAATATGGCTTATCTAGCCAAGGCAATTGCCATTATATTGCCTGTAGTGTTGGTTCAGTACACGGCATTAGATTTAGTTAAATACAGTGTTTCGTCATTTATCTTCGGCGCTATGGTACCAGGGGTTGTATCGTTAACATCTGGACGTATCGCCGAATTAGTAGGGCCGGTTGAGCATAAAAAGTATTGGGGTTGGGCAACGGCTATCTTTGCTTTAGCGCAAGCGCTATCGGGTTATGTTATGTCGGCGCTATACGGATACTTTGAAAGCTATTATTGGTTGTTTTTTATTGCTTCAGGATTGATGGCGATGGGCTTTTTGTTATCGTTGCTCAGTTCTCGCGTTGCGGTAAAGCGCTCTATGACATGATTATAAGCAACACTAACAGCAGTAAATTCATCGCTATTAGTGTTGAGTAGATCGCATAAATTAGTTTTTCTTGTTACGCGGTGCATAACTAAACACATCGCTGTGCATGTTATTTTCGCTTAAACCTAGCTTTTCGAGTTGATCAAGGGTGCCGTGAATCATATTAGGTGATCCACAAGCGTACATTTGCACTTGGCTAAGATCATTAAAGTCTTCATGAATGACTTCATATATCCAACCTGCCCGCCCTTGCCAGCTGTTGGCATTGCCTTCTAGCTTGGTCTCTAAAATAGGGTGAAAGGTAAAGTTGGTGTGCTGGCTTTGCCATTGTCTTGGTGTGTCATATAGATAAAAATCATCCAAGGTGCGGTTAGACCAATACAGATGAACTTCGTGTTCTGGGTCTTGCATTAAAATCGCTTCGGCTAGGCACTGAATCTGAGAAAAACCAGTGCCGGCGCATACCAATAAAATAGGTTGTTTTGGCAGCTCAGCTAAAAAGCATTCGCCTTTTGCCAGTGTTGCTTTTACGGTGGTGCGATTATCTGCCGCGGCTTTCAGTTCAGCAATGATACTAGCCGTGACGTCATTATGATCTGAAATTTGCAGCTCTAAGCGACGTGGTTTTTCTGGGTCCGGTGCATTAGCAATTGAATAAGGCAGTTGCTGGTCAGCAACATGAAGTTCTAAATACTGGCCGGGTAAATAGTTAAGTTTACTGCCAGCAGGGGCTAATAACTCAATCCGATAAACGGATGCATTTAAGGCCTCGACACTCGATACTTGGCAGGCAAGTGTTGTTGCTGGAGAGTGACCGGGTGCATAAATCTCTGGCATATAAATCTCTAAATCGGAAAGCGGATACGTTAAACATAATAATACCTGATTAGGCGACTCAAGTATTTGGCCTTTTTGCAGATCAACTTGGTACCCTTGCCGCTGATCTAGGGTACCGGACAAAAGCTGCGCTTCACAAATCTGACAAGCACCATTTTCGCAACTTAAAGGAAGGATAATCCCTTGTTCATAGCAAGCTTCTTGCAAGGCTTGGTCTGCAGCCACCTGAATGGTTAAATTCGATGGCTTAAAGGTTACTATGTAAGACTGCGTATTAGAATCTTTGGCCATAAGATTAAAGACCTAGTTCTTTCCACATAGCGTCTACCTTATCTTTGACCTTTTCATCCATGACAATGGGTTCACCCCACTCACGATCGGTTTCACCGGGCCATTTATTGGTAGCATCTAAACCCATTTTTGAGCCTAAACCAGACACAGGTGAAGCAAAGTCGAGATAATCGATCGGTGTATTGTCGATTAAAGTGGTATCACGGGTTGGGTCCATACGGGTCGTAATAGCCCAAATTACGTCATTCCAATCGCGAGCGTTAATATCGTCGTCGGTGACAATGACAAACTTAGTGTACATAAACTGGCGTAAAAAAGACCAAACTCCCATCATTACGCGTTTGGCGTGACCAGGGTATTGCTTCTTGATAGTGACCACTGCCATACGGTAAGAGCAACCCTCTGGCGGCAGGTAAAAGTCGGTAATTTCTGGAAATTGCTTACGCAAAATAGGCACAAAGACTTCGTTTAACGCCACGCCTAAAATCGCCGGCTCATCTGGTGGACGGCCGGTATAAGTGCTGTGATAAATAGGATCTTTACGGTGCGTAATGCGCTCAACGGTAAATACTGGGAAACTGTCTACTTCGTTGTAATAACCTGTATGGTCACCAAACGGCCCTTCGTCGGCCATTTCATCGGGGTAAATAAAGCCTTCTAAAATAATTTCGGCAGAGGCGGGCACCATGAGGTCATTGCCTAGGCTTTTCACTACTTCGGTGCGGCTATCGCGCAGTAAGCCGGCGAATGCATATTCTGACAAGGTATCCGGTACTGGGGTTACAGCGCCTAAAATCGTTGCTGGGTCTGCCCCTAAAGCAACGGATACAGGATACGGTTTGCCCGGATTCTGCTGTTGAAATTCACGAAAATCCAGTGCACCACCGCGGTGACTTAACCAGCGCATGATCAGTTTATTTTTAGCAATAACCTGCATTCGGTAAATGCCAAGATTGTGGCGATCTTTGTTAGGGCCCTTGGTGATGACTAACGGCCAAGTGATTAGCGGTGCTGCATCACCCGGCCAGCAATGCTGAATCGGGAATTTACTTAAATCAACACGATCACCTTCGTGTACAATTTCTTGGCAAGCTGCTTTTTTTACTTCTTTTTGGCTAAGGCTTAGAACCTTACGAAAAATAGGTAGCTTGCTCCAAGCATCTTTAATGCCTTTGGGCGGCTCTGGTTCTTTTAAAAAAGCCAGCAATTCACCAACACCACGTAAGGCTTCAACTGATGACTCACCCATTCCTAAAGCAACCCGTTCTGGTGTACCAAATAAGTTGGCAAGAACTGGAATACTATGGCCTTTTGGGTTTTCAAATAATAATGCTGGACCGCCTGCACGCAATACACGGTCGGCGATTTCGGTCATTTCTAAGTGAGGATCAACCGGATAGCTGATGCGTTTAAGCTCGCCTTTTTTTTCCAGTTGTTTGATGAAGTCACGCAGATCTTTATATTTCACGAGTAGCCTGTGTCTGATCACGAATGAGATGGATGGCCCTATCATAAAGGGCTATGCGGTTGATTTCTAATCTTATGTCCATAAGATGTCGCTTAATTAGGCTTTATACGACTTTTTAAAGGTTTTAGTTTATGAGTTCTCGTTTTTATCTGGCAGCCAGTGGCTTTAGTGGTTTTATGAGTGTAGCGCTTGGAGCTTTTGGTGCCCACGGATTAAAAAAAGTGGTTAGCTTAGACATGCTGACCGTTTATCAAACGGGTGTGCAATATCAGTTTATCCACAGTTTGGTTTTATTAGCGTTAGCAATTTTATTGTTACTGCCTGCGGTAAAAAGATTAAAGCGGCTCATTAAATGGAGTGCTAACTTTATGATCTTGGGCATTATGTTGTTCAGCGGCAGTTTATACACCATGACATTTATGTCACTGTCTGGCGGATTTCCAAGTTGGTTAGGCCCTATTACCCCAATTGGTGGATTAGCCTTTATAATGGGCTGGATACTTATAATGGTTGCTGCGTTGAAGCTGCCACTTGATGAGCAATAACTCGTTTATGATTGATGAAGAGAACAATATAGTGACCGAACAAGATAAGCCGAAAGCAGAAGATACCTATACAGAAACCCAGGCAGAAACTTTGACAGAAGAGCAAATAATAGAAGGTCAAAAGCGACGCATACGTTCTTTTGTTCGTCGTACCGGGCGTTTAACTGCAGGACAGCAGCTGGGTTATGATCGCCAATGGGATAAGTTGGGATTTTCATTAGACGATGGTGAGCTTGATCTCCCCAAGGCTTTTGGCCGCGATGCCTATACCGTGTTAGAAATCGGTTTTGGTATGGGGCAGTCGCTGATAGAAATGGCAAAAGCGGCACCAGAAAAAAACTTTATTGGTATTGAAGTGCATACCCCCGGTGTGGGTTCTGCTTTACGTATGGCCGATGAAGAGGGTGTAACTAATATTCGCATCAGTGAAGACGATGCAATTGAAGTATTAAAGCAGCAAATTGCGGATGAAAGTTTTGATTGCCTACAATTGTTTTTTCCTGACCCTTGGCATAAAAAACGTCACAATAAGCGCCGTATTGTTAACGAAGAATTTGTACAAATGATTCGTGCCAAATTGAAACCCGGCGGAATTATTCATATGGCGACCGATTGGCAGCCGTATGCAGAACATATGATGGAAGTACTGAGCGCCGCGGAAGGGTTTACAAACCAAGCAGGTGAAGGCCAATATACCCCGCGCCCTGATCACCGCCCGCTAACCAAGTTTGAAAAGCGTGGCGAGAAACTTGGCCATGGGGTGTGGGATCTTTTCTTCGAAAAAATTAGTTAGCAGCTAGGAATTATTTACGTTGATGCAGCGGTATTAAAAAACACATTCAAAATGCTCATTTAGCGGGCTAAACTCCGCTTTTCAGTGTTTTTTTCCTTGCTGCCTCGGCCTCAATAACATTCCTAGAAATGTTATTGAATTTAAAAGCAAAAGATCAAACAGTACAATTAACGAATAAAGATTATGGGATTTTAAAATGACTAAAAAAGATAAAGAAAAAGTATTTGGTGGCGAGTGGAGCCAAGAGCAGTTAGAAGAGTTTTTGGTTGAGCAAGACTACCCTGGTGAAACTGCGGATTTCACATCTATAATCCGTGCATATCGTCATATGATGCCAGCATCGTTTGCAGATTTTTTGACATTGTTAAAAGAAAAAGGCGGCGATGTAAATGCAAAAAATGAGGCAGGTGAAACTGCTTATTCCATTATTGCTAGTCACCCCAAAGGTGGTGAATTTGCTGCGCTATTAAAAGAATCAGGCGCAGCTTAATATCTCAAAAAAATGCGCTGCGGTACAATTAATTTAGGCCGTAGCGTTTTTTAATTTTTTCAATCTCTTTAGCATGGCTATTTAAAAATAGATTAAATGTGTCAATCAACTCTGGGTGATTAATGCTTGATAAATGGTAGCCATATATAAAGGGCTGAAATTTAGTTGAGCTTATAATGTTAATAGTTGGGTACATTTTTTTTGCTAATAGCAAAGCAACCTTTTCATTAAAATACACTCCCTGCACACGCTCTGATACCAGCATGTGAATAAGTTGCTCGATTGATTTTGCTTGAATTAATCTGACTTCTTTATTCTCAATGTTTTTATCGATTCCTGGGGTAGTAAATCCCAAAATAGTACCAATATCTTTGACTGTGTTTTGCTTTTTTTTATTAAACTGATTTTTTTCTTTTGCAAAACTTTCCAGTATCAACACGTTTTCTTTGACCTTGAATATAGGTTCGCTGTAAAAAACATTAGCATTTTTTTTAAGGTTATCAGACCAGATTGGATTACTAGGAAATTTAAAATCAATGTCACCATTTAAAAATTTATTAAACAGTCGAGCAACAGGCACGGGTGTGTAGTTGCTAGAATAATTAATGGTTTCTGCAAATAAATCTAAAATCTCACGGGCAGCACCTTGATAATTTTTATTTTTATCCAAAAAATAATAAGGCTGGTAGTTAGTGATTTCCACGCCAAAATTAAGAATTTTCGGCGTTGTCTCATGAGTGCTCACTGGGTTGTTAGGACTTGCATAGCTAATGCAAGGCAAGAGTGAAGCAGCCAGCAAGGATAGCAACTTAACGACGAAAAATTTTGGCATAATAATATCTCATATAACGTATATTAATATTAGCAGAAAAATGAGTGTTTAGAATCAGCCGTTGCTTGAACAAAGCATTGCAGCGTAAACTCATTTAAAAATGCTTATCAAGAGGCAGTATGTGTAAAGTATCACTTAATTCATTGCAACAATGGCAGGCCAGTGGAGACTATTTTCAGTTTGCTGGACAGCGTATCTTTTACCAAGTTGAAGGTGCAGTAGAACAACCAGCTTTAATATTGATTCATGGCTACCCAAGTGCTAGTTGGGATTGGCATTATCAATGGCCTACCTTGGTTAAGCATTTTCGTGTGATCACCCTAGATATGCTGGGTTTTGGGTTTAGTGATAAACCGCGAACCTTGAGTAAACATTCAAGCGTTCAATACAGTATTCATTCTCAAGCTGATATTTTTAGCGCTTTACTTAACCATTTAGGTATAACAGAAACGCATATTTTGAGTCATGATTATGGTGATACGGTCGCTCAGGAATTGTTGGCCCGCAGTCTAGAAATAGACCACCAGCTTAATGACTCGACTCAACAAGGGATAAAAGTTCTAAGTGTATGCTTGCTTAATGGTGGGCTATTTCCAGAAACACACAAAGCTTTGATTTTACAGAAACTGTTACTTAGCCCCATTGGCTCGTTGATTGCTAATTTAGCCAGCTATCAAAAATTTAAGAAAAATTTTGATTATATTTGTGCGCGTCACTTACCTGAAAAAGAAATAAAAATATTATGGGAGTTGCTGAATTTTAACCAAGGTAAGCCAATTTTAGCCAAGCTAATTAATTACATGCGCGAACGTAAAATATTCCGTGAGCGCTGGGTAGGAGCATTACAAACTAGTACTGTGCCGATTCGTTTAATCGATGGCTTAGATGACCCTATTTCTGGTGCACACATGGTTAGGCGATATCGACATTTAATTCACAAACCAGATGTTATTGAATTGAAAGGGGTTGGCCATTATCCGCAACTAGAAGCACCAAATGAAGTCCTGAAATATTTTTTAGAATTTCATATTAACAATTTCATGTTGAAGAAATAAAAAATAAGAAAAACTACATAAAGAAAGCTAAAATTTCATTTAAAAATAGGCTGCCTTTTGCTGACGTTTTAATTTGTGAACCTTGCTTGATTAACAAACCTTTTTCAATCGCGGCATCGATGCCTTCGGCTATGGTATCGAGAGAAAAGCCGGTGCGTTGTTCAAATAAATTCAAATCAAAGCCATCTTGCAAGCGCAATGCATTCATCAAAAACTCTAACCCTAAGTCTTCATTCTGAATGGATTCTTTACCCGCTAAAAATTGTTTTTCCGCGTTTAAAAAATCTTTGGGTGCGCGGGTTTTCCAGGTTCTAAAAACTGCTGATGCGGTTAGGCTTTTTGGAGTATTTACCAGATCAGTAATCTTGCCGTGAGCGCCTGCACCAATGCCTAAGTAATCCCCGAACTGCCAGTAGTTTAGATTGTGCTTTGCTTGTTTGCCGGCTTGGGCGTAAGCCGATACTTCGTATTGCACAAAACCGTGCTGTGCTAATAAGGCTTGCCCAGCTTCTTGAATATCCCACAAGGTTTCATCTTCGGGTAAAACCGGCGGGCGTTTAAAAAATTCGGTATTGGGTTCAATGGTTAATTGGTACCAAGATAAATGCGTTGGGCCAAGGTCGATGGCTAGTTGAATATCGGCTAATGCTTGTGCCTGCGATTGGTCGGGCAGACCGTGCATTAGATCGATATTAAAGTTATTAAAGCCCGCTTCTTTCGCCATGTTAATTGCGGCAACCGCTTGCTGACCATTGTGAATACGACCTAGATGTTTTAGCTGTTTATCGGCAAAACTTTGCACACCAATTGAAAGGCGATTAATGCCGAGCTTGCGATAGCCAACAAACTTTTCTGCTTCGAACGTACCAGGATTGGCTTCCATGGTAATCTCGATGTCTTTAACAAAGCTTACTTTTTTTTGTAAGCCTGCCAGTAACGTTTTATAGGCTTCAACGCTTAATAACGACGGTGTACCACCGCCGATAAAAATGGTGTGAATCTCGCGCCCTTGCACGTAAGGAAGGTCGGCTTCTAAGTCTTCTAATAGCGCCTGCACATATTCTGCTTCTGGAATGTTCTCTTCAGCCTTATGCGAGTTAAAATCACAGTAAGGACACTTGCGCACACACCAAGGCACATGAATATAAAGTGACAGAGGTGGTAAACTCATTTTTTGATTAGACAACGAAACAGTCATTATTCAGCCGCTTCCATTTCTTCACTGAGTTCCATCCACTCCATTTCTACTTCTTCTAATTCGCTTTTTGCTTCGCCTTGTTGTTGCAATATTTTTTGCAAGTCGGCTTTGCGTGCGGCCTCGTAAAGAGAAGTATCGGCCAGTTGGTTTTCACACTCTTCTAAAGTGCTTTGTAATTTTTCCATACGGCTTTCAAGTTTATTTAATTCTTTGCGCATGGGGGCTAAACGTGCACGACGTTCGGCGTCTAAACGTTTTTGTTCTTTACGATCTTGAGCGCTTGCGCCCGCGGTTTTGTTTTCGCTATTGCCTGAGTTTTTGCTGTCGGCAGAATTGGGGTTGGTGGCTAGCTGGCCAGCATTAAAACCAGACGCCGCTTGCTTGGCTTGAACGTGTTTGTGGTAATCGTCTAAGTCACCTTCAAACAATTCAACCTTGCCATCTTCCACTAGCCAATATTCATCTACAGTCGCTTTTAATAAGTGGCGGTCGTGGCTGACCAAGACAATGGCACCGGCAAAGGATTGTAGCGCCATGGTGAGTGCTTCGCGCATTTCAATATCAAGGTGGTTGGTCGGCTCATCCATAATTAATAAATTAGGTTTTTGCCATGCAACTAACGCCAAGGCTAGGCGTGCTTTTTCACCCCCAGAAAATGGTTCACACGCTTCTAGGGCTTTATCCCCGCGAAAATCAAAACCGCCTAAAAAGTTACGCACTTCTTGTTCGGTCGCCGACGGCGTAATGCGCTGAATCATTAATACAGGGCTGGCTTTGACATCCAAGGTTTCAAGTTGATGCTGGGCGTAATAGCCCAGTTTTAAATGTTCACCTTCGTGACGCAAACCTGAAAGCTGCGGTAGTTCTTCACATAAGGTTTTAATTAAGGTTGATTTGCCAGCGCCGTTTGCCCCTAATAAACCAATGCGATGGCCGGGTACTAACGAAACATTTTGCTTGTTTAAAATAGCAACGGGCTTTCCGCTCTCTTTTCCTGCATAACCTATGTCGGCATCTTCAAGATTTAATAGCGGGGTTGATACTTTTTCGGCGCACGGAAAAGTAAAACTAAACGGCGAATCCACATGAGCGGGTGCAATCAGTTCCATACGTTCTAATTCTTTTACCCGGCTTTGGGCTTGTTTGGCTTTACTGGCTTTGGCTTTAAAGCGAGTAACAAATTTTTCAATTTCGGCGATGCGTACTTGTTGTTTGTCGTGCATCACTTGTTGCTGGGCTAAACGCTCGGCGCGAATGCGCTCGTAAGCACTGTAGTTGCCCGGGTAGCTGGTTAATTTTAATTGGTGTAGATGTACGATGTGATCAGCAACGCCATCAATAAAATCGCGATCGTGAGAAATAAATACCAAGGTGCCTTGATACTTATTTAACCATTGCTCTAACCACAAGGTTGCATCTAAATCTAAGTGGTTGGTGGGTTCATCGAGTAATAATAAATCCGACGGAGTCATCAAGGCTTGGGCGAGGTTCAAACGAATACGCCAGCCACCCGAGAAGCCAGAAACCGGCTTCACCATGTCGCTTTGTTTAAAACCTAAGCCGTGTAATAACTGCTCGGCTTGCACTTTAATGTTGTAGCCATTGTGAGCGTCCATCTTGCCGTGCCATTCGGCCAGCTCGTTATCGCAAGTGGCCGTATTAATGCCGTGTTCAATTTCGCGATACACCTTGTCGCCATCAATCACATAATCAACCGCACAGCGTTCACTGGCTTCAACTTCTTGCGCCATGTGGGCAATGCGCCAGCCTGTGGGTAAGTACAAATCACCTTCTTCAACACCCAGTTCGCCTAATAGCAGGGCAAATAAGCTGGATTTACCTGCGCCATTGGGGCCGATAAGCGCGAGCTTTTGACCATCATGAATGCGCAAATCTGCTTGTTTAAGCAGAGGTTTGATACCACGATGTAATGAAACCTGATTAAATTCGATCATAATCTTTCAAAATACTTTTATAAAAGAGGGTGTAGCGCTTTGGCTGAATCAAAAGAAGACTCAATAACTGACGCGCAGTTTGCCACAAATCCAGCTGTTATCCCACTTCAAAACCCGCTATGGGACTATGCCTGCGGGGTGTATTCGCAAGCGGGGGTGGAAGCTGAGCTGCTTGTTTTACAGGATGAACATGGCGCAGATATCAATCTGATTCTGCAAGCCTTGTGGCTAGCCAGTGAAGGTGTTGAATGGATACCTGAATGTATTCCTGACGATTATCAGCCGTGGGTCACAGAGCAGGTGATTCCTATCCGTAATATGCGCCGACGTTTAAAAACACAGTGGGTAGAGCAACGTGGCTTGGGATTTGAAGATTTTCGCCAGCAGGTAAAAAAATTGGAATTGCAGGCCGAGCAATACGCGTTGGCGATGCTATTCCAACAAGCCAATATTGTTTACGGTGCGAATCAGAAAAGGAAAGATGTATTGCCTAGTAATTTGATCAATATTGCCGAGCATTTTAAAATATCGCCAGAGTCGATATTAAAATTACTCGGAATTTTTTCAAATTAAGTTCGGTTGTGATTTTTAAGCTGCAGTCGTTAGATTGATCTTAAAAAACTTAATAGCTTTTCTTTTTCGGCGGGCGCTAGTTTTACAAAATTATTGTTAGCGGCTGAGCCTTCTCCACCATGCCACAGAATGGCTTCTTCTATAGTGGCTGCGCGACCATCGTGTAAGAAACGAGAGCCTTCCACTTTTTCGATTAAGCCTAAACTCCATAAAGGCGGGGTGCGCCATTCGCGGGGATTAGCATCACCTTCTTTCACGTTATCGCTCAAGTCTTCACCCATATCGTGCAGTAACAAATCGGTATAAGGATAAATTAATTGCTTGGCTAATAACGGATATTGCTTAGAATCTGAAGTGGTCAGAGTGGGTTGGTGACATTGGGCACAGCCAATGTCAGCAAAGATGCGAGACCCCTGATCGAATTCATTTTGATCATTAATACGTCTTGCCGGTACCGCCAGTAAGGTTAAAAAGTCGTTGATGGCAAATAAGGATGCGTCAGAAACTTCTGGGCTGCCGCCATTAGGTTGCTCTGCACAGATTGTTTGCAAAGGCGTACAAGGTTCGTTGGGATTGATACTGGTAGTTAACCCCATGTCTTGTTGAAATGCGCCGGCGCTTTGGTGCTCTAAAGAGGGTTGCATGGCTTTCCAGCCAAAACGACCTAATACTTTTTCGCCATTAACGCTGCGCCAGTGTGCTCGCCCAGAAATGCCGTCGTTGTTGCTATCGAATTCATCCTCGCGGGCTAAAATATCTTGCTCAGAAACTAAGTCTAATAAACCAATACCGACCAATTGTGGTGATAAACGTGGGCCAAGGCTAATGCCTTTTGCCAACTCCATTTGATTGGTTGTGAGGGTAAATACAGGTTTTTTGTTAGCATCAAACTGCCAGCTCACATGACCTTCACTGCTGCCTGTGGTGGCTGCGGTTTGCAGTTGCCCGCCGTAATAAGGGTCGTGATTACCCAATTCATCACCTAAGCGAAACAATAAACCTAAACCGACTTCGCCATTGGCTTCTAAACTTGGCGTTCGACCGGATACAAAGTGACAGCTACTGCATGCAGTAGCGATGGTTAATGGCCCTAGTCCATCTAAGAGGGGTCTTGAGCCAGGCGCCGCAGTCCACTCACCTATGAATAACTCGCGGCCTTTGGAAGCGTTATCTAGCTCAGCTAAATCGAGGGTTGGGATAAATTGTAAAAATGAAAAGCTGGGATCAAATTCTACAGTTGCATTTCCTGCTACAGGCTTCCAGTTGATCGTTTCAGAGTTCAGTGGCGGGTTAGTATTTCCTGGGGTATTCGTTGAAGCATTATGACTGTCATCGCTTTTTTTATTAGAGAACTGACAGCCACTTAACATGATAAAAATGGCAATAAAGAGATAAGGGTTTTTCATTACGTTGATCTTGTGAGGGTATGAGATTAAAAACAGCACGTGTCTTTTATGTGTTTAAGTCGGTAATAATTTTGAACAGCACCATCCGTTATATTCGGTAGCAAAACGGTGCTGTTATTTTTAGATAGGCCATTAAAATGACTGGAATCTCATATTATTTATTCTGTCAATGGCGCCTCTGTGGATATTGTTAGCGGCAGTCTGTATGTCCAAGCGTTAAGGAGATCTTTGCCCCCTAAAGAACCTTCAAAACTCCAGCCCCATGCAAAGAGTGTATTGTCGTTACGAATTGCCAGCGTGTGCAGAGCACCATTACCTAAATCGACAACATTATTCAGTTCTAAGATCGGGCTAACTGGCTCAATAACATTTCCATCTTCTTCAATACCTAAAGTGCCTAGCATATTTTGTCCCCACGGATAAATTTTGCCATCGGCTCGTTTCACAAAACTTTGATTGCCGTTGGCCCATATGGCGACGGCATCGTCTAGCCCAGGTATAAGTTTTGGCGTAAGTACAAAGTTTTCCCATGGTTCATCAATGGTACTCGTGTCTCTGGGTCTCATACCCACTTGACTGCTTGCGTTTAAGCCCCAAGCGTATACTTTCCCGGATTGGGTGAGGGCTAAAGCATGACCTTTGCCACTGGCAACGCTGATAACTGCTTCATCAAATACCACCTCAACCGGTGTGTTATGCACTTCATTATCGGACGTACCTTGGCCCAATTGTCCGTATTTATTGTTTCCCCATGCCCACAAACGGCCATCTTTATCAACAGCATAAGAACTAACGGCGGCTGAAATTTGTACAACTTCAGAAAGGCCTTGCACTGTAACGGCGGTGTCACTATTTGCGGAGCTTCCATCACCCAGTTGACCATTTTTATTATTGCCAAAAGCCAGAACGCTGCCATCATTTTTCAATAAAAGCATGTGATCATAGCCGCGGTTAATCGCAACAATATCCGTAAGGTTTTTAATTTTTTGTGGGTTGCTGTAATCAGTTTCATCAATCACATTATCGTTAGCAATCCCTAAGCCTAACTGGCCATCATCGCCATCGCCCCAGCTCCAGACATGTCCATTCGCATCCAATGCTGACGAAGCATTTTGGTTAAATGCTAAAGAGACAAATTTTGTATCAGCTTGATTAGTTATTAGTGTAGGTATGATCGGGTGTTCTGCGGTAGCAGTTTCTGGATCATCACTTATTTTTGTTACAGCACCAATGCCTACCTGCCCTTTATTATTTCTGCCCCATGCGTATATTTTTTCATCTTTAATAATGGCCGAGTGCGCACCGCCAGCAGTGGCTTGAGAGCCATAATAAAAACTTGCTTCATGAGTCGTTTCATTACCCGCAGTATCGGTTGCAATGACTGTATAAGCATTGATACCGGCAATTGCTTCAATAGTTGCTGAGAATGAATCTTGCTCTAAATCAGCATTGATTAATTGCTTGTTATGACTAATACCAACAGACTTCAATTCTTTATTATCGGAGGCTAAGCCACGGATGGTGACACTTCTAGAGTGCATTACACTGTTGTTGGGTACAACATCGCTGATGCTTGGGTTTGTGTTGTCATCATTAGAACTGCCACCGCAAGCTGAAAGAATTAATGTGCCCGTTAGGAGTGCGCTGATTTTAGTATTACTTGAGATTAAGGTTTGTAAGACATGCATAAGTGAGATCGTCCGGATGAATTTCCGGAGATGTTAATCTAAATGATAACTATACGCAATTGCAATTAATTGAATTGTTATCAATTGCGTAATAATCTTAAATTATAAAAAACCTTCGTGTTCAAATACTAAGCGTAAGCTTTCTACCGGCATGCAGCCAGACTCTAAGTACACTTTGTGGAAGGCTTGGTCGAGTTCTAGGGCGTCGAGGTCTTTTTTATTGGCTGCTTGGATGTCTTGCTTTAATTTCCACACTAAGCGGTTGCCCGTTAGGTAGCTCAGCGGGTAGCTTTGCTCGGTGCTGTACCAGTTTAGTTCGGCTTGTACACGACCGTCGGTAAAGCCTGTGGCTTTTTTTAGCAGTTTGGCGGCGTTTTCAAATACATCTTCGCTGTAATCGTCTGCTGAATTAAAGCCAAGATCTAAGCCAACATTTAAATAATCACGTTCACCTGTCATGAAGTATAAGTCGATGCCAACGCGAGCAACTAAGCGAGACATTTCACGCTTGGCGATGAAGCGCACTTCGTCGACTAAATCGTCGCTGATGTAGCCAACATCGAGCATGTAGTCTTCTAGCATGGTGGTCCAGCCTTCGGCGTGTTCGTTGGCTGAAAAGATTCGACGAATGAAAGACGGGTGCTGTGCGGCGGTGGCAAACTGTAAGTGGTGTCCTGGGATGCCTTCATGAATCATCATTACCGGAATGCCCAGTTCGGTATGTTCTGCTAGCTGATCTTGTTTAAGCGTTAAATAGACTAGGCTGGTTTTCTTGCCCGGGCGAAGTGCTAATGGTGGCCACATTGCGCCAGCAGGTATAACCGGTTCTAAGAAGCTCGGGGTTTGTAAAAGGCGAATTTCTTGCTGCGCTGGAATGGCAAATAAGTGGCGCTGTTCGATGAAGTTATTGATCGATTGAATCTGATCAGAATAATAATCCAGTACAGAGTCTAGTTTGCCTTCTTTTATTTTGGCGGCGAACTTCTCATTTAAAAACTCATGCAGTTGTTCATCGCTGGTATCTGCAGCCAGCTCATACTTTTTGCACAGGCGCTTATTTAGACTGGTTAATAAGCCTTGGGTATCGGCCATAAAGCCACGGGCCATTTGAATCAGTTCGCCAGGGGATTGCTTGATATTACGCAGTGCTAATAGTTCAATAACCTTGTCTTCACCAATGGTAAAATCAGTTAGGCAGTCACGAGTTTTTAAGTCGTTTAAGTAGACTTCGAGTGCAGTATTACAGGCGCTAATTGCTTGTTGCAAATCGTCGGCATTTGGATAGTCGGTATCTTTGGCCCAGTTATAAATCGTGGCGAATAAATCAGGCAAGCCTTCGCCTTGCTCTACTTCTATATCACGCCAGCGTTTAATCGGCTGAGTAATCACACTCGCTTCGATTTTTAGATAGTTTGGAGCTTGCTGGAGGCGAGATAGAATATTGTCTAAGCGCGCTTCGGCGGTTCTTTCGTCATTAACAAAAAGCTGAAATATACCTTCACTAATTCCATCTACGCCACCGGGTTTGCGGCAGCGTTGTGGTTGACCATCTTGTTCGAGTTCGGCAAAGAATATCTCTTGTTTTAAATAACGCGCCATTAAGTCTAGATCGAGTTGACGATTAAAAATTTCATCATCGAATGCTTTCGCATCGCATGATTCAATCGCCAGCAATAATTCTTTAGCTTTAGCAGTGTTTGTTTTTAATGCTTGTAGACTGGGGTTGCCCAGTTGATCAAGATAATCCGCATCACCTAAACCGATACTGGTATCAGGGTCAGACAAAACAAAATGTTTAAATTGTTGCTCTAGGCTATGAAAGTCATTACGACCTGCTGTGTTGTTTATAATCATGATATTTTATAACTGTCCACGTTGACTTCACGCTCAAGCATACACAAATCAACTAACGCAATAGGTTTGTAAAAATAGAAGCCTTGAATAATATCAACGCCCAAGTTACCTAGGTAATCCAGTTGAACTTTTTGCTCTACACCTTCCGCTACGATTTCTAAATTGAGTTTGTGCGCCAGTGAAATAATGTGCTCAACCACAAACCCTGAGCGCTTGTCTGCAGGTATTTTCTTAACAAAAGAGTAGTCTAATTT
The DNA here is from genome assembly GCA_913061435.1 of uncultured Thalassolituus sp. Lineage (GTDB taxonomy): Bacteria > Pseudomonadota > Gammaproteobacteria > Pseudomonadales > Oceanobacteraceae > Oleispira. Next base: position 11,360 of record CAJXUK010000009.1, on the reverse strand, counting down.
AATTACATTAACCGGTAGGTTTTGTATATACGCAAGTGATGAGTAACCAGTACCAAAATCATCTAAAGCAACACTGAATTCTGCTGCTTGTAATTCACCACTAATTTCAATGGCCATGCTGAGGTTTTCAAGCATCAGGCTTTCAGTAAGTTCGAATTCAATATGGCTAGGGTGAACTCCATGAAATTTACAGCCTTCAAGCAAGTCGTGCACTAGGTTGGTGCGATTGAATTGGATGGAGGATAAGTTGATTGAAATTCGGAAGTCTGAATTTTTAGAAAAGTACGCTATTAATTTGGGAGCTTCTGTCATTACACCATTAAAGATAGCAACTTCCAGTTTATTCATTATCTCTGGTGCTGTTTCAACTACAGGTAAAAATTGACCCGGCAGGAGAAGCCCTTGTTCAGGGTGATTCCAGCGTACCAGTGCTTCTACTCCCTGAATTGTGCCCGTTTTATAATTTATCTTGGGTTGATAAAAAGGTACAAATTCATTGTTTTCGATGCCACGAAGAACATCTACAAGTAGGGCTTCTCGCTTTTCTATGCGCTCTGCAAACGATTGATCAAAGAAAACGAGGGTTTCTGCTGAGGTGTCTTTAGCGTGTTGTAAGGCTAATTCTGCACGAGTGGTTAGGCTTGAGTTGTCGAGTGTTAAATCAAGCTTAACAGCCCCTGAGCGTAGCGAAATGGTATTGATGTCTTGTGTGATTTTAGCAACTAAATTATTGATATTGGCTGCAAACTTCTCGTACTGACTCGACTTAGCAACGACTGCAAATTTCCCTGCATATAAGCTGTAAACCTTGCTAGATTTAAACCGATGCTCGGTTAAGCCTTCTGCGACTTTACGTATTAATTGATCAGCTTCACGAAAGCCCTTTTCTTTGTTAATTTTTTGCAAGCCGCTAATATCTAAAATGGCTAAATATTCATTTTTATGTTGTTTTAATCGGCATTCTTCAATAAATAAAATCAATGCAGGGCGGTTTTTCATACTGGTTAGATTGTCTTCAAATACGGCTTTTTCTAAACTTTCTATAGCAACATCTAGCCGTGCCTTTAGCGTTCTGTTCCAAAAATAAAGAGTGGTAATAAGGACAATAGCAATGGCCAAAGAGATAAAAAAGTATTGTACCCATTGCTTATCTTGATGAAATTCATTGTAAATAGTGCCTGGTTTGAAGACTGCTTGGCCATTATTAACTTGATTGTATGTGTCGATCATAGCCGCCCATCTTGTTGGGCTGGATAAACCGATAGGGATTTGATTGGCATCAATTAGGTCTATGGTTGCGTTTGCTTCAAAGCGCTGATGCTCAAGATTAAAGGGCGCAGGGTTTTCGGTTGGAAGGCTTAGAATATGTTGGATGATTTCATCGGTATTTTTAATTGCATAGCTCCAACCACGAATAACTGCTCTGCGGATTGCAGCAACACGTTCTGGATTCTCATCTAGCTCTGATTGGGATGTTACTAAGCTATCGCCATAAAAGTTAATATTAAAATCTTGGGGCCGAAAGACATCAACCTCATAACCCAGCTGTTCAATGCTAAAAGGCTCGTTGCTCACATAGCCATAGATCGCAAACACATCCCCATTAATTAAGCGGCGTACGTCACCGTCATAATCTAATTTTTTATAATCACCAGGGTGTAATCCATTTTTTAACAACATGGATGCAATATGACCTGATATGTTAGGGTCGGCTAGCATGAGTGTTTTGCCACGAAAGTCGGTCAGACTTTCCACATTATTGTCTTTGAGTGTAATTAATGCTTCGGGAGCGTGTTGAAATATGGAAGCAACAATCACAATAGGGGCATTTAGAGCCAGCGAGTTTAAGGATTCGCTGCTAAATACAGCGTATTCACTGGTGTTGTTTATGAGGCTGTGTATGTGATTAGTTTCAGGACCACCTTCTAATAAGGTTACTTGATAGCCTTCTTCTTCAAAATAACCTTGTGTTTGTGCTGCATAGTAACCCGCAAATTGAAATTTGTGGTACCACTTGAGGTGAATTGAAATGTCTTCAGCGATTGCTGGAGCAGCGCAAAGATATAGCAATAATAATCGAAAAATATGTGTTATCAGAGTCACGTAAGAGCCAATAATAATAGACGTGTTGATATATAATATAGCACAAAGCACCAGCCTTGTAGGCTTGATGATAATCCGTAGATGTGTGCTGTTAAAATTTAGGACTAATATGCTGTTTGAAAAAATCCCTCCGTTTATTCGTATTCTGTTAGCTATGGTTTTTGGGCTAGTTATTGGTGCCTATACTTCTACGGTTTTTTTTGGGGTTGATGCCATTGCCAATGCATTTGTTATGCTGCTGCAAATGACCGCCTTGCCCTATATTTCACTGTCGTTAATCGTAGGTATTGGTGGTTTATCTGCAACAGGGTTAAGCAGTACGTTTAGGCAAAGTTTATTGATTTTAGTAATTGCGGTAGCGATTGTGCTTGTGTTTATCTTTTTGTCGCCAATAGCTTTTCCAGACTGGGTTACGGCTGAGTTTTACAGTGTTGAAACCGTTAAGGTGAGCAAAGAGTTTAATTTGGTTGATCTGTTTATACCTTCAAACCCGTTTCATTCATTTGCTAATGCCCTCATTCCTTCTGTAGTGACGTTCAGTATTTTTATGGGAATTGGTCTTATGACTGTGCATAGAAAAAAACACTCGTTATTACTGTTGGGAAATCTACAGACCGCGGTTGCTAATGTGAATATTATTGTTATGCGCTTTGCACCGCTTGGCATTTTTTGTATTGGATTAAGAGCTGCAGCAACCGTTGACCCTTCTGATGTTGATGGCTTGTTGGTTTATATTGTGACCTCTGCAGTGTTGGTATTTTTGCTAACCTTTGTTGTTTTGCCCACAGTCGTTGCGATCGTTACCCCTTTTGGTTATCGACAAATAATGAGAGCTTCGCGCGAAGCTATGGTGACGGCATTTGCTACCGGCAGTTTTTTTGTGGTGATCCCCGTGATTGTAGAAAAAACAAAACTACTGATCGCAGAATTAAATGCTAGTAATAAAGAGGTTGCCCAAATTCCTAGCATCATTGTGCCCATTACCTACAGCCTTCCCGTAGGTGGTAAGTTGTTAGCTCTGCTGTTTGCTTTATTCGCTGCATGGTTTTCTGGTGCACATATTTCATTTAATGATTACGTCACCTTGATTATTGCGGGCCTGCCACAGTTATTTGGCACCAGTATTATTGCGGTACCGAATTTATTGGAGCTGTTTAATGTTTCCAGTTCTATGTTTGATTTCTTTTTAGTTGCTGAGAATCTAGTAGTTGCTCGCTTCTCAGCCTTACTATCCGTGATTTTTGCTGTATGTATGCCTTTGTTAATTGCAACCAGCATGATTAAAGGATTTACCTTTAAGTGGGGTCAATTTGGCCGCAACATGATCATTATTCCGTTGATCTGTGTATCTTCGTTAATTGCTTTAAAACACACATTTGAAGCCATTAGTTATCAATACGAGGGCTATAGTAAATTTATTAATCGCGATTTTTTATTAGATGATATCCCCACTAAGTATGTCTTAGAGCCCAGCCCTGATAGTGCCGTAGTCCAACCATTTAGCGAAGTGCTGTACCGAGTTAAAGAAAGAGGTTTTTTACGAGTGGGTTATTTCAGAGACGACCTACCGTATTCTTTTAACAACAGCGACGGCAAGTTGGTGGGTTTTGATATTGAAATTATGAATCAGTTAGCAGGGGATTTAGGTGTTGGTATTGAGTTTGTTCGTATTTTTCGTAAACAAGCTGCGCCATTACTGGCCTCGGGTTATTTGGATATTACAACTGGGATTCCGGTAATTCCTGACAACATGAAGGAGTTCTCGCTATCACTGCCGTATAGCACGCAGCATATAGCCTTTGTGGTTAAAGATGAGCGCCGTGCTGAATTTGTTGAATGGGAAAAAATTATAAGTCGTAAGGACTTAATTATTGGTATTCCAGAAAAGTTCTTTTACGAGAAAGCCATAGCACAGAATTTTATTAATGGTAAAGCCTGGAAAATATCAACCCCAAGGCTCTTTTTTAAAGATGAGTATAAACATATCGATGCTATGTTATTTGGTGCACCCACAGCTTCGGCTTGGACTCTATTGAATCCAACTTATACCGTGGTTACGCCCAAACCTTTGATTCCCGCTTTAACAATGGCGTATCCAATTAATAAAGATGATCTTTCGTTTGAGTTGTTTATGAGAAATTGGATTAAGATGAAGCAAAAGGATAAGACGATTAAAAAGCTATTTACCTATTGGATAGAAGGTAAAGTAGATTAAAGACGCGGTCTGAGTTAACAATAAAACTAATCAAATGTTCAGAGATAAATAAACGTGAATAAAAAAGCCCAATTAGCGCTTAAATTAAGCAGCTAATTGGGCTTTTTAGTTGAAGCTGCGATTAGCTGTTTTGATCAAACAAACCGCTAGGCTTTGAAGCTGGCGTATCGCTAGTTGCTTTCGCTTCACTCGCAGGTGCTGGGCTAGTTTGAGAAGCTGTTTTATCTATTGGCTTTTCAGTAACTGGTAGTTTAACCGCTGGGGTTACCACTGGAGTGTCTTGCTTGGCTGTTACTGGCTTGGCTGCAGCGGTTTTGGCAGTCGCTTTTTTTGCAGTTGTTTTCTTGGTTGCCGTTTTCTTTGCAAGTGCTTTTTTAGCAGGTGCTTTTTTGCTTGCTGCTGGTTTAGCGACAGTTTTACTTGCTGTTTTAGCAGGGGCTTTTTTAGCAGTCGCTTTTTTTACCGGAGCTTTCTTTGCCGAAGCTTTTTTAGCAGGTGCTTTCTTAGCAGTCGCTTTTTTTGCTGCAGTGCTTGTGGCTTTTACTGGAGCTTTTTTAGCCGGCGCTTTTTTAGCTAGTTTTGCAGCAGCTTTCTTAGCTTTTGCAGCTTCTTTTTTTGCTTTTGCTTCTTCTTTCTTTTTTGCCATCGCAGCAGCTTTTTTAGCTTTAGCTTCTGCCTTTTTGGCTTCTGCTAACGCTTTTCTCTTTGCAGCAGTGGCTGCTTTTTTTTCTGCAGCGGCTTGCTTTTTAGCGGCAGCGGCAGCGGCTTTTTGTTGTGTTTTTTCTGCAGCGGCTTTAGCTTTTGCAATTTTAGCAGCGGCTAATGCTTCTTCTTTGAATGCCTTGGCATCAGCTTTGGCATTTAAATAGGCTTGCTTGGTTTCTGCTACATTCTGTTTTGCTAGCTCGACTTTTTCTTTAGCATTTACTAAGGCTTTAGTGGTTGCTGCAGTCGCTTTGGCTTTTGCTTTGTCAGCAGCTTTTTTCTTTGCTGCGTTTGCTTTGGTAAGAGCAGCCGCGGCTTTAGTTTGTGCTGTTTTGGCTTTTGCTAATGCCTTATCAGCATCAGCCATCATTTTTTGGCGCGCTTTTTCTAGTTTTACTTCAAGTGCTGTAATTTCTTTCTGTAAAAGTTCAGCAGGATTTAACGTTACTTTAGAGACTGGAGTTTTTTTGCTAGTAGCTTTTTTGGCCGGTGCTTTTTTAGCAGTAGCTTTTTTAGTAGCAACTTTTTTAGCGGTGGTTGTTTTGGTAGCAGCTTTTTTAGCTACAGGCTTTTTTGTTGGTGATTTGCGAGCGACCATAGAATTTCCTCGAGTACTAAAGTAAGAGATATTTTGTAATTATACTTATAAGCACATTACTATCCATTTATTTTAGTTGAGAATTAGAATTTAAATAACCTTTAAGGATATTATTTTTTTAAAAATTTATTCTGTAAACGGATTTGTTGCTCTAACCAAGCAATCATAGGTAACCACTCAAGCCTGTCTTTATTATCTTTTTGTGCATAATCGGCCAATCCCAAACCATGCTCCGAAGCGCGAACGTATTGCTGTGTATCTCTAAATGAAGCGATAAAAGGAATATTTAAACTATTAAGAAATCGCTCAAGTTTTTGATATATAAGGGTGTTTTTTTTAACTCGATTAGCAACAACTGCGATCGGTTTTTTTCTTGTTCGATAGGAAGGGCTTAATAATACATCTTTAATAAAGCGAGTAGCCGCACGAATATCGATAGATGAAGGAATAACTGGAATTATAATAAGATCGGAGGCTTGAATCATATCTGATAATCCATGGCCGGTTAAACCAGCGGGGGTATCGATAACAATGCGGGTTGTTGTTGCCGGAACTCGTAGCGCATAACTACGAGTGGTATTTAAATGTTGGTTTTTAAATGCAGCAATACCCGTAATGTTTGCAGCGTTTGAGTTTCGTGCCGACAGCCAGTCGCTGCTAGATCCTTGAGGGTCGTAGTCAATCAGCGCAGTGCCTTCACCTTGGCTGGCAAAATGACTAGCAATATTGGTAGCCAATGTGGTTTTTCCACAGCCGCCCTTTGCATTTGCAAGCAATACTCTAAAAGGACGAGCTTGGTTAATAACTCTTGCGCTACTTTGGAAGGAATGATGTGGTTTATGGTTGTTCACGCGCACTTATCCAACCTGTGTGATATTTTAAATAATAATTATAAGCATAGGCTATAATGGCTAAATTATAAATTACTAAAGGTATCATGGATGAAACGCCCACTTTATTTATTGGTAACGCTAACGGCTATTGCTTTGGTTGGCCCTTTAATTATAAAAAAACCTGATGGGACTGCATTTATTGAGATTCCTTTTTTTCAGTCATCATCGCCTGCAAATACACCTTCAATTACGTCTTCAAATATCCTATCTAGATTAAATAGCAGTTCTAGCCCTGAGCAATCATTTTATAAGTGGCAAGATGATGATGGGACTTGGCATTATTCTGACGAGGCTCCGGCTGATAGAAATAGTAAAACTGTAACGGTAAATACTAATACAAATCTTATTCAAGGATTACGCCCAGAAACGCCGGATAATGATTCAACCGCTAAGGTATCAACCCCAGAAAAAAGCGCGAATCAAGATACTGTTTCGCCAAATATCCCTTTACCTATGACTATACCTTTAGAGAAGGTTCATAAGGTGTTAGAAGATGCCCATAATATACAAAATATTATGGACAGCAGGGCTAAACAATTTGACGTTAACAATTAACGGCTCAGATTTTCAGCTTCCGAGCCTTTTTCTCAATAACTTTGAGTGGATTAATTTAAGTGAAACAAGCGACCATTAGAAGCGCCCGCTAAATAGCTATTTGGGGTAAAAGCTACGTCTTCTATCATGACGTTATTACTTACCCAAGTATTTCTTGGTATCGCTTGCCAAGATTTAATGACTACCCCATCTTTTAAATCCCATAGCTGAATTTTACCGGCGCTGGTTCCGGTTAAGAGTTGTGTATTATCTGTATTAAAACGTATGGCATTATAAAAACCGCTGTTAATAGTAAACTCTCGGATCATTTTACCGCTCTGGGTATCCCACAAACGCCCGGGTTCTGAAAGTGCAGATGTGAAAACAAAACGACCGTTTGCAGAAATTTGAGCGCGCCTAACTTGGTTGTTATGCATAAGTCGTTGTATTTCTTTACCTGTGCGTAAATCCCAAATTCGTGCCGTTAAATCATCGCTTGCAGTAGCAGCTAAGGTACTTTGGCTATTTAGGCTGGCATCGTACACCACACCTTCGTGACGTAATGTGCGCTGCACTCCGCCTTGTTTAATATTAAAATAGGTGGCTGTGTAATCTGTCATGGCTAACAGTGCAAACTGCCCATCACGACTTAAATTGATGTCTTTTATATCACCGGGGGCGTTCCACAAACCTAAATTTTCTCCTGTTTTACTGTTCCACAAAGCAATGGTGCGATTATCTGTAGTAGCAGCGAAATTACCTTCTGGGGAGAAGCTACAGCTTAAAATGTTGCTAAATTCATCAGATTTATGATTCCAGTTATACAAGCGGTCCAGCGGATTTATTCGCCAAAAACTGCCGCCATGGTGGATAGAACCAATAAAGGCAGCATTTGCAGTTTGATTAATGCATAGCGAATAAGCGCCTTGTTTGGCTAGTTCGTCAAAGTGGTCTGGTTGAGTGTCGGTACCGCAGGCACTTATTAATAAACTTGCTGACAGTACCGTACTTGTAAGCAGTGATCGTATTACCGAAGACATGATTACCCTTTTAGTTGAACAGAATCTAAAGCCAAGTCACGATGAACGTTATGTAGTTTTTCAATTAGCTGGTCTTCTAGCTCAAAGCGCTCACTGAGAGTTTCGCCTAAATCGGATAAATCTTTACTGAGGTCGGATATTTTTTCTAGGCAGTGTTCAGCGCTATCGTACTTGTCGTTAAAATCAACACATTGCTGGGTCATTTCTTCGAGTACCGGAAGAGCTCGTTTGGCCAGTTCTAAGCCACCATCGTCATAATGTTTAGCTTCGTCGAGTAGCTGCTGATAAATTTCAAAGTGACCTGCTGAACAATAGTCCATTAAAATCTGACAGAAGGCTTGGATTTTTATCGATACTGGGGTTTCTCGCGGTGAAAATGGCTTAAGTGTGCTGATACCACAAAAAAGGACAATGACGTCTTGACGCTCGTTTAACCAAACGTCAATTAGCTTATGTACTCCACCCCATCGCTCTTGTGCTGTTTTGCAACGTTCTAACATGGTCGCGATTCCTTAAATTCTAATATTGTCGCTTTGTTATTAACTCCAATATAGTCAGCCTAGAGGGTGAGTTGCAAGCAAGTTATTTGATTATATTTGCTTGCAAAGCAGAATTTCTATGCTTGTTGTATTTGGCGTGCTTGCCAAGCGCTAAAAACAGCATAAGCCGAAGCAATGGCAAAGCCAATAAAGAAAACCATTAACCAACCGGGCATGGACAATCCGGCGAAGTTCCAAGAGATATCAGCGCAATCACCATTACCTCGTAACAGTACGGTGACTATGTCCATAACGGGGAAAGCATCCAGCATGTATTCGAGGCTAGGGCCGCAAGAAGGAACTTGATCGGCGGGCAGGTTTTGCAACCAGTTGTGGTGGTAAGAAAGGTAGATGCCAAAAAACGAAGATAGCAGGGTCCAGATCGATGCAATGAGTAAAGCGAGGGGGCGACGTATCAGAAAAAAACTTAACAAACAGCCGATTGCCACCATTAATGTTGCAACACGCTGCATAATACAAAGAGGGCAAGGTTCCATACCCATGGCGTATTCAAAATAATAAGCACCGGCTAATAGTGCAACACAGGTCAAAAAACCCAATACGCTGAGCACTTTCAAGTTAATACGCATTTTTTATCCTTTTTTCTTTGTGGTTATGGATACTGATATATTCTATTCTATAAGTATCTATTTTAAATGTATTGAGATGTTGGAGTATTAAAAATGTTCAAATTTTTCTTGCCGTTAGTGGGATTTATTTTAATAAGTCTTTCTAGTTATGGTGAGGACCCAGAAGTTAGCCAGCCTCAAACTAAGTATATCCATTTAACCCCTGCATTTGTGGTTAATTACGGTAGTACAGGGCGAATGAAGTATTTGCGCACAGAAATTGCACTCAAGGTATCGGGTGGGCGAGCGGCGTCGGCGGTTTCATCTCACCGGCCTTATATTCGTAATAATTTGGTGTTTTTGCTGACGGCTCAAGATGGTGACGTCGTTAATACCAGTTTAGGCCGAGAGAATTTACGCAAAGCAGCGCTTGATGAAGTAAGAGCGTTAATGACCGAATTAGAAGGCGAGGCATTTATTGATGATTTGTATTTCGAGAATTTTGTTGTGCAAAACTAATAGCACACCTTATTCGTTAAAGCGCGATGCAATAACAATAGGGTGTGATAGTAATCGCTGCATTCAAGGCGCTTAGCGAACGAGGTAGTTTTTTAAGAATGTTGGGAAATCAAGAGTGTCACCCGCTTCAATTTCAGCTTGCTGCACCAAGCTTTGTTGAGCTTGCTGTTGCATTTCTTGCTTCAATTGGTCATTTAAAGGCTTTTTAAGTTCAGCAGCTCGCTCTTTTGCTAACTGTAAAGTTAGTTGAGAAAATTCTAAATCTTCATTTTTCATTCTTGCTAAATATTGCGCAGACGGTGTCAAAGAGTCGTCTTCGATTTTCGCTTGTTGTTGCGCTAATGCGTTGCTGTACTGATTATTACCAACGGCTTCATCCATGGTTTTAGCCAACGTTACCATAGCGCTAAGTAACTCATCTCCCCATTCACGTAAAGCCACTTCTTTACCCTGATTGTTAAGGGTTAATGCCGGGTCTCTGCCGCGCATTACTGCGGCATTTTGATTATCCTTAACGACTTGGCATTCTTCTAGCTCAATGTCTGGGCTATCAATAAATAAGCAGTGCGTTAAAAATAAATCTAAGAAATGAATATGAGTTTCATCCATGCCCAGCGTTAAAAATGGGTTGATGTCGGTGCAACGCACTTCAATGTATTCAACCCCATGATTAGCCAGTGCTTGTAGGGGTTTTTCATCACCATTACCAATGCGTTTAGGGCGAATGTCGCTGTAATACTCATTTTCAATTTGTAACAAGCTGGTATTCAGCTGCTTGTACTGGCCGGATTCATCTTGCATACCAATTTTTTCATAATCAGGTACGGGTAATGCGATGGCCTTTGATAACGTCGCAACGTAGTTTTCGATACTGTTATAGCAAACCACTAGTTCAGCCTGAGCATTATTTTGATAACCCAAATCGCTCATACGCAATGAGGTGGCATAAGGTAGATACAGTGTGTGTTCTTTGAAGGTTTCCAAGTCGTGCTGCTGCCCTTCTAAGAAAGAGCCACAAATCGCTGGTGAGGCGCCAAATAAATAGTGCAGCAACCAAGAATTACGACGAAAGTTACGAATAAGGCCGAAGTACTTAGCCGAGATAAAATCTTTTAATTGTTCAGGCGAGGCTTCTGCTTGATGTTCTTGTGCATAAATCACTGGCCATAACGCATCTGGCATGGAGAAGTTGTAATGGATACCGGCAATTGCTTGCATGGTGCGACCATAACGATGCCATAAGCCATGACGATAGGCGTGCTTAAGTTGGCCTACGTTGGAAAAGCCATACTGTGCAATTGGAATGCTTTTCTCACCATTGATGATACAAGGCATAGACGCAGGCCAAATCAATTCATCACCAATGTTCTGGTAAGTGTATTGATGCAGGTTTTGCATGAAATCAAGGGTGTCTTTGGCGTTATCAAAAACCGGAGTGATGAATTCTAATAACGATTCAGAATAATCGGTGGTGATGCTTGGATGTGTTAGCGCAGACCCTAATGTTTGCGGGTGAGGCGTTTGGCTTAAACGGCCATCTGGCTCGCAGCGTAATCCTTCTTTTTCAATACCGCGCTGGATATGCCCAAGTAATGAAAGCTGGTTTTGCTCACGCAAAGAAGATAACAAGTGAGTATAAGTTGGA
>CAJXUK010000008.1 GCA_913061435.1 uncultured Thalassolituus sp. | reverse complement strand
AATGACTAACTAACTCCGTGCAAGCCCTTCTTTTAAGTGACGGCTTCTTTTAAACTGCAGCACATAAAATATTTTTCCCTTTCACTTTAGAGATAAAAACATGGCTAAGTATCATATTTATGGCATCGGTAACGCATTGGTTGATAAAGAGTTTGAAGTTGAAGACAGCTTTTTCTCTGACTTGAATATTGAAAAAGGCATGATGACTCTGATCGAAGAAGATCAATTAGCCGAGCGTTTACAAACATTAAACGAGCGTTTTGGTCTTAAAAAACGCGCGTGTGGTGGCAGTGCGGCTAATACTATTATTGGTGCCAGTTATTTTGGTGCCAACACCTTTTATACCTGTAACGTAGCCAATGATGAAGCCGGCGATTTTTACATGCAAGACATGGCTGCGGCCGGTGTTGATACTAATTTAGGCCCAGACCGTGATGCAGGTGTTACGGGTAAGTGTTTGGTTATGGTTACCCCAGATGCCGAACGCACCATGAATACCTATTTAGGCATCACCACAAACTTAGAGCAAAAGCACATTGATGAAGACGCACTAAAAAACTCTGAATACGTCTACATTGAAGGCTACTTAGTGACCTCTGACTCTTCACGCGCTGCAGCCATTAAAGTTCGCAAATTAGCCGAAGCAAATGGGGTGAAAACTGCATTAACCATCTCAGACCCAGCCATGGCGCAATTTTTTAACCAAGGCGTTAAAGAAATGATTGGCGATGGCGTTGATTTATTATTTTGCAACGAAGAAGAAGCTAAATTGCTTGCAGACACAAACAACTTAGACGATGCCATTGCTTATATTCGCACGCTGGCTAAAACCTTTGCCATCACCTTAGGTGCAAAAGGTGCTATTGCTTTTGACGGCGAAAAAATGCATGAAATTGCGGGCAACAAGGTAACGGCTGTTGACTCGAACGGTGCTGGGGATATGTTTGCCGGAGCCTTTATGTACGCCATTACTCATGGTCACGACTTTGCAGCAGCAGGTCGCTTAGCCAGTGCCGCTGCAGCCAAGGTTGTGAGTCAATTTGGGCCGCGCTTAGACGCAGAGCAACATGCGCCGTTAAAGTCTGAGCTTTAAACTCGACCGGCTCTGATTGATCTCATTCATTTAGATTAATCAGAGCCCTATCACGGCTACTGAAACGAACGCCCACGCTCATTGAAGTCTCGAATCACGTGATAAATGATTAAGCCCTTTTTATTCACACGACATTGACCATAACCGTCTTCATAATGATTGTGCAGATCTAAAAAAATATCGTAATGATCCTCAGTTTCACGACTGGAAGCTTGATCGATGTATATGTATGAATCGGCGGGCAAAAGGTGGGTCATAAAGCGCCGGCAATGTTCCATAGCATCACCAATGTCACCTACCTGACCTTGCATATCAAATGATTGTTTCTGAAAACCACACCCTGCAACTCCAACCAATAATAAAATAAGAGAGAAGCGAAAGAATAGGTGTTTCATTTTATGTCTCCTCTTTACAAAAAACCAACCGCTACCTTTATAATAACAAATCTGCTTGTATTGGATGAAACTCGTCCGCAGCTTCTATTAGCGATCCCGCTGTTAGCTTTGGTACGCCATAAACTTCGGTATGGATTGCATTCGTCTGCTTAATTTTTTTTAACAACAAATCAAAGTCACCATCACCCGACAACAAAACAACAGTATTAATCTCCGATGCAGCAGCTTCCATAACATCAATGGTAATACCTACATCCCAATCACCTTTAGCACTGCCGTCACTGCGCTGAATGTAAGGTTTTAGTTTTACCTCAAAGCCAATGTGTTTTAACGCATCTTGAAACTTTATCTGCTTATCGTCACCTTTGTTAATAGCATAAGCGTTTGCTATAAAAATCTCACCTTGTTTAGCTAACTTTGCCCATAATTTACGGTAATTAAACGGGCGACCATAAGCATCGCGGGTGGTGTAATAGATATTTTGGACATCAACAAAAACAGCGATTTTTTTCACAGGCGCTCCACAAATAAAAAAAGCCATTATTCAAACAAATAATGGCTTTTGAACGCTTAAATGTTAACAGCTAAGGGGCAAAGCTAACACCTAAAAGTCATACCTAACACCTAAGTGAACTGTGCGAGGTTTACCGGGGCGAAAACCGTAGGGCTTAACCCCAGCAACGTATTGCTCATCTAAAATATTATCGATTGTTGAATAAACTTGCAGGTTTAATAGCACATCATACGACGCGCTTAAATCAACTACAGTGTGCGCTGCAATTAAATCCCCTTTATCAATACTACCTTCACCCGGCACATTTCGCATATCGCTTTGATACAAAACCGACGCATTTAAACGCCAATTATCTTTAGCAAAACCTAACTGTGCATTTAAGCGATGCTCGGGTAAGTAACCAATACGATAACCTTGTTGAATCTCCTGCCCTTTTTCACCAAAAGCACCGGTTGAATCCACAAACTGATCGCCAAATTCACCATGGCTAAAGGTATAGCTAATTAACGCCGGCAAGGTAAAGCCTGACAGCAACATTTCTTTTTTCCAGCTAGCCTCAACGCCATAAACCTGAGCACTGCCGGCATTGGCTTGCTCACCAGTTTGGCTGCTATCACACGCCCCTTGTGAAAAACTACAGGTGCCGCTGAACTCGCTGTAGTCATTTAAAAACGCAATTACTTCCGCTTGGCCGCCAAAAGCTAAGCTGCCAGAAACACGTGAGCCCAATTCAAAGTTGGTACTTTCTTCCGGTTTGGTTTTCCCCGCCTCACTTGCGGTTGCCGCGGTAAAGCCCTTATACACACCCGCCAATACACCAAAGTCTTCCGTTAGTTGCGAATACACGCCGACTCCGGGTAATAAAATCGACTGTCTTAACGTATTTTTGCCTTCTTTAATGCCCGTCACCTCGCCATAAGTCGTTTTTGATGACTCAATATTTTCATGACGCAGACCTAAGCTGACCACGGTATCGTTTATGGTAATTTCATCTTGAATATAAACCGCCAAGGCTAAGGCATCATTTTGATTGCGCGTGGTGGTTTTAAACGTTCCGGCGACCGCCTGTAATTCACCACCCGCCAACGTATTATAATTTTGCTCAGTATGTAGGCGCTTCACTTGATCTTGATGAATACGAACCCCAACCTCTAACGAATGTGATAAACCCAGTAAATTTAACTCTTGGTTTAAGCGTGTTTGAATACCCTGAGAAATAAAGGTACGGCCATTATTACCAATGCGTAATTGCTGGGACGAGCCTGAGCTAGCGGCGCCCGTTAATACATCGTAATAAGGTTGGTAATTACTATCGTTATGATTGGCTAAGATATTTACCAAAGTAAAATCACCACCGCCAGTTTGTTTTTCTCTAACAAAGCCGCTCAAGCGAAACCAATCACGATCAAACTCATTGCGATACACATCGGTAGTGACTTTAACGTTACTAATAGAGCCGCCCAAAAAATTGCCGAACTCTGCAATATGGGTAAATTGATACTGCTGGTGATCCCACGTCATATTATCGAACTGCGATGCAGAATAACGGCGATAAGGATCGCTTTCAAAATCATCGCGCGCCAAGCCTAAATAGGTTTCGTCGGAGTCTTCATCGGCATAACCTAGCTTCAATATAAACAGCTGGTTAACTTCACCCAAACTCTGCCAGCTGGTTTTTAAATTGACATCGTTGCGCACAAAACCCGTGTCACCGTTATTACCATCCAAATCTTTAAAGCCATCGGCGCTAACGCGAAGCCCTTCAATGAGATAACCAAAATTATCAATTTGCTGCCCTTGAAATACGTTGTAACGCTGAAAGTTATCGCTGCCGTATTGAACATCTAACTCCCCTTCTGACGCGTAAGGTATCTCACGGCTGACTAAATTAATCGCGCCGCCAACGGTTGCTGGGCCATATTGAATTGCTGACGGACCTTTAAACACTTCTAACGCGCTCATGCGAGAAATATTAGGAAAGTAATACGCGGCGGGGGCAGAATAAGGCGCGGGGCCAGATAAAATACCGTCTTCCATCACGGTGATTTTTTTACTGCGCTCGGGGGAAGTACCGCGTAAACCGATATTGGGGCGCAAACCGTAGCCGTCTTCTTCTTGCAGGTTTACCCCCGGCACGGCATTTAATACGCGGTGAATATCGGTATATTCAAAGGCTTCTAAAGCAATATCATCAACCAAGGTAGCCGAACCCGGTTTT
This sequence comes from uncultured Thalassolituus sp., assembly GCA_913061435.1. Lineage (GTDB taxonomy): Bacteria > Pseudomonadota > Gammaproteobacteria > Pseudomonadales > Oceanobacteraceae > Oleispira. Next base: position 92,154 of record CAJXUK010000008.1, on the reverse strand, counting down.
TGCAATATTTCGTCTTTACCGCCGGTGATATAAACATTATCCAGTTCTAAACTGTTTTCTGCGTATGCCGTTGTAGCAGGCACCACAAAGATACTAGCAGCCAGTGCGATTGAAAAAGAGTGTACAGCAGGCGATAAATTCAAAACGGCAATCCCATTTTTGTGTCAATTTCTAAAATGTTTAAGAAACAAAGGTTAACAATTACAAACCGCAGCTCGTAACTTTTGCAGGGTCTAATAAGTGTTCATAACGAGCGTCGGTTAACGACATAAGAAAGCACACCATGGCTTCGACTTCAGCGTCATTAAGATTAATATCATTGCCACCCAGTAAGTCATGTTCGATATTCTGATTCACTTCTGCATCCCCCCAAGGCAAACCCGTTTCTGGATTATTCACAATTTCAATTGCTGCGCCGGTTTTTATATTGAGAGCTTTTTCTTTTGCATGTTGATAAAAATGAATTACGGTTTCTAAGTCATTAAAAATACCGTTGTGCATGTAAGGGGCGGTTACTGCGATATTGCGCAATATGGGGGTTTTAAATTTGCCTTTTTGATTTTCATCTTTATTAACCGCTGGGTTATTGAATAAGCCGTTATCCAAAGCGGTCACACCATTAGCTTCGCGCAACTTAGTATTCACTGGCACACCAATATTGTGATATTCAAAACTGGAAAAAACTTCACCCTTGTTACCCAGCTCACGCAATTGGTGACATGCCGCACAGGTTAAGTCCGACGAGAAAAAGCGCGCCTTGCCCAAACTCGCTTTAGAAATGGGTGAATAGGTATAATCGCCCGCTAAAAAACGATCGTACTTAGAATCAAACGGATAAAAGGTTTCTTTGTCTTTGCTTTCGAATGCGGCAATACTTTCGGTCATCGCTGCATAAGCGGCTTCTGTATCGTTGAATATTTCAACACCATAAAAGTCTTCAAATGCCGTCACGTATTCTGAGTTCTCTAGCAGGCGATCCACCACCGCGGCTTTTGATGGCATATTCATTTCAACCGGATTCAGCGGTGGCCCACCCGCCTGAGCTTGTAAATTAGCAGCACGACCATCCAAAAACTGACCCCCTAAAAAGCCTTGGTAGTCACCAATACCACTGGTTTGTTGGCTGGCTGCTCTAGGTCGTGTGCCCTCATAAAATTTAGGGCTAAATGCGGCATAAGCCGCAGTAGGTGCATTACGATCGCCAATCGATGATTGATCATCACCCAACGACCCTGCTGCAGGCAAACTACCTAACGTTGAATTATTTGACCTCGAATCAACAAAGCTTTTTTCTGGGTTATGACAGGTTGCGCATGATTGGGTCCTATCGAACGAAAGACTCTTATCAAAAAACAAGGACTTGCCAAGCTCTGCCTTAGTCTGAAGCGGTTGCACTTCATCATCCGGCGTAGATGAAGACCCAGAGCCACCACAGCCAGCCAAACAAGTTATTGCGAGTAGCGTCATTAAAAAACGCGGCGACAGCTCAAATTCAATTAATTTCATCACGGCTTTATTCACCCAATCACCTACCCAGCTTATCGATAAATTAACGATATAGCGGACTAAAAATGTGCATCTTACTCTTTTTTTACCCATTGGCAATAATAATAATTATCATTTAATAAAGCTATTGCAAATCGTTATCATTGGCATTAGGATGCGAAAAAGTAATTAAGGGTAGGTTTTTGTCCTACTTGTGTAAAAAATTAACAAAGGAACTTAAGTGATGAAATCTTTAAAGCTAGCTGCCTGCATAGCCTCAACCTCTTTTTTAATTGCCTGCGGTGGAAGCAGCAGTAGCAGCGATTCTAACGCAAACGCAAACTCGTCGACTCCTGCGATCAACATAGAAAAAGCACAGCTAGTTTTAGATACAAACGCTGATATCGCTTATGCAGCCTATACCGATTCCGTAGAAACAGCTAAAGCACTAAAAACCGCTTTAACTACGTTTAAAAATGATCCTACTGAAGCAAATTTAGAAGCGGCAAAGAAAGCATGGTTGGTTTCTCGCGAGCCTTACGGACAAACTGAAGTTTATCGTTTCCGTAACAGCCCAATCGATTCAACGGATTATGCAAGCGAAGATGGTCCAGAAGGTGATATCAATGCTTGGCCTTTAGGTGAAGCCTTGATTGATTATGTTGAAACAAACATAGCTGGTACTACAACTGGTCCTAACGAAAAGGCTGATTTTGGTGATGATCAAGTAGGTGTCACGGCTAACCAAGCTGGTATTAACGGTGGTGGTGCTATAACGGCAACTCAAGCTCAAAATGATCAATCCAACAACATTATTGGTAATACTAATATCGTTATTGATGCTGACTTATTGGCCAATACCGCGACTGCAGACGATGAGCACGATGTGATTGCGGGCTATCATGCCATTGAATTTTTATTGTGGGGTCAGGATTTAAATAATAGTGCTGCCGTAACTAAAGGTGATGACCGAGATAATGCTGTTAAAACATTTGGTGCGAATAATTTAGCAGCAGGCGGCCAACGTCCTATCGAAGACTTTATTCCTGGTATTGCAAGTGGTGAAACTTATGATTCAACCGAGCTTTCTCATCGTCGCCACCAATTTTTAGAAGTCGCTGTTGATAAACTAATTGCTGACCTTGAAGCTGTGCAAGCTGGCTGGAAAGACGGCATTGACGGCATTGACGGCAACTACCGTGACCAGTTCACGACCATTGACAACGAAGCCGATGCTAAGAAAAAGATTACTGAAATCTTGTTTGGCATGGGTACCTTATCAGAAAGTGAACTAGCCGGTGAACGTATGCAGATTGCTTTTTCAGCAAACTCTCAAGAAGATGAACATTCTTGTTTTTCTGACAATACTCACCGTGATATTTGGTTAAATGCAGAAGGTGTTTCGAACAGCTTCTATGGTAAATATGCGGGTTATGATCACGATTTAGATCCAACAACTCCTAACCAAGTAAGTACTGGAAATACGGCAGTTGATGGCTACGGTATTAATGATTACCTAACAGAAATTGGCTTAACAAGTATCGTTACTGACACCAAAGCGGCTTTAGACTTAACTGAAACTAACTACAAAGCCATCGATGCTTCTGCCCGTGCAGGCACGCCATTTGATGTATTAATTATGAAAGCCAACCAAACAGCCGAGAGTGATGTTGCAAAAACAATTACCTCATTAAATTCTCAAGCGCGTTTGTTGCAAACCGTAGCAGACAAGCTGGGATTAGGCACGGTTGTAGATGAAGAAGCTTCATCTTGTGATACGCAAAACCCATTAAATGAATGTTAGCAGTCTACTAATTCAATCAAAAGGATTTCATTGAATTAGAAAGCCGAGCCCTGCTCGGCTTTCTGCTTTAATTTTTTCAATATTAATTTGGGTTTTAAACCATTTATTATGCCGCTATTAATTATGCCTCTATTAATTACAGTTATACTCAGTTTTTTACTTATCGCTTGTGATGCTCAACGAGCAAACCCTACAGAATTAATAGCGCCTACCATTAACGCCGCCGAAAATAATCCCGGTGGCGATAGCAGTGTTTCATACAAGCCGTTTCCCAGTTTTCAGTTACCTGCTGCTAATATCAATAATGACCAAAGGCCCGATTTTCACGCGGGTAAAGCGCTAGCCAATCAACCTTGGGTAAAAGCACCCACCATTACTTTTGCGCGCGATGGTTTGGGCCCCATTTATAATGCTCGCACGTGTTTAACCTGCCACATAAAAGGCGGCAAAGGGTTTGTTCCCGCCGATAATAAAACACCACTAACAAGCACCTTGGTGCGTTTAAGTATTTTGCCAGAGTTTTCACCACTCGATGAGGTAGAGAAAATTCAAAAACTGAAAACATCTGGTCATCTTCCACACCCTGTGTATGGCGATCAAATTCAAAGCCAATCTATTTCTTTAGCGCATCAACTTAGGCATTCACAAAAACCTGGGGTACTAAAACACGATGTCGCGCCAGAGGCGTATATTCACATTAATTGGCAAGAGAAAGTATTCACCTACCCCGACCAAAGCCAAATCAATTTGCGTTTTCCTAAGTTGGATTTTAAATATTTAGGCTACGGCGACATGAATGACGGTGCCGTATTCAGTGTCAGAGTTGCACCCATGATTCATGGCATGGGCTTAATTAGTTTAATTAACGATGACGATATTTTAGCACTCAGCGATGAAAACGATGGCAATCAAGATGGTATTTCTGGCCGCCCAAACCAAGTTTGGAATGTCGAAACCCAGCGTACTGAAATTGGCCGTTTTGGTTTAAAAGCTAATAAGCCGACATTAGAAATGATTGTGGCCGGTGCGTTTACTAACGATTTAGGTATTACCAATTCACTAGAGCCCCACCAGCCTTGTACCGATTTGCAGCCTACTTGCTTGAATATGCCTAATGGCAATGATGACGAAGGCGTAGAACTGCCAGACCATTTATTAAAATTAGTAGTGAATTTTAATCGTAATTTAGCGCCAGTTATCAGACGCACACCCAAGCATAAAGACGTGCTGGCAGGGCGCGAATTGTTTTATCAAAGCGGCTGTCATCAATGCCACAACCCGAGTTTCACCACACAAAAAAGCAGCGAGTTTCCGCATTTGTCACAGCAAATAATTTGGCCGTATAGCGACTTTTTATTACATGACATGGGGCCAGAGCTGGCTGATAACCGCCCAGACTTTTTAGCCACCGGCAATGAATGGCGAACGCCACCGCTGTGGGGCATTGGTTTATTAGCGCAAGTAAATGGCATGTCGACGTTATTACACGATGGCCGTGCACGCACGGTTGAAGAAGCGATTTTATGGCACGGCGGAGAAGCCGAACTCGCCAAAAACCGTTTTATACAATTAAACAAACAAGACCGGGAACGTCTGCTTAAGTTTGTGAATTCCTTATAGGTCAAAAGATGAATAAAAAAATATCCCGCCGTACCTTTAATAAAGTCTTAACAACTAAAACGTTATTCGCTTCTGGTGTGCTCGGTTTAGGTGCGGGTGCAGCCGGCATTGCACGGTATAACAGGTCTAACAACGCGAGCGCTAACCAAGAATTATGGCTATCGGCCCAAGGTCGCCACAAAGATACTTATAGCTTGGGCTGGGTGAACCCCAATGCAGAATCCAGCGCGCAACAACTCTCTGTGTTTCGTGGCCATGGCTTATGCCAAAACCCAGCAAAACCCGAGCAAGTGGTGATGTTCTCTCGCCGCCCTGGCACTCATGGTATTCGTTTAAATACCGAATCCGGTGAAATCGATGGCCGCTTTCACAGCCTTAACGATCGCTACATGCAAGGTCACGGTTGTTACAGCGCCGATGGCCAATGGCTGTATTGCACCGAGTCATCGATCAGCACCGGTGAAGGTAAAATCACCGTGCGTGATGCCAATACTTTAGAGCAAGTGACCGAATTTAGTAGCTATGGGATTGGCCCTCACGAAGTCAAACTAATGCCAGACGGACAAACACTTGTCATCGCCAATGGCGGCTTATTAACCCACCCTGATTCTGGTCGAAAGGTATTAAACCTCGATACGATGCGCTCAACGCTCACCTATATTGATAGCCGCAACGGTGAACTTATTAGCGAGCATACGGTTCCCGAAGCCAAGGCCAGTATTCGCCATATTGATGTGGCCACCGATGGCACTGTTGCCATGGGCTTACAGGTTCAGCGCAAAGCTATGGATAACGACGCACTCACGCCGTTGGCGGCTATTCAAAAGCCCGGCCAAGACATTCAAGTATTAAACGCCCCTAAAAACTTAACCCATCAGTTGCATGATTATATGGGCAGCGTGGCGATTAATAGTGCGTCTCGTATCGCTGCCTTTACCAGCCCCAAAGGTGATTTGGCGCTATTTTGGCATTTAGACGATCTTTCCCTGCAGGGTTATCACGCCTTTCATGATGTGTGCGGGTTAGCGGTGAGCCAAGATAATCAGTCTTTTGTTTTATCGAACTCAGCAGGTAAAATTCGCCAAATTAATTCACGCACGCTGCAAGAAAATGTTGATAAACGACTGGCGTTTCAAAATGTGAGCTGGGATAACCATATGCTATCTACGAGGCTTTCTAAAAAACCACCTGTTAATGCATAAATTAGTACATAACCTTTAACAGTTCATTTAGAAACAGCTCATTTACACAACAGCTCATTTACACAAAGAGTATCGCCATGAAAACTTTATTATCTTTAGCACAAACATTAAGTCTGTTGTGTATCACGTCGTTACTAACGGCTTGTTATACAGAAACTTCGTCTAGCAGCACAACAGCCAAAACTGAAATCGATATTGCCATTGCAGAGATTGTTGATAACACCGTGACCCCTGCGTTGGATTCTTTTTTGCAAGAAACAGACACACTGTTCAATTTAACCGCGTCTTTTTGCGACTCTACAACTAAAGCTGAAAATGACCTCCTAGCATTACAAGCCCAGTGGATAACCACCAATAATGCTTGGTTTAAGTTATCGCCGTATTTATTAGGGCCGCTGACAAGCCCAGATTTTTTAACCGCCGAGGCATTTTGGTATATCGATTCTTATCGCCAACGCGGAAATGACTCTACCTCCACGGTGCGCTCTGATATTGCAACGCTGCTGGCGGATAATTACGACATCAATTCAGCTGTTTTTTCTACAAAAAGTTTTAATAAAGTCGGTTTATTAGCGCTGGAAGTTTTGTTATTTGAGACCAGTGGTTCTGGCTCTCAATACCAATCTCAATTAACAGCCGATATCACTTCTGAATATCAAAATACTCCGCGTAAATGCGACATTCTAACTGGCCAAGCAAACGAGCTAAATCGTCGCGTAGCCATTATTAATAACGCATGGCACAAAGATTATCGTGAAACCGGCATTGGCTATCGCGGTTTATTAGTGAATAAACAATTAGAAAGTACCTTCACAGAAAGTAATGATATTGATGGCACGGGTACTCCTGCGTTTACGCGCTTAGTCGTGAGCACACAGCAGCATTTAGATTTTTTAAGCAAGCGCAATATTACGACCCAATCTGCCCAGCTTTCTAACTCGGTTTGGCAAGCCCTTGAGCATACGCAAACGAGCTTGCAAGAATTCTTAGCAGGTACTGACAAAACCAGTCTTTCTCTCTACCAGATGATGGATAATGGGTATGACGCCAATATAAACACCCTTAAAGAGAATATGGAATTTTTTAAGCAATCGATTAGCGATAAAAATACAACCAACTTTAAGAGCTTTTCTTCTTCATTAGACGGTAATTTCAAGCGTGAGCTACCCGATGCTTTAGGGGCTGAGCTGGGTTTGAATTTTACCGACGGCGATTAAGTCTTCAATTTTATTATTTATTGTTGAGCAGAAGGTGAGTCAAAACAGACTCATCTGTTGCCCACAGATTTTAGCAAAGCTGGTGTCGTACAGTGCCAGTAGTCCATCGCACACAGGGGCTAGTTGTTTTTCTAAATAGTGTTGATAATCAATCTTTAGAGCGGCTCTGGTCTGTTGATACACCGCTACTGGCTGTGGCCCGCTGGTCGTTATAACGTATTCTATCCAACCGCCTCGGTCTTGATACAATAAGGGCAGCCCTTGCTGCTTGCGCCATATTTCTAAAACCGCGGCCGCTTTTGCATGAGGTGGGATATTACGTTGATATTCACTGAGTGGCTGGCGCAAACGCTTTCGATAAATCAACTGTGAGTCATTCTTGCCTTGCATCAAATCTGCTATTTCATCTTTCATCCACTGCTGAAACGGTTGCTCAGCAAAGACACGTTGAAATAATTGCTTTTGAAATTGGCGGGCAAAGGGCGTCCAATCACTACGAACTGCTTCTAAGCCCTTAAAAATCGTCTCAATTTTTGCCTCCCCCGTTACCAATGTTTTTTGTACCGTACCCGCATAGCGTTTTTTACTGCCGGTTTCTGCACCACGAATAGAGGGCATAAAAAAACGCTGATAATGCGTTTCGTATTCAATTTCTAACAGGCTCTCTAGTTGGTGCTCGTGTTTTAAGGTTTGCTGCCACCAGCGATTCAAACTTGAGCTTAAATGCTTACCGATCACATCGGCTTGTTGCTGGGTTTTCTTGTTTTTTAGCCACACAAATACGGAGTCGGTATCGCCGTAGATAACATCGTAACCTTGATTTTCAATCCATTGCGCCGAGCGCTGAATAATTTCATGGCTGCGTTGGGTAATGGAGCTGGATAAACGCACATCAAAAAAACGGCAGCCATCACTGCCAAGCACACCATAAAAAGAACTCATGATAATTTTAATGGCTTGTGCTAAATGCTGATTATTGTCTTTTTTTGCTTGATCACGCTGCTCGCCCAGCATGGTAATTAGATCGGGCAAACAGTGTTTTTGGCGATCAAAATAACCACCATTAAAACCTTCAATCGCATCGTTTACATGATCACCGCGCTGCTTTTTCAAACCTTCAATCAACCCCATAGGATCAATTTTAAAAGTCCGCATAATCGACGGGTACAAGCTTTTAAAATCCAGTACCAAAATACTGTCGTATAAACCAGGGCGCGAGTCCATCACGAAACCACCAGGGCTTTTAATCGCTGAATATCCTTCGCCATAGTTCGGTGCAACATAACCAGCACGGTGTAATAGTGGCAAATATAAGTTTTCAAAACCTGCCACAGAACCCCCCATGCGATCCATCAGCAGCCCGGTTAAGTTTGAACGCTGCACAGCAAAATCAATGAGGCCGGTATGATCAAATATGTCGGCAACTAAAATGCAGTCTTCTAAGTTGTACGCGGCCAATGCAGGTTTATCATGATCAAACAGATATTCTATTTCATGGTCATAACCTTCATAGACCTTGGCTTCTCCTGTGATTAACTTGTGGCGATCGAGCAGTTCTTCAGCAACAAAATCTAACGCAAAGCTATCAAAGTGATATTGCGCTTGCCGCAGCATTTCAATGCCATCGATGATGCAGCGACCTGGAACGTGCACATAACTTCTGTGGGTATTATTTTGATCGTGTCGCCAACTTGCTTCTTGCTGGTTTCGGCCCAGCATAAAAGCCAAGCTCAATTCATCACATTTACGCTGCAAAAAAGCCATATCAAACTGAATAAAGTTCCAGCCAATAATAATGTCGGGGTCTAATTGTTCGATGGCAGCAAAAAACGCATGCAGTAAGGCGACTTCGTCGTTAACGTATTCACAGTTAGGATACTCAGCATCGTTTTTAGAGCCTATCATCCAAACATGGCTAACTGTTTGTTTAGATCCGTTTTTTCTAACTGAGCCATGACAGGCAATAGAAAACAAACGGTCTGGTTTACCATCTTTAGGAAAAGATGTTTCGATATCAACCGATAACACCGTTAATGCTTCGCTTGTATTGAGCCCAGAAGCAGGCTGTATACGCCCTTGTCGACATAAACGATGGCCCTGCAAACTAGGGTTGTCACTACCAAAATCCAAAGATTGCCAATCACCACTAATTTGGGCTTCTCCCCGAACAAACCGCTCCATTAAATAGCGGTCAGTGGGGCGAATATCGTACTCCCAAACATCTATATCCCAAGCTTTTAACAAATAGCTCAATCGATAGATATCCATTTGCCGCAGATAACAAGCTACTAAAGGTTTGAGACTAAAGGAAACAAGATTAACAGAGCGACAGGATACTGAGATCCCTTCGGCTCTTGCTAAACGTAACACCTTTTCTTTTTCTAATGCTGGCACAAAACACACCGAAGGTTGCTCAACAACAACGTGAAGTGCTCCCAGCCGACTAGCAAACCAAAACTCTAACTCAGTGGTTTGCTCACCTTCATACCAGCGGCTGCTGAGTAAAAATCCATGCTGTGTTTCTAATTGCGGCGTATCTAAAGCAGACTCTTTTTGACAGTATTTCTCAGTTGCTTTTGAAGTATTGTCAGAGGAAGGCTGATTTGAATCATAAAGCACTGTAGTTGAAGAGCTTAAAGGCATTGATTACCCAGTTTGTTTGCTACACTTAAAAGTATATGCAATGTAACAAGCTTTAAGGATATAGCAATGAGTGGACCAACGATCAGTAGTGATCCTCTGTATCAATTACTTAGAAACGACGATGTAAAAGGCTTTAATGCTGCACGTGAAGAAGGGCAAAGCTGCGATCTAACAGGCTGTGACTTTAAAGGGAGTGATTTACGTGGGGTCAATTTAAAAGATACTAATTTAGAAAATGCTTATTTCCGTGGAGCCGACCTCAGAGGGGTTGATTTTCGTGGTTGCAACTTAAACGGTGTGTCGCTAGCCGATGCCAAAATAAGCGGTTGCTACTTTCCTCCGGGCCTAAGCCCGAATGAAATACAGCTTTCTGTCACACATGGCACAAGAATGCGTCAAAGATTTATCAAAAAATAGGTTTTTCTTTAAAGATTTGTCTTTTGTGGGTATCTTCTACAACTATTGTATGACAATCGTGAATCACAAAAGCAACAGAGTTTGGAGTTTCATATGTATTTACCAGGCAAATCTATTGAGTCTATCGACATACTCAGCGCACGCCTGCATCAGCTGACCGAGGCTTTACTGGAAGGCTTTCCTTTAGACGAAGAAACTCTTACGCTTGAAAACATTGACGACCTTTATCAGCACTTCAATACCGATCAGCTATTTTTAATCACCGATGGCATGATACATATATCTCACGAAGGTCAAAACCTGATTGGTTTTGACGAAGGTGATCTCATTGGCGTGAATCGCGCTTTTAACCTCCCGAGCCCAACATTTCGTGTCGATGAATTTGTAGAAGTTAAAATTATTGATCGTGACGCATTTTTACGCCATGTCTATTCAGACAAACGTCGACAGCATTATTGGAGTCATTTTTTAAGCTGCCAAAATAGCATGCTGCTGTATCAAGTTACCTTACTCAGCAAAAACCAAGAGAAAACTATTGCGGGTTTCCAAAACTACCAAATTGGTGACGTTATCATTAAAGAAGGTGATGAAGCCGAGCACGTTTACACCATAATAAGCGGCGAAGCCGATGTTTTCTCTAATGACATTAAAGTGGGTAGTGTTAGCGAAGATGAAGTTTTTGGCGCTATGGCTGTTTTTACTGGTGAAAAGCGCTCTGCCACGGTAATTGCTAAAACAGCTTGTACTGTTATGGCCGTTCCGCAAAACGAATTTGTAAATCTTATTGAAGCTCAACCGCAAGCTGCCGTTAACCTTATTGAGAACCTAGCAAGGCGCATAACCATCATGAATCAACAATTCATTGATAAACAGCAATAATATCATTAACAAATAATGATAATATTCTAAGTAAGATAGGGAATATGTTCTAAGCTAGAAGGATCAATGATTTTAACGTTTAAGTAGACCTATTATGCCTATTTTTCACAACTCAGCAGAGCACTCACGCTTATTACAAACAATTGCTACTTTAGAAGCTGAAAAAGCCTCTTTATTAAGTGACTTAGCGGCTAAAGATTTAATTCGCGGCGAAAATGATGAGCGGCTTCAATCTGAAAAAGACCACAACGATCTAAAAACTTCTTTGTTTTCTAAATATGTCAAATCTCAGGACATCATTAACGATATTCGCCACTCAGTCGCTGAGTCGGCAACTGAGACGGCCAACGAGAAAGAAAAGCTGGCTGAGTCGATGCAAAGCTTTTCAGAAATAAATACCCTTATCGATAACTGTACTTCTACCTTGGTAGGACTCAACCAAGAAATGGGAAATATCTCGAACACGGTTGAGTTATTGTCGAGTACAACGGCTCAAATCGAAACCTTTGTTTCTCAGATTCAAAATATTGCTGCGCAAACCAACTTATTAGCATTAAACGCGGCTATTGAAGCAGCCCGTGCTGGTGAACAAGGCCGTGGCTTTGCGGTTGTGGCCGACGAAGTGCGGGCACTGGCAGCGCGTTCTGCTGATGCCTCTGAACAAATTACCAATCTAACGACCACAATTAAGACACAAACAGAGTTAGCCACCACAGAAATTGCAAATCAACGCGCTGAAACCAATAAAGTTACCGATATTTCAAACGAGATTAACAAGGTAATTGTGATTGTTTCTGATGCTGCTAACAGCATGTTTAAGTCTATTAAAAAAACCAGTCACGTGTCTTTTTTACAGTCAGTAAAACTGGATCACGTTGCTTGGAAAACCGAAGTCTATAAAAACATTATTGGCCTTGCTAATAAAGAAAATCACGAATTTACCACTCATACTCAGTGCCGCTTAGGTGTTTGGTATTATCAGGGAGAACATCCCGACGGCTATCAAAGCACGCACGAGTATTCAAATTTAGAAACACCTCACAAGAAAGTCCACGACTCGGGTCATGAGGCATTAGATTCCTTCAAAACTGGCGACATTAAGAAAATGCTAACCGCATTAGACAACATGGAAGTGGCCAGTGTTGATACTACACATCTAATTACGGCTCTTGAGAGTCGTTACTAACCCATAATCAAAAAGGCGCCTTCAGAATGGCGCCTTTTTTTATTATTTTAATAATCGACTCATAAATTTTCTGGATTAACGCTCTGTTTTACGATGTCTTTCAAAAAATAGCCTCGAGCATGCTACACTTCATTTCACTCTTTTTTCTTTTATTTGAGCTTTTTGTGTAATGGATTTCCTCTGGATTCTTATCGCTTTTGTTTGTGGCCTTGCGGCAAAACAGATTAATTTACCTCCGCTCATCGGTTACTTGGCCGCGGGCTTTGGTTTGCATGCCTATGGAGTTCAACCTCACGAAAACTTAGAAGCACTAGCAAACTTGGGCATCACCTTGATGCTATTCACTATTGGTTTAAAGGTGAACTTTAATACCTTACTCAAAACTTCGGTTTGGGCAGGCACCAGCTTACATATGATTAGCTGGGTAATCCTTGGAACTCTTATACTCAAAGGTGTAGCACTGCTGGGCATTAACTATTTTGCTGACCTAGATTGGACCGCACTTGCTCTTGTCAGTTTTGCACTGAGCTTTAGCAGCACTGTTTGTATTGTGAAGCTGCTAGAAGAAAAAAATGAAATGAAGGCTCGCCATGGCAAGTTAGCTGTGGGTATATTGGTTATGCAAGATATTGTTGCTGTGGCGTTTTTAGTAATTGCCACGGGCAAAATCCCGTCCTTATATGCCTTGGCCTTGCTGCTACTTTGGCCAGCTCGCCCGCTGTTAAATCGTATTTTAAACCAAGCAGGTCATGGCGAACTACTACCGCTGGTAGGGTTTTTCCTTGCTATTGGCGGCTTCGAATTATTCCAATTGGTAAACATGAAAGGCGACCTAGGTGCCTTAGTTATTGGCTTATTACTTAGTTCTCACGTTAAATCTACCGAGTTGGCAAAATCATTATTAAGTTTTAAAGATATTTTCTTAATTGGTTTTTTCTTATCCATTGGTTTTACTGCACTCCCCACGACCGAAATGATTCCTGCATTAGTCATTATTAGCGGCATTTTAGTCATTAAGGGGGTTTTACTGTTTCATATTTTGGCCGCGATTGGAGTACCCGGGCGCAATATGTTTTTGGGCAGTATGATCTTAACCAATTACAGCGAGTTTGGCTTAATAGTAACTGCCCTATGTGTTCAAAATGGCTGGTTAGATAAAGACTGGCTAGTGATTATTGCCTTGGCGGTAAGTATCTCATTTATCTTCACTAGTATTTTTTATGAATATGCCCATACCGCTTATGCATACGCGCGAAAATGGGTTAAATACTTTGAACGACCTCAACCCACGCCTATTTATCAAGAGCAGCTTAAACACGCTGAAATATTAGTTATTGGCATGGGGCGAGTAGGCCGCAGCTCTTATGACGTTTTGCATGCACAACTCGGTGACAAGGTATGGGGAGTAGAGTCGGATATTGATAAAGTTCGCCGTCATCGTGAAGCAGGCCGACATATTATTTTAGGCGATGCAGAAGACGCTGATTTTTGGGAAACACGTGAATTGTGGCATATAAAACTGGTTATGCTCGCCATGCCTTCTGTTAACGATATTACCGACATTCACAACCAGCTAACGATGTGTGGCTATCAAGGCCATATTGCGGCGATTGCTCGCTATGAAGATGAACGGGATAAATTAAAAGAGCTCGGAATAGCAAACGTATTTAACTATTACGTTGAGGCGGGTACCGGTTTCGCAGAAGAAAGCATGCATTTACTAGAAAAAAACGCCTCAACAAAGATGGCTTAAATCATTCTAAAAAAATAGCGCTAGATACCAATAAATAGGCAGATACAAGTAAATAGGTAGAAACAAGTATATATGCTTAAACACACAATTTGGGTAGACGCCGATGCCTGCCCTAATGCCATTAAAGAAACCTTATTTAAGGCTGCCAATCGCAAAGAAATAGCCTTAATTTTAGTGGCTAATCACTATATTAAAGTTCCGCCATCAAAATGGATTAGCAGTATTCAAGTAGAATCTGGATTTGATGTTGCTGATGATTATATTGTCGAGCAAGTAAAGCCGAATGATTTAGTCATCACCTCCGACATTCCTTTAGCCGCTGAGTTAATCGAAAAGAATGCACAAGTTATTACTGCTCGCGGAGATATTTTCGACAAAAGTAACATTAAACAAAAACTCAATATGCGTGATTTTATGGACACATTACGCAGTTCGGGAGAACATAGCGGCGGTCAAGCGGCCATGAACGCCAAAGATAAACAAACCTTTGCTAATGCGTTAGATCGCTATTTGGCCAAACACGCATAAAACAAGCACGCATAAAACAAGCACGCATAAAAAAGACCCTATGAGCAAACTCAAAGGGTCTTTTGCAGTCAAATAATCAACAACCTATTATTTCTTTTCGGTTGCTGGGTCACCGTCGTAATCTTCTGGGAAAACGGTCTGATAACCTTGCTTGTCTCTTTCCAAGTCACTATAAATTGCAATCACCAGTGAAATGCCCATCAATACCATCACCATACTAAATGGCAAAGCACCAATAATCATCGCGGTCTGAATCGCACTTAAACCACCCGCTATAATTAAGCCACCCACCACTAGGGCTAATGCAGCACCCCAGAACAAAATGTGAGGACGCGCTTTCGGGCCTTCATCGCCAGCGGCATTAATGGTGTTAATAATTAACACGGCGCTGTCGGCTGAAGTAATTAAGTAGGTTAGTAATAAGATCACCACGATAAACGACATGATATAAGTAATATTCTCACTCAACATCACGCCTAACATAACGAACAACTTATCGGATAGCGGCGCTGCCGATATCACACCATTAGCCAACCCTGTGACTTCAAGATCAATCGCTGTGCCCCCCACTAAAGAAAACCAAATAAAGCACATAATGGATGGTGCAATCATAGCGCCTAAAATAAATTCACGTATGGTACGACCTTTCGAGATGCGCGCTAAGAAAAGCCCTACAAAAGGTGCAAAAGCGATCCACCAAGCCCAGTAAAAAATTGTCCAAGCTCCCTGCCAGCTAGCCAAAGCATCACCGGTAGCTGTACCGTCAGCAGTCCATACCGTCACCATGTTTTTAGGCACAGATAACACATAATCCCAAAAACCAACAAATAAATTACCTAAACCAAAGAATGTCGAACCAAACACTAAAAAGAAAAACAAAATGAAGAAAGTCAGCGCCATATTAAAGTTA
Source organism: uncultured Thalassolituus sp. (assembly GCA_913061435.1). GTDB lineage: Bacteria > Pseudomonadota > Gammaproteobacteria > Pseudomonadales > Oceanobacteraceae > Oleispira. The sequence goes on along the minus strand of CAJXUK010000008.1, from coordinate 76,510 downwards.
GACAGCCACTTAATGCCTTTGCCAACACCCGACAAAGCCGATAGTGTTGAGCCACCCATTATAATCGCTAAAGCAAACAACACACCCGCGGTTGAAGTTGATCTATTGCCTTCAGCATCGTACTGAAACAACCAATCACCCACACCCAACTTAGATAGTCCAGAAATAAATTGCTCAACACCGTAACCCAAGGTTTGTGCTACGCCTAAAACAGTGGCAACAACGGCGATTACATCAACAGAATGACCGATTTTACCGGATAATTTTTCACCAAATAACGGCGCTAAAGAAGATCGAATAGTTAGTGGTAAACCGCGACGATAGGCATAAAAACCCAAAGATAAACCAACAATAGAATAACAACCCCAGGCTGCAAAACCCCAATGGGTGAATGACCAAATATAAGCATCGCGTACATTATCAAGCGTACCTGCTTCGGTAACACCTAAAATAGAGCCTGGGCTTTTAGCAAAATGATACATAGGCTCTGCAGCAGCAAAGGTTAGCATGCCAATACCAATGCCTGCGCCAAACATCATTGAAAACCAAGAAAAGCGGGAGAATTCTGGAGTGTCATCATCCATGCCTAAGCGCAACTTGCCTACCTTTGGCCATAAGGCTAAAGCAAAACAAAGAATAACAAAGAAGGCCATGGCATAAATATACCAGTAGTTGAATACGGATAAGATGAAAGTATTGAGTTGCCCTAGAACAGCGGCGGCATTTTCAGGAAAGGCGATTGCCCAGAGGATTAAAGCGCTGACCAATATCTTGGCCGTTATTGTTACATTTTTACTAAAACCTTGATAAAAACCCGACTGAGATACCCGGATTAATAAGTTAGTAATTGGGGGTTTGGTAAACATTTTTTTTAAATGCATTAATCTTCACTATGTTATGAATAAGGTATTCATTATACACAGCTTTACAATAATACAAATTCAGCGATTATTAACCAATAGTTGCATCATGAATTCGACCGTTGCAGCAGGCTCTTCTAATGGGAAGCAGTGTTTTTCACCAAACTTGTGCAAGGTTACCCATTTACTTAGCTTGCTGGCTTTTGCTGAGCCTTGGTGGACAAAAAAGTAAGTATCTTTAGCGACAACAATATCAGTAGGTGTGGATAACTTTTTTACTGATTTCCACAAACTTTTGGGGAAAGATGCAAATATCGATGCTTCATAACTAGGGGGGCAAGACAACTGACGTTCACCCTGTTGATTTGTAAAAGAAGCAGAATCGACAAAATGCTCCATAACTTGCGGATCAAAATTACGATACAAACGCTTTTTATACAGCTCGTTTTTCAGCTCAACGGCGTTTGGCCAAATATACTTTCTTTGGTTTACCGACTTATAAGAGGCTGTTTTTTTCCACAGCCCCGTCACACGCATAAAATACTGCGTAACTGATAACGCCGGGGGAATAAGAATAGGATCAAGCAAAATAATGCGGCTAAAAAGATCTGGGTTACGGCTAGCGGCAATTAACGTTAATACCCCACCAAACGAATGCCCAATGCCGACAACAGGGCCTTTATTGGCAACATCCATTTCTTTGCGCAACGACTCAGCCATAGCATCAGCCATTTGTGACCAATCGGGCATTTTATCTTGCGGCCAGGTTGAGCCACCCTGTCCGGGAATACTACTGATGCAGCAATCCCAGTCTTCGGGTAGTAAATGCAACAAAGGAATTAAAGTACCCGCCGAAAAACCGTTGCCATGAATAAAATGAACACGCTCTTTAGGCTGCGTCACATAACGATTAAATCCAAGAATATCGTGACCAAAAGAGGTGTTTTGCTGCCAAGCCTGTATGCCGGTAAAATCTAATATACTATTCATGCTGCCTTTGTAATAGATAATGCCTTGGTATTCAATACGTGTTTACTTAATGAGGTAAATAAATACAGCAAAAAACTCATACTCGCTGTGAATCAAAACTGATCACATCGGCAATAGATGTTGACCCTAATTTAAGCATAAGCACACGATCGACCCCCATTGCTACCCCTGCACATTGCGGTAACCCTAAATGAGAATGCTCCATAGCAGCCAATAATCTTTCATCAATTGGGCGATCGCTATTGTGCAGTGCTTGCTCAAACCGTTCTCGCTGCTCTTGTACGTTGGTTAATTCATGATAGCCATTTGCCAACTCGATACCGTTTAAATACACCTCAAAACGTTCGGCAATGAGCTGACCCGCTTCATCATGATTTAATTTGGCTAATGCCGCTTGGCTTGCCGGGTAATTATAAATAAATACCAAACGATTTTTTGGCAGCAATTTTTCGACCTGATGGCTCATAATCATATCTAACCAGCCATCTCTATTTAATTCTAAATCCGCCCCCGCTAATTCGATACCTAGCTGCTTAATATCTTCATCACTTGCCTGTAATGGATCTAATCCTGCGTACTCGGTCACCGCCTGCTGATACGTTATAAATAGCGGATAATCAGCTAATTCAACCTGAGATTGACCAAACAATTCATCTAATAAGTCAGCCACCTCATGCATCAATTCTCGATGATCCATACCGACTCGGTACCACTCCAACATAGTAAATTCTGGATTATGGCGTGCCCCCGCTTCGCCCGCCCGGAAGACTTTGCCTAATGAATAAATATCACCACTGCCCGCACATAATAAACGCTTCATCGAATATTCTGGCGACGTATGCAGGTACATTTTAGGCATTACTTCTGTAGCGGCCACCTCAATCGGTTCAATATTCATATCAGCCACGGGGGCGCGATTTAGAATGGGCAACTCGACTTCCAGCGCGTTGGTTTCGATAAAAAACTCACGAATAGCGCGGCTTAAATCAGCCCGTGCATGAAGAGCTTCTAATGTGGCGCTGGGTTTCCAAAGGGGTGAATCTGACATAACGCTCTCAAATTTATTGTTTACATAAAAAAAGGAGCCGAAGCTCCTTTTATTTAAATGGCCAAAAATTAGTTAAATAGCTGATATTCAACCAACAATGACCAATTATACGATTCAGGATCTGGTGTATTGAGTACTTTTAATTTGGCATAACTGCCATCTCTAAGCTTAATGACATTAACTTCTCCCTTCTTAACAGAAGGTATCGCATCTACAACGCCATCAAAGTCAGGGGAGCTTTTAACAAACCAAGTAGCAGGTGGCGCAGTTACCTCAGCAAAGACCGTTTTACCCGTTGGGTGAACATAAAGATTGTCATCATCACTATAATCACGCAACCAAATACCACCACCATACTCTTCACCCTCAATGTATTCATACGACGGACTCCACTGGATGGTCGATAGGTCATTAGTACTTTCACTTTCCTCACTCAAACCTGTTTTAAGGTTTAAGCCAAAATGACCCAGTACAGTAATGTTAGAGCCTGTCGCTTTGGCGCTAAAGTCGGCCCCCTGTTTTACATAATAACTGGCAAGGTTAATCTGATTAGGAAATTCCGTACTACCTGGTGTCAAAATAAGGTGAGTAGAACTTGGGTTGACATAGGCTAACCATTTATTGGGCAACTCAGAAGTTGAAAGTTTACGCATTTCTAAACCAGTATCAGCGCCTGTTACAGCTCCTTCATCAGTTAAGGTAACGTTTTTCTCAACACGTGCTGTTTCCAGTGTGCAATCATAGTCCGAATACGTACTTTCAGTACTCTTAATGCTGGTCTCGGTGATTTCTAGCAGCGTTTTCTTGTAATCGCTAGCACCGGTTTCAGGGTAATAAGTACCGTATTCACAAGAAGGGGATTCCCAAGTGCCAACGATACTGGCTTTTACTGCATCTTCTTTATCATCACTGCTAGAGCTGCCACCGCAAGCAAGCAGCAATGGCGTCGAAATAATGGCCAAACATAATATCTTGTTATTCTTCATAGGTTCACCCTTCATGTTCAGGCTAGAAAAAGTCTAACCCTTACATTAAGTGTGAACCGAACAAACAAAAAAACATTGACCTACATCTAGTGTGGATACTATTTAGCACGGCTCACGTATTCGCCCACGCGGGTATCGATTTTCAACACTTCACCAATAACAATAAACAGTGGCACACTCACTACTGCACCGGTTTCTAAAGTCGCTGGCTTTGAACCACCTTGAGCAGTATCGCCCTTCAAACCCGGATCTGTTTCGGTGACTTCTAGGTCAATAAAGTTGGGCGGGGTAATGCTTAAAATTTCACCATTAAATAGCGTTACTTCATAAGCAAGCTGCTCTTTTAGCCAGTTTTTGTTTTCACTGATTGCTTCTTCAGATGCGCCCAACTGCTCAAAAGAGCCGTCCGTCATCATAAAATGCCAAAATTCGCCGTCGCTATACAAGTATTCCATTTCAACGTCCATGACGTCGGCACCTTCTAGCTTCTCGCCAGACTTAAATGTGCGCTCCCATGTACGACCGTTTTTAAGGTTTTTTAATTTAACACGACTAAAGGCTTGGCCCTTACCCGGTTTAACGTATTCGTTTTCTACGATGGCACAAGGATCGCCATCCAGCATTACTTTAAGACCTGATTTGAATTCGCTGGTAGAATAATTAGCCATGTGACCTCGACAAAGTGTTTATGGGGTTCCGTAAAACCGGCCCCAGAAAAAAGAACTATGATAACCGAAACCCCTTTAGTGATCGAATATTTAACGGATAATAGTGCAGCTAAACAACAGCAAAGCTGGAATCAGGTCTTGGCGAGTGCAACAAAAACCGTTGAAGCGTTATTGGTTGAGGTCGCCGTTCCGCTGTCGGAGTTAAACCTGCGCCAGCAAGCCTGTGTAGAATTTCCGCTATTAGTGCCGCAGCCTTTTATCAATAAGATAGAAAAAGGCAATGCGCTAGATCCGCTTTTACTGCAGGTTCTTCCTCAATCTGCTGAGCTAGAAGAAGCACCTGGGTTTATCGATGACCCTTTAGCCGAAAAGCACAGTAATCTGCAAAAAGGGCTCATTCATAAGTATCACGGACGAGTTTTGGTTTTACTGAGCACCGGTTGCGCAGTAAATTGTCGCTACTGTTTTCGTCGTCATTTTCCCTACCAAGAAAACCGTATGAACAAAAATGATTGGCAAGCTACTTTAGACTATGTCGCCCAAGATCCGTCGATCGAAGAACTGATTTTAAGCGGCGGCGACCCACTAATGCTGAATGATCAGCAGATAGAAAAATTTATTTCTCAAGCAGAACAAATTCCTCACTTACAACGTTTGCGTATCCATAGCCGCTTACCCGTTGTGATTCCTCAGAGAATTACTAAAAACCTTGTTAAAACTTTACAAGCTTGCCGATTTGATTGTGCACTAGTGCTGCATATTAATCATGCGCGTGAAATAGACTCTGTTTTAATCAGTCACTTAAATACGCTTAAACAGGCGGGGATTACGTTATTAAACCAAGCGGTATTATTAAGAGGGGTTAACGATTCTGTGGCTGCGCAAACTGACCTTAGCAAACGCTTATTTCATGCGGGTGTTTTACCGTATTATTTGCATTTATTAGACAAGGTAAAAGGCGCACATCATTTTGAAGTGAGCGAATCAGCTGCCATAAAACTGCATCATCAGCTAGTCTCAACCTTATCAGGTTTTTTAGTGCCAAAGCTGGTTAAAGAAGAAGCAGGAAAAAAAAGTAAGACGCCCGTACCAGTTATGCATTTATTGCCCTTAAAGGCTGGCGACTAGTAAATAAACAGGTTAACCTGTGGCGATTCTACGCTGGATCATTGAAGATCGGCTATAATTCAATCTATCTACTTAGTTAATTTAAATCGGTTGGTGAAAACACGGCATGGAAAGCAATAAAACGCCTATAAAGCTTCATATTCCGAGCCCAACGCAACAACAGCTTTCTTTTTGTCGAGCAAATGTTGATGGCGTTACTGCCTGGGCCAAAAGTCTTCCTATGGCTAACACTGGGGAAGCTGCAAGACAGTTGTATCAAGCGATTCGCGAATTAAATCAGCTTGATACCGATCCGCTGCTGCGTTTTAAGCTGCTCGAAGTTGTGCGCCCCTATATTTATTCTATCGGTACCTTGCTCACCAAACACTTTTTACAAACGTCTGTTTCTTTAAACGAACGCCAATTAAAAATCGCTAATTTAAGCCAATCATTACAATCGCATTTAGCGACGGGCTATAAAATGGTGGTGGCTAACAGCATGGCGGCGATGGTTACAACGGATAAGCCTTCTAAAGTGGTGGCGATTTCTATTCATCGCGCGATTACCGATACCACCTGCACCATTTTGCGCGCCTTTCAGCTTTATTGTCAGCCACCAGAACGGGCTTGGTCTGAAATAAACCAGCTATATTTGTTAGCTGAAATGCATCAGCTAGTAACAATAAAGATTACCGATACACAAAATCGTTATTTAAGCACTTCTGATGTTCGTGCAGCCTTTATTCGTGCTCACTTATTAGGCACATCAAAACCTAACAATCTGCGTCAACAAGACCTTGCGCAATTGTATGATGCTACTGAGCTGTGGGCCAATAAAGTTGAAATAACCGACAGCGACGACGAGTCGGCATTATTTATTATTAACTTACACCGCGATAGCGTTGCGCAATATCGCCAACACTTAAGCGATGAGCAAAAACCTTTATTTAGAAGCCTTTATACAGAAACATTGGTCGAAGAATTAAAGGCTTATGCGGCTAATCCTCAAAGCCCTAATAATTCAATCACGGTTCCCGGCAAGCTCAGCGATAACCTTTTAACGCACTCTATTCAGGCTTGGGGAATTCACTGGCAACGTTCGTTTCGTCGCATGCCCACCGATGGTAAGTTACGCTTATGCATTGGTTTGAGCGCGACACATTATTACATAGCCGGTAAAAAAGAATTTAACAAGCAATTGGCCGACTTACGACCTCAACAAGAAGAGCCAGCTGCGGATATCGACATGGGTAAACGCTCCAGTAGCGATATCTGGGCGAGTGCTTTCGATGTTGATGGTTCCAAAATGCCAGAAAACGGCACTATTGATACCATTGAGTTCATCAGTAAGCACAACAAAAAAGAAGAAATTGAAGAAACCGACACCACGCTTAAATTCCCAGCTCATGAAGTCACCCTTATTAATACTAGCCCCGGCGGCTATTGCCTGCAGTGGTCTGGAGAGTTACCACCCAGTATTCAAGCAGGTGAGATTTTAGGTATTCAAGAAACCGGAGTTAAACACTGGGCGATAGGCGTGATTCGCTGGATACGTCACTTAGGCAGCTCTGGCATTCAGTTAGGAATTGAATTATTGGCTCCAAGAGCTGAGGCTGGTGGTGCTCAATTACTGCAAAAAACAGGTGATAACGGCGATTACATGCGCTCTTTATTACTACCTGCAATTAAAGCCATTGCTCAACCAGCAACGTTAATTTTACCGCGCATGCCATTTCGTACGGGCAATAAGATTAATATTCTGCACAAAGATATTAACGGTCGACAACAACTAACCAAACGCATTATTTCAACCAACAGCTTTAGTCAATTCCAGTTCCGCAGCAATGGCACCAAAGCCCCTGCTCCCGCACTTGATGATAATATCAAATTGAAAGATGATGATTTTGACTCACTATGGAATAAGTTATAACAGGCTCAACTTACCGTGTAATATTGTTTTACAATTCACGCCTGTTATATCCCATGAGACACCTTATAATAATAAAAATTAAATATTAAAGTCCTATTCACCTGCGAATACGTTGAGAGTTACAACTTCATGGTACACAATAGTCGCGAAACGCTGCACTTATTACTACTAACTCAAAACCAAAACGACGCTGAAGCGCTTGTCAGCCTGTTACGTAACGCTGGGCGTTCGACCCGTGCTCACATGGTGTCTTCTATCACCGATTTTGTTGAGCAAATACAAGAAAAAAATTGGGACCTAATCCTAGCAGAGCCAAACGCTCAAGATATCGAGCCTAAAGAATTATTTAAACAAATCAAACGCCTCGACAAAGACATTCCAGTGATCATGTTGGCTGAAGATGTTGACCCTATGTTGCTGGAGTTTTACCTAAAACTTGGCGCATGCGATGTTGTACCAGAAGACGAAAGTAATTTGCTGTCGATGATTATTCAGCGAGAATTGTCTAATTTAACAACTCGTCGCACTCTCAGAACCCAGCAGGTTAAACTGCGTGAGGCTGAAAAACGCAGCCAATCTTTATTAGAAAATTCCAGAGACGCGATTACCTACATCCACGACGGCATGCACATCTATGCTAACCAAGCATATTTAGAGTTATTTGGTTATGAAACTGTTGACGATCTAGAAGGTATGCCATTAATGGATATGGTCGTCAGTGCCGATCAGGATAATCTCAAACAATCATTAAAAAGCTTTTTAGTGAATGGCGGCCAGGTTAATCTGCAGTACAAAGGTTTAAAAACCGACCAGTCTGAATTTCCGATCACAATGTCATTGTCATCAGCAAATTACGCCGATGAAGCCTGCACACAAGTCGTTATCCGTGCAGAGTCTGGCCGCTCCAATTTAGAAGGCCAGTTAAAAGAAGCCAACAACCGTGATTTTCTCACACGGCTTTATAACAAGCCCTATTTTATGGATTGCTTAGATTCCATTGTTGATCGTGCGGTAATAACCGGCAGTTCTGGCGCTATTATGTACATCAATATAGATCGTTTTGGCAAAATAAAATCACAAGTGGGTATTAACAACGCAGATACCGTACTAAGCAGTGTTGCCAGCTATTTAAAATCCATCGCTGATAAAGAAGATGACACACTCGCCCGAATTGGTGAACACGTGTTTGCTTGGGTAAAACCCAACATCTGTGCTGAAGAAGCCCTAGCGGTCGCCGAAAAACTTCGCGATGGTATAGAGCACCTTGTGATTGATGCTAATTCACAAACGGTGACTATCACCACCAGTATTGGTATTGCTTTAATAAATGATAGCTGCAGCGATCCTAGCGAAATACTGCAGCGTTCGCACCAGGCAGCAGAAGCGGTTAAAACTGATGAGGGCCACCAGCGTGGCAACGGTACTCATTTATACATTGCCAAAGAAGTTATTCCTGATAACCAAGGCAGTGATATTGAACAGCAAGTGCTAGCAGCCTTAAAAGCCAACTCGTTTAATCTTTTATTCCAGCCTTTAATTAACCTTAAAGGTGACGAACAAGAACATTACGAAACCCTATTACGTTTACCACAAAGTAACGGCGAAGAAATTTCTGCTGGTGAGTTTTTAAACGGCACGACGCTTAATGACGATATAAAGCGCAAAATTGATCGTTGGGTGATATTGCACTCAACCAAGCTGCTAAGTGAACAGCGCCAGCAAAACATGAAAACACGCTTATTTGTTAATCTTAGTACCGCTTCAATAATGGACACAACCCTCTCTAGTTGGATTGGCGTAGCTTTGAATGCAGCTCAACTAGATAAAGACTCGGTGATTTTCCAAATCAGCGAAGAAGATGCCACAAAGTTTTTAGCACAGGCTCAAACATTTACAACTGATCTAAAATCAAAAGGCTATGCCTGCGCTATTTCGCGCTTTGGCTGCTCTTTAAAACCTTTCCAAGCGCTTAAGCATTTGGCTCTAGATTATGTGAAAATAGATGGTTCTTTCACCCATGAATTGAATAAACCAGAATCTCTAGAAACGTTAAAGAACATGCTCGCTGAACTTCACCAAAAAGACCTTAAAACTATTATGCCTTTGGTTGAATCGGCTAAAGATGTCGCCTCACTCTGGCAGTTAGGTGCTCACTTTATACAAGGTTATTACGTGCAAGCACCTCAAGCGGGAATGGCCTATAATTTTTCCGATGACGATGAGTAATCTTCACTCTTTTTTACCTGATTACACAGCGAAACTCTTTTTTATCTCTGCTACAATTCTTGCACTTCTTATAAATCCTTATTATTGATTTGGGCTGGTTAATCAGCCCTTTATTGAGTGAGACTTTAAAATGCCAGAATATCGCAGTAAAACCTCAACCGGTGGCCGTAACATGGCTGGCGCTCGTGCCTTATGGCGCGCAACAGGCATGAAAGATGATGATTTTTCAAAGCCAATTATCGCCGTTTCTAACAGTTTCACTCAGTTTGTCCCTGGTCATGTACACCTAAAAGACATGGGTCAGCTAGTAGCTCGTGAAATTGAAAAAGCCGGTGGCGTAGCAAAAGAGTTTAATACCATTGCTGTTGATGACGGCATCGCTATGGGACACGACGGCATGCTATACAGCTTGCCGAGCCGTGAAGTAATTGCTGACAGTGTGGAATACATGGTGAATGCTCACTGCGCCGACGCTATTGTTTGTATTTCTAATTGCGACAAAATCACCCCAGGAATGTTGCTGGCTTCTTTGCGCTTAAATATTCCAGTAATCTTTGTTTCTGGCGGCCCAATGGAAGCCGGTAAAACCAAGCTGTCTGAACACAAGCTCGACTTAGTTGACGCCATGGTGATTGCTGCCGACGACAGTGCTACCGACGAAGAAGTGGCTGAATATGAGCGCAGCGCTTGCCCAACTTGTGGCTCTTGTTCTGGCATGTTCACAGCCAACTCAATGAACTGCTTAATGGAAGCATTAGGCTTAGCATTACCTGGCAACGGCTCTACTTTGGCCACTCACGCCGATCGCGAACAGCTATTCTTAAAAGCAGGTCGCCAAATCGTTGAAAACGCTAAGCGCTATTATGAGCAAGATGACGAATCTGTATTACCGCGCTCTATTGCTAACTTTAAAGCATTTGAAAATGCGATGACGCTAGACATTGTCATGGGCGGTTCTACCAATACTATTCTTCACTTATTAGCGGCTGCACAAGAAGCTGAATTGGATTTCAACCTGAAAGATATTGATCGTCTTTCTCGCAAAGTACCGCAGTTATGTAAGGTGGCACCAAATTCACCTCACTACCATATGGAAGACGTTCACCGCGCAGGTGGTATCTTTGGTATTTTGGGTGAAATTGATCGCGCCGGTTTATTGCACAGCGACTTACCCACCGTGCACAGTAAAAGCATGACAGAAGCTTTGGATACTTGGGATATTATGCGCAACCCAACACCTGAAGTGATTGAATTTTTCCGTGCAGGCCCGGCCGGTATTCCAACTCAAACCGCATTTAGCCAAAGCACACGCTACCCAACAGTTGATGGCGACCGTGAAAATGGCTGTATTCGTAATCTTGAAAACGCCTATTCATCGGAAGGCGGCTTAGCCGTTTTATACGGTAACATTGCCTTAGATGGATGCGTTGTTAAGACCGCGGGGGTCGATGAATCTATTCATGTGTTCCATGGAAAAGCGAAAATCTTCGAATCTCAAGATAGTGCAGTTGCTGGCATTCTTGCAGACGAAGTGAAACCAGGCGATGTAGTTATTATTCGCTACGAAGGCCCTAAAGGCGGCCCGGGTATGCAAGAAATGCTTTACCCTACGTCTTACTTAAAATCCAAAGGCTTAGGCGCAGCTTGTGCGCTATTAACCGACGGTCGTTTCTCTGGCGGTACTTCTGGTTTATCTATTGGTCACTGTTCACCAGAAGCGGCTTCTGGCGGCGCGATTGGATTATTAGTCGATGGTGACGACATTGTTATCGATATTCCAAATCGAGCAATTAACGTACAGTTAAGCGATGAAGAACTTGCCGAACGCCGCACAGCCCAAGATGCCAAGGGCTGGAAACCTGTTGAGTTCCGTCCACGTAAAGTTAGCACCGCATTGAAGATCTATGCGAAATTTGCAACCAGTGCCGACAAAGGCGCTGTGCGTGATTTGACGCTACTGGATTAAGACCATCAGACTTGTTTTGTTTAAGCGCTCATTAAGTAGTTTCAGTAATGATTTCTAACAATCGTTAATAAACCTACTTAAAAAATGAATTAAAAAGTAGCTTAAAGCAAAACATTAAAAACGCCGATATTTATAATATCGGCGTTTTTTTATATTTAGAATATGCACTCAGTTAGGAATCTGCATGCCATACTCTGTCCTACTCTACCTGCTGGTCAGTACTTTAATGCTATCCACAGGTTGCGCCAGCACCCCTGTTGCCAACTTTGAAGAACTTGACGACATTGCTAGCCTAACCACAGAATTCTCAGGGGATTCAGAACGAGCACTGGCAGAAGCAGAAAGCAAACACGATGCCGCACTTAATGCAGAAATGGCTTTTTATGCGCCTTTTCATATGGCACAAGCCGAACAAATGCTCACCAATGCGCGTGGATTAGAATTGAATGGCCTGCAGCAAGAAAGCTTAAAAGCCTCAGCACACGTTATCATGCTGCTAAACCGCGCCACAGAAAACAAAAGCAAAGTTCAGCAGACTTTAAAACCCTTATTAAAACAAAAACAGGTGCTCGAAACACTCAACAGCCCGATTATTTTACCTGATCAGTTTGAGCGACAAATAACTAAAATCAAAGAGCTGATCAAAAATATTGAAAGCAGTGACAAGCCCTTAGCCACAGACACGATTATGAGTATCTTGGAAGACTTGCAACAGCTCGAATTGGATACATTATTAACCACCCATTGGTTACCAGCGAAAAACACCCTAGAAAAAGCCAGAAACGAAAACGCTGAAAAATTTGCACCTAAAAGTTTTATGAAAGCGGCGAACAGCGTAGACCAAGCCAAAACTTTTATTCGCAACAATATTAATGATCGTGAAGCGATCAAGCGTGAAGGTTTACAAGCGTTGCGCACAGCCCAGCATGCATTATACATTGCTCATGATGCAGAGTTATTAGTTGATCTAACCAACCAAACCGCAGAAACCGTAGTATTAGGAATAGAAGACTTATTGGCTAAAATTAGCCTAGCTTTAAATATAGAAAACGTTAAACACATGGCATTAACCGACCAAGCTAATGCGATTGCACAAGCGGCTGAAACACAAAGGAGCCGTTTAATAGCTCCGCTTCAAGCCCGCATTATTCAATTAGAAAAACAACTTGAATTACTCATGTCCGATAAATCAGAAGACGTTAAATTAATGAGTGACTAGAGAACAACTACTCGTCTCCCATGACAATATTTTTACCGGCATCTTTTGCTTGGCTTAAATATTCACCCGCTTGATTCAGCATGCCATTAATACTGCTGGATTTAGCGTTGGTGATACCAGCACTAAAAGTTACTCGGACAAAATCGTCGTCAGTCACATCAATAAGCTGGGTAGCTATGTGAGTTTTAAAGCCATCGATTAAACTCACAACTTGTTCATTGTTTAAACCGGCTACTAATACACAAAACTTCCCGCCTTCAAACCGAGCGACCAAAAATCGGCCTAAAACAGCGTTCAACTGCTTGGCAAAATATGTCAACACAATATCCCCTGCTTCATGTCCATACTCATCGTTTACCTGTTTAAAATCGTCAAGATCAATAACTGCCAAGGCAAGTTCGGTATTGGTTGCGTGGGCATTAGCCAATAAATTTGCACCTTGATCACAAAAATAACGACGGTGAAATAAAGCGGTTAAGTAATCCCTGTTAGCCTGATCTTGAATCATTTGCATTTGCTCTAACGATTCAATGTTGTTGGTAATACGACAATAGAATTCTTCTTGCTGAAAAGGTTTATTGAGAAAATCGTTTGCGCCATTTTTAATAAACTTAATGGAGAGCAAGCCACCGTCTTCACCGGATAAACCGATGATTACCATGTTTGATTTTTCTAATTTTTTACGAATAGATTGCACCAACTCAAAGCCATTCATTTCTGGCATATTATAGTCAGTAATCACCATTTTTATATCGGGATGCTGATCTAGCTGGGTCAACGCCTCTAATCCGTTGGCTGCTTCAAATACTTGATATTTATGAGCGTGTAACAAGCGAGAAATGTGTTTTCGATACTGCCGTGAGTCTTCTACGACTAAGACTTTTATGTCTTGGTTTTTAGCCAAGCGATTTAGCATATTGATAGCATAGCGATAAGAGTAGCGGCTTTCTTTAATAACGTAATCGACTACACCTTGTTTGACTAAATCATCACGCTTTTTTTCGTTATAGCTGCCGGTTAATACCACAACTGGAAATTTCTCACGCAATAGAAAGTCCACCAGCTCTCCCTCGGGAGCATCGGGTAATGCAAGATCAATTAATCCGGCAAACAATTCATCTTTATGCTCATCGTATAACACTAAAGCTTCTGCCATTGAAGTGGCAAACAAAGGCTCTAAATTGAGACTGTGCTTAGCTAAATGCTTTAATATTTTTAACATCACATGACTATCGTCAACGATTAGAACCTTGTTTTTCATAGGAATACTATTATCTCAACCTAAATCTAAATAATCTTAAACGGAGAAGTATAATCATTCCCCTAAACGTTAAACTTTAAAGCGCTGAACCGTGCCTTGAAGTTCAGATCCTAATTGCGCTAACTCACCACTCGCTTGCGCTGCTTGATTAGCTTGCTCATGGCATACATTAGCGAGTTCGTTAATGCGCACCACGTTTCGATTGATTTCTTCTGAAGCATAGCCCTGTTCTTTAGATGAAGTGGCCACTTGCGCATTCATATCACCAATAGTAGAAATATTAGAATATATAGAATCTAATATTTCACTGGACTCAGAAACCTTTTCGATACCACTTTGTGCTCGCACGCGAGAACGCGTAACTGTTTCAACAACTTCTGCAGTTCCAGACTGGAATTGTGAAATATTCTCCCGAATTGATTCGGTTGATTCCTGTGTGCGGCTGGCTAAAGTTCTTACTTCATCTGCAACTACCGCAAAGCCTCTTCCTTGTTCACCAGCACGAGCGGCTTCAATAGCGGCGTTTAATGCTAGCAAGTTTGTTTGCTCTGCAATGGCACTAATAGTGGACAAAATATCCCCAATGCTTTCGCTGTTTTGTTGCAGCTTTTCTATCGCGCTGGTGGCTTCTTCCACTTCTTCATTGAGGCGCTCAATTTCTTCACGAGCATCGTTCGATACCTCTTTACCTCTGCCGATCTCAGTTGTCACGTCATCAACAGCCAGTGCCGCAGCATTTGCATTTTCAGCAATACTTTGGATGGTCGCCGTCATTTCATTAATGGCAGTTACCGCTTGCTCTATTTCTAATTTCTGCTGCTCGCTGGCATCTCCAACTTCTTTGGTAATGCACGACATTTCTTCTGAAGCTTGGGCTACTTGAATAGAACCATCTTTAACTTGATTAACGGTATCTCGTAAGCTGGCGATTAAAGCATCAAAAGATTTTGATAAAACACCGACTTCGTCATTGGATATATGATTCACTAATTGAGTTAGATCTAGATCGTCTGCAATCGTATGTATTTTTTCTGTGATTGTCTGAACAGGCTGATAAATGGCTTTAGATACCAGCGTAAGAAGAAGGTAAATCAAACCAAAAATAACACCAATAATCACCACTAGTGTGACATAAGCGCTATTAGTCGCCGTTTCAATTTCTGTTTTTATAAAATCGGTTAATTCGCCAAACGCTTCTTCTGTTTGATGAATCGTCCCTCTTAGTTCACCAAGCAATCCCTCTTTCGAATTAAGCCCTAGTTCTGATTCTTTTTCGAACAAGCTAATAAAATTAGTTTGATATTTATTTAAGCTCATTTGCATTTGAGCAATATTTAAAGGTTGCGAGCTACTTAGCTTATTTTCAAATTGGCTAATACTATCGTTAAATCTTTCTAGATATTTTGGATCCCGGCGCAACATAAAATCTTTTTCTTGGCGTCTAAGGGTAAGCATGTAATACAGTATTTCGTAATCGGCTGACTGTTTAGCCAATGTTTCTATTTGATGAACGGCTGAACGTAAATCACCATACAGCCCGGATTCTGAATCAACGCCAATTTCTATTTGCAAGGCCACAACCTGCTTAAATAACTCTTCATATTTTGTGGCGAGTTCATCTAACTGAACTGCTTGTTGGATAGATAAGTTTTCATGGGTGAGTGAGGTTTTGAGTTTATTGATATTGCTATGAAGATTTTTAGCATTGCTAGCAAACTCATCCGCATACTTTTGCTGCTTGCGTGCTAAGAAGTCTTTTTCATTTTTGCGTAGCGCAAGTACATCGACACTCAGCTTTTCTTTTACCAACAAGACATCGGATAAAGAAGCTATTTTTTGAAACTGGAAAACACTCGCCAAGGTAGTGAATACAAGTCCAGCGATAACAAAGCACAAAATAATAAAATGCTTATGTTTAATACTGATATTGTTAAGAAAACTCATTGCTAAGCCTATCGTCTGTTTATAAAAAATTTCCTATAAAAAGAGTATAGAACAACTTGGCATATTTGCTTAACTGCAGCGCCACTGTGGTTAAATTTGGCTGCTGCATGTGTTATCCACAACAGCCAAAACACAACACTAAAAAGTCACGGTTAAGCCCAAGCTAATATTACGCCCTGGCTGTGGAGCCTGTTCTTTGACAAACGAAGTATGTTGGCGAATTTCTTCATCCAGTAAATTGTTTGCCTGGATATCAACGCGATATTCGTTATTTGCCAAAAGTGCCTGATAACTCATTCCCAGTGTTAATAAGTCATAACCTAAAGTGCTGTCTTCATATTCTGCCACTTGTGTTTGCTTTTGTACCTGCTGCCATTGCCCATACATTGTCCAATCAGACGATGTGGAAAATAAAGCCATTGTGGATAACTCAAACCCTAAGCCAATGCGGTCTGCAGGAATACGAGGTAAATCGTCAGCACGAACGCGATCTGCCATCGCGGTTAAAGTTAAGCCATCTAAAAGACGGTATTCGGCGTCTAATTCAGCACCAATAAATTTGACATTATTTTGTACATATTGGTATTGCCCCAGCTCATCAACTTCTAAGCCGGTATTTTTAGCATAAATAAAATCGTTAATGCTATTTTGATACACGTTCACACCCGCGGTAAAACGACCTTGAATTTTTCGTAGCCCAAACTCAACATTCAGTGCTTGTTCGGGGTTTAAATCTGGGTTTCCCATATCGAACGTTTGCGTGGCTGCATGAGACCCACATGAAAAAAGCTCTTGGGTAGTCGGTGCTCTTTGAGCCGACGTTAGCGATGCGGTTAGCTGCCAAGACTTCATGGCGATATTGGTAAACTCTTTGATTAGGCCCAGCGAAGCGCTGTGTGTATTAAAGGTTTTGTCATTATAATCAGCTTGGGTTAATTGCGTGCAATTTAGACTCACTGAACCAGGAGCAAAATTATTTGCACCTGGGCGATCAGGTGAAAGTTGTGCCTGCTCCATGCGGGCACCCATTTCAATCCCCCAGCCAGCAACATCCGTTTTACCCAACCAAAAAAGTCCGACAACAGCACTGTCTGTTTCAGGCACTGTTACGCTACCGCCACTGCCTACAAGGTCGCCACTGCCTGAACTAAAGGTATCTTGCGAAAACTGAACACCCACTGCTTGAGTGATATTAGCCACTGGCGACAACAATACTTCACTACGCCCTTCGTAGCCTTTACGGCGAAACTCAGTACTAACTGCACCATCTTCTATTTCGTCGTGACGATAATCATTGAAACCAATTCGAAATTTAGCCGATTCAATCCCCGCTAAGGGTGCATCCCAGCGGCTGTCTATATCAATGCGCTGTTGGCGCATTTCAATGCGGGCTCCTTCAGCGTCTTCTTCATGCTCAGCATGCTCTGCTTCTGTTTCGTTTGCATCGTGCTCATGTTCGTGCTCATGCACATGTCCTGGTAGCCCGTATTCGCTCTTACTTTGGCTAATGGCAATACCAACGTAGCCCGAATTAAAAACATAACTAGTGCCCAGAGTTAGCTGGTTATTATACGAAGTATCCGAGTTAGCGAGCACGTCATCATCGCCATGCTCGTCATGCTCTGCTTCGCTTTCTCCTTCATGCTCGTCGTGGTGCTCGGACAATTTAGGCAACTCATACTCATCACTACGGAAATGGCTCGCCGAAATATTCCAATGCACTTCATTACCGTTATTCGTATCCACAAACCCATTGTTGCTTGCGCCCACGGTTTTGCCTTTATTAACACTGTCGTACTGGGCACGAAGTGTGGTTTGTGGTTCAGCCTGTCCATTAGGTACGCGACCGTCCACAGTATTAACAACACCCCCAAACGCACCACTGCCATACATGAGTGTGGCCGGACCACGTAACACCTCTATTTTTTTTGCATTAAATGTATCCGCATTCACACTGTGATCTGGGCTTACACTAGACGCATCGAGTGTATCGATACCATCTTGTAATATTTTTACCCGTGCACCCGACATACCCCGTATCACCGGGCGCCCAACCGAAGTGCCATAGCTGGCATTATGAATTCCCGTTTGTGCACCCAAGGTTTCACCTAAACTGTTCGCTCGTTGGCGATCTAAGGCTTCATCGATTAAAAGAGTCGCCGGTTGCGACATTTCATGCTGGCCTTGGTCAAAGCTATGCGCGCTGATCACAACTTTATCCAGCTGAGCGGGTTTTGGCGAAGACACGGTTTCTTCTGCTTGCGACGATACCGCCCAAACAGACGCAGCCAATAGGGTGGGTAATGTTTTAAATGATAAATTTTTCATGTACATACTTTCTCTTTTCATTAGCGCTCACAAGAACACTAATGCACTTTCAAAGTGCTAGCAGTTAACTAAATGGATAATGACAATGTTGATAAAAGATTTAAGAAAGAGAGGCACTGGGCGGTGCACGTGATTGCTGAAAAAAATCAGGATTAATTACCACAAGTAAATCGACAAAAGCCACAATCGCCAGGTCGATAAACTGAAGGGGAAGATTAAGGGAGTGGCTAGAAAGCGCAGCGTCATAACTAGGAGTCGAGGTGCAATACTCACAACCGACTACCGCCCCTAAAGCATCGTGATGACTATGATCATGAAGGGTTTGGATAATCGTTGCCAGCAACAATAGCAGACCTAAGCTAATAGCCAGCAATGCTGGGCGATTAACTAAAAAGCTATGATTGATGGGGGTATGCATGGTGAACAAATCAACTCTTATGGAATGTTATAAGATAACAAAATTGATTTTGCACAAGAATCATTAAAAAGTAAAGCGCTTTAATAATGCTCTGCCTAAAAGACTAGCGCTTATTCCAAGCCAAACATTCGGCTAAAGTAATGCCTTGGCCACCAAAAATATCCAGCGCACTTCCAATGGTTAAATCAACTTTGCCCGCCGACAGTTCATTAACACGTTTAAGGTCTTCAATAGAGCGAGCTCCACCGGCGTAGGTCACAGGAATCATGGCGTACTTTCCTAATAGACTCACAAGCTCCTCATCAATCCCTGCTTGCAAACCTTCAACATCAGCCGCATGAATTAAAAACTCATCACAGTGATTAGCCAACTCTGTTAAGGTGCTTTCATCCACTGCGGTGTTGGTGACCGTTTGCCAGCGGTCGGTGGCAATATTCCAGCCTGTTGCGGTGCGTCGACAGCTTAAATCCAATACCAAACGGTTTTTACCGGTTTCTGCTTTCAGTGCTTCTAAGCGGTCCCAAGAAAACTCGCCGTTTTCAAACAAGTAAGAGGTAACGATTACATGAGAAGCCCCTGCCTGCAAAAACTCGGCAGCGTTTGTTTGATTAACGCCCCCACCAAACTGCAGGGCATTAGGCCAAGCTGCTAATGCTTTTAAGGCTTCATCTTTATTGCCTGGCCCTAATGCGATTACATGGCCACCTTGTAGCTCGTGCTCACGGTAAAGGCTGGCATAATAAGCCGCATCATATTGGCTAACAAAATTAGTATCAGCCCCTTGGTCACTCAGACTGCCACCGACAATTTGCTTAACTTTTCCTTCGTGTAAATCTATGCATGGACGAAACTGTGTCACTTTAAACCCTGCCAATATCGGTCTGTAAAAGAATATGTAAATAAATAAATAAAGATATAACAAGTTTGTTAATAGCTAATTAAGGTTTTTCATCCCCTAAGTTCGCTTGTTGTTCAGATTTTGACTCCGGTTTTGACTCTGACTTTGTATCTAAATTTAAATCTGAGTCTGCTGTCTGCTCTGTAATATCTTCTTGGTTTGTTTGTATGCGCCGAGAAATTTGTAACTGAAAATAGTCCTCTAAAGCCTTTGTTACTTGTTTTTCTTCTGGCTGTAAATCTGTTTTCACTAATACAATTAATGATTGTGCATGCACATGGTCATTGCCATTTGGGTGTGCGACAACATCACCTTCTTTTGTTACGTAACCCAATGCAGTACCTAGATTCGCTTGTACTAAGGCATTAACAACATCGGCCCAAGGCTCACCTTCTAACCAAACCGGGTAACGGTGAGGGTGATCATTAGCACGGGTAAACATGTCTTCAATAATAACTTCTGAGCCTGGGGCATCCATAGAACGTACAATAATTTCTGGGTAATTACGGATTGGCCTCAATACCGACTTAACCCCCAAGTCTTTCATACGCTGACGATTACCATCAATAACACATTCAATGATGGTTTTATGGCAAACATGCAGTTCATATAATCGATGAGCAACATCAAAGGTAAAGCTATCACTATCGCTTGCATATTCATTACGCGCTAATACTACGATATGTTTTGCACGCTCAGCCCCCGCCTTTTTTAAATCCGCCGGATTACTGGGAGTACCGTGCACATGAACCGCGCCTAATTCACGCAAAAAATCAGGCAACCCTGAAGGAAAATTAGTGTTCAACAACTGGATTGGGGTATCGACATACTCTGCATTTTCTCTAATTTGCGCAATCAGGCGAATAAAATAATCTTCGCTGTTATATTTCGGCGAATTAATAATTAAGATGTGTTCTTCCATATTCCAATCCCAAAGGCCGCAGCGAATTTTTTCTCTTCGTGCTATGCGAAAGTCAACGTAATCACTGATCAAAAACGTCATTAAGGTAATACCACATAAATAAATCAAGCCAATCGTGGCTGCTTGTCCTAGGGGTGTTGCTGGTGAAATGTCCCCAAAACCAACTGTGGTAATTGTTGTTAATGTTAACCATAACCCTTGCCAAAGAGTCATTCCTTCTAAAAGCACCATCAGACTTGCGTGCAAGGTAATCAAGCCGAGCATTACTAAGCCCGTGCGTATCACTGAGCGTTTGATGGTCCTTTCAGTTTGATAAATTGCATGACGAATACGCCGCTGATGCCTAATAAAACGAGTAAATTTGCTCAATAGAGATCCTTTTAAGGACTACACCTTACGATAAACAGATTCAGGTTAGCGTATTATAGGTCCAGTTTATAGATTGACGTTATCCTTTCATAAAAAGAAAGATAGTGATCTAAGGTGTGAGTATACTCGCGATTTATTATACTGTTTGAGCTTATTCATCCATTGTTTCATCAATCAAAGGCCATCATCAATGAGTAAACCCACCTTAGCGGTTATTGGTAGCGGTATTGCAGGCTTGTCAGCAGCTTGGTTACTTCGCAATCAGTATCAGGTTACTTTATTCGAGCGCCACGCAAGGCCAGGCATGGGAGCATACGCGGTGAGTGCGGGCACCAATCAGCGTACTGGTAAAGCCGTTACTATAGATATTCCACTACGCGTAATTACTTCTGGCTATTACAACGAGCTGTTTAACTTGTATAAAACCCTGGGAGTAGAGATTGAACGCACCGATCATTCTGGTGCTTTTTTTACGCATACCGGCGGCGATATCTTCCATTATAAAACTTACACAATTGGCGAGCGCCGCTTCGCTTTTTTAAACAGCCCAAAGCGCTTATCCAAGCATAATATTAGCCAAGGCATGGCAGCGATTAAATTTTTTGCCGAGATAAAAAAAGTCGACCTCAGTAACGTCGGTAACCTTACCTTTGGCGAGTTTTTACAGCAATGGCCGCATAGTAAAGCCAACTTTATTGATAATGTCTTAATGCCCATGCTATCGACAATTTGTACCTGTGACTACGACAGTGTTAAGCAATATCCAGCGAGTATCATTATTGGTTATTTGGCGTGTGGGGTGGCAAAAGATGGGGTTTGGAAAGCCACCCATGGTGTTGCTGATATTGTGCAGCGCATCACTCAGGGTTATCAAGTTGAAGCGAATTGCGATATTCAAAACATTAAAATTGATGACACTGAAAACAGCCCCATACAAGTGATCTTTAACCGTCATCAACAAACAGAAAAACAGTCTTTTGATCACATCGTTATTGCGACGCAACCACAACACGCAGCACCGCTAATTGAAGCAGCAGCCCCAGAAATAGTGCAGCACTTTAAACACATTAAATATGCTAAAAGCTCAATGGTGGTTCACCGCGACGACAGCATTTACCCAAGACCTTGGCAAGATTTATCCCCAGTGTGCTATTCGATTAACCCAAGTCTACAACGACCAATGGCAACCGTGTGTTTAAATAAATCAATGCCGACGGTTAAAGATTGCTTACCTATTTTTCAAACTTGGCACCCAACCACAACCATTGCTGCTGACAAAACCTTGGCCGATGTTACCTTTGAAAGGCCTGTAATTAACTTCGACACGTTAAAACACATAGAGTCAATTAAACAGTCGATGTTGAAAGCGAACAATAGAGTTTGGTTTTGCGGGTCTTATCTCGGTGAAGGCATCCCGCTATTAGAAGCGGGAGTGCAGTCTGCGCTATTTGTGGCGAACCAGTTGGGCGCTTACAAACCCTGGTAGTAGGCTTTAATTTCTTGATAGCGCTTAGCGTTCACACCAAAGTCTGAATGGCCTAAGCGGGATGCTGAACGTAAACGAACACTGTCTGGTACAACGACCACTTCTAAATCGTCCACAAAGCGCATCAAGGTACTTTGATATTCAGCATGGAAGTAATAGCCTTGGCTAGGCAGTGGTTTTTCTGTGATTATTTTTCCGCCACTGTCGACAATCGCTGTTTTAATGGCCTGACTAGTTGCATCAATATCCACTTTTGGCATTAACGGCGCTTGGTAATGATCGGTATCCGCAGCATCATAAGTTTGCACACAGTTAGGTGAATCTGGGCAAGCTCTTAAATTGCCGTCAATAACCCCTAAATCCGCTGGTGGAGAACCCGCACACGCGGTTAATAAAAATGCCGCAGTGCTTGCGGTAAGAAGCTTAGTTTTCAAAAGTCGCATTATGGTAAATCTCCTGAACATCTTCTAATTCATTTAACATATCGGTAAAACGCTCAAACATAGCAACGGCATCTCCGCTCACTAAATGATCCATTTGTGGTAAATAAGTGATTTCTTGTACTTCAAAATCAATCTCTGGATTCATTTCTGTTAATGCCGTTTTGGTTTTAAAGAACTCATTGGGCGGTGTTAGCACAGTAATCATACCGTCTTCACAATCGATATCGCTGACATCAACATCTGCTTCCATGAGTACTTCTAACGCATCATCTTCAGATTCACCGGCAAATACAAACATAGCACGGTGATCAAACATGTGTGAAACAGAGCCTTGGCTACCTACCTTCACTTTACACTTAGTAAATACGCCACGAATATCACCGAAAGTGCGGTTGCCATTATCGGTTAAGCAACCGATAAGCACCATACAGCCACCAGGCCCAATACCTTCGTACAGTGCAGGTTCGTAATTTTCACCAACCCCAGAACTCGCTTTTGCTAGAGCTTTATCAATAACATGAGTAGGCACTTGGTCTTTTTTAGCACGATCAATAAGCCCACGAAGAGATAAGTTAGCGGTTGGATCAGCACCACCAGCTTTAGCACTCACATAAATTTCACGGCCATACTTGGAGTAAACTTTTGTTTTTGCCGCCGCTGTTTTAGCCATCGACTCTTTACGGTTTTGATACGCTCTACCCATCGTGTTTATTCTTTATAGTTGCTAAAGTTGGCTAGATTGTACCTATAGTTGGTGCCATCGGCTAGTCACTCGCAAGTACAAGCACTGTCGCAGGTTAAACAATGACACAATATTATTGAGAGGTTACAAAGAGGTTATTAATAGATTACTAGCAGCCCAAAAATAACAAATCTGTTAACATTGGCTCCATTATTATAAAAATAACGAGCCTGTTATATGACTGTTCGCAACACTTATGCCTACGAAAATGGTGCCCACAGCGTGTACGGATTTCGCACCGGCCGCTTTGACTTTGGCATCAATACCACCTTCATTATTTACCGAATTGGCGAAACCTTAATCGATGCCGGCCCAAGTAACCAATGGTCAACGATTAAGCGCGTACTAAAACCCCTCGATATAAAGACTCTCTTAATTACCCATCACCATGAAGATCACAGCGGCAATGCTAATCGCATTGCTAAACTTAAAAATTTAACCCCTTATGCACCGTTACTGGGTCGCAAAAAATTAGCTAAAGGCTATCCAACGCCACTATTGCAAAAGCTGATTTGGGGCAGTCCACAAAAAGTAGAGACCGAGATTCTACCTAACCAATTATTAATAAATGCCGACACCCCTAGCCAAACTAAGGTCTTAGCGATACCAACACCAGGGCATGCTAAAGATTTAACCTGCTTATATTTACCTGAACAAAAGTATTTATTCAGCGGTGATATGTATATTTCTAAATCAATAAAGTACTTACGCTCAGATGAAAACTTGGCTCAACTTATTAACAGTTTAGAAAAATTAATCGCATTAGATTTTGAAATTTTGTTTTGCCCGCACCGCGGTATTGTCGAAGAAGGCAAGCAAGCATTACAAGAAAAACGACAGAACTTATTAAACCTATGCAGCGAATCACAAAAGCTGATGGCACAAGGTTTAACAGAAGAAGATATTGTGATTAAAATACTGGGACCAGAAGATGGGCTCGCAAAAATTTCTAAATTCAATATCTCTAAAGGCAATCTAATTCGTCAAGCGATGACCTATAAGCATAGAGACTAACCAGAGCTACTTATGAGCCAAAAAATATCAGAACAAAGCAAAGCCGAAGCACTCAAGATCGCCAAAGGTATTAAAAAACCGAATCAATCAAAAGAACAAACCAAGTTAATTAGCCAAGGGATTGAAAAAGGCATAGCGCTTTATAAGCAGCAACAAAAAGCAAAAGCTCGTGAAACAGACAAGCAACGCAAAGCGTTATTAAAAGAAAAGCACATTGCCGATGCAGCCACTCATCATACGGATAAACAATCAAACAACGGCGCGAACGGCGACAAAAACCTACTCGGATACCTGCCTTGGGCATTACTAGTGATTAGCTGGCTAGGATTTTTAGGATTAAAACTAACAGAATATTAGCGTTAGGTGAAAAGCCTAACGCTAATGATGGTTATGATTATGGTTATAAGTGTTTTACCAGCATAGCCTTAATCGCCGAATAAGGATGTGCACCGACCGTTACATCAACATTTTCACCATCTTTAAATACCATCATAGTTGGCAAACCACGCACGCCATATTTAGCCAATACATCGGCTTCTTCATCGGCATTAATTTTAACAATGTTCAGTTTGCCTTCAAATTCAGCTGCTAAATCTTCAAGAACCGGAGCAATCATTTTACAAGGTCCACACCAGTCGGCATAAAAATCAACAAGGGTAATGCCTGTGCCACCTTCTACCTCACTGGCAAACTGAGCAGCGGTAATCATGGGTACTAATGTGTTGGCAGAGTTATTAGCGTCTGTCATGGTCAATCCTCATCAATATGATAAATACCCCATCAGTGTAGTCGATCCGTAAGATACAACCAGAGTGCTAATTCGAATTGAAGATTCCACCGGTGGAACAATGTGAGGTTAATGAAATATTTGAAACACACCGTTTGCAGTAAAAGCCCATGAAAATATTGCCATCCTGATGAAATTGGGCACTATATACGCTGATTTTTTAGGTGCAGTCTGATGGATTTACAAATATTAGCGGGAAAAAAAGCCCTAGCTGAAATTAAACAACACGGTTTAAGGCCCGAGCGAATTAAGCTCATGGTTGGCGCTAGCGGCGGGCCTAAATGGCTAATGCTTAGTCGACTAGATCAATATCTAAGTGAGCACTTTTTACCCCTTGCTACCCAATCTATGGATTTACTGGGTTCAAGCATCGGCTCATGGCGCATGGCCTGTTACGCACAACAAGACCCTCTAGCAACTTTTAAAGAATTTGAACAGCTGTATACCCACCAGCGCTATGGCGAAAATATTAAAGCAGAAGAAATTAGCATTTATATTAAGCAAGTTTTAGCGCAATTATTTTCTCCAGAGCGAGCACAATTTGTTGTTTCCAACCCCCGGAGAAAACTACACGTAGTGGCCGTTCGCAACCGTAAATTATTAAATGGACGCTCCAAAGCCGCGCAAGGTTTCGGACTGCTCACTGCAGCTTCGGGTAATTTATTCTCCAGTAAAATTGTTGAGGCACTTTACCCACGAGTGATTATCAGCCCCCAGCAAAGCACTACACCTTATTTTAATACACCAGAAACCATTGAACTGAATGCTAATAACCTATCAGCCTCTTTAGTTGCCTCGGGTGCGATTCCTATGGTGATGGAACCAACAAAAGTAGAAGGCGGAAAAGATCGCTGGTATTGGGATGGTGGGTTAGTGGATTATCATTTTTCTGGGCCTTTTAACGTCGATG
Organism: uncultured Thalassolituus sp.; assembly: GCA_913061435.1. Classification (GTDB taxonomy): domain Bacteria; phylum Pseudomonadota; class Gammaproteobacteria; order Pseudomonadales; family Oceanobacteraceae; genus Oleispira. Next base: position 49,988 of record CAJXUK010000008.1, on the reverse strand, counting down.
ATGGCTTGGTATTTTATCCGCACTTTTTTCCTAAAATCACTCCCGGCTGGCTTGATAAAGGCATTCCATGGCGCAAAGCAAAAGCTCAAAACTACGACAACGTCGTTATGTTGGCCCCCACGGAAGAATTTATTGCTCGCCTACCCTACGGCAAAATCCCCGATCGCCAAGACTTTGTTGATCTATCCAATGAAGAGCGTGAAAAATCTTGGGCAACCGTGTTAACAGCGACCGATGATTTAGTCGCAGAGTTGCACGCCGCCTTGGAAAAAGATGGTGCACGCAGCGCTGTTAGGCCGATTGAAACTATTTTATAGCTACTACCCAACAAATTTATAGCTACTACCCAACAAAAGCGCTGCACTACTAAGCTGCGCTTTTTTGCTCTACACTGGCTGCACATAAATAGACGCTTTTTTAGCAGGCTTGGACCCATTATGAATGCAGCGAGACAGGCTTCACTTCCTTTCCCGGATACCCTCAATAATTACTGGCTAACACAGCAAAATAAACTCGTATCCGAATGTGAAAGACGCGGCATAAATTGGCACAACCTAGTTAATTCTTTATCACCAGAACAACAACAAGACCTGCAAAAAGTTTGCGCAGTGAGTGCTTTTGTTGCCGATAACATCATTCAAGACAGCCACTATTTGTTTCAGCAGATTATCTCGGGTGGGATTTATCAACCCCTCACAGCTCCGCAACTTGAGCAACAATTAACTGAGCTAATCGATGCCGATGGCATTGCCACAGAAGAGTCGCTATTTAAAGGCTTGCGTATTTTTCGCCGACGCACACAAATTCATATTATATGGCGAGACATACTACGCCTCGCAAAAACACTTGAAACGACTCGCATGTTATCCGACATGGCCGATGTTTGTATTCACCAAGCACTTAACCACATTCACGCCATGCTGGCAGAAAAGCACGGCCAACCTATGGGTAAAGTAAGCAAAGAAGAACAGCGTTTACTGGTGCTCGGAATGGGCAAACTCGGCGCATACGAACTTAACCTAAGTTCTGATATTGACTTAATTTTTGCTTACCCAGAATCGGGAGCAACCACCGGTAATACAGAGGGGCGCCGCGACCTATCCAACCAAGAATTTTTTATTAAAGTTGGGCAAAAATTAATTCAAGCTCTGGATAATAATACTCATGATGGTTTTGTTTTCCGTACAGACATGCGTTTACGCCCTTACGGTGAAAGCGGGCCTCTGGTGATGAATTTCGCCTCACTGGCCGAGTATTATCAAAACCAAGGCCGCGATTGGGAACGCTACGCCATGGTAAAAGCACGCATTATTACCAGCGAAGGGTTAGCCGCCGCTGAGGCTGAAAAAACCTTAGCCGGACAAGAGCTTTTAGCGATTATTCGTCCCTTCACCTATCGCCAATACGTCGACTACAGTGCCTTTGAATCTTTACGCTCAATGAAAGCCATGATCAATACCGAAGTGCGCCGGCGTGGTTTAGAAACCAATGTGAAATTGGGCTCTGGTGGCATTCGTGAAGTCGAATTTGTGGTGCAAGCCTTCCAGCTCATTAGGGGAGGGCAAGAAAAAGAGCTGCAAACCCGAGAAATATTAACCGTACTGAACATTCTTGAAGGTGATGGCTACCTACCCTCTCAGGCGTGCGAAGAACTGCGCGAAGCGTATTTATTTCTACGCGACGGCGAACACGTTATTCAAGCACTAAACGATGAGCAAACTCAGTTATTACCTAGCGACGATTATCAAGCAAGCCACCAAGCACAAACTCGTATGGCATTTGCGATGGGGTTTACTAGCTGGCAAGAATTTTTAACCGAACTACAAAACCAACGCCAAAAAGTAAGCCACCACTTTGCACAAATTGTCGCACCAACAGATAAAAGCGAAGATCAAAACGAAGGCAAGCAAACTGACGAGCCAGAATCAAAACTGGAAAAACAAGCATGGCAAGATTTGTGGCACGGTCACTTTGATATGGAACACGGCCACGGCCCAGAAGAAGCCGCTTTTTTACAGCAATTTGCTTGCAGCCAAAGTGATGATGTTTTTGAACTTATTGCTGCGTTTCGCAATTCCCGCTCCGTGCAAACCATGCAGGCTATTGGCCGTGAACGCCTAGATGCGTTAATGCCTTTACTGCTAAAACACTTATGGCAACACGAAAATCCAGTCAATACGCTTGAACGCACCTTGCCCATTATTAGTGCGACATTAAGAAGAACGGTGTATTTGGTACTGCTTAGCGAAAACCCAGCCGCTCTTCAGCATTTATTAAAACTTGCCAGTATTAGCCCTTGGGTTGCCGATTACATCGCTAAAGCGCCTATTTTGCTGGATGAATTACTTAACCCGCAACAGTTCTATAGCCCAGTCACAAAAGAGGATTTAGCCACAGAGTTGCATTTACGCTTACTGCGTATCGATGAAGATGACCTTGAACAACAAATGGATCAACTACGCCACTTTGCTAATGCTCACAAACTGCGCGCAGCTGCCAATGAAGTGCAAGGCACACTGACGTTAATGAAAGTAAGTGACTACCTAACGAACCTAGCTGAAGTATTACTGGACAAGATCAGCCTTCTGGCTTGGCAACAAATGATCACCAAATACGGCTACCCCACCGATAAAAACGGTGAAGAAGTACTTGAGCCCGAATTCATTGTCGTGGGTTATGGCAAAATGGGCGGGTTAGAGCTTAGCTATGGTTCCGATTTAGACTTGGTATTTTTATACGATACCGCCAAAGGTAAATCTACCTCTGGCCCACGCGAGCTTGATAATGGCGTATTTTATACTCGCTTAGGTCAACGCATGATTCACATTTTAAGCACCCATACGCGAGCCGGTGAGCTTTATGAAATCGACATGCGCCTGCGCCCATCGGGTGAATCAGGAATGATTGCAACCTCTCTCGCAGCCTTTGAAAAATACCAGCGTGAAAATGCTTGGACTTGGGAGCATCAAGCCTTAGTTAGAGCACGTAAAGTCTCTGGTAGCGATAGGGTTAAAGAAAAATTTGAACAGATTCGTCACTCAATCTTAACCCATGCTCGAGAAAAGACAGATTTGAGCAAAGAAGTACAAGCCATGCGGCAAAAAATGAGGGATAATCTGGGCTCGAAGAATACCACCGATGTGCATTTTCAACTCAAACAAGATGCCGGTGGCATTGTTGATATCGAATTTATGGTGCAGTACGGTGTGCTCGCTTGGGCTCACCAATACCCAGAACTGACGCACGTAACCGACAACATGCGGTTACTGGATGCCTTTGTTCATTGCGGCCTGATGAGTTCACAAGACTGTCAGACCCTTCAGGAAACCTACCTGGCCTATCGCGTTGAAACCCATAAACGCGCACTGCAGAAACAAGATCTACTAATGACTCAGCACGAACTGACTCAATTAGGCTTTGATATTAAAATCAACAGTGTCATCTCACTTTGGACATCTTGGCTTACAACCGATGCAGATCGTTGATATAACCAATTGATACAATATTCAGCAGGAGAAGCTCCACTGAGCTTCTGTCGCTAACGTTAGGAATAGAAATGGCCGCATTTGGAACAGTTTTCATGCCGAAAATGGCATTGGCATCTTTCGATAATAACTCTTGGACTGCGTCACGCATTGTTCCATCCGACAAGTTAGAGCTTCATCCTGGCGCACATGTGCTGCACTACTCAAGCACGTGCTTTGAAGGCTTAAAAGCGTTTAAACATGAAGACGGCAGCGTTAATATTTTCCGTATGGATGCCAACATTAAACGCATGACGCAAAGCAGTGAATTATTGAGCTTACCAGAAATTGATCAAGCTCAGCTTGCGCAAATGATCAAAGATGCCGTTAAGTTATATGCCGACGATGTGCCTAACCCACCGGGTTCTATGTACATTCGCCCAACTCATATTGGCACTGAGCCTGCAATTGGCAAGGCAGCAGCAGCCTCGGCTTCATCTTTACTTTATGTGCTGTTATCCCCCGTAGGTAATTATTTTACGGGTGGCGCTAAAGCATTAAGATTACTACTAGAAGAAGACGGCATGCGTTGTGCCCCTCATATGGGCATGATTAAAAGTGGCGGTAATTACGCCAGCGCACTCGGCCCCATCACTAAAGCTCGCCAAGCATGTAACGCCGACCAAATATTGTTTTGCCCTAATGGCGATGTACAAGAAACGGGTGCAGCCAACTTTATTTTAATTGATGGTAACGAAATCATTACCAAAGCTCTGGATACAACCTTTTTGCATGGCGTTACTCGCGATTCTATTTTAACCATCGCCCGCGACATGGGCATGACAGTTACCGAGCGCGACTTCACCGTCACTGAATTACTAGAGCGCGCTAAAAAACCAGGCACCGAAGCGGCACTTTCTGGCACCGCTGCCGTGTTGACCTCGGTTGGCACCTTAATTCATAACGGGCAAGAATATACCGTAGGATCGGGCGAGCCTGGTGAAACAACGTCTAAACTGCGCCAGGCCCTAAATGACATTCAATGGGGTAAGGCCGAAGACAAGTACGGCTGGTTACAAAAGGTTTAATCTTTTCAAACGCCAACCACTTGCTTTAGTAAATCAAGCCTGTAACGTTCTAATGCGTTACAGGTTTTTTTATGGATTACATTTAAGGAACGGTTATGACATTAATGCAAAAAGTGTATTGGCTTATTGCCAGTGTCGGCAACATCGCAGCGATTTATTGGCTAACTCAAGCCCCATCATCTCTAACAATCGGACTGTTGATTTTTACCACCTTGTATTCTTTTGTCGGCTTTTATGACTTGTTTATTGGCCATCGTAATCTTAATCGTTTGTATCCCGTGGTTGCTTATATTCGCTACTTTCTGGAGTCGTTTCGAGTAGAAATCCAACAATATTTTATTGCCAACGACACTGAAGAAAACCCATTTAACCGCGAAGAACGCTCCTTGGTGTATCAGCGTGCTAAAAACATACGCGACACCATTGCTTTTGGCACCCAGCGTAATTTACTCGCCGAAAATTACCTCAGCTTATGGCACTCATTAGCGCCTAAAAAAGTCACCGAAGATGCTAAGTATATTGATATTGGTGGCCCAGATTGTAAGCAGCCATATCGCGCATCATTATTAAATATCTCTGCCATGAGCTTTGGCTCACTCAGTTCCAATGCCATTGAAGCAATGAACCTTGGGGCAAAAAAAGCCGGCTGCTATCACAATACCGGCGAAGGCGGCGTTAGCCCTTATCATTTAAAACACGGTGGCGATATTGTATGGCAGATTGGTACTGGGTTATTTGGCTGTCGTGATTTAGCGGGCAACTTTAACGCTGAGCTTTTTACCAAAACAGCACAACTTAGCAACATCAAAATGATTGAAATTAAATTATCGCAAGGCGCCAAACCGGCCCATGGCGGTATGCTACCCAAAGCTAAAATCACCGAAGAAATTGCCAATATTCGCCAGATTCCAATGACAGAAGATTGTATTTCTCCGGCCACAAACCCGATGTGTGAAACCCCAATCGATCTATTAAATTTTGTCCAACAACTGCGCGAATTAAGTGGCGGCAAGCCGGTAGGCTTCAAATTGTGTTTAGGTAATCCTGCGGAATTTTTAAGCCTATGCAAAGCCATGTTAGAAAGTGGCATAACACCAGATTTTATAACGATTGATGGTGCCGAAGGCGGCACTGGGGCTGCACCGGTCGAGTTTAGTAACCGCTTAGGTATGATGTGTTTAGAAGCTGTATATTTAGTACACAATGCCTTGGTTGGCGCCGGGTTGCGAGATAAAATACGAATCATTGCATCGGGTAAAACGGCCTCTAGCTTTGATGTACTCACTAAGATTGCTGTGGGTGCAGATTTAGTGAATGCTGCGCGCACAATGATGATGGCAATAGGCTGTGTACAATCTCGCCACTGTGATAGCAACCTATGCCCCACAGGTATTGCCACCCAAGATCCGGTACGCGCAAAAGCAATTAATGTCACCCACAAAAGCGATCGGGTTAACAACTTTCATCACAACACACTCAAAAACTTTTATGAATTAGTGGGCAGTATCGGCTTAGATAGTCCGGCGCAATTAAAACCAAATATGATCAAACGCCGTACCTCTAACGGTTTACTAATGCCGGTCAGCACCCTTGTGCCTGCTTTAGCAAGCAACGATCTTATTAACGCCGGCAACGATAAGACAGCGCAGTTAACACAACCTTGGCAAGATTGGTGGACTCATAGCAATGCCGATTCTTTTTATGTCCCCGATCAACTTGCCGCTCATACTTCGGTGATTAAAATTAAAACCGAAGCGCTTTAAACACAATTTAAAAGGCATTATAGCGACCATGTTAAATTTAGATTTCAGCCAAGCCGTTTTTATTAACAGCCACTTACAACCTTGGCAAGAAAGCCCCATGGCAGGTGTCTGGCGCAAACGTTTAGCCCGAGAAGAAGCAGAACGCGGCCATGCCACAAGCATTGTGAAATACGAAGCTGGAGCAAGCTTCTCTTCTCACCCACATCCGTTAGGAGAAGAGATTTTTGTCTTGGAAGGCGTGTTTTCAGATGAAACCGGCGACTACCCAGCAGGCAGCTACATCCGCAACCCAGAAGGTTTTGAGCACGCCCCTTTTAGTAAAGAAGGCTGTGTTATTTTTGTTAAACTGCATCAATTTCAGTCAAACGATCGTCAACAAGTGCGTATAGATACACAAAATGGTGAATGGCTACCGGGCAATGGCAATTTAAGAGTCATGCCGCTGCATCAATACAGTGACGGCGTTATGAATGAATCCACTGCGCTGGTTTTTTGGCCTGCTGGTGAAAGGTTCCAACCCCATCGGCATTTTGGGGGTGAAGAAATATTAGTGATCAGCGGGGAATTTATCGACGAGTACAATCGTTACCCTGCTGGCAGCTGGCTGCGCAGTCCACATTTAAGTACGCACAACCCTTATGTAGAACAAGATACGCTGATTTTAGTGAAAGTAGGGCATTTACCTGTGGGTGATTGATACTGCGACACAAATTATAAAAATTTAACGATCATTTTCTTGTCAATTTACGTAAACTTCACATCTAAACACGCTCCCAATAGTTAACGCAGTGCTTCAAGCGCACTGCTTTTTTAGATGTGAATTTTATGTTGTATTACTTTCGCTTAATCAGCGTCTCTTTGTATTTTGTTTTATTCAGCTTTATGGCAGTTGCTTATTCCTGCATCCGTCCTTTTCACCCCAACAATACCCGCACATCACTAAAGCTATTAGCACCCAGTTATTGGCTAATGAATTTAAAGATGATTGCCCTTAACCAACCCAATATAGACTACCCTGCGGTGTACATTGTTAACCACCAAGATCTATTAGATGTGTTTTATTTTGCCAAGGTCTGGCCAAGAAATTGTTCAGCAGTGGGTAAGCGAGAATTGGCGTGGATACCCATCTTTGGCACGGCGTTTTGGTTGGCCGGTAATATTTTTATTAATCGCGGTGATAAAGACAAAGCCCGTGCGGTGGTTGATCAAATGGCCGAGAAAATAGTAACGCTAAAGCGTTCAATTTTTATTATGCCAGAAGGCACTCGTAGCCGAGGTAAGGGGCTATTACCCTTCAAGAAAGGTGCTTTTGTTGCCGCGATTAAAGCCGGTGTACCGATAGCTCCTTTGTGTGTCAGTTCGACCAAAAACGTCTCGCTTAGTGATTGGCGACCAAAGCCCGGGCTGATTGAGTTTTTAGAACCTATCCCGACTACCGGGCTTACAGAAGCCGATGCAGAACAACTCGCTCAGCAATGCCATCGTTTAATGAAAGCTAAAATAGCCGAATTAGACGCCCGCCTTGCCGCCGAATTTTAAGCTAATTAATACGGTCATAAACCACAAAGCTGTAGTCGAAAGGATTCGCTTTGGGGTTATTTTTAGCCTGCTCAAGTGAATCGTCGGCGAAATGGTCTTCACGCTCAAATTCTTGCCAATCATTCCAATTAATATCAGGAAAGAAAGCATCACCATCGACATCACTGTGAACATGCGTAATGTATAAGCGATCTGCTTGTAACAGAGCTTGCTGATAAATCTCGGCACCGCCAATCACCATGACTTCTTCGTGGCCCGCAACAAAACTGATGTCTTCTGCTTTATCGAGTGCTTGCTGCAAGCTGTTCACCACAACAATACCGTCGGCTGTGTAATCACTTTGGCGAGTAATCACAATATTCGTGCGCCCAGGTAAGGGACGACCAATCGATTCAAACGTTTTACGCCCCATAATAATCGGCTTAGCCATGGTAACTTTTTTAAAATACTGCAAATCTTTTGGCAAATGCCAAGGCAAGCTATTATCTATACCGATGGTTTGGTTGTTTGCCATCGCGACAATTAAAGCACGCTTCATATCTACTTCTTCCAATCTTGTTTTTTTGCTTACTGCTTTGTTCAACAAGCAATGACTAATGCATCAACTAAACTGCAAATGGGTAATTGATCGCATCATGGCATTGATAGCCGATCACTTCAAAATCATCTCTGGTAACCCACTGTTCAATATCATCCAAAGATTTGATCTTAGGGTTTATCTGCAACTGAGGTGACGGAAAAGGCTCACGCTTTAATTGCACATCACGCATCAATTCCAGCTGGTTTTCATAAATATGGGCATTGACGATTTTATGGTACGCCTTGCCTGCTTTATGGCCGGTAATTTGCGCCACCAGCGCCAACAAAGTAAATACCTGCACCTGATTAAAGTTCAAGCCCAAAGGCACATCGCACGAACGCTGATAACTGGTTAAGTACAAGGTATCACCTAACAGCGAAAAGGTATGAGTATGCATACACGGGCGCAAGCAACCCATTTCAAATTCGCCCGGATTGTAAAAAGTGACAATCTCACTGCGGTCATCAATGCCTTTGCTTAGGTTATCGATGACTTTTTTAAGTTGGTCTAATTGCGTGCCATCTGGGCGCATCCAAGAACGACCTTGCACACCGTAAACTCGGCCCATGTCATCCTCACCTTTGCGGTGCGGGTTATTCAGCCAAGCTTGGTTTTCGTTGGCATTGGCATTCCATGTGTTACAACCAATATCACGAAACTGCGCCGCACTGTTGTAACCACGTAAATACCCCAAAAGCTCGGCAATAGCCGCTTTATAAAAGCTTTTACGGGTCGTAATTAAGGGAAATTGATTATTGGCGACATCGTATTCTAAATCAGCATTAATCACCGTTAAGCAACGAATACCGGTACGCTCATTTTCTACCCAATGACCTTCATCAACAATGCGTTGGCACAACGCTAAATACTGCTTCATTTGATAAACCTCTTTATTTTTTGCTGATAGCTGGCGACACTTGATCTTGTTGCTTGTAGGCCCACCACAATAAAGCGATACCAAATAGCACCATGGGCACAGACAATAACTGGCCACGGCTCATCCAACCAAATAAATCAAAACCGATGTGTGAATCTGGCTGGCGGAAAAATTCGACAATAAAACGGAAACAACCATAACCAATCATAAACACCGCACCCACCGCTTTTTGTGGACGAGGACGGCTGGAAAACCACCACACAACAATGAACAACGCCAAGCCTTCTAAAGCCGCTTGGTATAATTGTGAAGGATGTCGTGGATCAGGGCCTGCCCCAGGAAAGACCATGCCTAAAGGGCTATCAGTCACGCGTCCCCAGAGCTCACCACCAATAAAATTACCAATACGCCCGGTCATTAAGCCAATAGGCACAATCGGTGCAGTAAAGTCGGCGACTTCAAAAAACCCTTTTTTGTACTTACGGCCAAAGAACCAAAGAGCTAATAAGACACCCAACAACCCACCATGAAACGACATACCACCGGTCCAAATTTGGAATAGCCAAATAGGATTATCTAAAAATTGATCAAAATTATAAAATAAAACATACCCAGCGCGACCGCCTAAAATAACCCCCATTGCGCCATAAAAAATAAGATCACTTACTTGATCTTTATTCCAATTAGAACCCGGCTGGCTAGCCCGATAATTGGCCAATAACATAGCGGCAGCAAAACCAATGAGGTACATCAGCCCATACCAATGAATTTCTAACGGGCCAATGGACAAGGCCACCGGATCAATATTGGGATACGTTAACATCTATATTTTCCTTATTTTAATATCGACTAATGCTTGTACTAGGTTCAATGCACATTACGAAAACAAAAATTTCAAACCAACAATGAGCAACAACAAAGCAAAACCGCGCTTCAGTAACTTTGCATCTAATTTATGAGCTAACTTAGCACCGACTTTGGCAAATGGCACGCTGGTTAAGGCAATTCCTACAACTGCGGGCCAATACACAAAACCGCTTGTCCATTGCGGTAAATCCACATGCTGCCAGCCAGTGATAATGTTACTGACCGAGCCGGTTAAAGCAATGGGTAAACCACAAGCCGCAGCGGTTGCTACCGCCCGTTTCATCGGTACGTTGACCCAGGTTAAAAATGGGACTGTAAAAGACCCCCCACCAATACCAAACCAAGCTGAACCAAAACCAATTAATCCACCAGAAGCCAATAAACCTGTGGAGCCAGGAGCTTGGCGATTAGGTGAAGGGTTAAGATCAAATGCCATTTTTGCCGCCATTACCAAGGCAAATATACCAATAGCTATTTGCAAATGCTCTCCTGCCACACCGGCCAATATCCACACGCCTATCGCCGTACCGACAACAATACCAGAACCAATCCAACGCACTAACAACCAATCTACCGCACCATGATTATGATGCTCTTTTACTGAGCTGAGCGAGGTGAAAATAATCGTAGTTAACGACGTGGCCAGTGCCATATGCGTTAACACATTCTCGCTAATACCCATTAAACCAAAGGTGATCACCAGCACAGGTACAATCACTAAGCCGCCGCCTATGCCAAACAAGCCGGCTAACAAACCTGCGACCGAGCCGACAAGGAGATATACCAAAAAAGTCATAGTTCTAACCCAACTAAGCAAAATATTAATCAAAAAAGCCATTGTTAAAATGGCGCAAAAAAATTAAATCGCACATTATGAACGATCAAGCGCTAAACTGCTGTGTTTATTTTATTTTTAACGACTCTATTTATTAACCACTGAGTGAGCCAACCGCTATGTGCTTAATCACCTTTCAATGGCAACCAGACGCCGAGCAACGCTTAATATTAACCGCCAACCGCGATGAATTTTTCAAGCGCCCTACGCGCCCGCTACAGCAATGGCAAACTCACCTAGGAGTATTTGCCGGCCAAGATGTTAGTAAAGGAGGAAGCTGGTTAGGAATTCACCACAACGGTCGCTTTGCCGCGTTGACCAATCATCGTGATTTAACCATTAAAGCGCCAGAAAACCCCAGCTCACGTGGCCATTTAGTTGTAGATTTTTTAACCAGCCAGCAAGCTCCTTTAGCTTACTTGAAGGAACTAGAAACCAAGGCCCAAGAATTTGATGGCTACAATCTCATCGTGGCAGACACACAGCATTTGGCATACTACTCTAATCGCTCTGGCGAGCCACCACGCATACTCAAACCTGGGTTATATGGTTTAAGTAATGCTTTGCTGGATTCACCTTGGCCAAAATTAAAGAGCGCTAAACACACCTTAGCGACATGGTTGCAAACACCTAAGCATCAACAACCTACTCTAGCTGGGTTACTGTCATCTACCGATATTGCCAAGGATAATGAATTACCGGAGACCGGCATTGGTTTGATAATGGAGCGCATGCTGTCGTGTGAAAAGATCATCACCCCACATTACGGTACCCGCTGCAGTACAGGCTTAATCATGGGGACTGCTGAGATCAAGATTGAAGAAATTACCTGGCAAGAAGATGGCCAAGAAGCCAGCCACAACAAATTTATACTTTAACTGCGCCCTGGGCCCATCATGCGGCCCAGCCCTATTTTCTCTAAAGCTAGCTCTACAGTAGCCGCAATCACATGCGCATTTTCTAACTGCATGACCTCTGCCAACAGTTTTTGCGCCCACTCTAAACTAACGCCTCGGATAACCGACTTTACTTTAGGCAAATTCGCGGCATTCATCGACAACATTTCATACCCCATAGCCATTAGCAAAACTGCACCTGCTGGGTTACCCGCAAACTCGCCACATATGCTAATGGGTTTGTTTATCGCTTTAGCGTCTTGAGCAATTTTATACAAAGCCGTTAACACTGCCGGATGGAACGAGTTATAAAGATCTGCAACTCTTGGGTTGTTACGATCAACAGCTAATAAATACTGGGTTAAATCGTTACTGCCCACCGATAAAAAGTCGACTCTCTGGCCTAAATCGACGATTTGATAAACCGCAGCAGGTACCTCGATCATCACTCCGACTTCCGGCATATTGACCACAATGCCCTCTTCTTCGGTTTCTGCATGGGCCCGATAAATAAGATGTAAAGCCTCGTCGACTTCGCTCACACTGCTTACCATAGGCAACATAATGCGCAAGTTGTTTAAGCCAACACTGGCTTTTAACATGGCTTTAATTTGCAACAAAAATAACTCAGGGTGATCTAATGTCACGCGAATGCCACGCCAACCTAAAAACGGATTTTCTTCTTGTATCGGAAAATAAGGCAGGGCCTTGTCGCCACCAATGTCCAAGGTGCGCATAGTCACTGGATTAGGGGCAAAAGTAGCTAACTGTTGGCGATATATTTCTTGTTGCTCGGTTTCACTAGGAAAACGATCTTTCATCATAAAAGGCACTTCTGTGCGGTACAAACCCACGCCTTCAGCACCTCGCTCACGACTGCGCAAGGCATCAGTAATCAACCCAGTATTTACCCACAGAGGCAATCGATAGCCATCGATTGTAATCGCCGGCTCATCACGCAAGCATTCTAGATCTTGATTAAGAATTAACTCTTCTTGATAAATATTTTCATATTCTTCACGCAACTGATCAGACGGCTGCGAGTAGATCTTTCCGCGATAACCATCAACAATCAGCTCTAAGCCATCTAATTGAGCATAAGGTACATCAACCACACCCATAACCGTAGGAATGCCCATAGCCCGAGCTAAAATTGCAACATGAGAGTTAGACGAACCCTGTACAGACACCAAACCGCGCAATTTATCAATTGGCACCTCGCCTAACATGGCCGGCGTCAGCTCTTGGCTCACCAAAATGGTATTATCGTGATAACGCGTTACTTGGCCCAACTCTTCGGTTTCTTGCAAGTAAGCCAAAATACGCACGCCCAAATCACGAATATCAGCAGCCCGTTCGCGCAGATAAGCATCATCCATTTGTTCAAAGTGACCGATATACTGCTGCACCACTTGCCGCAATGCACCGGGTGCCCAAGCGCCCAAGCGTATCTTAGTGATAACCTCAGCACCCAAGGCACGGTCATCGAGCATGTTTAGATAAACATCAAACAAGGCCATTTCTTCGGGGCGTAAATCGGCAGAGAGTTTTTGACCAACGGAACGAATGTCACGTCGTACTTTTATCAGCGCAGTTTCAAAACGCTCTATTTCGGCTTCAATGTCTTCGGCTAATTTATCCGGCACACTAGCAAGATCTGCCGCAGGATAAATAACCACGGCCTGACCAATACCCACACCTGGCGAACCCGGTGCACCTAAAAAACGAGCTTCTTTAGAGGTAGCCGTCGCAGTTGCCGCGGCGGCAATATTACCGGTGGCCTCTGCGTGAGCAATTACCCCAGCAAGTTGAGCTGACATGGTGACTAAAAAGGCTTCTTCGCTTTCATCAAATTTACGACGCTCTTGCTGCTGAACAACAAGTACGCCCATTAAACGCCGGTGATGAATGATCGGCACACCTAAAAAAGCATGATACTTTTCTTCTCCGGTTTCGGCCAAATACACATAACGTGGATGAGCCGGTGCGTCTTCTATATTAACCAGCTCTTCACGCGACCCGACCAAACCAACCAAACCTTCAGAAGAGCCTAAACTGACTTGCCCAACTGCGTTTTGATTCAAACCCTTGGTGGCCATTAATACATAACGCTTAGCATCGGCATCATAAAGATAAACAGAACTGACTTCAGAATGCATAGCATTGCGTATACGCGTTACCACGACTTTAAGAGCTGCACTTAAATCGCTTGCTGCGCTTACTTCTTGCACAATACTTCTGAGTGTATCCAACATCTCTTTTGTTACCGCTCTTTATATTAGGTCTGATTCAATCGCGTTCTCTAAGGTTCTGCTTGGCGCTGTAAACGCACAATCTTAGGGGATAATTCTTTTAATGCTCGCCGATAAACATCACGTTTAAAAGCAACAACTTGCCCTAAAGGAAACCAATAACTGACCCAGCGCCAGCCATCAAATTCTGGTTTAGGGGTTGTGCTCACGTTTATCTGCTCGTCGTCGCTAAGCAGCTGCAGCAAGTACCATTTTTGTTTTTGGCCAACGCACACTGGTTTACTGTTGTATCTAATCATTCGCCTTGGCAAACGATAACGCAACCAACCTCGTGTACTACCCAACACCTCAACATCTTTACGTGTTAAACCAACTTCTTCAGCCAGTTCACGGTAAAGTGCGTCTTCAGGAGATTCATAATCTTTAATCCCTCCCTGAGGAAATTGCCAGGCATCTTGACCAATTCTCCGCGCCCAAAGGACATCACCTTGTTTATTACAAAGGATGATACCTACATTGGGACGGTAGCCGTCCTCATCAATCACAATGCAATCCTGAAAATATCTAATGCCCCAAATTTGCGTATTTTGCGCCAAAGGTCAAGTAATACCTTTATATGGTCGCTATTTAGCTATCCGCTGATCATATCTCAACCGTTATCACACACTCTGCATTAAATTAACGACAGCCAGCGCACTAACTATTAGAATAGCTTTTGATATTAATTTTGATGTTGATTTTGAGGATTCACACAGTGGCATTGGCGATTTTTGATCTAGACCATACTCTTTTATCCGGTGACAGTGATCATGCCTGGGGGCAGTTCTTAGTTGATAAAAAAGTGGTTAATCCAGATTACTACCAACAGCAAAATGACTATTTTTATGAACAATATAAAGCTGGCAGCTTAGATATTTTTGAGTATTTAGATTTTGTGCTAAAACCACTGACCGAAAACCCAATTAACACTATGCTGGCTTTACGTGAAGAGTTTATTGAAGATCGCATCAAACCGCTAATTACCCAAAAATCACGAGATTTAATTGCTCAACATCGTGCTGCGGGTGATGATTTATTAATCATCACCGCAACCAACGCGTTTATTACCCGCCCCATTGCAACCTTACTGGGTTTTGATGAGCTGATTGCACCAGAACCAGAACTGATCAATGGCCAATACAGTGGTCGCATATCAGGCATACCAAGCTTTCATCAAGGTAAAGTAACGCGCTTAAATATGTGGTTAGAAGAAAAGAAGATTTCGTTAGAGGGTGCCTATTTTTACAGTGATTCCCACAACGACCTACCACTGCTTAACATTGTCGATAACCCTGTTGCGGTTGATGCCGATGAAGTGTTAACCGATACAGCAAAACGCAATGGCTGGCCCATTATTAGCTTATTAGATGATGCGAGAAAATAAAGGAGCCACTTATGTTGCGTTGTAGCTTACGCTGCATGTTGTATTGCATATCAACACTAGCCACTCGCGTTGCTTTATTACTGGGCTTTGCTAGCAGCTTAATACTCATGAGTGGCTGCAGTCCAGAGCAAAAAACCGTAGCTGCTCAAGAAAAAATAAAAACAACCCTTGATAGTCAGGCTTTTGCCGCCCAGGTAGGCATTATTGCATACACCCGCTTGTCGAATGCTGACCAAGCAGCGCAAATACTCGATAGCAAGCTGGCTTCATTTATGCACCACCCAACGCCACTAAACCAAGCAGAAACCCAACAAGCTTGGAGAATAGCTTACGATGCTTTTTTAACTAGCCTCATTTTTTCCTACCTTCCTCTGCAAGATCCACCGGATTGGCATAAGCAAGGCATCAGTTATCAAGACTTACTGAGCCAACTCGACAGTTGGCCTATCGAAGGGGGTTATATTGATTATATCCAAAACTATCCATTTAGTGGCATTGTCAACGACTTAACCCTAACTATTGATGAAACAAGTTTACGCTCTCAACATGGCTTTACCGATCGTTCCAATGCTAGCTTAGGCTTTCACGCGTTAGAGTTCATGCTGTGGGGTAATGAAGGTCAGCGAACTGTTTATGATTTCTATCCACAAGAAAATACCGCTCCAATACCTATTAATGACGCCGAACACGCAGATTATGATGTGTATTCTGATGCTTTAACCCCGAACGCTCTGCCATCAGAACCGCAAAATCATAACCGTAGACGCCAATACACTCAGCTTATTACCGAGTTGTTATTAAAAGATTTACATCGAATACAGCGGCGCTGGGAACCCAGTAGCGGTTATTACGCACAATTAGTACAACAAAGTCGTGCCGAAAACACACTGCAAGCGGCTTTTATTGCTGCACAAAAATTAATCAGTGTAGAAATTTTGAATAAACGTTTTGCGCTCACCAGTTCTGAATTTAGCCAAACCAGCCAAGCTGATCTAGCGGCTTTACTGTTAGGCATTGAACAATGGTTTGTGCCAAAAGACACTGAGCAACAAGAAGCTAGCCTGTATTTTTTAATGCAACAAGCTAACGATCAGGTTGCTGGTGAATTTTTAGCTGGCCTGCAAAAAAGTCAGAGCTGTATTAACAAAATGACCACAGAAATTTCCACCGTCAATCAATGCAAACAAGATATTATAGGATTGCTATCAAGCTTACGGCGAGCAGCTACATCACTCGCAGTCACATTACCTGACTTAGATTAATTCTATAGTGATAATTATCGACTAAACTAAGAGAATAATTTAAGTTGATTTAATAACAGCACTCAGGAAATTCATCATGGCAGAGGCGCTAACATCTGAACAAATTGAAAATGTTCTTCATGGTATTAAGATCCCACCCCAGCCTCAAATACTGGTCGATCTGCAGATTGAGCAAATCATGCCCAATCCAGACTTGGATCAAATCGCTAAACTGATTCGCCGTGATGTCGGTTTAACTGGCACCATGTTAAAAGTGGTTAACTCGCCATTTTATGGCCTAACCAATAAAATCACCTCGGTATCTCAAGCGGTTTCGTTAATTGGTCTCGACAGCGTCATCAACATTATTAATGGCGTATCCATTAAAAGTGAGATGTCGGATGAAACCATCACTTACATGAATCGATTTTGGGATACAGCCAACGATATTGCCATGATCGCAACCAATGTTGCACAACAAGTCGGTTACCAAAAGCCTGATTTGGCTTATCTACTCGGTTTATTTCATAACGCCGGTGTCCCGTTATTAATGAACCGCTTTGAGCATTACTTAGATGTTGTTGAGAAATCCTATCAAGACAGCCCAGAGCGTATCATTGATGTTGAAAACACGTTACTTAAAACCAACCACGCCGTAGTGGGCTACTATATTGCCAAGTCTTGGAATTTACCCAAAATTTTGTGTGATGCCATCGCCGAGCATCATAATTGCAAACGTTATTTTGTTGATCAGCATTCAATCGACAGCGAAGCAAAAACCCTCTTGGCCATACTAAAAATTTCAGAGCACGTATGCGGCAGCTTTAAAATTTTAGGCAATCAAGAAATTGATTACGAGTGGGAAATAATTGGCGATGAAATACTTACCCACCTAGGTTTAGGGGATTACGACTTAGAACAACTGCAAGCGAACGCAGAAGAAATGGGCATCAGTGCTAAAAACTATGCGTTTTAACACTGAACCTGTTAATTCAATAGCTATTTCAACCCCATAGCTTGCATCACAACATGCTGTTTAACTGCAGCGGTACGATTAAATAAACGCATACCCTGATTACGGATCAATCTAACAATTGGCTGCTCTGCAGCAAATAAGCGTTTGAAACCTTCCATAGCCGCCATGGTGATTAGATTATCTGCTTGGCGGCGACGCTCGTAGCGCTTTAGCACAGCCAAATTTCCTAAGTTAAGCTGTTGTTTATGAGCACGCAATAACTCCTCAGTTAATGCTGCCACATCCTTAAAACCTAAGTTAACCCCCTGCCCCGCCAACGGATGTATGGTATGAGCAGCATCACCAATTAATGCCATGCCCGGCACAACATAATTTTTAGCATGGCGCTGGCGCAAAGGAAACGCCATACGCGGACCAACACTAACAACCTTACCCAAACGTTTTTCTGAAGCCGAACTTAACGCTTGGCAAAAATCCTCATCGCTTAAACCTAATAAGTGCTGACACTCGTCGTTATTAGTTGACCAAACAATTGAGCATGTTTTGTCGTTGTTCGCAGCTAACGGCAATAACGCCAACGGCCCTTCTGGCCTAAAACGTTGCCAGGCCGTTTGCTGGTGCGATTGTTCAAGTTCTATCGTAGCAACCAAGGCTTGATGCTGATAATCCCACTCACAACTGGCAAATTCGCCCCACTGTTTAATACGCGATAAAGCACCATCTGCCCCCACCAGCAAATCTGCTTTTAGGGATAGCCCAGAGTTTAAGAATACCGGCGTGCAGCCTTCAGAGTCTTGGTTATCAATATGCGACACGGTGTCGTGAATAAGGGTGATGTTATCTGCTTGCTCTACAACTTGCTGCAAAGCCCAAACGATTTCACGGTTTTCAATAATGGTACCTAGGCAATCAACATGAAGCTCGCTAGCGGCAAAGTTAACTTCCCCCGTCCCTTCCGCATCCCACACGGTCATACCCTGATAAGGCGATTTACGACTCATATCAATTAATGGCCAAGCACCCAAGCGGGTCAATAAAGACTCACTCTGAGCCGTAATAGCACTCACCCGAGAACCAAAGTCGGCACAGCTTATGCGATCTTTTGATGGTTGTTGCGCTCGATTAGGCTCAATTAAGGCCACCGAGATATTGGTTTTAGCTAAACCCGCGGCCAATGCAGCACCGACCATACCAGCGCCGACAATAACAACTTGATAGTGAACTGGTTGAGTTGGGGCTAAGTTGGCATTCAATGAAGAATCGTTCATGACGTTTGTCCCATAGAAGCAGATGCGTTGTGAGAGCGAACCGACTGCTGTAGCTTCGCCGCTGGCTGCCCCATCCCCATTGCCTGTCGTGCAAATAACTTGCGAGAAGTGGGCGATAGTGCAAGTGCTATCAGACCAGCATCACGCCCTATACTAATCAATTTGTTTTTAATACCAAATAATTTAGGCAGGACATCGCTTCCCAAGATGGTAGTGTTTTGATCCGCTTTTTGCTGTTGATAATAGCCCTGCACTACCGGCCAAGCTCCCACAGGTAATTGTTCAGCAAATGCCTGATTAATATACTGAGCCAACGCCGCAGCATCGCGCAAACCTAAATTAAAACCTTGGCCAGCTACTGGGTGCAAACTGTGCGCAGCATTGCCCAGCAACACAATATGAGGGCGAACCTGCTCTGTCGCTTCTACTAGTGCAAGTGGGTAGCACGCTCTTTCACCCATCGCCACAATGCGGCCAGAACGATAACCGAATGCCTGCTGCAAACGCGCAATCAAGGTCGCATCATCTGCGGCTAAGTATTCTTCAATTTGATCATCGTTAAGCGTCCAAACCACCGCAAATTCTTTTTCTGCCAAAGGTAATAAGGCAATCGGCCCAGCATCCGTAAAGCGCTCGTAAGCCCAATGCTCATGGTGGCGATCAATACGCACCGACGTGACTAACGCATGAGTGCCATAGCTATTCTTCTGTTGACGAATTCCTAATTGTTGAGCTAAATCAGAACGACCGCCGTCGGCCATCACCACCAACTCTGCCATTATTTGCTTGCCACTTTCCAACTGCAATTGAGCTTTGTTCTCGGCAGAAATAGCGATGCTTTTAACCGATTCGGGCGCTAATATATCAACCCCTGCTGGTAAATCAGCCATCAACCCTTGGCCTAGTGAATGGTTGCGAATGATGTAACCTAAAGCATCAACACCGGCCTCTTTACGATGCAGATGCGTTTGCCCAAAGCGCCCCTGATCTGACACCTGAATGCTATGAATAGGGCAAGCCGCCGCTGCTAAATTTGGCCAAACCCCTAATTGAGCAAAGATTTGTTGAGTGCCAAACGACAGTGCAGTGGCGCGACCATCAAAACTGGGCGGCGCTTGCTCAAAATCATTGGTTAAGGGCTCTGATACCGCTGGCAGCTCAACTCGCTCAACTAAAGCAACTTTTAGTCCTTGCTCAATGCTGTGTCGCAGCAAATGAACCAGACTAAGCCCCGCCATACCCGCACCTACAATTAACACATCATACGATGTTGAGTCATTTATCTTGGCCATTAGTTTAACTCACTGGCACTTTTCATCAGTGCTTCGATCTCTGTGACGGTTTTGGGTACCTTGTGCGTTAACACGTGGCAGCCATGTTCAGTGACAACAACATCATCTTCGATGCGAATGCCTATACCGCGCCAGCGCTCATCAACTTCTTCACAATCAGGTGCGACGTATAGCCCCGGCTCTACAGTTAATACCATACCCGGCTCTAAAGGGCGCCACTGCTTATTAACTCGATATCCGCCGACATCATGTACATCCATGCCTAACCAATGGCCAGTTCGATGCATATAAAAAGTTCGATAGCTTTCATCTTCAATAATCTGCTGAGCATCACCGTTTAACAAACCAAGCTCAAGCAAGCCTTCCACTAAGACTTGCACAGCGGTTTCATGGGGTGCATTCCAACTATTACCTGGCTTAACTTGTTCGATAGCGGCTAACTGTGATTTTAATACCAGCTCATACAGCGCTTTTTGTTCTGCGCTGAATGTGCCGTTAACTGGAAAAGTACGTGTAATGTCAGCGGCGTAATAATCCAGCTCACAACCGGCATCAATAAGCACCAAGCTACCGTCTTTAATTTCTTGGTCATTATTAGTGTAATGAAGAATACAGGCATTATCGCCGCCGCCGACAATCGATGGGTATGCAGGCCAACGACTGCCATTGCGGGTAAATTCATGCAACAACTCAGCTTCTAGCTGATATTCAAAACAGCCAGGCTTGGCGGTGGTCATTGCGCGGCAATGAGCCGCCGCCGAGATATCAGCCGCCTTTTGCATGATTTCAATTTCTGCAGCAGATTTAATCAAACGCATCTCATGCAGTAAATAATCAAGCCCTGAGTATTCGTGAGGAACCTGAGCGCCCTTGCGAACCATACCTTTCACTTGATTAACCCAATGAGTTAACTGACTGTCGAACTCAGTATTAGCACCCATGGCAGTATAAATTTTTGACTTACCTTCAATCAGCTCTGGCAATATGGAATCAATGGCTTCTATTGGATACGCTTGGTCTGCAAAAAAGTCTCTAGCAGCTCCGTCTGGGCCCGCTCGACGGCCTGTCCAGATTTCCATTGCAGGATCTTTATCTTCGCAAAATACAATATACTCACCGTCTTCACGCCCTGGGATAAGAACCAAGCATGCATTGGCTTCAGCGAACCCAGATAAATAATAAAAGTCGCTATCTTGACGAAATAGATGCTCTACATCGCTATTACGCACACAAGCTTTTGCTGTTGGAACAATCGCAATGCTGTTCTCGGCCATGCGCTGCATCAGTTGCTGACGACGTTGAGCGTATTCAGATTGGGCAAGTTTCATAAGTATTCCTTAATGCAAACAGCGAACCTTGTATCAACGCAATTCTAATACAAGATAAAGGGTAATTTAGTGCAATTGAGGTTTTTGCTGATCTTCATCAATAATTTTAGGTTCAGCAACATCAGGTTCGTTAAACGCCAAAAATACAGTAAGCGCAGCAACTTTTGCGTGCTCTACTAACTCTTGCAACAAATCTTCACTGTCTTCTGGGCTGTCGTCGGCAGTTAATTCAACCTGACTAAAAGCATCAAAGTGCTGCAGAACTTCACGAGTTTCATCGTTCAATTTACCGGTAACTTTACCCGATGCACCAAAACCATCCAAAAAACCTTTGCTCCATTGGGCTAGGGCATCAACTTGCTGACTCAGTTCACAGTCATCACTTTCGGGCAAAAACAACGTAAAATTCATACTCTCATTTTCTAGCCCTTTTAATACCCAGCCATAAAATAATGTCATAAGGCTTTGAACGGGTTTAGGTAGTGCTTCTGGTGTTTCTAGGTAGTTCTCTGCTTCGGTTTGCCACTGTGCATCAGTTAAACGCGCGCCAGTACTTAAATAGCCCGTCAACCAACCATGGAGACCAGAAGGTGAGCCAAGGGCACCTATCGTAACCATGGCATTAGCAAATTGATGAAAGGGAATCGATATATTCTGTTGCATGAGGTATCTTATTTTGAGTATGAAAGTAATATGCAGAGTTTAGCATGAATGTCAGCTGCATCACTCTCTGAGATTGACCCTATTCACAAGGTCTCTTATAGTCAATAAACAAAAACCAAAAGATATTGGAAAATGAAACAACCCGACTTAACTCGCTTACAAAGCAACATCGATAAGCTCATCTCAGATAATAACGAGATGCAACAAAAGATGTCTGCCATGAAGGTATCTGAAGCTCGCTGGCAAGCCGAGCGCGGTAAACTCATGCAACAAAATGATATTGCACGCCGTAAGGTTAACGAAATGATCGAGCGCTTGCAGCTTTTGGAGCGTAACCGTGGTTGATTCTATAAATACGTTAACAGTCTCTATTTTGGATCGTGATTTTCGAATTAATTGTCCAGAAGAAAATCAGAGCGAACTGACCTCTGCAGCTAAGTTTTTAGATGATAAAATGCGCGATATACGCAATGCCAGCCAAAATTCAGGTAAAGTACTTGGCGCTGATCGAATTGCAGTTATTGCAGCATTAAATATTGCCCATCAGCTGCAGCAGTTGCAAAGCGAACAAGCTAAAGTTGCAGAAGAAATTGATCGTATGAATGAACGTTTAGATGACGCCTTTATTCAAGATTTATCTTTAGATTTGTAAGCAAAGATGAGTAAATTTTAATAATTAACATTCTTTCAGCTTAAAAATTGGTATACTTTATTTGTTCCCTGGGGTGTTAGCCAGTCTATAAAGACCTCGAGCCGATGCTTATGACCCTGGAGGGTTAACGTATTATTGTGTGTATGTCCGCTTGCCGGAAAACCTAATATAGTACCTAGCCCGCCACCCTTGAACCTTGGGTTCAAGGCCTTTATTTTTGACAGCGGCACCATGGGGAGCCTTAATGATCAATTCGATTGAACCGGTCATTCCTGCTAAAAAACACCTTTCAACTTTGCAGCAAAAACGCCAGCTACGCCTGCAAATGCGCCAAGCTCGCCGCAAACTCTCAAAACGCCAACATCAAAACGCTGCTATACGGCTAAAGCGACAGTTAAATCAACACCCTGCTTTTAAATTTTCTAAGCGCATCGCCTTGTATTTACCTAATGATGGTGAAGTAGAAACCCTACTTGTTATTAAACAAGCGTGGCAAGAAGGAAAAAAAATATACCTGCCAGTATTAGACCCGATAAGAAAAGGCTTCTTATGGTTTGTGGAATACAAAGCCGACAGCAAGATGAAGAAAAACCGCTTTGGAATTGCCGAACCAGATCCCAAGTTTAATCATCGCATTCAAGCAAAATTCTTAAATGTTGTTGGCTTACCATTAGTCGCTTTTGATGCACACGGCAACCGTTTAGGTATGGGAGGTGGGTTTTACGATCGAACCTTTGAATTTTGTCGCAAAAATGATGGTGTAAAGCCAAAGCTGTTTGGTTTAGCGCATCAATGCCAAGAAACTGAGCATTTACCGACAGAAAGCTGGGATATCCAACTTTCTGCGATTATTGCAAATTAAACAAGTTTGGTGATTAACGTATTAATGATTCACTGACCACCATAACCGCTTGCGCCTGGTCTGGTGCTAATAAGCCAGTCACTAATGCTCCTACAGCCACAATTCCTGCTAATACAAATACAACATCTGGTTTGTTATTCACGATTTTCCCCAACGAGCAGAACTGCTCAATCAATTGCCTTTAATTCAGGCTTTTTATTTTTATAATTTTTATATTGTTTAACCAATAAGCTTTTAGCTTTCTAGAATAAAAGGCTTATAGCTTATTGTGATAACGCTGACATTATCTAGATAATGATAAAGTTTTCAAGTGTAGATGATGATTAGCTGCTATTAAATTTTCCAACCCAATTGTTGCTCTAACCAATTAAACGCAAACGTTCTTTTATTAAGATCTTCATTCACTAACTGATGTCGACCACCTTCAACTATGATGAGTTTTCTATTAGGAAATTTCTTCTGTAAAAGTGGCATATTATGCTTCCACTCGACTGTCTCATCTAAATCCCCTTGTACGATATTAATCGCTATATCAGAAGGGTGACTAGCCTCGATTTTTTTTATCCATTTTTTCAATGCACCAACCCACTTCACTGACAACGCAAGCGGCTGCAAAGGATCATTTTCAGCAATAAACTTCAGGAACTCTATATTATTTGAATTAGGCCCAAAGTGTCTTTTTAACTGTTTAATAAATGGCCGCAACAAACTGTGCAAAATTTTTGCTTTCGTCCAACCACAAGGCCGCACTAGAGGTGCAAACAAAGATATGCCAGCAAATGGTGAGTTCTGCTGCTTTATATCACGTGACAACAGGTAATTTATTATAATTGCCCCTCCCGTGCTTTGCCCAAAAACGTAAAGCTTGCCTGAATTAGTACATAAATGCATCTGACACTGCTCAACCATGCTGGCAAAAATATCGTCGTACTCTCGAAAACTACTAATTGAAGCTCTTTCTCCTGTCGATAATCCATGACCAGGTAAATCGTAAGCAACAACATTTAAGCCCTGCTGTAAGCAAAACTCGATTAAGCCTCCGTATATACCTACATGGTCATAATAACCGTGCACTAAAAGCGCAGTACCTTTTGCATCTTCATGTAAATAAACATGCGTCGCTAACTCATAACCACCCGCAGAAAGACTGCCCAAGTGGTGCTTTATTTTGTCGTTATTAGAAGCAAAATCAATATTGTAATAATGCAAATATCGCTGCTGTACTGGTGATATCTCGGGCAGGCTTTGCCAATCTAACGGTTTTAACGCACGCTGTAATTCCACACTGTCCCAATTCAGCACTTTCACGCCGGCACCTCTTGCATAAATGAATTCATATTAGCCATGTGTATATGATTTATAACGCTTTAAGTAAATTAATTATAGGTTAAAACAATAATTGAGCAGGCATAAAAAAACCGTTTCTTGTTACCAAGAAACGGTTTTATTTGCCTATCTCTGTACTTACAAGCTTATTGCTTACAGAGAGTAGTACATATCAAACTCTAACGGATGCGTCGTTTGCTCGATGCGGTAAACATCTTCCATTGCTAGATCAATGTAAGCTTCGATCATATCTTTAGTGAATACATCGCCTTCTGTTAAGAAATCCATGTCTTCTTTCAAGCACTCAAGAGCTTCACGCAAGCTACCCGCAACTTGTGGAATTGCTGCAGCTTCTTCAGCTGGCAAGTCATACAAATCTTTATCAGCCGCATCACCAGGGTGAATCTTGTTTTTAATACCGTCGATACCGGCCATCAACATAGCCGCGAATGCTAGGTATGGGTTAGCCATTGGATCAGGGAAACGTGCTTCGATACGCTTACCTTTTGGAGAAGCAACGTATGGAATACGGATAGAAGCAGAACGGTTACGCGCAGAGTAAGCAAGCATAACTGGCGCTTCAAAACCCGGAATCAAACGCTTATAAGAGTTTGTTGAAGGGTTAGTGAACGCATTCAAGGCTTTAGCGTGCTTGATGATACCGCCAATGTAGTAAAGAGCCATTTCGCTCAATCCAGCATAGCTATCACCGGCAAATTGGTTTTCGCCGTCTTTCCAGAAAGACTGATGTACGTGCATACCCGAACCGTTATCACCAATAACTGGCTTAGGCATAAAGGTCGCTGTTTTACCATATGCAGCTGCAACGTTATGAACAACGTACTTGTACATTTGAACTTCATCAGCTTTTTTAACCAAGGTGTTAAAACGTACGCCAATTTCGTTCTGGTTAGCCGTTGCTACTTCATGGTGATGCACTTCAACATCAAGGCCAATAGACATCATGATGTTACACATAGCCGCACGCATGTCGTGTGAGCTATCAACTGGAGGAACTGGGAAGTAACCACCTTTAACCGTTGGGCGGTGACCCATGTTTCCACCAGCGATTTCAGCACCAGTGTTCCAAGCAGCTTCTTCAGAATTGATTTTGTAGAAAGAGCCAGACATGTCTGAACCCCAACGAATATCGTCAAATACAAAGAACTCTGGCTCAGGACCAAAGAAAGCAGTATCACCAAGACCAGAGGCTTGTAAAAAGCCTTCTGCACGTTTAGCAACAGAGCGAGGGTCACGATCATAGCCTTGCATCGTTGCAGGCTCAATAATGTCACAACGCAAAATCAAAGTAGAATCTTCGGTGAACGGATCTAAGAAAGACGTTTCGTCATCTGGCAGAAGAATCATGTCTGATTCGTTAATACCTTTCCAACCACCAATAGAAGAGCCATCAAACATTTGGCCGACTTCAAAAAACTCTTCATCTACATAGCTAGATGGAATTGTAACGTGGTGCTCTTTACCTTTTGTATCGGTAAAACGTAAATCAACCCACTTAACATCATTTTCTTTGATCAAGCTCAAAGTATTTACTGACATCTTTAGTCTCCAGATGTTTTTGTATCTAATTAGTGACTCAGAGAATGAGCCACTACCAAGTTTGATATTTAATTAGCAACTACTGTGCCACTCACTAAAACCACGACTAAACCGGCATAATCCGAAATTTTGCCTAAAGCCAATGCATTTGACGCACCAAAATAGTGCAAATAAAATTATAAAGGCTTAATATAGTGCACAAATGGCTAATTACGATGAGCACTCCGTGTTTGTGCCTCATTATAGGTTCAAGTCATCACTAAGTTAAAACTTTATTAGCACAATAATGGGGCTTTATCTTTTATCGACCCTGTCGTGAGCACTAATCGATCAAATTTCCTTCAATTTTATCAACATTATCTGCAAAGCTAATGTATAATTACGCCCTTTTAAAGCCCAGCCTATTGCAAACATGCTATTAAAGCGCGTTTGTTAGGCCACAACTCAGAGTCCTAATTGTGATCGAGAACTTACGTAATATCGCCATCATTGCCCACGTTGACCACGGTAAAACTACCCTAGTTGACAAGTTGCTTGAACAGTCAGGTACACTTGAGCGTAACCAAGCAGGCGAGCGAGTCATGGACTCGAACGACCAAGAAAAAGAGCGTGGCATTACCATTCTTGCAAAAAACACTGCAATCGAGTGGAACGACTACCGCATTAACATCATCGACACCCCAGGACACGCTGATTTCGGTGGTGAAGTAGAACGTGTAATGTCGATGGTAGATTCTGTATGTTTAATCGTTGATGCAATTGATGGCCCTATGCCACAAACGCGTTTCGTAACGCAAAAAGCATTCGAACGTGGTTTGCGCCCAATCGTTGTTATTAACAAGGTTGACCGTCCGGGTTCTCGCCCAGAGTGGGTTGCTGACCAAGTTTTCGATCTTTTCGACCGCTTAGGTGGAACAGACGAGCAGTTAGATTTCCCAATCATCTATGCTTCTGCAATCAATGGTATTGCAGGCACAGATCCAGATGAAATGGCAGATGACATGACGCCATTGTTCCAAATGATTGTTGATCATGTTGAAGCCCCTAAAGTTGATGCTGAAGGTCCTTTGCAGATGCAAATCTCTGCATTAGATTATGATAGCTTCGTTGGTGTTATCGGTGTTGGCCGTATCACTCGTGGTAAATTGAAGCCAAGTACAGATGTACAAGTAGTTGATGCCGAAGGCAATGTTCGTAAAGCACGCGTTCAAGAAGTAAAAGGCTTTAAAGGCCTAGATCGTGTTTCTACTAACGACGCTCAAGCTGGCGACATCGTATGTATCTCGGGTATCGATAAATTAAACATCTCAGACACTATTTGTGAGATGAACAATGTCGAAGCTATGCCAGCACTAAGTGTTGATGAGCCAACCGTTAGCATGACATTCCAAGTAAACAACTCACCGTTTGCGGGCAAAGAAGGTAAATTCGTAACTTCGCGTAATATTAAAGATCGCTTAGAAAAAGAATTGATTCACAACGTTGCCTTGCGCGTTGAGCCAGGCGACAGCCCAGAGAAATTTAAAGTATCGGGTCGTGGTGAATTACACCTTTCGGTATTGATCGAAACCATGCGTCGCGAAGGTTTCGAAATGGCGATTGGTAAGCCTGAAGTTGTTCAGCGTGAAGTAGATGGCGTAATCCAAGAACCTTACGAACAAGTGATGATCGACATCGAAGAAGAGCATCAAGGTTCGATCATGGAAGAAATGGGTAACCGTAAAGCTGAAATGACCAACATGGTTCCAGATGGCAAAGGCCGTACTCGCCTTGAATTCATTATGCCAGCACGTGGCTTAATTGGTTTCCGCTCTGATTTCATGACCATGACTTCTGGCTCTGGTATTTTGACCAACGTATTTGATCACTACGGCCCAGTTAATGCGGGTCTAGGTTCTACTCGTCACAACGGCGTAATGGTTTCCATGGTGACAGGTAAAGTTCTTGGCTTCTCATTATTCAGCTTGCAAGACCGTGGACGTATGTTCATGGAGCCAGCTGCAGAAGTTTATGAAGGTCAGATCGTTGGTTTACACAGCCGCGAAAACGATCTAGCGGTTAACCCAACTAAAGGTAAGCAGCTTACTAACGTACGTGCCTCTGGTACAGATGAAGCGATTAACCTAACACCACCGGTTAAGCATACGCTAGAACAAGCGCTTGAGTTTATCGAAGATGATGAACTAGTTGAAGTAACACCTACTAGCATTCGTTTACGTAAGAAATTCCTTACTGAAAACGAACGTAAGCGTAACAAGCCTAAGAAGCCTGCATAATTTAATAGCAGCTTTTTAGCTTAAAAAATCCCAATTTGAGGCAACTCAAGTTGGGATTTTTTTTGCCATAAGTTTACGTATAATCACCTTCAAACATATTGATTAAAGGTAATATCATGCCTGCCACTCAACCCAATACTAATAGAATGGGCATTTTGTATTCCTTTCGACGCTGCCCCTATGCTATGCGTGCTCGCTTAGCCTGCGCATTATTTCTGCCTTCACAGAGCTTAGAGTTGAGAGAAGTGGTTCTGAAGAATAAACCCCAAGAGCTATTAGAAATCAGCCCCAAAGCGACGGTTCCTGTTTTAGCCTTAGAGGTCGCGCAACGGAATGATAAAAGCATTATCGATGAGAGCCGCGATATTATGCTGTGGGCACTTGAGCAAGCTGCATTAAACGACTCTTCCAATAAAGTTAAAGCTCAATACCTCCCTTTGCACCTGCAACTCGATATTGATGAACTTATTGATGAAAACGACGGCTCGTTTAAATGGGCGTTAGATCGCTATAAATATGCTGATCGCCATGAAGAAAGTGAAGAGCACTACCGTGAAATGGGCGAAGTATTTTTAGCCAAGCTAGAAAAGTTATTGGAAAAACATCGCTATCTATTAGCAGAAGAAATGACTTTAGCTGATATTGCGGTTTTTCCCTTCGTGCGCCAGTTCGCTCATGTGGATAAAAAATGGTTTGAAGCAAGCCCTTATCCAAAACTCATTCAATGGCTGAATGAATTGTTAGAGTCTGAACTCTTTAAATCGATTATGGAAAAGTATAAACCTTGGCTCAATGATAAGAGCATCATATATTTCCCCAGCTTTGCAGATAAATCACCTAGTTTTTAGAAATAGAATTTGATCATCAGGGTTAGGGGAATCTGAACTAGGAACCCATGGTTTCAAGCATTCAATATCTTTTATACAGGGGTCAGTTAGGCTTAAGATAAAGTCTGCACTACACTTTTCACCTAAATGAAGTACACAAGCCAATTCAGCTTGGTAATTAATTGCTATCGCATCAAATGTTAAAAACACTAATAAATACAGAACTTTATTCATAGTCACCACCAAGCTTATCCAGTTCTGGTTCAACAAGCTCTTTTAAGCCAGCCTCTAAAACAATTTTGAATTTAGTTACCTGTTGAATTTTCAATAGAGTATCTGCAACTACTTCAGGATTTTCATCAAATTTATAGAAAACATGGCCAGCTAGCTGAATATCACCATACTGAAAGTTATCCTCAAAACCTTTCGAGAAATCTAACTGTATAAATTTCTTAAAAAATGGATCGCCAGAAGATTCCATGGCCCTATAACAAGCCCTAATAGAACTAAATCCGACCAAACGTTCTGTTGTTTTAAAGGTGAAATTCAACACTTTATATTCGACCCTACTCTCTTGAGGAAGAATAATCAGCTTGGCCTTTACCGAATAAAATGTATAAGCAATAAAAACAAACACTAAAGCGATGATATTTAAAGCGCCAAACCATTCAAAATTTATTGCACCAAAAACATGTATCATCACTATGATCAACGCAATCACAGCAAAGACAATGCTTAGTTTCCTAAAACCGCCTGGCAACTGGCTATCAAATTCGACTTTTTCCCTGTTCACAAGATTCTCCCTATTTAGCTATTTGATCATACTACCCCTAAAACCCAAGAAATAAAAAGCCCAAACTGATCTCTCAACTCGGGCTTTTGAATAAGCACTTTTTAAGCGTCGGGCGCCTGACTCCAGACCTCCGACTTAAAAACCAGCTTATTTAATCTTAGGATCCAACTCACCAGACTGGTAGCGATCAAACATAGCATCTAAAGAGATAGGGTTAATCTTAGAAGCGTTACCCGCAGTACCAAAGGCTTCATAACGGGCAACACAGATATCCTGCATCGCCTTAACAGAGGCTTTGAAGTATTTACGTGGATCAAATTCAGAAGGATTCTCAGCCAAGAACTTACGAATTGCACCGGTAGACGCTAAACGCAAATCGGTATCGATGTTAACTTTACGCACACCATGCTTAATACCTTCAACGATCTGCTCAACTGGCACACCGTAAGTTTCAGAGATATCGCCACCGAATTCATTGATAATAGCCAACCATTCCTGTGGAACAGAAGAAGAACCGTGCATGACCAAGTGAGTATCTGGAATACGCTTATGGATTTCTTTAATGCGATCTACCGCTAAGATGTCATCCGTTGGTGGGCGGGTAAATTTATAAGCACCGTGAGATGTACCACAGGCAATAGCCAATGCATCACACTGAGTTTTCTTAACAAAATCAGCTGCTTCTTCAGGGTCAGTCAGCATTTGCTCCATGCTCAAGGTACCTTCAGCGCCAACGCCGTCTTCTTCACCGGCCTGGCCAGTTTCAAGAGAACCCAACACACCTAGCTCACCCTCAACTGATACACCACAGCTGTGCGCCATATCGACAACACGCTTAGTCACGTCTACGTTGTACTCGTAGCTCATTGGGGTCTTACCATCTTCACCCAAAGAACCATCCATCATCACTGAGCTAAAGCCCAATTGAATAGATCGCTGGCATACCGTCGGCGAAGCGCCGTGATCTTGGTGCATACACACTGGAATGTGTGGAAATTCTTCAATCGCCGCCAAAATTAGGTGACGCAAGAAAGGTGCACCTGCATAAGAACGAGCACCGGCAGACGCCTGTACGATCACCGGCGAATCTGTTTGGTCAGCAGCCTGCATAATGGCACGCATTTGCTCTAGGTTGTTTACGTTAAAAGCTGGAACGCCATAACCGAACTCGGCGGCGTGATCCAACATTTGGCGCATGGAAATAAGTGCCATGAGAAATACCCTTTTAAAATTTTAATTTTTTGAATCTTCTTTCCGCCATTCTAGCGGCTTCTGCGGTTTATAAAAACAACCGCAGGTTTACTAATTTGTACCAACACTCTTCAAGTTTATCTTAGGGAGTGTCGCGAGCGAAAACTAGGCAAGGCAAGAATCAACGCAGAGGCGGAGCTTAGCGCGCTAAGTGAGCACTCTAAGTTGATTATTAACGCAGCATAGTTAAGCGCAGTAACTCCAATAAATCATTTAGCGCGTGATTCTAGGATGGCAACTGCTGGTAAAACCTTACCTTCTACAAATTCCAAGAAAGCACCACCACCAGTTGAGATGTAAGAGACTTTATCAGCAATATCATATTTATCCACAGCTGCTAGCGTATCACCACCACCCGCAATAGAGAAACCTTCAGACTCAGCAATGGCCAATGCTAATGCTTTAGTGCCTTCGCCAAACTGGTCAAATTCGAATACGCCAACTGGGCCATTCCAAATAATCGTTTTTGCTTCTTTCAACTGCGCAGCCAATGCTTTGGCAGAGTCAGGGCCGATATCAAAAATCATGTCGTCAGCGGTGACTTCGCTAGCGTCTTTTAAAGTCGCGGTCGCTGTTTCGGCAAACTCTTTTGCGCAAACAACATCCGTCGGGACTGGAATAGATACTTTTTCCATCAAAGCTTTTGCTTGTGGCACTAGGTCTTCTTCATACAAAGACTTACCCACTGGCTTACCAGCAGCAGCCAAGAAGGTATTGGCGATACCGCCACCAACAATAATCTGATCACAGATATCGGAAAGACTTTCTAGTACTTCTAATTTAGTCGATACTTTAGAACCACCAACAATAGCAACCAATGGGCGCGCTGGGTTATCTAATGCTTTACCCAATGCTTCTAATTCAGCGGCCAATAATGGGCCTGCGCAAGCAATGGGTGCAAACTTAGCCACACCATGGGTAGAAGCTTGAGCGCGGTGAGCCGTACCAAAGGCATCCATTACGAATACATCACAAAGCTCGGCATAGGCTTGGGCTAGCTGATCTTCGTCTTTCTTTTCGCCTTTATTAAAGCGAACGTTTTCAAGCAGAACCAATTCGCCGTCAGCGATATTCAACTCTTGTTTGAAGTCTTTAACCAATTCAACCGGGCGACCTAACATACCCGCCAAGTGATCAGCGACTGGCGCCATGGAGAATTTTTCTTCGAACTCGCCTTCTGTTGGGCGGCCAAGGTGAGACATTACAATCACTTTAGCGCCAGCTTCAAGCGCTAGCTTGATGGTTGGCAAGGACGCACGAATACGCGCATCAGAAGTTACCTTGCCCTCTTTAACCGGCACGTTTAGGTCTTCACGAATTAATACACGCTTGCCTTTAAGTTCACCCGAGGCGGCCAGGTCAGCCATTTTAATTACAGTCATAATGTCTCGTCCAATTGTATAAATCTTTAAAAGAGCTAAATCTTTAATTTTTCAGCACAAGTAATGCTGCAAAGAGCAAAGAATGTAATCCAAATAGGAGTGTCTGTGGCATGGATGCCACGGCCAAGTCTACAGGGACGTATTTACGACGTCTCCGAGTTTGGATACATACTTTGCTCGATTACAGAATACTTTCAAGCGCTTATATTCTTTAACTGCAACGCCGTATCTATCATACGGTTTGCAAAACCCCATTCATTATCGAACCAGATCATTAATTTGACCAATGAACCGTCACTAACACGGGTTTGTGTACCATCCACAACACCCGAATGTGGGTCATGGTTAAAATCAACCGACGCGTGAGGCTCTTGAGTAAAGGCTAAAATACCTGCCAATTCACTCTCTGCCGCCTGTTTAAATAGGGAATTTATCTGTTCTACCGTGACATCTTGCTTGAGCTGTAACGTCACATCTAATACCGAGACATTAATCGTCGGTACTCGCACATGAGTGCTTTCAAACTTTCCTGCTAACTCGGGCATTAACCGAGTAATACCAATCGCCAAACCCGTTTCAACCGGAATAATACTTTGCACGGCGGCGCGGGTACGACGTAGATCTGAATGGTAAGCGTCAATCACTGGCTGATCGTTCATCGCCGAATGAATGGTACTGGTCATGCCGCGATCAATGCCAAATTGTGTATTCAGTAGCTGTAAAATAGGAATTAAGCAGTTAGTCGAACACGAGCCATTAGAAATAATCTTATGCTCAGCAGACAAGGTTTGCTGATTGAATCCCTGAATAACCGTTGCATCTACACCCGATTCTGCCGGATGAGAGATCAAAACGCGCTTTGCTCCTTGTACTAAGTGCAATTCAGCATGATCACTGTGCGTCACTACGCCAGTACATTCTAATACCAAGTCAACTTCAAGGGCTTGCCAAGGCAGGCTAGAGACTTCAGGCTCATGAAAAACCTGAATGGCATCGCCATTGACCACTATGCCGTTAGCAACCCCTAGATCGTTTTTTTTAAGTTCAACAGAACCCGGAAAACGACCATGAGTACTGTCGTAGCGCAACATATAGCTCACCGACTCAATATCAGCCAATTCGTTAATAGCCACAATCTGTAATTGTGTGTGCAAATTACGTTCGTACAAGGCGCGTAAAATACCGCGCCCTATTCGACCAAAGCCATTAATTGCTATGCGCATCATAAGGTTTAAAGTACGCCTTCAACTGCGGCTACAACTTTCTCAACCGTAAAGCCGAAGTGGTTCATCAAATCTTTAATGGGTGCTGACTCACCGAACGTATCCATACCCACGATTGCGCCATTTAGGCCCACAAACTTGTACCAGTAATCTTTATGCAAGGCTTCAACTGCAACACGCGCGGTAACAGCCGCTGGTAATACAGATTCAATATAAGCAGCATCTTGCTTGCAGAAGATTTCAGCACATGGCATAGACACAACGCGAACGTTTTTGCCTTTTGCTTCTAATTCTTTCGCTGCGTCCATGGCTAAGCCAACTTCAGAACCGGTTGCGATTAAGATAGCTTCTGGTGCAGCAGCGCTGTCTTTCAAGATGTAAGCACCTTTAGCGATGTCAGCAACCTGAGTGGCTGTACGCTCTTGATGTGGCAACCCCTGACGTGAAAAAATCAAAGACGTTGGGCCATCGGTACGTTCGATTGCAGATTTCCAAGAAACCGCTGATTCAACCGCATCACATGGACGCCATGCGTGCATGTTGGGCGTATTACGCAAGCTAGCAACTTGTTCAACTGGCTGGTGCGTTGGGCCGTCTTCACCCAAACCGATAGAATCGTGGGTGTATACAAAAATAGCGCGTTGCTTCATTAATGCTGCCATACGAACCGCGTTACGGGCGTATTCCATGAACATTAAGAAAGTTGCACCGTAAGGAACAAAGCCTTTGTGCAAAGCAATACCGTTCATCATCGCGCTCATGGCGAATTCACGAACACCGTAAAAAAGGTAGTTACCCGAGGCATCGTCTGCACTCACACCCTGGCAGCCTTCCCAAAGCGTTAAGTTAGAACCGGCCAAATCAGCAGAACCACCTAAGAACTCAGGCAGCTTAGGGCCAAACGCATTCAAGGTATTTTGCGAGGCTTTGCGGCTCGCAATGCTTTCGCCTTTCTCTTGGCACTCATTGATGTAAGCCTGAGCCTGTTCAGAGAAATCAGCAGGAAGATCACCGGCCATACGACGCTTGTATTCAGCAGCTAGCTCTGGGAACTCAGCGGTATAAGCTGCAAATCTATCATTCCAGCTGCTTTCTTTTTCAACGCCTGAGATGCGTGCATCCCAACCGTTATAAACATCTTCTGGAATTTCGAAAGCGCCATGCTTCCAACCCAAACGTTCTTTAGTGAGTTTGATTTCGTCGTCGCCTAGTGGCGCACCGTGACAATCTTCTTTACCTTCTTTGTTTGGTGAACCAAAACCAATAATGGTTTTGCAGCAAATCAACGTCGGTTGATCGGTATTTTCTTTCGCGTTTTCAATCGCCGCTTTGATCTCTTCTGGATCGTGGCCATTTACTTTCGGAATCACCTGCCAGCCGTAAGACTGGAAGCGCTGTACGGTATCGTCGGTGAACCAACCTTCAACTTCACCATCGATTGAAATGCCGTTATCGTCGTAGAACGCAATCAGTTTGCCTAAACCTAACGTACCCGCCAACGAACACGCTTCGTGGGAGATACCTTCCATCATGCAGCCATCGCCCATGAAGACGTAGGTATTATGATCAACAACATCGTGACCCGGCTTATTGAACTGAGCGGCCAAAACCTTCTCAGCAACCGCCATACCCACACCGTTAGCGATACCTTGGCCTAATGGGCCTGTCGTTGTTTCGATACCTGGTGCATAGCCATATTCTGGGTGACCGGGCGTTTTAGAATGCATTTGACGGAAGTTTTTTAATTCTTCGATCGGAAGATCGTAACCAGAAAGGTGCAATAACGAGTAGATCAACATAGAGCCGTGACCATTCGACAAAATAAAACGGTCGCGATCAGCCCAATCTGGGTTTTCTGGGTTGTGCTTTAAGAAGTCATTCCATAGAACTTCAGCGATATCAGCCATTCCCATTGGCGCGCCTGGGTGGCCTGATTTTGCTTGTTGGACGGCGTCCATACTCAAGGCACGAATGGCATTGGCAAGTTCTGTACGTGATGTCATGAAATGACTCTCCGGCTATTACGATTTATAAATTAATTTATGATGCTAATTTCTAAGACTAGCATTCACCGCCTAAGCTGCTGAGGCTTTAGACAGATAAAAATGGCGCGCTATTGTCGCTTATATGGTCAGTTTGGGCAAGGTTGAGGCAAAAAATCCATCCGCAACCAACAACCTATATCAAAATAAATTGATATAGGTTTTATTTCTGCTAGACTGCACTGCATGTTAAACCAAGCTATTTCAATTACCACAGCCAACAACTCCATCAATACTCACCCAAGTATTGATGCATTAGCGTCTTACTCAAAAGCCAGCGCGGATCCTTTGCGCCTGAATATTTTGCGCATTTTAGGTGAAGGGTCTTTTGGTGTTTTAGAGTTGTGTGAGTTATTTGACGTTAAACAAAGCAGTATGAGTCATCATTTAAAAATATTGGCTAAAGCAGGGTTGGTAACCACTCGGCGTGAAGGTAATTCAATTTTTTATCGCCGCCCTTTCATTGCTCCCAACGACACTTGGTTTGAGCTAACGCATTCTTTATTGGCCACACTGGACAGGTTGTTTCTGCCAGAACCCATTACTCAGCGCTTGCAAAACCTTTACCAAGAACGATCGCTGAATTCACAAGAGTTTTTCACCAAGCACGCCAGTGAGTTTCTTGAAAAGCAGGACTTAATTGCCTCTCATGAGCAATACGGCGAAGCCTTAGAATATTTTGTTGCTACGCTAAATTTACAAAATACTAAGTCCGCCTTAGAGATTGGGCCAGGAGAAGGGGATTTGTTGCCAGCGCTCAGCGAGCGGTTTCAGCAGATCATTGGCCTTGATGTGTCGGATGCCATGTTGAAAAAAGCACGGGCAAAAGTAAACGAGCAAGCCTTAAATAACGTAGAGCTGTTACACGGCGATTGCCAATTGGCTTTAGATCAAGAGATTAAGGCTGATTTAATCACTTGTAATATGGTGCTTCACCACGTACCTGCGCCCAAAGAGATTTTTAATCACAGCGCACAGCTGTTAAAGCCAGGCGGCTGTTTGTTAATCACCGATTTATGCGCTCACGACCAAGAATGGGCAAGAGAATCTTGTGGCGATTTATGGCTAGGCTTTGCTCCAGAAGATTTAACTCGCTGGGCAAAAGACGCCCAGCTGCAAGAAGAACAAACACAATTTTTAGCTTTACGAAATGGGTTTCAAATCCAATTCAGAACATTTCGTCGTGCATTATCATGAACTGCACGATTACCACTAACAGCCCTATGTATTAGGCCTAAACACATTAGGAGAGAGTAATGAGCGAATATTCAATTTTTACATCTGAATCCGTTTCAGAAGGACACCCAGACAAAGTAGCCGATCAGATTTCTGATGCGGTTCTGGATGCCATAATAGCCCGTGACCCACATGCGCGCGTAGCCGTTGAAACCTTGGTTAAAACAGGTATGGCAATTGTTGCTGGCGAAGTAACAACTTCTTGTTATGTCGACCTTGAAGACATTGTTCGTAACGTGATCAAAGGCATTGGCTACAACAGCTCTGAAGTTGGCTTTGATGGCGAAACCTGTGCTGTGTTAAACGGCATTGGCAAACAGTCGGTTGATATCAACCAAGGTGTTGACCGCGCTAAACCAGAAGACCAAGGCGCAGGTGACCAAGGTTTAATGTTTGGTTATGCAACTAACGAGACCGAATCGTTAATGCCTGCTCCGGTTTATTACGCGCATTTGTTGGTAGAACGCCAAGCGGAATTACGTCGTAATGGCACCCTTCCTTGGTTGCGCCCCGATGCCAAATCTCAGGTGACGATTAATTACGAAGGCGAACATCCTGTCGTTGATGCCGTGGTTCTTTCAACCCAGCACAACCCAGATATCAGCCTAGAAGACCTTCGCAAAGAAGTGCTAGAGCACATTATTAAGCCGGTATTACCAGCCGAATGGTTAACTGCCGATACGCTTTACCACATCAATCCAACAGGTAACTTTGTAATCGGTGGCCCTGTGGGCGACGCTGGCCTTACCGGTCGTAAGATCATTGTTGATACCTATGGCGGCATGGCGCGTCATGGTGGCGGTGCTTTCTCGGGTAAAGATCCGTCAAAAGTAGACCGCTCGGCAGCTTACATGGGTCGTTATGTGGCTAAAAATATTGTTGCAGCAGGGTTAGCAGATCGCTGTGAGATTCAAGTGTCTTACGCGATTGGTGTTGCTGAGCCAACATCAATTTCAGTAAACACTTTTGGTACTGGCAAGCTGGGTGCTGGCAAAGAAGGCGATATCAAACTAGCGAAAGTGATTCGTGAAGTTTTCGACTTACGTCCTTACGCTATTCAAAATCAGCTTGAACTACTGAACCCTATGTATCAGATCACAGCCGCTTATGGCCACTTTGGTCGCGAACCGTTTGAGCATACTTACGAATACGAAGATCGTGGCGAAAAACAATCAAAAACATTTACCGCCTTCACTTGGGAGCGCACCGACAAGATCGACGCCCTAAAAAAAGCGGCTAACGTATAAACATTTATTGCAGAGAGACAACATGACAACATTTACAGATTACGCAGTAGCAGCAAAAACCCCAGAAGCATTTAAAGCTGATGCCGATTGGGGCCGTATGGAAATTGACATCGCTGAAGGCGAAATGCCAGCACTAATGGCGTTGCGTGCAAAATACAAAGAAGCACAACCTCTAGCCGGTGCAAAGATCATGGGTTGCATTCATATGACCATTCAAACCGCTGTTTTGATTGAAACATTGGTAGACCTAGGTGCTGAAGTTCGCTGGTCTTCTTGCAACATCTTCTCGACCCAAGACCATGCAGCCGCTGCAGTTGCTGCTGCTGGCATTCCTGTTTTCGCTTGGAAAGGTGAAACAGAAGAAGAGTTTTTGTGGTGCATTGAACAAACTATTTTAGCTGAAAAAGACTCTGACCAAGTTTGGGATGCCAACATCATCCTTGACGATGGCGGTGACTTAACTGAAATGGTTCACAACAAATACCCGCAGATGTTACCGACTATTAATGGTATTTCTGAAGAAACGACTACGGGTGTTCATCGCTTATTAGAAATGATGGAAAAAGGCGAACTTAAAGTTCCTGCCATCAACGTTAACGATGCCGTAACCAAAGCCAAAAATGACAACAAATACGGCTGTCGTCATTCTTTAAATGACGCCATCAAGCGTGGTACCGACCACCTGCTTGCGGGTAAAAAAGCCTTGGTTATCGGCTACGGTGACGTAGGTAAAGGTTCTGCACAGTCATTAAACCAAGAAGGTATGATTGTTCGCGTAACCGAAATCGACCCTATCTGTGCTATGCAAGCCTGCATGGACGGTTTTGAAGTGGTTTCTCCTTACATTGACGGCGTTAACACCGGCACCATGGAAGGGATTAACAAAGACCTTCTTTCTAAGACTGATCTAATTGTTACCACCACCGGTAACGCCAACGTGTGTGACAAGTTCATGCTGCAAGCACTTAAATCCGGTGCGGTTGTTAGTAACATTGGTCACTTCGACAACGAAATCGATACCGCATTCATGCGTGAAAACTGGGAATGGTTAGAAGTTAAGCCACAGGTTCATAAAGTAATTCGTGGCGAAGGTAACGATCACTTGATCCTACTTTCAGAAGGCCGCTTGGTTAACCTAGGCAACGCCACTGGTCACCCAAGCCGTATTATGGATGGCTCTTTCGCTAACCAAGTACTGGCTCAGATGTACCTTTGGGATGCTAAATTTGCAGACCTTCCAGAAGCTGAAAAAGCCGAAAACATCTACGTTAAAGTACTTCCTAAGAAGCTAGACGAAGAAGTAGCCGCCGACATGGTTGCTGGCTTTGGTGGCGTAATGACCAAGCTAACGCAAGAACAAGCGGATTACATTAACGTTCCTGTTGAAGGCCCTTATAAATCTGAAACTTATAAGTACTAAGATTTAGACATTATTTGTCGTTATTGACACTGAGACAGATCGATTTTCATCGGTCTGTCTTTTTTTTGCCAGCAACTCATTAAAGGAGCGATTATGACCAACATAAGTTTTGAATTTTTCCCTACTCAAACAGAATCCGGTACAGAAAAATTATTAAAAGTACGTGATCGTTTAGCTCAAGAAAACCCTGAATTTATCTCGGTCACCTATGGCGCTGGTGGCTCAACAAGAGACCGTACCCGCGCAATCGTTAAGGCAGTTCAAGAATCCGGCGTTGCCGCTGCGCCTCACCTGTCTTGTGTAGGTGACAGCAAAGCCGACTTGCGTGAAATATTGCTTGATTATAAAGAAATGGGCATAAAACGCATTGTAACCTTACGTGGTGACTTACCTTCTGGTACAGGCATGGCCAATAGCGAATTGCGTTACGCCAACGAACTGGTTGAATTTATTCGCCAAGAAACCGGTGACCACTTTACCCTAGAAGTCGCGGCCTACCCCGAAATGCACCCGCAAGCAGATAACTTTGAAAACGATTTAAAAAATTTCGAACGCAAAGTAAAAGCCGGAGCAGACAGTGCAATTACTCAGTACTTTTTTAACGCCGACAGCTACTTCCACTTTGTAGAACGCGTGCAAGCAATGGGCATCCAGATTCCGATAATTCCCGGGATTATGCCAATTACCAACTATTCGAAACTTGCACGCTTTTCTGATGCTTGTGGCGCAGAAATTCCTCGCTGG
Source organism: uncultured Thalassolituus sp. (assembly GCA_913061435.1). Taxonomy (GTDB): domain Bacteria; phylum Pseudomonadota; class Gammaproteobacteria; order Pseudomonadales; family Oceanobacteraceae; genus Oleispira. The sequence goes on along the minus strand of CAJXUK010000008.1, from coordinate 8,795 downwards.
ATTCGCAAGCAATTAGAAGCCTACGGTGATGATCAAGCAAGTATTATGAAATTTGGTGAAGAAGTTGTATCTGATTTGAGCCGTAAGCTATTAGAGCAAGGCGCGCCAGGGATTCACTTCTACACCATGAATCAGGCTGAGGCGAGTTTGGCTATTTGGAATAATATCAAATAGTTTAAATATTAATGGTTGCTCAATATTACCCAAATAATGCAATAAGTTTGAATCTTAGCTGGCAGAAGTGAATAATAGAGCCCTATTTAGGGGACTCCATGAATATTGTATTTTTCGCCGCACGCCAGCTACATAAAGAATATTTCAGTAAGCTAGCGCAACAACTGACACCGTCGCTAAACCAGCAAGACTCACAACACAGGGCTTCTGTTTTATGGCATAAATCTCTTTGGAAAAATTTCGTTTGGGTCTATTGCTTAATCCCAGCCTTTAAAGTCGACCTCAACAACATCATCAATGACCATGTTCGTGAAAAACAGAATAGCCGTAAAGGACGCTTACGTGCCACAAGCTATTGGCCCATCTTTCGCGTCCTAAAATCATTCGAAGCCCATATTTTATTTGCTATCTATTTCTCCGCGATCAAGCAAAGTAATGCTCAGCACATGGTGATATGGAATGGACTGAAATTCCGCCAGTGTATTGCTATCGCCGCAGCTGAAGCCCAAGGTATTAATTGTTTTTATATGGAAAATGGTTTGCTACCTGGTATGACGACTCTGGATAGAAAAGGCATTAACTTCCGCAATTCAGTACCTAGATCTACAGATTTTTTTAATCAGTTAGATCCAAAAACTTTTCAGTTTGAGTTAATCGAACAACTGGCAAAACCACTAAAAGATCAGTTTTCAGATAAGCCCTCATCATTGCCGGAAAACTACATATTTGTCCCTTTTCAAGTGAGTACTGATAGCCAAATTATACTCTTTTCCCCTTGGATTAAAGATATGATGGATTTGGTGCATCAGTTCGATCTGATGAATGAAAAACTGGGTACTGATATGCCAAATATTGTTTTCAAGCCTCATCCTGCTTGTGATCAAAAATATGATGCTTTAATTGAGCAATATAAACATCATGATAAATTACATTTTGATACTCAAACACCAACCCCGATTCTGATACAGCATTCGGCGGCTGTCGCAACGATCAACTCAACCGTTGGCATTGAATCGTTATTGTTGAATAAAAAGCTCATCACCCTAGGCCAGGCTTTCTATCAGCTACCAGGGTTATGCTTATCAGCAAAGGATCCCTCGTCTCTGGCCAAGTGCCTCAAAGATGTAGGCAGCTGGGAGAGCAACCAGAATTTACGCACGGCATTTTTCAATTATTTAGCCTCTGATTATCAAGTTACTGGGCACTGGCAAGAATCATCGAATAAGCATTTGAAAGCTTGTGCAGCAAAGTTAGTTTATTTAATAGATACGACTGATTCATCCAAGGGTACTAATTAATGGCGACTCACCTTTTTCTAGCCTCAACCCCTTTTAACATGCTGACTTCAGCTATGGTTGCTTTTGACTTACCCGCAGAAGATACAGCTTATTTAGGACTCATCGACCAGCCAGAAATAGAACGCCCTTTTGTATCGGCATTGAACACATGGCAAGAATCGCCCTTTAAAAAAACATTACTACTTTCTCAGCAAACTAAAGGAAAGGGCAAGCATAAGAAACGGAAATTAGCCTTCGAGAAAATAGCTCAGCTTATCGATCAAATTAAGCCAGACAAGATATACACGGGTAATGATAGACGAATCGAATTTCAATTTGCCATGAACCATTCTCGTAAAACACATGAGGCAAGTATTGGAGTGTATCTAGATGATGGTACTTATAGCTACATAGGCCGTAAGACCCACTGGTTAAAAGACAAGATACTGGACAATTTGGTTAAAAAACTGAGCTACGGCCTTTGGTGGCAGCAGCCCTCCACTATCGGAGCTTCGAGCTGGATTAGCCAAGCGATTCTGGCATTCCCAGAGTCTGCAATCGAGGCTTTAAAAGAAAAACACTGCCTTTCATTACCAGAAAATCTTAACCGTAATGAGTTCAAGCGATTGGCAGAACGCTGCTTGGAACTATTCGATTACCCAAAAGCTCAGCTTCAAAACATTGATGCTTTGATAATGCTTCCTCATGAGTCAGTTGCTACAGATCATACAAAAAGAAAATTGAGCTATTGGTTATCAAATAGAGGTGCTAAAATTAGCTTTAAGCATCACCCAAGGACCGCTATTTCCAATTCAGCAGGTGATAAGGAGGTATGGTTGATTCCTGACAGAGCTGAACAAGTGCCTGCTGGAATACCAATGGAAGTTTTACTCCCGTTAATTCAGCCTACCTGTCAGATTGCAGGTGATGTTTCTACTGCGTTGTTGACTGCCAAATGGTTAAGACCTGAGCTTACAGTCACCGCTTTTGTCACAGCCAATACATCGATTCCATGGCTAAAGTTACTCGACCTTCTTAATATTCAAGCCGAGACAGATTAATTAGCTATAAATAATTTTGAGATTTTAAATGCTACATAAGACATTACATTACTGGTGGCGACGCCTGTCGTATAAAGGGCCAATCCGTTTAGCCATGACGCTATTGGTCAAAGACGAAATTGATATTATTGAAGATAACATTCGCTTCCATGCAAAACAGGGGGTTGATTGCTTTGCAATTATGGATAACGGCTCAACTGATGGCACGCGTGAGCTGCTAGAAAGTTTAAAAGCTGAATTCGATTTGCAAGTTATTGATCAGCCTGAACAAAATTACCAGCAAGCCAAGTGGATGACTCAGCTGGCTTTTTATGCTCGAGATAAGATGCATGCCGATCTCGTCATTAGCAACGATGCAGATGAATTCTGGAGAAGTAATACAGGTGAATCACTAAAAGAGCATTTAAGGTTAAATGAATCTGTTGTCACGGTTAAGCGTCATAACATGGCCCTATCTGAAGACGCTTTAATGTCGGATTATCACTACCTAGACACCAATTTAGTAGTAAAGAACCCGATCTTTTATGATTCAAATTCCCAAATAAACGATACCGCTGTTGCTATGCTGCTGATAAAAATCAGCCCTAAAACCATCATAAATCCTTATGGCTTGATTGCACTCAAAGGTGGCAACCACAGAGCAAAGCATGGCTGGCGCTTAGTTAATAAGCGTGACGAAGCTGGCATTACGGTTTATCACTACCCTATTCGCAACTACGAGCAATTCAAAGCAAACATTGAAAACCGTAAGCGTCTATTAGAAGCAACTAACGCTCGTATGGGGGATCACTATCGCCGCTGGGTTCGTATTTTAGACGAAGGCGGTTTGGAAGAAGAATTTAAGCGGTTTATTCTAGCCAATAATGAGATTGAAGTACTAAAGAAGTTAGGTGTCATTGAATTTTCGAGTAAGTTGGGCCAAGCATAATGAATAACCTGACAATGCCTAATATTAAGAATATGCCTGCTCTGAACATTTTCATCACTACGTGTATCACTTTATCATTCTGGCTACTTCATACGAATCAGAGTTCCAGTCAATCGGCTGCAACTCTTCTTTTATTATTTGCACCTTTTTGCCTATTTTTTATTAAAGATACTGAAATAAATAAGCATAATATTCTGATCGTTACATTTTCGTTAATCTTTTTGTTCACAATTTATAACTTCTTAGTACTAACGCAACATGAATTTAATAAGCTATCGCTTTCATCCTACAGAGCCTTGTTCTTTTGGCTTTTATTTCCTATTGCCAGCATTCTAATTTGGAAATCTAAACCGAGTAAACAATGGGTCTTTATCATATTTTCATTAGCGGCAATTTTTAGCTTATCTCCTGTCATTAGAGACTATGTGAACGGCTATCAACGAGGCTTTTCATCAGGGCATCCCATTTTCTGGGGTGATATTGCTCTGTGCTCGGGAATGATTGCTTTTGCTTTGAGGTCATCACTCCCTGAAAATAAGTGGGCGAACTATCTAGGTTATGTAGCTTTATGCTGTGGAATAATTGCTTCCGCTTGGTCGCAAACACGGGGCGGTTGGATAAGTATTCCAATTTCATTTATTTTATTACTATCCTTTCGATCAATAAATAAGCTACAGGCAGCATTCGCTATTGCCATTTTAGTCGTAGCGGCATTTAGTATTGATTCAATCAAAGATCGAATTTCGTATACCTTTCAGAATTCAAATATTTTTACTGAACAGATTAAGTTAGGCAGTTCAACCCAAGCACGCTTAGATATGTGGCAAGCGGCGTTCATAATATTTCAAGAAAAACCAATCCTAGGTGGCGGCTTCGATTCTTATCGGATAAATACTAAAGAACTAGTTGAGCAAGGGCGAGTCAAAGAATGGGCAGCTGGTTTCAAGCAACCCCATAATGAATACCTAAGTACTCTAGTAACTAGTGGCCTAGTAGGATTGCTAATATTAAGCAGTATCATCTTAGCTATGCTTTATATATTTCATCGATTTTCCAAAGGAAGCCCTTATAAACTTGCGGGGTATCTCTTGATCAGTCAATTTTTAATATTCTCACTCTCCGAAATATTTTTCTCAACAAAACTGACGATTATTTACTTCTGTATCGCTTCTGCATTAATTATCTACACTGGCTTGAAGGAAGATGACAATGCTTGATTCTGTAATTAACAAGCTAAAAAAGAAGAGTAGACCTGAGTTATTAGAAAAACTTTTTTCACTTCTAGCATTTGTACGCTATCCCTTAAGTAATCAGCAGATGCATGAAGCCCTAAATATACTGGGGGTCATTCGATTTTCAAGTAAATATTCATACTTAGAATACTCTAACGAATTCCAGCGCCAAATATCTGCGTTCTCTCAAGGTAGTGATCTCAAGCCGACTATCCTTAGAAAAATAGCGATATGTTTAAGCGGGGATACCCGTAGTTTCTCTCACTGCATTCCACAACTAAAACGGTTCTTAGCTGGATACGAAGTCACTTTCTTCTGTCATGGCTGGCAATCTGACTTTAAACAAGAGCACATAGCAGACTTAAATAACGTATTTACTCTCATCGAAGAGAGACCCGATTTCTCAACTCTTGAGCACTCTTCTATTAAAGCTTTTGGCTTTAAAGACTTCGGTCAAGATTTAAAAACACCATTCCTAAGCCCTAATATTTTCCCTATGTGGTACGGAGTAAAGAGAGCATATGAAAGCATTGAAAGCCATGGATTTCACCCGAATGACTTCGACCTTATATGCCGTTGCCGCTACGACAATTTCTTTTTAGGTAAGTTATCTCAGCTAGATGATTTGCCTACATCGAACGAAATAATTATCGACCCTAACTATGACGGTTATGGTGGCTACGGTGATCAGTTTGCAATAGGTCAACCAGATGTAATGAAAGAATACTTCACTCTTTATGACTGGTTACCACATTCGTTTAAGCAATATGCAGGAGACAAGCGTTTCTTTCCTGAAGTTATCATTAAGAAATACTTAGTTGATGATAGAAAAATCGATGTCAAGCAGTTAGATTTTGGGCTTAGATTACTCCGTAATGAATTCATTGGATTAGAGGGACACAAGATCCCCCTAAGAAGCCATTCAGTAAGCAAAATAAGGAATAAAGTCGTTAGCGACTATATTAAAAATAAGTTTCCTGAGCTTTATAATGAAATTGATTGAGACTTTAGCGCTTCATATTCACTCGGGATACCGCTGAATAAAACCTCGGACGCTGTAATTTTATTCACGTTGACGACCTGTTCATTAGCTATTAGCAGGTTGTACATTGGAGCAATATAATATTCGCCACCACCGCAACGACTTGCTTCTGTTTCACTGTATATTCTGAATAAGTCCAAGTATGCCTGTTTAGATGAAAAGTAATATAATCCCGTAGAACACCATTGTGATATTGGGTCTTTCTCTGTAGTTCTTACTACACGGTTAGACTCTTCATGTTCTAATGCCGCGAAGGACCAATTATCTCCTTCACCTGAAAACACCTCTAAAAACCCCGAACTTTCCGCGATAATATCGACAGGGTGCTGATAATTTTTACGAATAGTATCAATATTAAATATTGTAATTCCGGAATCGTCGCCTATCGTCGCTTGATTCAAACCTAACGCAACCGTTTCAGCCTGCCCTTGAGTCGGGGAGTCCAGGATAATAATTTCAAATTTTTCAATCCCTAGCTCTGCACAACGCTGCCTTATAAATGCTTCAGTTTCAGCTTCAGATCGCGCAATAAAAAGGAAGGCATCTGTTTTAAAATAAGCTTTAAAGCTCGTAATACAATAATCGAATAATGGTGAGCCTTTAAGGTCCAGCATATATTTTGGTTTTGTATAACCGGCTTTCGTGAAGCGACTACTCATCCCAGCCATTGGAATTACGAACATTGTTTAATCTCGTTTAATTTTAGGTGTAAGCGTAATGCGTTTGCTAGAAAGGCTTTCTGCCTATGTGGTTTATCATTATGAAGAGGAAGCATAGACAAAAACAATGTAATCATAATGGCATAAATACCATCTTTAATTAGATCAAGGCCTGCAAACCCTCTTTCCAATAAGTATTGTTCAATTTTTTCTGCTACAGGATCCGAGAATAACTCGAAGTTAATATCATAGGTAGAATTACTCTGCCAAGAGAAGTTGCCTGCAATAATATGATCATAGCCGCCGATAATTGAATGACATAATTTAGCAAGATCATAACGAGCATCACCGTACATAGTAATCTCATCCTCAACATGACCTCGTGGATCAATGCAGCGAACCGCTTGTAACCTAAAATCATATAAAATATTACTAAAACAAAAATCACCATGTACTACCGATATCTTAGAGCTAGATTGATTAATTATCGATAAACAGTTCTTTGATATCTCTTCTAATGATGGCGCCTGCTGCCCATTCAGTACCCATGTCCGATGAATATCTAACTTCTGGTCATTGCAATACAATGAAAGCCTTTTCCACAGTTTCTCATCATATAAAGAAGCTATATTTGGCTCGATTTCAGGCTTATGAGATGCCGCGACCAACATAAACTCTTCACATGCATTGAGAATTGTTTTCCATGTCCGGAAAGGTAGGTCGCCAAAAACAAATAATTCATTCAGAACAGGCAAGTATAGATACTCTATATCGTATCCTGAATTCTCACCATTCGATGTATGTTTTAGGTAGTGAGGGGTATAAATTTTCAGCTCCGGAGGAATACTTTCGAACCAACTACTTTCGCTACTCATTTTGAAATCATTCACACTAGATTTACTCACGACCCTAGGTGATATTTTCATTTCGTTAAAAGCACGCTGAGTAGTCACCGTAGATTTCGATCTATGATAGGTATTCATATGCCCAAAATCCAACCAAGTATTTGCTACCCAAGGTTTTAAGTTAAACGTTCTAGAGTATTGATTTAATGCTGCCAAAAAATCTCCATTACAGTTACTTAAGTACTTTAATAAAGCTAATGGCTGATCAAATGTAAAATAACCGCTGACAATGTCCAAAGCAGTACTATCATCCTGCACTGAGTGAAATAGGGTTTTACCATTTGAATCTAAGGAGAAGGTGGCCCAATTATAATTTTCACCACTGCTACCGACTGCGAAAAAATTGCTTCCTTCACTTGGAATTGCATCAAATAGAGTATCCCCGTGCAACAAGTGAACCTCACCGTAATCTCCAAGGGTTGTAATTAATGCGAATGCTACTGACTCGCCTAAAGACTTATTTATCGGTATAAATATGGGCTTTAAATTTAATGCAGCAAAGCGGACACTGTCTTGATGGGGTATCTCAAAGCCTTCCGGTAAAGATATATAGACAGATTCATTCAGATCTGAAAAAATCTTTGCCTGATGCTCGTATAAGCGTTTATTGCCCACAGGTAAAAAGCTTGGGGGTATTCTTCCAAACTCGGAAATAAACTCTTCACCTACGTACTGAGCAGAAGTAATTAATATCATAAATCACTTCTCTTTGGCTAATAGCCGCTGTATTTCTTCATAGCTTAGCCGTGCAAACTCTGAAGGTCTTATTGCCTTATCATCGATATAAAATCCATCATTGCCACACCACGGCTTAGCAACGTGAATTTCATCATAAGGGATTTCATGCTTTTGTAGCCATGCAATGATAACCGGTAAGGTATTCGCATTAATTTTTCCAACCGAGCACTCGTAAGTACGCATATTACGAGCTGTACTAATGATGATTTCGAATCCTTGTAACTTATAAGATTTTAGTTGCTCAACGATATCTAGACGAGGTTTAACATTTTCATAATCCCCAGTTCCTTCAATGGTAAGGGTATTATCTAGATCAAACACAAGCCTTTTCATAATTGCCTCATTAATATTTCATTTAGCCGCTTATCAATTCATCAAAACATTTATTCTACGGTATATGTGCCTATGAATCACCCATATTTTTTAACCCCTCACATGGAAGAATTATCATTTCTGACAGGCTAGAGAAAATTAATAGCATCGCTATCCTGTTGTTTTCAACTGGGCTCGTAAATTAAAAACACTCAAAGGAATAACGATATATTTCAACTATTTTGACCCATAGCCAACATCCTTACCTAATAATCTTAAAAGGCCTAAGCGCAGCAGTTATTAACATAACCTATGGAATACAAAGAGCCCTATTTTACGAACTCCATCGCCACAAGAAGGGATTGTAGTGGTACATTGAGTCAAAGCAGAAAAGCTTAATAGTTGATACAGCCAGCTAACACAGCTAACACAGCTAACACAGCTAACACAGCTAACACAGCTAACAC
>CAJXUK010000007.1 GCA_913061435.1 uncultured Thalassolituus sp. | reverse complement strand
TAAATTCTTACCTTCATATTGAATAGAGACACACCATGGCGCTTGATTTAACCCCTTTTACCCAAGACATTCGCAATACCGTTAAACAAGCGCTATTAGAAGACATTGGCGACAATTTCGTTTCTGGTGACATCACCGCACAACTGATTCCCGCGGAAAATCAAGCCAAAGCACGTATTATCAGCCGCGACCGCGCCATTGTTGCAGGCTCAGCTTGGGTGAATGAAGTGTTCAAACAAGTCGACCCCAATGTGAATGTTAACTGGAAAATAAACGACGGCGAATGGGCAGAACCCAACCAAATATTATTTGAGCTCATTGGTTCGGCACGCTCTCTATTAACTGGCGAACGCGCCGCGCTAAACTTTTTACAAACCCTATCGGCCACCGCCACACTCAGCCAGCACTACGCCGAGCTGGTAAAAGGCACCGGCGTGATATTACTCGATACCCGCAAAACCTTACCGGGTTTACGCGTTGGCCAAAAATACGCAGTAAGCTTAATAGAAGGCTGCAACAACCACAGAATCGGCCTATATGACGCTTTCTTAATTAAAGAGAATCACATCTACGCTTGTGGTGGCATTCAACAAGCGGTTGCAAAAGCCCACCAAATTGCCCCGGGTAAAAAAGTAGAAGTGGAAGTCGAATCCATGCAAGAGCTAACGGCTGCATTAGAAGCCGGTGCCGATATCATCATGCTCGACAACTTCAGCCCAGCACTTATGAAAGAAGCTGTTGCTTTAAACAAAACATTTGAATGTGCTAAAAACCCAGTGGGCGAAAGCAAACACGCCAAGCTAGAAGCTTCGGGTGGCATCACCACGCAAACCTTACGCGCGTATGCAGAAACCGGGGTCGATTACATCTCGATTGGCGCACTCACCAAAGACTGCACCGCGGTGGATTTGTCGATGCGCTTGGTTTAAAACCGCGCTTTAACACAAGGCAAAACAATGCAAATATTCGGCATCACTCTTAATAGATACTCAATTCCGATTGTCTATTTAGCCTGCACCATTGTGGGCTTTTTGCTGATGCGTGAAAGTATTCATATCTTTCAACAACCTTTAACCACGCGGGCGATCTCACTCATATTAGGCACTGGCTTTATTGCCTTGTCTTTACCTGCAATTGCCACTGCCAAAATAGCGCTACCTAAACAAGCCAGCGTACTGCTTATTATTTGGTTAGCTTGGACGCTACTATCCACCCTACTTGGCGACCAACCTTGGCCTGCTATGGTGCGCTGGTTTGAGATACTGACCAGCGTACTCATGGGCTTATGTTTGTATTTTATCCTCAGCAAACAACCCGATCTGATTAACTTACTACTAAAAGCCATCGTTGCAGCGGTATTACTGTGTTTGGCTGCGTTTATTTTATATTGGAATCTATTAGCCAACCCCATTAAGCACAACTGGGTGAGCGACATTCCCTTCTTTGTGAATATTCGCCATTTTGGCCAACTGATCGCGGTTGCGGTTCCTGTCGGTTATTTCTTATTAGAGATGCATGCTCGCGAAGGTAAAAACACGCACCGAAGCACTGGTTTCTGGGGAACTAGCTATTGGATCGCTAGCTACTTGATTGTATGCTGGGCGCTGGTATTTTGGCTGGGCGGGCGTGGTACATTTTTGGCCGTAAGCATCACTACAGTATTGCATTTTTTTATTAGCAAAGAACACAAGCAATGGTTAATTATTGCGCCGATCGCGGGCTTAATTATTTCTCTGTTTTTTCTGGTAGACAATCCAAGCTTAAATTTATTAAGACATGTCGGTGAAAAGGGCGTGTCACTCAACGCCATGAGCTCATCACGCTTAGAAATCTTTATTGAATCTATTGTTCATTGGTGGCGAGTGGCACCGATCACCGGTATTGGTGCAGATGGTTATTTTTATATTATTCCTGCCATTGGAAATGCTGAAGGTATTGCTCATCCGCACAGCAGTATTATTCAACTGCTGTTAGCGTTTGGGCCTATTGGTTTATTGATTCCGAGCTACTTCTTTTTTGTACTCACAAAGCACATAATAAAAGCCGATCAAACCAGCCAATTGTTTTATCTTGTGCTGCTATCAACCTTAATACTGTCTGTATTCGACGGTATTCTTTATCACGCTTACGGGTTATTCATCAGCAGCATTATTGCAGGTATCTGTATCGCCTTAGCTTGGCCTGCTTCTAATAAAGCTACTGAAAATCAACCAACACAAAAAATATTTAGTAAAGCAGTCGCCTTAGCTTTAACGATCGCCATATCAGCCAGCGCCAGCTACAGTGCTCTTTTCATCTACCAGCTGTATTATTCTCAGTACGGTGTAAAAACTGAACAATGGATCAACTGGAACGCACGCTACCCGCTGTATTTTTCTGAAACATGGAACTATCAGCGCTATAAAACAGAAGAAATGGAACTATTAAAGCAGCGCTATATCGAACGCCTATATTGACAATAGCAGCATTGTTAAATTTTCCAAAAGCCCAACATTAAGCATTTCTAATCCTAATTAGGTAAACGAATGATCCATGAGGTAAGCCAACTAGCTGAGTTTATAAGCAGAATCAACAGTATAAGCTGACTATTTTTAGGACTTAGTGACAAAATTTGTCAATAAATTCATCGTTAATTTTTTAAAAGTGCGTTATTGTTAACCAGTTAACACTACCGTTCATAGACCTGCTAGACGCCCCCAACCAAGCAAGGTATGCTTCTTTCCACTTCTTGTCAGCCACTGACACCAACTCACACAAGTTGGCACAGTAACTGCAGATTATTTAAGTGTTAATACAAACAATGTGAAGCATTATTATAATGATTCACTCATAATAAAATTTTGGAGCAGTCCATGAAAACACAACAAAAAGGTTTTACCTTAATCGAATTGATGATCGTAGTTGCGATTATTGGTATTTTAGCATCTGTATCTATCCCAATGTATCGTGATTACATTGTACGTACAAAAGTGGCGACCGCTTTAGCTACTGTGAACAATATTCAAACTGCATTAACCATTACTAATAATGAGGGTGGCACAATTACTGCGTTAGATACTAACACTGCTAACGCTACTGGATGGCAAGGTATTGGCATGCGTGAACCTGCTGTTGCATCCATGGACGAAATTTCACGAATCACTGTTTCAACCGCTGGAGTGATTGCACTTTATCTTGATACTAGTGTTACTGGCGGTACATTAACCGCTCCTATTATCACACTCACGCCTAATTTTGGTGGAGCTGTTACAACATGGACAAGTCAATTTTCTGCAACTGCCGGTGATGACGCTGTTAATGATGCTAACACTGTAGCATTAATTGAGACTTATCTTGAGCGTAATGTTAATGGTAGTTAAAAGCTTGCTGAATATTTAGCAGAAAGGCCCTTCGGGGCCTTTTTTATTGCCTGCGATTTACCATTCATTCAAACTGCTTCACACTCTTTCAACTTAACGCCCTACTGCGTCTTAGCTTTCACTGCTCGGCCTTTCCTATTTCTTATTATTTGCAGTACACTAACTAATAGCCTTAAATTGGCGTTGATACATCGTTAAAAAAATAAAAGTACCTTTAAGAAAAGCAACTATAAGAAAGCACCCAGTTTATGAATCTAAATGGTTTAGCCCGATCTTTGAATCTAGCCGGTTTAATTGACGAAGAAAATGCTCGTAAAGCCCTTGATATAGCCAAAGCTGAAAATTCGACCTTCGTTGCAGTGGCCGTTAAAAATGGTTATGTCGATGCCTTGCAAGTGGCTAACCTAGCCTCTAACGAATTTGGCTTACCCTTATTAGATTTAGCGGCGTTTGATACTGAGCTACTAATAAAAGACGTGGTTAGTAATGAGTTAATCGAAAAACACCGTGTACTGCCTATTTTTAAGCGCGGTAACCGTTTATTTCTTGCGCAAAGCGATCCTTCAAACATTACTGCGATAGACGAGATTAAATTCAATACCGGCATGAATGTAGAGCCGGTTATTGTTGAAGAAAATAAACTGGCGATTCTTGTTGAAAAATTTATCTCTGCCGAAGACAGTTCTTTTGATGATTTAGATGATGAAGACCTTGATGTTGATATTGAAAACCCAGAAGAAGAGCAAAAGCGCGATGAACCGGGTACGGGGGAAGATGCGCCGATTGTACGTTTTGTAAACAAGATTTTATTGGATGCAATTAAAAAGGGCTCTTCGGATATTCATTTTGAGCCTTACGAAAAACGCTACCGTATCCGACTTCGTACCGACGGTATTTTACAAGAGGTTTCTAGCCCACCGATTAATTTGTCGGGCAAAATTGCGGCGCGCTTAAAAGTGATGTCGAAGATGGATATTTCTGAACGACGGGTGCCACAAGACGGCCGTATTAAGATGAAAATATCCAAAACTAAGGCGATTGATTTTCGGGTTAACACCTTACCGACTCTGTGGGGTGAAAAAGTCGTTTTACGTATTCTAGATCCTTCCAGTGCGCAAATGGGTATTGATGCTCTAGGCTACGAAGAAGACCAAAAAGCCTTGTATATGGAAGCGCTAGCGCAACCGCAAGGTATGATTTTAGTTACCGGCCCTACGGGTTCAGGTAAAACTGTATCCTTGTATACCGGTTTAAATATTCTTAATACCGAAGAAACCAATATTTCTACCGCCGAAGATCCGGTTGAGATTAACCTAGAGGGCATTAACCAAGTCAACGTTAATGCCAAGGTTGGCTTAGATTTTGGTGAAGCACTACGCTCGTTTTTACGCCAAGATCCCGATATTGTCATGGTTGGTGAGATTCGAGATTTAGATACCGCATCGATCGCGATTAAAGCGGCGCAAACTGGGCACTTGGTTTTATCCACGTTACACACCAACAGCGCCCCAGAAACGTTAACCCGCCTTGCCAATATGGGCGTGCCAGCGTTTAATATTGCTACCTCGGTAAGTTTGATTATTGCCCAACGCTTAGGGCGTCGTTTATGCAAGGTGTGTAAACAACCAGCGGATATACCTGAACAGGTTTTACTTGATGCGGGTATGAGCAAAGAGATGATTGCCAGCGGTACGTTTTTTAAGGCTGTAGGCTGTGATGCTTGCAATAAAGGCTATAAAGGGCGCGTGGGTATTTACGAAGTGGTTAAGATCACTCCGGCGGTGTCAAAAATCATCATGGATGGTGGCAACTCGCTAGAAATTGCCGCAGTAGCTGCAGAAGAAGGCTTTAATAATTTGCGTGTGTCTGCGCTGCAAAAAGTACATCAAGGCGTTACCAGCCTTGAAGAAGCGAATCGAGTGACATCCGATTAATGCCATACTGATAAGATAATGGAACAAGACAATGGCCAAAGATAAAACACCCAAACAGGTAACGTTTGAATGGGAAGGCAGCAACCGTAAAGGACAAAAGGTTAAAGGTGAAACCTCTGGCCCGAATATGGCGACGGTTAAAGCGCAGCTGCGTAAACAAGGTATTCAGCCTGGTAAAGTGAAGAAAAAAGCCACGCCCTTGATCAGCTTTGGTGGCAGTAAAAAGATCACGTCTACCGACATTACGTTTTTTACCCGCCAAATGGCTACCATGATGAAAGCCGGTGTGCCATTAGTGCAGTCGTTTGATATTGTGGGTGACGGGGTTGATAACCCAGCGATGAAAAAACTGATTTCTCAGGTACGTGACGACGTATCTGCGGGTAACGATTTTGCTTCGGCGCTGCAAAAGCATCCTAACCACTTTGATGAGTTGTTTTGTAACTTAATTCAATCCGGTGAGCAGTCTGGTGCCTTGGAGACCATGCTGGATAAAGTGGCGATCTACCAAGAAAAAACCGAAGCGTTAAAAGCCAAAATCAAAAAAGCCATGATGTACCCTGCCATTACTATGCTTGTTGCCGCGGTAGTAACGGTCATTTTGTTGGTAAAAGTGGTACCGACTTTTGAATCTATGTTTAAGAGCTTTGGCTCTGACTTACCGGCACCTACCAAAATGGTGGTGGCTATTTCAGAATGGACGCAAGCCTATTGGTATTACATGGTTGCTGCTGTTATCGGTTTTATTTTCACACTAAAACAAGCACTGGCTAAGTCCCCGGCTTTTAAAGACAAGTTTGAAGCAGGCTTATTAAAAGCACCGGTGTTTGGTGATTTAATTATGAAAGCCGCGGTTGCTCGCTTTGCGCGAGTGTTATCAACCACGTTCGCCGCCGGTGTGCCCTTGGTAGAAGCACTAGAATCGGTGGCCGGAGCGGTGGGTAACTCAGTGTATCGTAAAGCGGTGATCAGTGTCCGTGACGAAGTATCGCAGGGTCAGCAGATGCACTTTGCGATGAAGTCGACTGGTGTATTCCCCAACATGGTGGTGCAAATGACCAGTATTGGTGAAGAATCGGGTGCCCTAGACAGCATGTTATCGAAAGCCGCCGATTATTTTGAAGACGAGGTCGACAACGCAGTGGATAACTTGACCTCGCTGATGGAACCTTTGGTGATGTCATTTTTAGGGGTGGTGATTGGTGGCATGATTGTCGCTATGTATCTGCCGATTTTTGAAATGGGTAAAGCCATCTAATGATTTTTTCTTCTATGAGTGTGCAACTGGCATCCCTTGCCGATGTTGCACACTATCTGCAGCATCAGCCTTATGCGTTACCTGTTTTAGTTGTTATTTTATCGCTGTTAATCGGTAGTTTTTTAAACGTGGTGATTTTGCGCTACCCGATTATGATGTTCCGTAGTTGGCTAATAGACAGTAAAGATTTGGCCGACAACTTGCCTGACCACCCTGCTTTTCAAGATTTAGACACGCCCTATACCTTGTCTAAACCGTCTTCTCACTGCCCCCGTTGCCAAAGCCCAGTTAAGGCTTGGCAAAATATCCCGATTGTGAGTTATGTTTTATTAAAAGGACGTTGTGCTGGATGCGCTAAAACCGGACACGACACCAAGATATCGTTACGCTACCCCTTGGTAGAATTCGTTACCGCGTTATTAAGCGTGGCCTTGTTGATTAAGTTTCCTTTTTCGATTCAATTAGGCGCGATGCTGATATTTACTTGGGCGTTAGTCGCCATGAGTATGATTGATATTGATCACCAAATACTGCCCGACACCATGACACTGTCGTTAATGTGGCTGGGTTTATTGCTGAATATTGACCATACCTTTGTTGATTTACAAAGTGCAGTGATCGGTGCGGTAGCCGGATATTTATCGCTGTGGTCGGTATTTTGGGTGTTTAAATTACTCACTGGCAAAGACGGTATGGGCTTTGGTGATTTTAAATTGCTGGCCGCTTTAGGTGCTTGGTTTGGTTGGCAGTTTTTACCTATGATTATTTTGCTGTCGTCACTTGTGGGCGCGGCTGTGGGCATTGCTGGCATTATGATTATGGGTCGCGATAAAAACATTCCTATTCCGTTTGGCCCTTATTTAGCCGCAGCCGGTTGGATTGCAGCGATGTGGGGCGATGAAATTATGGCCTGGTATTTACCCGCTTATTAACCGTTTTAAGGAATAATAAATGATTATTGGTTTAACCGGTGGTATTGGTAGCGGCAAAACTGCGGTTAGCGATCGTTTTAAAGCCTTGGGGATCCATGTGGTCGATGCCGATGTGGTAGCGCGGTTTGTTGTAGAGCCCAAGCAACCGGCTTGGCACGATATTGTGGATTTTTTTGGTGCCGAGGTATTACTCGCAGATCAAACGCTGAATCGTGCTTGGTTGCGCGAACAAGTATTTGCCGATACCAGCAAACGCAAGCAACTGGAGCAGTTCACCCACCCTCGCATTCGCGATGAAATTATTCGTGATTTAGCCAGTTCACAATCGGCTTATACTTTGTTGGTTTCACCTTTGTTAATAGAGAGTCAACAAGCCAGTTTAGTGAATAAGATTATTGTGGTGGATGTTGCTGAAAGTGTACAAATAGAGCGTACTTGCGCTCGGGATAATAACGATGAAGCGCAGGTTAAGCGTATCATAGCTGCCCAACTGCCCCGCGCTGAGCGCTTAGCTAAGGCAGATTGGGTAATCGATAACAGTCAGCCGCTATCGACCCTCGATGACCGTGTGGCGTCTTTGCATCAAGATATTTTAACGCTGCTTAATTAATATTAATGCAGGTTTGCATCTTGTTGCTCTAGTTCCCATTGTTGCGACATCATTTCTTCTTCGACACTCTTTCCTGGGATAGCATGACTGCCGTCTGCCCATGCACCTAGGTCGATCAGTTTGCAGCGCTCACTGCAAAACGGGCGATCGACTGCTTCTGCGGCCCACACAACCTCTTTTTTACAGGTCGGACATTTTACTTTAAGGGCATTACTCATAGTGCTTATTCTCCTTTATTCTTTTGTAACATGAGCTTGAGTCATGGGTTTAAATCATAGCTTTGAATCATAGACTTGAATCTTTAGCTGCCATCAGTACGTTTAAAATCGCTACATTAGCTTCTGGAAATTGATATTGATCCAGCTCACTGCGTTTAACCCACAGCAGTGGCTGGCCTTCTTTACCGCCTAATCCAGTGCCTAGTTCGAAAACGTCTAAATCAGAAGTTTCAGAGCAAGCAAGCCCAGCTTTAATTAGAGCATCTGGCTCGTTATAAACAGCCCACACGTCCAGCAATACCGATTTGTCAGGATAATGAAAAGGAATGCTGATGACGGGTGTCATATTAATCACCGAGGTCATCAACCCCAGTTCTTCTTCTAACTCCCGCTGCAAAGCAACCTGTACGCTTTCTCCGCTTTCAACCTTGCCACCGGGAAATTCCCATAAACCGCCTTGGTGCTGATGTTCAGCACGTTTGGCAATTAATATTTGACCTTCGCCCTTGTCGGCTTGCTCTTTTAAACAATCAAAAACAATACCTACGGCTACATGAACGTGCTTTTTCATACGACTCTCTTACCAGTCCCTTAACATCAATCTTTTAAGATCAGTCTCTTAACATCAATCTTTTAAAATCAGTCTATGAACGATAATCGGCATTAATGCTCACATAGTCGTGAGACAGATCTGTGGTCCAGACACGCTCACTGATGTCACCACGACCCAAACGAATGTTAATGGTAATTTCAGCTTGAGCAAAAATGGCCGCTCCGGCTTCTTCGCGATAACTAGCAGCTCGACCACCATTTTTTACAATACAAACATCATCGAGATAAATATCAATATTTTCTAATACCATATCTTTTACCCCAGCGCGTCCTACCGCTGCAAGTATTCTCCCCCAATTAGCATCACAGGCAAATAAAGCGGTTTTTACCAATGGAGAGTGAGCTACGGTATAGGCAACGTCTAAAGCCTCTTGCACACTGGCGGCTTGTTCGACATTGATTGTCACAAATTTTGTCGCACCTTCGCCATCACGAACAATGGCATGAGAAAGTACGGTAAAGGCATCTAATAAGGCGGAAAAAAGCGCTGCATAACGTGGATCTTGTGCACTGCTAATTTCTTCCATGTCGGCTTTTGCTGTTGCCACTAATATGCAGGAGTCATTGGTCGAGGTATCGCCGTCGACAGTGACGCGGTTAAACGACTTATCGGCCAGTTCTTTACACATGCTGTCTAATAGCGGCTGTGCGATCACTGCATCGGTTGTCAGGTAAGCTAGCATGGTCGCCATATTCGGCATGATCATGCCAGCGCCCTTAGAAATACCAGAAATATTAATCATGTCTTGAGAACTGGCTTGTTCAGTACCTGCGGTCGTTAATGCAACTTGCTGACTGTAGCCCTTGGGCAGGGTGTCTGTTGTCATAATCCCTTCAGCGGCAGTTACCCAAGCGTTATCAGTTAGGGCACCTAAGGCTTTCGGCAGTGTCGACAGCAGTTTATCCATGGGTAAGGGTTCGCCAATCACACCCGTTGAAAAAGGCAAAATTTGCTGTGCTTGAACCTTGGTTAAATAGGCCAACTGGGTGCAGCTTTCTAGGGCGTCAGCCAAACCTTGGGGGCCAGTACCTGCATTAGCATTACCGGTGTTTATTACTAAGTAACGAATATTGCCTTCTGCTAGATGTTTTTTAGCAACTTGCACTGGCGCTGCACAAAAAGCATTTAATGTGAACACTCCACTTACTCGGCTGCCTTCGGCTAGTTCAAAAATGACTAGGTCGTTGCGGTTTTCATATTTGATGCCCGCTTGTGCGATACCAATATTAACGCCATTTACTGGGTGGTAATGTTTTAAAACTTCTAATCCAACCGCCATATTATTCTCACATTCTTTGTTAATTAGTGCTTAGTGCTTTTCTGTTTAAACGCAAAAGGGGCAACCTAAGCCACCCCTTTTTGAAAATGTAACACGACTTTATTAATTTTAATTTAAGCGGTTAATTTTCCATGGCATTGCTTATATTTTTTACCTGAACCACACGGGCAAGGTTCATTACGCCCTACTTTTTTATCTTCGCGAACAAAGGGTTGAGCGGGCTCAGCAGGTGCGGCTTCGTCAGTTTCACCTTCTGCGGTGATGCTTGCAGCACTTTGATGCTGATAACTGGCCTGCTTGGCTTGCGCTTCGGCCTGAGCGCGGCGCTGCTCTTCCATTTCTCTTACTTCGTCTTCTTGTCGTACTTTAACGTGAGATAAAATTCGAATACTTTCACGCTTCATGTTTTCGAGCAATTCTTGGAATAACTCAAACGCTTCGCGCTTATATTCTTGCTTAGGGTTCTTTTGTGCATAACCACGCAAGTGAATACCCTGACGTAAGTGATCCATTGTCGCCAAGTGTTCTTTCCAAAGGTTATCAACCACTTGCAACATCACTTGTTTTTCAAACATGCGCAATGGGTTTGCTTGCCCAGGAACAGTTTCTACGGCTTCTTCTTTTGCCTTATAAGCATCGTTGAGTGCGGTTTCAATGCGTTCACGTAAGGTTTCTTCGTAAAGTTTATCGTCTGCATCTAACCACTGCTGTAATGGCAAATCTAAATCAAATTCTGATTTTAGCTCTTCTTCTAAGCCTGGGATATCCCATTGCTCCTCAAGGCTCTGACGAGGAATGTGGGTATCAATAACCGTTGTTAGAACATCGTGACGAATATTAGCCACTACTTCTGAGATATCATCAGAAGACATGATGTCGTTACGTTGATCATAAATAACGCGGCGCTGATCGTTAGCAACATCATCGTATTCTAGTAGCTGCTTACGAATATCAAAGTTACGACCTTCTACTTTACGCTGGGCTTTTTCAATAGCGTTGCTAACCATACGGTGTTCAATCGACTCACCTTTTTCCATACCCAGGGCTTTCATCATGTTGCGGATACGATCCGACATAAAGATACGCATTAGACTGTCTTCTAGCGATAAGAAGAAGCGAGAAGAACCAGCATCACCTTGTCGCCCTGCACGGCCACGAAGCTGGTTATCAATACGACGAGATTCGTGGCGCTCGGTAGCAATAATATGCAATCCACCCGCTGCTAGTACATCGTCGTGACGCTTTTGCCAAGCCGCTTTAATGTCGGCGATTTGTTGTTCGCTTGGATTGTCTAAGCCTGCAACTTCAACTTCCCAGTTGCCGCCTAGTACAATATCGGTACCACGACCAGCCATATTGGTGGCGATGGTAATAGATCCTGCGGCACCTGCTTGGGCAATGATTTGAGCTTCTTTATCGTGCTGCTTGGCATTTAATACGCTGTGTGGAACCTTGGCTTTGGTTAGCTCTTTGGATAAAAGTTCGGATGTCTCAATCGAGGCCGTACCTACCAATACCGGACGCTGCTGCGCCACTACTGTACGAATTTCTTCAATAACTGCTTGGTATTTTTCAGTTTGGGTTAAAAATACTAGGTCGTTGAAATCAATACGTTTAACCGGTTTATTGGTTGGGATTGCAACCACAGCCAAGTTATAAATTTGGTGAAATTCAAACGCTTCGGTATCAGCGGTGCCCGTCATACCACTTAATTTATTGTATAAACGAAAGAAGTTTTGGAAAGTGGTCGATGCCAGAGTTTGGCTTTCGGCCTGAATAGCCACACCTTCTTTGGCTTCGATCGCTTGATGTAAACCTTCACCCCAACGACGACCAGGCATAGTTCGGCCTGTGTGCTCATCTACAATAACAATTTGATTGTTTTGAATGATGTAGTCGATGTTTTTCTGGTAGATAACTTGGGCACGTAAAGCCGCGTTCACGTGGTGCAAAAGCGTTAGGTTAGAAGCAGAATACAAGCTTTCACCGGCTTTCAAAATGCCCTCTTGCTCGAGCATTTCTTCAACAAATTCGTGACCCGCTTCAGTTAGCTCAATAGAACGCTGCTTTTCATCCAAAATATAATGACCTGGGTGGCCATTTTTACCTTCTTCCGCGTCGATGTGCTGCGTCATTTGCGGAATTAGGATTTTCATTTTTTTATACAGTTCAGAACTGTCTTCTGTCGGCCCAGAAATAATCAGCGGAGTACGGGCTTCATCGATTAAAATGGAGTCCACTTCATCGACAATGGCAAAATTAAGTTCGCGCTGGGATTTTTCATCGCTCGAAAACGCCATATTGTCGCGCAGATAATCAAAGCCAAATTCGTTATTGGTGCCGTAGGTAATATCACAAGCATACTGTGCACGCTTGGTCGCGGGGTCTTGACCCGGCACAATTACACCTAAAGTTAACCCTAAGAATTCATACAACGGGCGCATCCACTCGGCATCACGAGTCGCTAGATAATCGTTCACTGTTACAATGTGAACACCTTTGCCTTCAAGGGCGTTCAAATAAGTGGCTAGAGTTCCGACTAGCGTTTTACCTTCACCCGTTTTCATCTCGGCAATGTTGCCTTCGTGCAGTGTCATACCACCGATTAACTGAACGTCGAAGTGACGCATGTTCATCACACGCTTACTGGCTTCACGACATACCGCAAATGCTTCTGGCAAAATCGCATCTAACGATTCACCCGCACTAATGCGTTGTTGTAATTCGGGAGTTTTTGCTTGCAACTCGCTATCTGTTAAAGAGGCTATGGCGTCTTCGAGTGCGTTGATTTTCACAACGACTTTACGCATACGCTTTAGTTCGCGGTCGTTTTTGCTTCCAAAAATTTTACTGAATAGATTACCGATCATGATTATTATTTTTTAAACCCAACAAATAGAGACAGCGAGAATAACCTAACAAAAGCAAAGACATATCTTTAATAAGGCACTCCCATATTTATAACAAAAAAGAGAATGATTACAAAGATTTAGCGCAATGTGCGGTGCAAATAAGCAGAGGGATCGACGGTGCGACCGTTTTTGTAAACTTCAAAATGTACGTGAGGGCCGGTCGAACGACCAGTACTACCCATGAGTGCAACAACATCACCCTTGCGCACCACATCACCCACTTTTACTTTGAGTTCTGCGCTGTGTGCGTAGCGTGTTTTATAACCATTGCCGTGGTTGATTTCAACCAGCTTGCCATAACCGTAACGGTTACTGGCCCAAGTAACTACACCAGAAGCAACAGCAATAATATCGGAGCCTTCTTTACCGGCAAAATCAACACCGGCGTGCCAAGCCAAACGGCCGTTAAAGGGATCGGTACGCTTGCCATAGCGTGAAGACATCCAACCCCGTTTAATGGGTCGCCCCGCTACAAAGGTATCGGTTTTAATCTTATTGGCGAGTAATAGATCATCAAGAACTTCGAGTTGTTGTTCGCGGCGATCAATTTTAGACGCCATATCGTCTAAAACTGTTTGTATTTCTGGGGCTTGATACGATTCACCCAAAGTGCCTGGGCCGCCAAGTGCTGGCACTGCAGAGAAATCAAACTCGTCACCATTAATTTTGGTGACATCAATTAAGCGCTCACCAAGAGCATCAATGCGTAATATTTTGGCTTGTAGTTCTGCTAACCGAAGGGTTAGACCATCGAGTTCTTGATCGGCGTGTTGGCGAATTTGTTGCAGTTCTTGACGCTGTTGGTCAAGGTCTTTTTCCCAAGCTTCTGTTGCTATTGGGTCAAATAGGCCTTTGTCGGCTAAGTGTGCTGCTAATAAATAGCCGGTGGCGCCCATGGCAAAAGGCAACACACACATAGAAGCTAGTAGCATAAAACGCGCTACTGGCCCTAAAGAGTATGTTTTCGATTGTCCATGCCGTTTACCGACGATAATAATATTCATAACAACCAGTATAGCTTTCCAAACACAATTAAGGCCATAGTATATATGGCCTTAATTAAGGAATATCAAAACAAGTCAGCAAATATCAGATTAAATTGCTGCAACCGGTTTTGTGTATGAGATAGGTGCGTTTTCTTCTTCGAATTCTACAAATTCCCAAGCGTCTGTTTGCAACTCGAGTGCTCTTAATAGCTTATTGTTTAAACCATGACCTGATTTGAAACCAATAAACTCACCCATTAGGCTGTAGCCCAATAGATAAAGATCACCAACTGCATCCAAAATTTTGTGTTTTACAAATTCGTCGTCGTAACGTAGGCCGTCTTCGTTTAATACGCGGTATTCATCGACAACGATGGCGTTATTAACACTACCACCTAGGGCTAAGTTTTTAGAACGCAAAAATTCGATGTCTTTCATGAAACCAAAAGTACGAGCGCGGCTAACTTCTTTTACGAACGAGGTCGAAGAAAAGTCTAAGCTAGCTTTTTGAGCACTTTGCTTAAATGCGGGGTGGTCAAACTCAATTTCGAACGTTACTTTAAAGCCGTTGTATGGCACGAACGAAGCAATTTTGTCACCTTCACGAACTTCTATTTTCTTTTTAATACGAATAAAGCGCTTAGCTTTTGACTGCTCGGCTATACCCGCTGATTGAATTAAGAATACAAATGGACCTGCACTGCCGTCCATAATAGGCACTTCTTGAGCGCTCAGTTCTACGATCGCATTGTCGATACCTAAGCCAGCCATTGCCGATAGCAAGTGCTCGACTGTATCAACGCGCACGCCGTCTTGAACAAGCGTAGTAGACATAGTGGTTTCACCCACATTGGTCGCTTTTGCTTGAATATCGACTACTGGGTCAAGGTCGACACGTCGAAAAACAATCCCATGATCGACAGGAGCTGGCTTCAGCGTGAGATAAACTTTTTCACCTGAGTGCAAGCCAACACCAGTTGCACGAATTGTATTTTTGAGTGTACGTTGACGAATCATATCGGTTTACCAATATTGTTGAATATAACTAACTAATTATTAAAAATGGCGGCTCATTATACCAAATATAGATGAGCGCGCCACTAACAATTTTTTAATCAGCTTGTCGACGTAGAAAAGCAGGGATGTCTAAGTAGTCCATATCCTTCGCTTTTGCACTGGCTGCATCTGGCGCAGAGGCCTTTGCGGCGGCCGCTGCAGCTGCTTTTTGACGTACGTGAGCAGGCTTATCTAATTCAGCATAATCCGCCGCACTTGTTGGTGCTTTTTTAACCACTTCGGGGGTTACTGTGTTATCAACCACCTTTTTTGGCTTCTCTGTAGTACCTTTATAACCCAATCCTGTTGCGACAACAGTTACTTTCAACTCGCCGCTTAGTTCTGGATCAATTACAGTCCCTACAACAACCGTTGCGTGCTCTGAAGCAAACTCTTCGATTACTTCACCCACTTCGGTGAATTCACCTAACGATAAATCCAAACCTGCGGTCACGTTCACTAAGATGCCGCGAGCACCTTGTAAATCAACATCTTCTAATAATGGGCTGCCAATGGCGGCTTCTGCTGCTTCGCGGGCACGATTGTCGCCAGTAGCGGATCCCGTTCCCATCATGGCTTGACCCATCTCAGACATCACCGTGCGTACGTCGGCGAAATCCACGTTGATCATACCGGGACGCATAATCAAATCAGCAATGCCTTGTACCGCGCCTAACAATACATCGTTGGCGGCGCTAAAAGCGTCGAGCAATGTGCTGTTTTTACCTAAAACACTAAGTAGTTTTTCATTCGGGATAGTAATTAATGAATCAACACTTTCGGCTAACTGAGTCAGTCCTTGCTCAGCAATTAAAGTGCGTTTCTTACCTTCGAATGGAAATGGCTTAGTAACAACAGCAACGGTTAAGATGCCTAATTCTTTTGCAACTTCAGCCACAACAGGTGCGCCGCCCGTTCCGGTACCACCACCCATTCCGGCGGTGATAAAAATCATGTCAGCGCCGCTAATTGACTCGGCAATGCGCTCACGATCTTCCATTGCTGCTTGGCGTCCAATCTCTGGATTCGCTCCGGCACCAAGACCTTTGGTAACGGCACCACCCAATTGAATCACTGATCGCGCTTCTACATTACGTAGTGCTTGCGAGTCTGTGTTAGCGCAAATAAATTCTACGCCTTCAACATTGTTAGATACCATGTGTTGAACGGCATTACCGCCGCCACCACCAACACCGATTACTTTGATTACTGCACTTTGTGGTAGATCATCTGCCAATCCGAACAGATCCCCTTCACCTTGGTGAGACATAGCCCATACCTCCATTACTTAGCTTAACGCTGCGCTTATAGTTATTAAATATTAAAAGTTGTTTTGAATCCATTGTTTTACACGCGAAATCAAGTCTAACGGCTCTTCTTCGCGGGTATTTTTTTTAACTGGATCATTTTGTTGTGCTGCAGCGTATTGAAGCAGCCCAACGGCTGTTGCATACACTGGATTATTAATTACTTCTGTTAAGCCAGACACACCCACTGGCTTAGCTAATCGAACCGGCATATGAAAAATTTCTTCGGCCAATTCTACAACGCCTTCCATTTTTGCAGTGCCTCCAGTTAGTACGATGCCCGCCGCGACTAATTCTTCATAACCGCTGCGACGCAGCTCACCTTGTATTAAGGTAAACAGTTCGTCATATCTTGGCTCAACGACTTCCGCTAACGCTTGTCGTGATAAATCACGAGAAGGTCGATCGCCCACACTCGGGACTTTGATTGTTTCATCTTCTTTTGCTAGCTGAGTTAATGCACAAGCATACTTAATTTTTATTTCTTCGGCGTGTTGCGTTGGTGTGCGCAAAGCCATAGCAATATCATTAGTTACTTGATCGCCCGCAATCGGAATCACCGATGTATGACGAATTGCACCGTCTGTAAAAATTGCAATATCGGTGGTGCCGCCACCAATATCGACTAAGCACACGCCTAATTCTTTTTCATCGTCAGTTAGTACGGCATAACTCGAGGCTAACTGTTCTAAAATAATACTGTCGGTTTCTAAACCGCAACGTTGTACACAACGTTCAATATTTTGTGCCGCATTGGCTGCACTGGTTACCATGTGCACTTTGGCTTCTAAACGAACACCCGACATACCAATAGGTTCTTTAATGCCTTCTTGTGCGTCGATAGAATATTCTTGTGGAATCACATGTAAAATTCGACTTTCACCATTTAACTGCACGGCTTTGGCCGCTTCAATCACGCGCTCTATATCGCCATGAGTCACTTCACGATCTTTAATGGCGACCATTCCGTGTGAGTTCATTGATTGAATATGACTGCCTGCAATACCCGCGTATACCGAATGAATGCGACAACCTGCCATTAATTCTGCTTCTTCAACTGCACGCTGAATCGATTGCACCGTGGATTCAATGTTAACAACCACGCCTTTTTTCATACCACGGCTGGGGTGCGAGCCAAGCCCGACGATTTCTATTCCACCATCAACAGTGACTTCACCAACAATCGCAACGACTTTTGATGTACCTATATCCAGTCCAACCAGCATGTTTTTTTGCTGCCCTTGACTCATTGTCTATCTCCTAAGCTGGAAGCCATTTTATGGCCGCCCCTTTTCCATATCTAAGATCAACCACTGCAACTTTTTCTTGTGGCAGTATTTTTAATAATTCAATCAAGCGTTCTACACGTTGCTCTATTTGCTGGCGACCTAAGCGAATCGTCCAACCGTTTTCTAATTGCATTTGCCAGCTGCCTACCGAGTTCATGGTTAAACTTACCATGGCTGCATTAACCGAAGACAAACGCGTTTGAAAACGCTGAAACTGTCGCATCACTTGCGCAGTTTTTTGCTGCGGCCCAAACAATTTGGGTAGCTCGTTGGTATTAAGACGTTCGGGTAATAACAGTTCTTCACCTTTGGGGTTCAACAAGGTTTGCTGATTCCAAACTGCTACCGGAATGTCTTCTTTAAATTTTACTAATAATGTATCTGGCCAAACTTTTTTTACTTGTGCACTTTTAATAAGAGCCAACTGTTCTATTTTGTATTTTACTTGGCGCACATCTAAAGAAAAAAAGTTCTGTTCTTTTACCCATAATAATTGTTTGGCTAAATCATTTGCCTGCCAGTAACGGAACTCACCTTCTATTTCTACATTTTCTACCGACCAGCCCCAGCGTACTTGTTGCAATCCCCAAACGCTTGCTATTAAAAGTGTGCTAATAAAAACACCCTGTATTAACCAAGCAGGAATTGCGGCTACTGTTTCTTTTAATGAAAAAGGTGCCTTATTTTCTATTCGTGTTGCGCCACGGTTTGTTTTTTTCTTATTGCTAGCGCGTTTACTTTTGCGTTCCTTCGCTTTGTCTTTTATTAACTGTAATTGCATTACTTTTAATCCTTTAAGCTTGCACACTTTAAACCGTTTGTTGCAAAATTTTAACCACTAGGGCAGGCATAGTTAAACCCGCTGCTTTAGCAGCCATAGGCACTAAAGAATGATCCGTCATTCCCGGACTGGTATTCACTTCTAATAACCAAAAATTTCCTTCTCGATCCTGCATGGCATCCACTCGACCCCAGCCGTGACAGCCGACAAGTTTGAAGGCTTTTAACGACATTTTTTGCAATTCTGTTTCAGCGTAATCTGGCAGTTCTGATGGCAATAAATACTGGGTATCGTTAGCCTTGTATTTGGCATCAAAATCATAAAAATCATGTGTCGTTTTTAATTGGATTGCCGGTAGAGCCTGCTCTCCTAAAATCGCCACGGTAAATTCTTTACCTTCTATATATTGCTCGGCAATAACTAAATCGTCGTGCTGCGAAGCAAAGGCATAACTGTCGGCTAGCTCTTCACTACTGTGTACTTTACGCATACCAATACTGGAACCTTCACGGGCGGGTTTCACCATGGCTAAACCTCCCAAGGTTTGCATAATTGAACTCCAGTCACTGCTTGGCTCTAGCACAAACGCTTTAGGGGTTGCTACTTGGCAAGCATCCCATACTAATTTAGTGCGCCATTTATCCATCCCCAAGGCAGAAGCCATAACACCGCTACCGGTATAGGGTTTATTTAATAATTCCAATAGGCCTTGCAATGTGCCGTCTTCACCACCGCGACCGTGTAATGCAATAAACGCACGATCAAAAGTAGCCTGTGTTAATTGTTCTGCGCCGTTGTGGCCAACATCAATCGCAAAGGCATCAACCCCCGCTTCTAATAAAGCCGTTAATACCGCATTGCCACTATCAAGCGATACTGATCGTTCAGCCGATGTGCCACCCATTAATACAGCTACTTTACCGAGTGTTGCTTTTTCTTCAGCAGAGATGCGGTACGTCATATCAATCACGCCCCTCTGCCAAGGTTTTTTTAATGTGACGGCTGTTGGCGACAATTTGTGGTAATTGCTGTGTTAGTGTTATCGCCAAGCTGCCGATATCACCAGCCC
Organism: uncultured Thalassolituus sp.; assembly: GCA_913061435.1. Taxonomy (GTDB): domain Bacteria; phylum Pseudomonadota; class Gammaproteobacteria; order Pseudomonadales; family Oceanobacteraceae; genus Oleispira. The sequence goes on along the minus strand of CAJXUK010000007.1, from coordinate 80,000 downwards.
CTTGGGTTAACAACAAGTCACCTGGCTTTAATACCTTACTAAGTACTTGTGAAATATCTTCATCTCGCTCAACAAAGACTGGGTCTAACGCCCCTCGCTGGCGAATACTGCGACATAAAGCGCGACCTTCTGCACCAGCAATAGGTTTTTCTCCGGCAGGATAAACATCCATTAATAACAAGACGTCTGGTTCGGATAACACTCGCACAAAGTCTTCGTACAAATCACGCGTTCGGCTGTAACGGTGCGGTTGAAACAATGCAACTAACCGACGTTCAGGGAAACCTTTACGGATTGCTTCTAAGGTTACTTCTACTTCTCTTGGATGATGCCCGTAGTCATCAACCAGCAAGACACTGCCTTCATTACCTTCTAAATCAGTGCACTCTACTTCTGCACATACTTGGAAGCGTCGACCAACACCAGCGAAATTTTCTAATGCATGAACAATGGATTCGTCATCCACTTTTTCGTCACAGGCAACAACAATTGCCGCCAGTGCATTTAAGACATTGTGCACACCCGGCATACGCATACGCACCGTTAAGTCTTTTGCCCCCTGTGGGCGTTTAACGGTAAAACGAGTAAACAATCCTGTTTGCTCTATATCGACTGCCTGATAATCAGCATCATCACTCAGGCCGTAGGTTATAAAATGACGAGAAACACGAGGTAAAATATCGCGCACATTATCATCGTCTATGCACAGCACTGCCAAGCCATAAAAGGGTAAATTTTGTAAAAAATCGATAAATGTTTGTTTTAACTTATCGAAATCACCACCGTAAGTTTCCATGTGATCGGCATCAATATTTGTGATGATAGAAGTCATGGGCTGTAGGTGTAAAAATGATGCATCGCTTTCGTCTGCTTCGGCCACTAAATAACGGCTAGCACCTAAGCGCGCATTACTGCCTGAGCTGTTTAAGCGCCCACCAATTACATAAGTCGGATCTAACTTTGCCTGCGCTAAAATAGAGGTAACTAAACTGGTCGTGGTGGTTTTACCATGCGTACCTGCGACCGCAATACCATGTCGAAAGCGCATCAGTTCGGCAAGCATTTCTGCCCGACGCACAATCGGAATACGCTTTTCGATTGCGTATTGAATTTCTGGATTATTTTCATCAATGGCTGTTGACACAACAACCACATCAACACCGTCTACGTTATCTTTTAAATGCCCTAAAAATACTTGTGCACCCATGTTAGTTAAGTGCTGAGTCACTGACGATTGGCGTAAGTCGGAACCACTTATTTGATAACCTTGGTTAAGTAATACTTCGGCAATGCCACACATACCAACGCCGCCAATACCAATAAAGTGAATGCGTTTTATACGACGCATTTCTGGTATAGCGTAGGCTTCTGCTGGCCCAGTCGTGAGTGGATTTTCGTTAGCCATTAATCATTTAACCTTATTTGTTTTATTACTTGCTCAGCAACAACGTCGGTTGCGTTTGTAATAGATGCACTAGAAGCAGCTAGCGACATCGTTTTAATGTGTTGTGGATTGTCAACGTAATGCTGCCAACGCTGTGCTAACCATTCACCTGTTAATTCAGATTGTTGTTTTAGTTCTGCACCACCGGCATCCACTAATGTTTGCGCATTTGCGGTTTGATGATCATCAGCGGCGTGTGGAAACGGTATCAAGATTGACGCCTTACCCGCACAAGCTAGTTCTGAAACTGTGAGCGCACCGGAACGACAAATTACCAGATCAGCCCATTCGTAAGCGGCTGCCATATCATCGATAAAAGCAACGACTTTGGCTTTATCAGATAAACCTTTGCTAGCGTATAATTGTTGAACCTGTTCGATATTTTTTTTACCGACTTGGTGCCACAGATTGGGTAAAGAATACTTGGCTTTATTGGTTGTTTCTTTTTCTTGTACCAGCGCCAAGGCATCGATCACGGCATTGTTAATTCCAATCGCGCCTAAACTACCACCAACGACCAACACATTCAGCTTTTCTTTTGTAAAATCTGCAGTTTTCTCTTCAGTTTTTGCTGCAGTTGCTTCTACCGTTTTTTCTAAGTTAACGTGAGCACTTTTTATTTTGTTTGAATTGTTTTTTAATTCAACAATATTGGCCCGTACTGGATTACCCGTTGTTAAAAATGTACCTGCGGCTATCTCTTTTTTATGATTCCCTTTGAACGTATTTGCGAAGGCCTGCATTACCACATTCGACATCGGCTTTAATAATCGATTAGTCATTCCAGGAAACGCATTTTGTTCATGTATCAACAGTGGGATACCCATTAATTTTGCCGCCACCCCACCTGGGCCAGTAGCAAAACCACCCAAGCCTAATACCGCATCGGCTTGAATCACTTTCATAAAACGCCAAGCTTGGTAAATGGCCTTAAGTATTTTAAATGGCGCCGCTAACAGGGCTAACTTACCTTTACCGCGCAAACCCGTTACCTGAATGCAGTGTAGTGGATAACCTGCTTTTGGAATCACATCGGCTTCAATACCCGCAGCAGTACCTAGCCAATGAATGCTGTAACCTTTTGCTGCTAAAGCATCTGCCACCGCTAGTGCTGGGAAAACATGGCCGCCGGTTCCACCTGCCATAATCATTACGGTTTTATTTGTCATGATGACCACCGTTTAATTCTTCAACGTAGGCATCAAAACCGGTAACGTATTCGGTTTCTTCGTGGCTATCTTTATTGATTGGCAGCAAGGATTTCTTACTCGATTTTTTTCGCGTTTTTTTGGCTTTAGGTTTAGCCATTGCTTCATCTAATTCAATACTCACTCGGTACACTAAGGCCACCATTACACAGCAAATGACTAAACTACTGCCGCCATAACTAAAAAACGGTAGAGTTAAGCCTTTGGTTGGTAATAAACCGGTATTCACACCCAAGTTGATAATGATCTGCAAGCCAAATAGGGTCGCTATACCAAAACAAATAAAGCCACCGTATAAGTGACCAATTTGTTGCGCGCGCCAACCAATGATAAGGCACTGGGCTAAAAAGAAAGTCAGCAAACCTAGAGCAAATAAACCACCGATTAAACCGGTTTCTTCTGACCAAATTGCAAATACAAAATCGGTATGTGCTTCTGGTAAATAAAATAATTTTTGTACGCTTTCACCCAAACCCGTACCCCATAGTTCACCTCGGCCAAATGCAATTAATGCTTGCGCTAATTGATAGCCAGAACCGTATACATGATCGGGGTGGAATGGATGCCAAAAATTCGTTAAACGCGCTAAACGATATTCTTCTCCGGTAATCATCACGTAGCCAACCAATAACGTTGCGAGCGCCAATAAGAAAAATTGACCCGCTTTAACGCCACCTAAAAATAATAAAACCAACACCGCGCCCATTAACACCACAACCGAGCCAAAGTCAGGTTCTAACAACAACAGTATTGCAATTAAAGCTAGAATCATTAGCGGCTTTATAAAACCCCACCATTGATTTTGCACCTGCACTTGCCGACGAATAAGATAACCAGAGATATAAAGTACGACTGTAAACTTAACAATTTCTGACGGTTGAATTTTTATAAAACCCAAGTTTAACCAGCGCGCACTGCCATTTACTACATGACCTATACCTGGGATCAATACCGCAACCAAACCGGCTATTCCAACCATTAACCACAGCGCATCGGTTTTACGCCACCACGATAGAGGAATCTGGCTCACTAAAAAGGCAGCGATAATACCCAGTACGATATAAACACTGTGACGAATGGAAAAGTGAGCTGCATTGCCGGTATAAATTTCAGCTATGCTCGTAGAAGCTGACATCACCATGATCCAGCCTAAAGCCAACAACGCTAACCAAGACCACACAAGAGCGTTCATTTTTACCGGGGTAATATGGTTAATAACCGTTTTAACGCTTAACTTGCTTAACCAGCTAGTGGTGTTAACTGGGCTAACAGAAGTTGCTGATGATTTAGGATTCATGCTGACCTCCTGCTTTTACCAACTGCTCAAAAAACTCACCCCGTTGCACATAATTGCTGAACTGATCAAAGCTTGCACACGCCGGTGAAAATAAAATAATATCCCCCGCCTCGGCAACTGCTTTGGCGTTTACTAATGCTTGTGCAAGAGTTTCTGACTGCTCTGTTGTAACAGCCAACTCTGATGTATGAGTTAGGGCAGACTCGCTGTCAAAAGTTGCTGCAAAAGTTGCGGCAATAGAGCTGGCATCACGACCAAATAATTGCACATTTTTAACCTGTTGCTGGCACACTTTAGCAAGTGCGGTAAAATCTTGATCTTTACCCACGCCACCGGCAATTAAAATTATTTTTTTGTCGTCACCTGCCAAACCATTAATTGCCGCTAAAGTAGAACCAACATTGGTACCTTTAGAATCGTTAAAGTAATTCACTCCTTTTTGCTCAGCAACCCAAGCACAACGATGGGGCAAACCCGCAAATTGAGTTAGTGCTTGCTGGAGTTGACGCTCGCTAACTTTAAAGTCTGTTGGCAGTGACTCAACCAAAGCAATTGCGGCTAAGGCGTTTAAGTGATTATGACGGCCTTTAATTTTTAATTGTTCGACTGGCAAGATTTTATCTTGCTGAAAAACCAAATAATTATCAGCACTGATCGCATACTGATGCTTAGCCGCAACCGGATTATCGGCCATTGTTAAACCAAAACTGCGCGTAGGCATTGAAGAGCTTGTGAGCGGTTGTGTTAATGGGTCTTCTCGATTAACCACTACACTTTTACAACCGCTAAAAATACGATGTTTAGCTTGGTGATAAGCCATCATCGATGAGTAGCGATCCATGTGGTCTTCACTTAAATTCAATACACATGCTACGGCAGCGGATAAGTTATGGGTTGTTTCTAATTGAAAGCTGGATAACTCAACAACGTAACAGTGGTAATTTTCATCTTGTAATAAAACATCCAACACGGGTATGCCAATATTGCCACACACCGCAGGCTTATGCCCTGCAGCTGTTAAAATATCACCCACTAGAGTAGTGACAGTGCTTTTGCCGTTAGATCCGGTGATTGCAATGATGGGTTTTTTCACATATTCCGCAAACAGATCAACATCACCTCTCACGCGACTGCCCTGTTGCTGTGCAAAAGCTATAGCAGGTTCTGCAATGGCAATGCCTGGGCTGACAATCAACTCTTGATACTGAGACAAGAATTCACCAGTAAGCGTGTCGGTAAAATCACCATTAAAAATTTGGCTAGAAGAAAACTCTGCCGCTATTGCACTTTGATTAGGTAACGATTGACGAGTATCACAAAGATCAAATGACATTCCTTTAGCCGTCAAAAAACGCGCACACGAAAGCCCTGTTTGGCCCATGCCGATAATTAAGCGTTTTTGATCAGATGTAATCAAGTTGGTCATTGCTAAGTTATATCTCGTTCATTCTTTAATTAGCGTATTTTTAATGTTGCCAAACCGGCCAACACTAAAATTAATGTGATAATCCAAAAGCGCACGATCACCCGTGGTTCTGGCCAGCCTTTTAATTCGTAATGATGATGCAAGGGTGCCATGCGAAAAATGCGTTTACCGGTTAATTTAAATGAGCCTACTTGTAAAATTACCGACATTGTTTCGGCGACAAAAATACCGCCCATGATAAAAAAGATAATTTCTTGGCGAGTGATCACGGCCATCATTCCCAATGCGGCCCCAAGTGCCAGCGAACCTACGTCACCCATAAATACCTGTGCAGGGTAAGTGTTAAACCACAAAAATCCAACGCCGGCTCCGACCAAAGCACCACTGAAAACTACCAGCTCACCGGCGCCTAAGACATAAGGAATGGATAAATATTCTGAGTAATTAACGTTACCCGCAAAATACGCACATAAACCCAAAGCAGCACCAACCATTACCGTTGGTAAAATGGCTAAGCCATCCAAGCCATCGGTTAAATTAACGGCGTTACTGGCACCCACGATGACAAAGTAACTTAATACAATATAAAAAATTCCTAATTCAATAATGACATCTTTAAAAAATGGAATAATTAATGAAGTTTCTGCACTGCTAGGAGCCGTTATAAATAAATACACCGCCACGACTATGGCCAATAACGACTGCCAAAAATACTTCCAACGCCCGGGTAATCCGCGTGAGTTTTTTTCCACCACTTTGCGGTAATCATCCACCCAACCAATAGCTCCAAACGCCAAGGTAACTAGCAGCGTGGCCCACACATATTTATTTTCTAAGTTACCCCACAACAAAGTTGTGACGGTGATGGATAATAAAATAAGCGCACCCCCCATAGTGGGAGTGCCAGCTTTGCTTAAATGCGATTTAGGACCATCTTGACGCACTGATTGGCCTATTTGATATTCGCGTAATTTACGGATCACTTTAGGGCCCAAAAATAACGCCACAGTCAGCGCAGTAATCACAGCAAAAATTGCACGCAATGACAGATATTGCACCACGGCAAAACCTGAATGAAATTGTGTTAGGTATTCTGCAAGCCATAACAACATAGTTATTGTTCCCCAGTAGAATTTGAAACGTGATCGACACGTTTCAACGACAGAGCTGAGACAATGTTGTCCATTGCTGCACTGCGCGAACCTTTAACCAAAAAAATCTGGCCAGGTTGTTTATTAGTATTTATATAATTTAATAATGAATCTTGTTGCTCAAACCACTGCGCGGTAATATTTGCATCAGAACCTGCTGCCTGATTAAAAGCAGCAATTGCATGACGACAGCCATTACCGGTAGCAACAAAATTAGCAATACCTTTTTGCTGAGCGTATTCACCCATTTCTCGGTGAATGCTTTCTGAGTCATTACCTAACTCAGCCATATCGCCCAATACCAACCAAGTATTATCTTGCCACAATGACAACACATCGATAGCGGCTTTTACGGAAGCAGGGCTGGCGTTGTAGGAGTCGTTAATGATACGTACACCACCTTCCCCGTCCACCCATTGCAAGCGTCCGTCAACACTTGGCATGGTTTTAAGTTGCTCGATGATTGCTTCCAACTTTAGGCCTAATGCCAATCCAGCAGCGATAACCGACAGAGCGTTCATCACATTATGCTGTCCTAGCAATGGAATTGTGCAGGGGTAACAAGCGGATTGATTTTGCTGATAGATAACATCGAAAGAACAGCCAAATTCATTACAAATAATATTTTGTGCCATAACATCGGCAAAGTTATTCACAGCAAAACTTAACACTTTGCGTTCACCAGCGCGCAGCACCCAGTCGGCATAATACACATCGTCGGCATTAAGAATGGCGCAGCCATCTGCCGCTAGTGAATCTATGATTTCGCCTTTGGTTTGCATAATGGTTTCGATGCTACCAAAGCCTTCAAGATGCGCACCACTGACATTTGTAAGAATGGCAACGTCTGGCTGGGTGAACTGCGAGGTGTAAGCAATTTCGCCGGGGCCGCTAGCACCCAACTCTATTACTGCCGCCTTATGCTGCGCAGACAAACCCAACAGCGTTAATGGCGCACCCACATGATTATTGAAATTGCCCGGCGTTGACCAGCAATCGCCAACAAGCTGCAGCATATGCGCTGCCATAGATTTAACCGATGTTTTACCTGCACTACCGGTAATTGAAATAAGCGGCCCATTGAATTGACTGCGGTTCCACTGCCCTGCTTTACCCAAGGCAAATAAAGTATCGTCAACCACCAGCAAAGGAAAATCCGTAGGAATATTACCAGCCGCTTCGTATTTCTTATCCACAACTGCGGCAATCGCACCCATAGACTGCGCTTGAGTTAAATAATCATGACCATCAAAATTATCGCCACGCAGAGCCAAAAATACATCCCCTGGTCGTAGATTGCGGCTATCGGTATTAATATTTTTCGACTCAATTTTGGCCATTTCGGTAATGGCCACTTTAGAAATCACAGTGGCCGAAATTGCCTTAGCCAATTCAGCTAAAGTAAAAGAAGCCATCATCATAAGGCCTCCTTATTAAATGCTTGTATATCTTGATAACCTTGAGCTAATAAAACCGCTTCGTCGCTGTAAGGTATTTTTTCACCTTTAATATCTTGATAGGCTTCATGCCCTTTACCTGCGACTAAAACCATGTCGTGTTGATTAAAATGAGTGAGGGTTTGCACAATCGCTTGCTGACGATCAAGTTCTACCGAGATCATCGCATTATTTTCATTATCAACATTGCCTGTAAAGCCTGCTTGCATATCTATAATGATGCTTTCAATATTTTCGTGTCTTGGGTTGTCAGTGGTTAAACACACGTAATCTGCAAACTGTTGTGCAATTGCTGCCATCAAAGGACGCTTGCTCGTATCGCGATTACCGCCGCAACCAAAAACAACACCTAAGCGGCCTTGAGTTTGTTTAACCAAGGTTGATAACACATTGCTTAGCGCATCGGGTGTATGAGCAAAATCAACCACCACTGTCGGGCAGTTTGTCTTGCTGTACGTTTGCATACGCCCAGGGGCCGGTGTAATTGCCTGAACCGCATTAATAATGTGCTGAAACTCAAAAACATTCTGCACAGCCAGCAAACCAATCGCAGCCAACACATTCGCAAGATTAAAATCGCCAACCATATTAATAGTAAAATCGGCATCGCCCCAAGGAGTAGTAATACTCGCGTCTATCGTAGTGGTACTGCTAGTTGATTTAAGCACGCGAATATCGGCGTTTGGGTTAAAACCATAACTGATTTTTTGTGCTGTAATCGAAGTGTCTGCAAGTAAGCGCTGACCATAATCATCATCAATATTGATGATGGCGTAACGTAAATGCTCACCCAAAAATAATTCACGTTTGATTGCAAAATAACTTTCCATATCGCCGTGATAATCTAAATGGTCTTGGCTTAGATTTGAGAATACTGCAGCGTAAAAAGTTAAACCCTGAATACGATTTTGCTCTATGCCATGGCTTGAAACTTCCATAGCAATTGTCTGTGCCCCGGCACGCTGCATAGCACTGAATTGGCGCAACAATATTGCTAGCTCTGGTGTAGTATTTTTACTGGCCGAAATATCCGGCCACACGCCATAGCCTAAAGTGCCCATCAAACCCGACGGCTGTTGTAATGCGGTACTCATTTGCGCCACAAATCGAGTAATACTGCTTTTACCGTTGGTGCCGGTAACACCCCATAATGGCATATCAAAAACTGAAGCTGCATGTGCTTCGTGATGTTGATAAAAATGAATTATCAAGGCATTAATAAATGTCTTTAGATTCTGAATTTCAATAACGGGGACGTTCGCTTGATAATGAATTTCAGCTTTTTGTTTTTCAACCACAAGTGATTCATTATGCTCACCATCGAGTAAAATGGCCGACGCACCTTTGGCAATCGCATCATCAATAAATGTTTTTCCATGTTGCGACAAACCAGCCAAAGCAATAAAGCAATCACCAACAACGAGATCACGGTTATCAGTTACTAAGCCAGCAATTTGGATGTTAGGAATAGTCGGCTGAGCATTTAAAATAAACGGTGTTAATAATTCGATTAAGTTCATAGCTGCGTCACCCTGTTATTTGCCTTATTCATTTTATTAACTCTATTCGCTTGGGTTAGAGGTGACGATAATGAACGAGAATGTGGGGCGACAAAGTCACTGTTATTAACTTCAGCCACGTGAAAATCTTGGCTTTGATCTGGGTCTATTTTTAACGTGCGCAAGGCTTCTTCCATAATGCGACCAAACACAGGAGCAGCCACTTCGCCGCCATAATATTCTTGTCCTTGTGGCTGATCGATCACCACAACTAAAACAAATCTAGGGTCGGAGATAGGTGCAATGCCTGCAAAAATCGCCGTATATTCTGAATCTTGATAGCCGTCTTTGCCCACCTTGTGCGAGGTGCCTGTTTTACCACCAACACGATAGCCTTCCACTTTTGCACGGGTCCCTGTACCGCCCTTTTGCGTAACTGTTTCAAGCATCTTGCTCATATCATGGGCCACCGACGCGGGCATGATTTGTTCGCACCTTGTTTGTGTATCGTTCATAATTAAACGTGCTTCTTGTACACAACCGGAGTTGGCAAAAGCCGTATAAGCCTGAGCCAGCTGCAGCGGTGTAACTGATAAACCATAGCCATAAGACAAGGTCGCCAACCCTAACTTATCGAGCTTTTGTGGATAGGGTAAATACCCTACTGCTTCACCGGGAAAACCCAGAGCCGTCGCTTGCCCTAACTTGGCCGAGTGTAATAAATTCCATAAGTAATCTGCTCCCATTTCATGGGCTAATTTAGTTACGCCAATGTTGCTGGATTTACGAATAATACCGGTTAAATCCAAGCGGCCGTAATCACGATGATCGCGAATGGTTTTTTGACGAATACGCATAAAACCCGGAGACGTATTCACTACTGAATCAGCTTGGTGTTTACCTTCTTTCAGCGATGCAGCCACAGTAAAAGCTTTCAGTGTTGAACCTGGTTCAATCATGTCGGTTAAAGCACGGTTGCGCATTTCTTTCGCATTTAAAGTACTGCGGTTATTAGGGTTGTAAGAAGGACGATTAACTAAAGCTAAAATATCGCCATTACGAGCATCCATTAATACGGCGCTCCCCCAGTTTGCTTTGTGCGCATGAACAACCGCCTTTAATTCTCGATAGGCCAAATACTGCAAACGCAAATCTAAAGTAAGTGTTAAATCACTACCCGACTCGGCAATGGCTGAAACATTTAATTGCTTAATAACATTACCACGCAAATCTTTAACCACACGCTGCTGACCCGGCGAGCCTTGCAACCATTCGTCGTAAGCCAGCTCCAAACCTTCTTGTCCTTTACCATCAATATTGGTCATACCCACGACGTGAGCGGTGACTTCAGAGGCGGGATAAAAACGTCGATATTCTGTTTCTGAATACAAACCACTTAATTTTAGATCCAAAGCTTTATCTGCTTCTTCTGGTGGAAGGTGGCGTTTAACATACATAAAGCCTTGATGGCGATTGCGATTAAGCCGACGGCTCAATCTTTTCTGAGAAATACCCAAGGTAGCCGCTAAAGTAGTGGCATTAGCAGCATCAAATACTTTAGGGTTCAACCACAGACTTTTTACTGGAGAACTAACAGCAAGAGGTTCACCATTTCGATCTTTGATATCACCACGCAAAGCGGGAATGGACTCTTCTCGTACCATGCGTTGCTCGCCTTGAGCAACTAAAAATGACTGCTTTACCAGATGTAAATGCCCCATACGCCCAGCAACAATAACAACCAGCAATACGAAAAAACCCAGTACCAACGCAAAGCGCCATACCGGGATTCTGTAATCTGTTAATGCTGTATTCGCTGTAGTAACAGCTTTTTTAATGCCAGGCTTAGCCACGTTATTGTGTGCCTTTCATGTTTTTGCGTGTTTTCATTCTCATAGATCCTTAAACAATTCCGTTTAGGCTAATAATTATTATAAAAATCTCATCCATGGATTATTGGCTAACGACTGCTGCGAATAACCTGCACATCGATAGGTTTCATCATATTCAATTTATCTACCGCAATTCGCTCTACTCGGCCATGGGCAGTTAATGCACTTTTTTCTAACAAAAGCCGGCCATAATCTTGCTCTAACGTTAACCGCTGTCGTTCAGACACTTGCCACTTAGCCACCAACTCACGATGCCAGTGTGTTGCCGCTACTTGCAGCGTGGCTAATGCCATAACCAACAACCATGCTGCAATAATTAACAGGTTTTTGTGTTTAAGCAGTACCTTTGCACTGAACGCCATCAATTACTCTCGCTCGCCTTCAATTCGTTCAGCTATGCGCAATACAGCACTGCGAGCACGAACATTACCGCCAACCTCATTGGCTTTTGGTTTTATCGCTTTGCCAATTTTGATCATTGTTTTACCTAAGTCGTTATCCAACACCGGCAAACCTCGCGGAATTGGGCGACCTTGCTCTTGGCGACGGATAAAGCGCTTAACAATTCGATCTTCAAGGGAATGGAAACTGATTACCGCCAAGCGCCCTCCTACCCTTAAAACATCAATCGATTGATCCAAAATCTTTTCTAAATCGGTTAATTCATTATTTAAATGAATGCGAATCCCTTGAAAAGCGCGCGTCGCTGGGTGCTTGTGTTTTTCCCAAGCTGGGTTAGCTTCTTTTAAAATCTCGGCCAACTGTACCGTACGATTAATACGCTGCAGTTCACGCTCTCGTACCACCGCATTAGCCATGCGTTTAGCAAAACGCTCTTCACCGTATTCTTTCATTACTCGCGCCAGTTCATCTGCACTTACTCGCGCAATCCACTCTTCGGCACTTTCACCAGAAGTCGGATCCATTCTCATATCCAATGGCCCATCACGCATAAAACTGAAACCACGCTCGGCGTCATCTAATTGCGGTGATGAAACGCCCAAATCCAGCAGCAAGCCATCAATCTTATCGATACCACGAGCTTGCAACTGCTGTTGTAAATCCGCAAAACTGGTTTTAATAATGGTAAAACGCGGATCTTTTTTCTCTAACGCTTCGCCTGTAGCGATCGCTTGCGGATCTTTATCAAAACCAAACAAACGCCCGTGCTCGGATAACTTAGTTAAAATTTGCTCACTGTGACCGCCACGGCCAAAAGTGCCATCAACATAAAATCCATCTGGATTAACCACACAACCATCAACCGTTTCGTGCAACAACACAGTAAAGTGGTCTTGCTGTACACCCACCCCCGACTCAAGCTGCTCTTGCTTTTGTGCCGTTTGAGCTTGCTGCGCTTTCTCGCGTTCCGTCTTACTTAACTTTGTTCTGCTTCGCTTGGCCATAAGACTTCTTTATAAAGAAAGATTTAATAATTCGTCTGGAAGTGTGTCTAAAGAATTGACCTCGGCAATGTAATCATCGCGTCGGCTATTCCATAGCTCTTTACTCCACAACTCTAGTTTTTTGCCTTGCCCTACCAATACTGTTTCTTTTTCTAACTGTGCATATTCACGCAAAGGCGATGACAACAGCATGCGCCCATTAGCGTCCATATCAATATCGGTAGCATGGCCAATCAGTAATCTTTGTATGCGTCGTGCACTGGGATTAAAACTGGGTAAGGCTTCTATTTTTTCCTGAATCAGCTCCCACTCATCAACGGGGTAAATCAATAAACAGCGTTCTTCGGTATCAATTGTGGCTACTAGACGCCCAGCACAAAGATCCACCAGCAATTGCCGATATTTCATCGGGATTGCTAGCCTACCTTTAGCATCTAAATTAACCGCACTCAGTCCACGAAACACTGGTATTCCTTATCCAAAAGATTGAATAGAGTTTGAAGTTTTATTTATCGTTAAATTTAACTACAAAAACCCACTATTACCCACTTTATTCCACTGATGCACACTATAGAAACGCTGAGACGGATTTGCAAGACTAACCACACTGTGGATATATGAAAATTTGCGTTAGATCACAATGACTTAGCCACTATTTACGACACAAAATCAAAAAGCGAAAGAATTACCTTGTATAAAAGCCATACCAACCGTGGCTCTGCGCATACAAGTTAAAGTAAAACTTTAAGTTAGTACTCACCAACAATATTATTAAAATTTATTTAGACATTTTTGTTATAAATAGTGGTCACTAACTAACCATGTGAAAAACTAAGAGTGAACACTCACACTTTTGTCGCATTGTGACTATTCCTAGGAGGGGAGAAAGCGAAGGGCTGCGGACAAAAACAAAGACGGGAGTATTAAAAACAGCAAACTCGATGTTAGTAAACACCAACATCGAGTTTGAAGATTAAACAACTAGCAATAGCTATAACACGCTAGCGTTTTTGTCTGTGGAAACCACGCTTAGCAAGTTCGATACGAGCAATAACGCCTTTATGCACTTCATCAGGGCCATCCGCTAAGCGTAAAGAACGCGCCTGCATATAAAAAGCGGTAAGTGGAGTATCTTGGCTCACCCCGGCTCCACCATGAATTTGAATGGCATCGTCAACCACCTTCTGTAACACATTAGGAGCCACAACTTTAATAGCCGAAATTTCTGTCATTGCTGCCATAGCACCAACTTTATCCATTTTCCAAGCCGCAAATAATGTTAATAAGCGTGCCTGATCAATAGCAATACGGGCTTCAGCCAAACGCTCAGAATTACCACCCAACTTCATAATCGGCTTGTGGAATGCTGTACGCTTCATTCCACGATCAACCATCAACTCTAATGATTTTTCAGCTGCACCTAAGCAACGCATGCAGTGATGAATACGGCCAGGGCCCAAACGACCTTGTGCAATTTCAAAACCCATACCTGGGCCGCTAATAAAGCTTGAAACTGGCAAGCGAACATTAGTAAAGCTAACTTCACCATGCCCATGAGGCGCATCATAAGCACCAAATACCGGCAACATGCGCTCAATTTTCACCCCGGGAGTATCCAAAGGTACCAACACCATTGAATGCTGATGGTGACGGTCTTTACTCTCATCGGGAGTACTAGCCATGAAAATACCAACTTTGCAATGTGGATCACCCACACCGCTCGACCACCACTTAGTGCCGTTCAATACAACTTCATCACCCTCAACAATTGCTGTCGCTTCCATATTAGTCGCATCAGACGATGCAACTTCTGGCTCGGTCATAAAGAAAACTGAACGAATATCGCCGGCTAACAATGGCGTTAGCCACTGTGCTTTTTGTTCATCACTGCCATATCGCCACAATACTTCCATGTTGCCAGAATCTGGAGCATTACAGTTAAAGATGGTCGGGGCCAATAAACTACGGCCAGTTTCTTCCGCCACCGAGGCGTATTCCATCACACTCAAACCTGCGCCTAGTTCATCGCAAGGTAAAAACATGTTCCATAAGCCTTCAGCTTTGGCTTTGGCTTTTAACTCTTGAACGATCTCAGGCACTTCCCACTGTGTCCAATCACCATGATTCTGTTTTTCGGTAATATCAGCCCAAAATTCAGCTTCAATCGGCTCAATGTGCTTTTTAATAAACGCTTTAGTGCGCTTTACATAATCTTTTGCTTTGGGGCTTAATTCAAAATCCATCGCCAAACTCCTGACTTAATGTGACTTATATGACTCAAATCGTTAATCTGTATTCATGCTAACCATAGCAAAGCCATGAATGAAATGATTTGTAATACTTAATATGTATTAATTAAACGAATAGTAGGTGTGAATATTACATGAAGACACAAGACAATCACTCGCACTCGCACTCGCACTCGCACTCGCATGCTCATAGCCATACCCAAGACATGAGTTCAAATCGTATTGGCTGGGCTTTTTTTCTAAACCTTGGTTTTACTATTGTTGAATTTATCGGTGGCTGGTTAACCAACAGTACCGCCATTATGGCGGATGCTGTACATGATTTAGGCGATACACTTTCTATAGGCAGTGCTTGGGTATTAAATAAGCTGGGTAAAAAGCAAGCAAACAGTGAGTTCAGTTATGGTTTTAGACGCTTGTCTCTATTTGGTGCGCTATTAAATGGCTTAGTACTGATCATTGGTTCGGTTTGGGTGATGACAACAGCGATTCCTAGGTTATTTGAACCTGTCATGCCAGAAGCACAAGGCATGCTGTTATTGGCTATTTTTGGCGTTTGCGTTAATGGCTTTGCTGCTTACAAACTCAGCGCAGGAAAAACCCTTAACGAACGTATTTTAAACTGGCATTTATTAGAAGATGTACTAGGTTGGGTGGCTGTATTAATTGTATCAATCGTCTTGATGTTTGCAGAAGTCCCCATACTCGACCCCTTGCTATCAATTGCTTTTACCTTATTTATCTTAATCAACGTAGTGCGCAATTTATGGACTACCTTAAAACTGTTTGCTCAGTCCAGTCCAGACGCTGCCATGTTTGAAGGCATTAAAAATTCCCTGCTTAGACTAAACGGTGTCGATAGCCTACATCATTTACACCTATGGTCGTTAGATGGTGAATCAAATGTTATGACAGTGCATTTAACGCTCAGCCAAGCGCTAGGCAGTGCAGAGCAGCAGCAATTAAAACAACAAATTAAACAGCAGTTAATAGATTTTAAACTCACGCATACGACTATTGAATTTGAGTGGCCCGATGAAGCCTGTCGTGACAAATAAAGAACGATCTCAGATAAAACTGAATCGCATACTGCGGCTAAATGGCAGAAGAGTCGCATTATTACACTTGTCAGTATAATTAACTTTTTTATTTACCGCCGTACAAACTTTTAATAAGGATCATTTTAAAGCAATTAACGATAATTATGGCCATGCCTGCGGTGATAAAGTATTGATAGAGGTATCCACCCTTGTCTTTCGCTCAGCGCATCCGCAGTGCCATAGAAAATAACGACATAATATTCAAAGACACTGTCATTAAAGTGACCGCTTCCATCGCCGTCGCATTAGATTCTGCATCCAATAAAGCTAAAGAAAGTGGCCGCAACTTAGTGGCCCTTGGTCAATAAAACTTTTAATTTATTTAACTTAAAAAAAGAAAAAAAGAAAAAAGAAAAAAAATCCCTTCATGCAACCATGAAGGGATTTTAAAATCTGGTGGAGACGCCCGATAAGCCGGGTTTTGTCTTGGACAATCATTCATCTAGGCCTGAAATTGCTCGCAGGCTCAAGCGATCTACCCGCTCTCAACGTGGGCCACGCCATAAGAGAGCCTATTTGATCTTGCTCCGGGTGGAGTTTACCCTGCAACCAACTGTTACCAGTGGTCCGGTGCGCTCTTACCGCACCCTTTCAGCCTTACCTGTGCTCGCGAACGAGCCATCGGCGGTCTTCTCTCTGCTGCACTTGTCGTCGGTTTACACCGCCCAGACGTTATCTGGCACCCTGCCCTGTGGAGCCCGGACTTTCCTCCCCTTTCAACATAAATGCTAAAAGCGACGATTGCCTAGGCGTCTCCGGCGCGGATAATAACAGAAGCACTTTTAAATAACCAAACATATCATCACCCAGCTAACCCAACGAAAACTTACGCGCATTAATAGCAATCAAAGCCAGCGCAGGAATATTCATCACCAAACCATAGGTTAAGGGGATCAGAGCCAGCTGAGGATTATGCAATAAAACTGCGGCGATAAAGATGCCTGTTCCTGCATTTTGAATACCCACTTCTATTGCCAAAGTTTTTCCTGTTCGTACATCAAAACCTTGTTTTTTGGCCATGCCATAAGCAGCCAACATGGCGACAACGCATAAAGACAAACTCATTACGATGCACAAAACCAATACTGTGCTTCCCAACAACTTTAATTGTGGCCACTGCACAGCAAGTAAAGAAAGAACCAATAACAAGAATAATAAACCGCTTATTTTTTTAAAACTGGGTTCAATTTTTAATACCCAACTTGGCCAGTAATATCTCAAGCACATAGCCAAGATCACAGGCAGCGCAGTCACCAGCACAAGCTGCGTAATGGTTTTCATAATAGGTAAGTGAATACCTAGCGGATCCTCTGCTATCCAAGAAAGCTGATACGCCAAGCTTATTGGTATAATAAAGGGCATCAACACACTGACAATGGCTGTCATCGAAATAGACAGCGCACCGTCACCACCGGCCAAATGAGAAATAACATTCGATGTCGCTCCGCCGGGGCAAGCGGCTAGAATCAAAATACCAAACGCTAATAACTGCGGAATATCTATCCACAATCCTAATAGCAAGATCATCCCCCAAGCCAAAGTTGGTAAAAGTAAAAACTGCAGTAAAATACCTAAAATAACAGGTCTAGGAAAAATCTTAATTCGGCGAAAATCATTGAGCGTAAGTGCTAGCCCCATAGCAAACATCATCAAGGCAAGTGCAACAGGCAAAACCCATTGACTAAGAAGCTGAGCACTGGTCACGATAATTCCTTACAATAAAAAATGGCACACAGTTTTACAGGCTTTTAGAATACTGCAATACTTGACGCTAAAAATACCATTAGAGTTAATAATAACAACAATGACCACGCTCATCCTTGACGAACAAGAACAGCAGGCCCCAATCGCAGCTTCTGTTTTAGCCAGTAATACCTTAAAAACCGAAAAAAATGCTCTCATTAAAGAATACGCTGTGCGCAGCAATAGCAAAGCTTTTGCCCAAACACTGACAACTATTGTGCCTTTCTTTATTTTGTTATTTGCGGCAATCGAAAGTTTAGCGGTCTCTTATTGGCTGGCTGCAGGCATTACCGCCTTGCTTACTTTATTTGTTATACGTGTATTTGTGATGCTGCATGATTGCGGCCACAACTGCTTGTATGTAAACCCCAGAGAAAACAAGATAGCTGGATTTATTTTTGGTGTACTGTGTGGCGTACCTCAATATGTTTGGTCTAAACACCACGACTATCATCACTCTACTAATGGTAATTGGAATAAATACCGCGGTCCTTTAGCAGTTTTATCAGTAGATCAATTTGCTGAACTCACCCCCAAACAAAGAAAAGCTTATGCCAATCAGCGTAAAATGCGCATGGCACCTTTGGCTGGCTTTCTTTATTTTATTTTTAATCCTAGATTTACCTGGATAAAAGGCAGCCTTCAATTTGCAGGATTTTTCTTACAACAAAAATTAAAAGACTTCTCAAAACCCAACAGCCAGATTAGCAGCGAGTTTGAGACGAATTACTGGAACACTTGGCAAGAATACCGTCACATGACAGCGAATAACCTAGTACTTTTAACGGCTTGGTTTTTTGCCGCTAGTTATTTTGGTGTATTGGAATTCTTTAGCGTTTACATTATTGCTTTATCTTTAGGCGGAGCCATTGGCCTGATATTATTCACCGTTCAACATAATTTTGAAGAATCTTATGCGGCAGGTGACGAGGATTGGAATTACTTTACAGCCGCCCTTGATGGCACCAGTTATTTAAAATTACCTAAGATTTTAAACTGGTTCACCGCCGATATTGCTTACCACCACATTCACCATTTATCAGCACGTATCCCCAACTACAACTTGGTTAAGTGCCACCAGCAATACAAGGCGTTATTTGATCGTGTTAAACGTATTTCATTGCGCGAAATTCCCCATGCTTTTAATTACATACTTTGGGACAACCATAGCCAAACAATTATTAGCGTCGAACAATCCAATACTCGTTACCCTGAACATTAAATACCCGAAGTAGTATTACAGCCAGCGCATTCGCTCACTCTAAAATGAGCGATTGCCAGCAACTTTTCATGCCCGCAGCTAACCAAAAGCAAAATAAAACCCAATTAAGGTTAAATATTAGATAATTATTGCTAAGCAAGATCATTTCTTGCTGATATTTGCCATCATTCTCCTATTTTTATCTATATAGTTAAGCCCATAGATTAAATCAAAAGATTTAAATCCAGCTTGTAGATTATTTAGGTGCTATATGAACACAACCCAACCACAGCGTTTTAATCACACAAAATATCAGTCTTTTCAAAAAAGTATGCCCACGATTCAGATACAAGATCGTCAGTGGCCAAACCAAGTTATAACGCAAGCACCGCAGTGGTGTGCGGTTGATCTTCGTGATGGCAATCAGGCATTGATTGAACCTATGTCGGTTATACAGAAGCAAAAAATGTGGCACCTAATGGTAAAAATGGGTTTTAAGCACATTGAAGTGGGATTTCCTTCGGCCTCTCAAACCGACTTTGATTTTGTGCGCTGGTTGATCGAGGAAAATCAAATCCCCGAAGACGTCACCATCCAAGTATTAACACAAGCACGAGATGAATTAATTGAGCGCACCTATGAGTCATTGGCCGGTGCCGATCGTGCCATTGTGCATGTGTATAATTCAACCTCCCCAGTGCAGCGTGAAAAAGTATTTGCTTTAGACAAACAAGGTATTATCGATATCGCAATAAACGGTGCCAAAAAGGTGAAATCTGAAGCGCTAAAGTATCCGATGACTGATTGGACTTTCCAATATTCACCCGAAAGTTTTTCCAGCACTGAAACCGATTTTGCTATTGAAGTGTGCAATGCTGTGATCGATGTATGGCAGCCAACGGCTGACAACAAAACCATTATCAACCTACCCGCTACGGTTGAGTGTGCAGGCCCCAACGTATTCGCCGACCAGGTAGAAACATTTTGCAAGGGCGTTAACCAACGCGAAAACATTGTTATTTCAATCCATACTCACAATGACCGTGGTTGCGCAGTTGCCGCAGCAGAAATGGCTCTATTAGCCGGTGCCGACCGTATTGAAGGCACATTAATGGGCAATGGCGAACGCACTGGCAACATGGATTTAGTCACTATGGCAATGAATTTATACAGCCAAGGTGTTGACCCAGAATTAGACTTATCGATTGCTGATGAAGTGATTGCGACGGTAGAAGAATGCACAAAAATCAAAACCCATCCACGCCACCCTTGGTACGGAGAATTGGTTTACACTGCGTTCTCGGGTAGCCACCAAGACGCCATTAAAAAATGCTTAGCCATTCAACAAGACGATCAGCAATGGGATGTTGCCTACTTGCCTATCGACCCTCGTGATATTGGCCGCGACTATCAGTCGGTTATTCGCGTTAATAGCCAATCGGGTAAAGGCGGCGTGGCTTACATTATGGAAAATGAGTTTGGTATTAATTTACCACGTTGGATGCAAATTGAATTAAGCCGAGCAGTGCAAGCTTATAGCGTAAAACACAGCTGTGAAGTGGACAACAAAACCATGTACAGCATTTTTCAACAACAGTTCATTAACGCCCACCAAGATTGTGAGCAACAGTATCAAGTATTGGGTTATGAAGTTCATAAGCAAGGTGAGCAAGAATCGATTCAAGCCAGCATTTGCGATGGCAGTATTCACGGCGAAACCGAAACCATTCATGGCCAAGGTACAGGGGTCATTTCGGCATTAAGCGATGGCTTACACAAAACCTTGGGTATTGATTTTCAGGTTCAGCACTTTGATCAAATTGCACTAAGCAAAGGCACTCATGCCCAAGCCATGGCGTTTGTTCAAATTAAAATCAATAAGCGTAAATATCAGGGTGTGAGCGAGCATCAAGATATTATGACGGCAACCATTAATAGTGTGTTAGCTGCGATTAACGCTTATCTTGCTGAGCAAAAAGTAGCTGCTTAAAATCAGCATCCCGTTGCAAGCGCTTATCAATTTGGCTAAGCGCTTGCTTATAACTAGAACGTAAATGCTTTTTTAAATACCCTTTACCCTCTGCATTAGAAATGCCTTTTAAGCGACAAAACAAGGCCAGCACAAACACATTATCAAGTTCTGTTAAAGCGGGCTGGCGGTTTGCCATAGCGTTATAACAAGACCCACAGCCCCCGCGAAAAGTGTAAGCCGAATTAGCTAGCAACACACCAAAACCCATCATGCCTGCAAGAACTTCACTGGCTTCAGCAAAAAACTGATTACCACCTGGAGGTAACTGCTTGGCTTGAATCATCAAATGCTGAGCAATTACATGGGCATAACTGGCACTTAAATCTTCTGGTTTTAAGGTTTGCTGAGGATTGTAAAAAACATGCAAGGGTTGCTCGCTAATGATCACCGGAATTGAACTATCAAACTTACCCGTTAACTCATCAATAACAAGTGTTTGCGGGTAGGAATTACGCCTAATAACGGCAAGCTCTGGCTGCGGTGAAGGCTGCACTTGGCAAGCATCATCCACGCCTAAATTAACTAAGGAATTTAACGTGAAGGGCCAATGCAACACACCACAATAACGCAAAGTATGCTGAAAAATAGTGTGGGCTTTTTCGTCCACACTGCTTACTCGCCCAGGAAAAAAATCATTGCTGGGAGCAATTAACCGCGTGCGTTTAAAGAACTCCTCATGATCAAAATACTTTAGGGACCATGCTACTGTCGAAAAAATAAAATCGGCGGTATTTTCGTCTACCAGAGGTTTTGTTTTAAATAGATTAGGAATCAACGCACTTAACATAAATCATCAACATCAGCATTTCATAAATTAAGTAACTAACATACCATAAGGCATCGACATTCAAAGGCTTTAGCATGACCTATCTACCCGCTATCGAGATTCCACCTTCAAAACAACAGCCCACTGCCAGTATTATTTGGCTACACGGTTTAGGCGCCAGCGGTGATGATTTTGCCGCTCTCGTGCCGGAGCTGGAAAAAACCTTGGGAGAGAGTTTTAACCACATTCGCTTTATTTTTCCTCACGCTTCATCTATCCCGGTTACCATTAACGGCGGCTTTAGCATGCCAGCTTGGTACGATATTTTAGATATGCCCACTCAGCTAACACCACAGCAATTAGCAAAAGGGGAAACGGCAGAACGCCAACTGAATCAAAATCAACTTCTGGCTTCAGTAAACGAGATTCATAAGCTGATCGATCGTGAACTAGAACGCGGCATTCACAGTGAGCGTATTTTAGTTCTAGGGTTTTCTCAAGGCGGAGCGGTGGCTTATCATGCAGCACTATCGTATCCGCAAAAGCTGGCAGGTTTAGCCGGTCTTTCAACCTACTTCCCAACCCTTACTGCACCACACACTTTTAATTCAAGTCGAGCTAATCACGATATTGATATTCAAATTTATCACGGCAATCTGGACCCAGTGGTCAACATGAGCTTAGGAAAAAAAGCTTACGAAGACCTTGTAAGTCTTGGCTACCAGTGCCAGTTTCGCGAATATCCAATGGAACATCAGGTTTGTTATCCTCAAATTCAGGATATTTCTCAATGGATTGTTAAGAGCTTGTCTTAACGACACAATTTGTTACTGAGAAAATTGCCAAAACTATACTAAAGAGTGATGGAGCTGTTTTAATTTCGCCAGTAATGTTGATACATTGCAAAAGTAATAAAAACAACAAACAAAGGTAAGACACTCATGTTAGGCAATATGATGGAAGGCCCACTGTTAATATCTGGGCTAATCGAACACGCAGTTGCTACCAACCCAAACAGTGAAATTGTCAGTCGTCGTTGCGAAACCGACCACACAGGCAGTAGCATTCACCGTTACACCATGAAAGACGCTGCCAAGCGCTCCAAACAAATAGCCAATGCGCTTATTAATTTAGGCGCAAAGCCTAGCGACCGTATCGCTACTTTAGCTTGGAATAACTATCGCCATTTTGAACTGTACTTTGGTGTATCCGGTATTGGCTCAGTATTGCACACCATTAATCCGCGCTTATTTCCAGAGCAACTGGTTTACATCATTAATCACGCCGAAGACCGCTGGATCTTTGTTGACCTAACATTCGTACCATTATTAGAAGCGATACAAGACCAAATAAGCGGCGTTGAAGGCTTTATTATTTTGGCCGATGCCAACAATATGCCTGATACCAGCCTTAAAAATGCTGTTTGCTATGAAGAGTTAATCGATCAATCCAGTGACGAACTTGAATGGCCAACGTTCGACGAAAATACAGCGGCTGCTCTTTGCTATACCTCGGGCACAACGGGAAATCCTAAAGGCGTGCTTTACAGTCACCGCTCTACCTTGATCCATGCTTTGTCGGAAATCAGCCGTGAAGCACTTGGTATTTCTAGCCTTTCTTGTATCTTGCCGGTGGTGCCCATGTTCCACGTGAACGCCTGGGGTGTTCCTTACGCGGGTGCGATGACAGGTTCAAAACTGGTATTTCCGGGCCCAGGCATGGATGGTGCCTCGCTGTGGGAATTAATCGACGCCGAAAAACCTGATTTATTATTAGGAGTACCCACGGTGTGGTTAATGTTGTTAAACCACATGGACGAGATTGGTAAAACTCTAGATTCAGTAAAAAATGTAGTTGTAGGTGGTTCGGCAGCTCCATATTCAATGATCAAAAAGTTCGACGAAGACCATGATGCCTTTTTGGTTCATGCTTGGGGAATGACCGAAATGTCTCCGTTAGGCACTTCTAACGTTGCCACCGCTGCCATGAATAACATGACAAAAGAGGAGCGTTACCGCTTACAACAAAAGCAAGGCCGCCCTGTTTTTGGCGTACAAATGAAAATTGTTGATGATAACGGCGATCCACGGCCTCACGACGGTATAGCCTATGGCCGTTTGTTAGTGCGTGGCCCATGGATTATTAGCCAATACTATAAAAATGATGATATGAGCAGCTTTGAAAATGGCTGGTTAGACACAGGTGATGTCGCTACGATTGACCCAGCCAACTATCTCACCATTGTTGACCGCTCCAAAGATGTCATTAAATCCGGTGGCGAGTGGATCAGTTCTATCGACCTAGAAAACGCCGCTGTGGGTCACCCTGAATTAGTAGAAGCCTGCGTAATTGGGGTTGCTCACGAAAAATGGGATGAACGCCCGTTATTACTCGCCATTCGCAAGCCGGATTCAAACGTCACTGCAGAAGATGTAAAACAGTTCTTAGATGACAAAATTGCTAAATTCTGGATGCCAGACGATGTGATTTTTGTTGACAGCCTACCGCATACTGCCACCGGTAAACTGCTAAAAATTGATTTGCGTAAGGAATACCAAGATTACTTGCTCAAGGCATAACTGATAAACCTGTAAAACATAACCGCAAAACCGACATACTGGGTATAATACTGATCTGTTTTATGCCCCGTTTGTTGATCTTTTCTCTATTTACTCATCTCCTTGCTGTCCACTTTGTTATCCACTTTGTTATCCACTTTATTAGACTCTTTGTTAGCCACTTTATTAGACTCTTTGTTAGAGACGTCAATAACCACATCATCAATTCAGCGTTACCCTAAATATTAATGAAGCAATCTCATAAATCCGATTTATTTTAAATTCCGTACTGTATTGAAGCGTTTAACGTTTGTTGGTTAAATGTCGAACATAACGAGTCTGGTGCTGTACAGAGTCTTTATACCGCTCGTTGTAAACATCCAAAAATAAAATCGAGGTCTTTATGACAACAACAACCTGGGCGCTGCTGCTAACCGTAGCATTAATTGCGCTAGCTTATAAAAAAACCAATCTAAAAACCGCTACTTACACCACCGCCGCGATCACAGTTTTGGCTTATTTTGCTGATGCTGCTACCGGCTTTACAGTTATCTCATTGCTGTTTACTGCCGCTTTTGGGGTATTAAGCCTGCCTAACTTCCGCAGCAATAACATAACACGACCTATTTTTACTATTTACAAAAAAATCTTACCCGAAATGTCCGAAACCGAATCCACGGCATTAGAAGCGGGAACAGTATGGTGGGACGGTGAGTTATTTGCCGGTAAACCAAATTGGCAAAAACTGCTTGATCATCCAAACCCTCAACTACGTGCTGACGAGCAAGCTTTTTTAGATAACGAAGTTGAAACTTTGTGTTCAATGGTGAACGAGTACGAGATCAAAGAAAACGGCGACATGCCCGTTGAAGTGTGGAACTACATTAAAGAAAACCGTTTCTTCTCGATGATCATTCCAAAAGAATACGGTGGCCTAGAATTTTCCGCTCAAGCACAATCTGCTGTTTTACAAAAGCTGTCGGGAATTTCTAGTGCAGTATTATCGACCATTGGTGTACCCAACTCATTAGGCCCTGGCGAACTGCTTTTAAAGTACGGCACCGACGATCAAAAGAATCATTATTTACCACGTTTAGTTGATGGCCGTGAGATTCCTTGTTTTGGCCTAACCGGGCCACGCGCTGGTTCTGACGCAACCTCTTTGCCAGATACAGGTGTTGTTTGTAAAGGTATGTGGGAAGGCAAAGAAGTTTTGGGTTTAAAAATGAACTTCAACAAACGTTACATCACACTAGCACCTGTGGCGACTGTGGTCGGTTTAGCGTTTCGTATGTTTGACCCAGAAAAACTACTGGGTGATAAAAACGACATCGGTATTACCGTTGCCTTGTTACCACGCCACCTTGAAGGCATGGAAATTGGCAATCGTCACAACCCTATTGGTTCTCCTTTTATGAACGGACCTATTTTTGGTAAAGACGTTTTTATTCCATTAGATTTCATTATCGGTGGTGCTAAAAATGCAGGCCAAGGTTGGAAAATGCTGGTTGAATGTTTATCGGTTGGTCGTTGCATTACCCTACCATCATCAGGTGCTGGCGGTGGTAAGTACGGCATTGCGACAGCCGGTGCTTATGCTCGTATACGTCGTCAATTTGGTATCCCAATTTCAAAATTAGAAGGTATCCAAGAGCCGCTAGCACGCATTGCTGCTCACTCTTATATTAATGCGGCTGCAGCTCGAGTTACGGCTATCTCGATTGATAATGGTGAAAAACCATCCGTGCCATCGGCTATTTTAAAATACAACTTAACCGAATCTGCACGCCAAATTGCTATCGACAGCATGGACATTCATGGCGGTAGCGCCATCATGCGTGGGCCAGGTAACTATGTAGAATCTGGGTATTCTTCTGTACCGGTTGCGATTACTGTAGAAGGTGCAAACATTCTTACCCGTACCATGATCACCTTTGGTCAGGGTGCTATCCGCTGCCATCCTTTTGTACTACCAGAAATGCACGCTGCAAAAGCGAACGATCTAAAAGCGTTTGATAAAGCCTTGTTTGGTCACTTTGGTTTTATCTTCTCTAATATCGCTCGCTCTTTGGTATTAAGCACCACAAATGCTGCATTTACTTCTGTTCCTGCGACAGGCCCTACTAAGAAACACTACAAGCAGATTAACCGCTACGCCGCAAACTTTGCCTTGTGTGTGGACATGGCAATGTTTTCACTAGGGGGTGAACTGAAATTCCGCGAGCAGATTTCTGCACGTTTAGCTGACATGTTGTCTAAGTTGTACTTAGCATCTATGACGTTAAAACATTGGGAAGATCAAGGTCGCCAAAAAGATGATTTACCACTTGTAGAATACGCAATGGCTAAATTGTTTACTGAGTTTGAAGATGCTCTGCATGGCTTTACGCAGAATTTACCCTCACGTCCTGTAGGTTGGTTAGTCCGTGCATTGACTATGCCGATCGGTCGCAGCGCTTCTAAGCCTGGTGATAAGCTGGTTACTAAAATTGTCGATCTTACTACCTCAGCAACTGCAACTCGTGAACGTTTAATCACAGGCACTTATCGTGGTGACAACGGTCGTAACCCTATGTTCAAGTACGATTCACTACTGGCTCGCGTAGATCAAGCTGATCCTATTTATAAAAAGATTGGCGCAGCACTTAAAGCGGGTAAATACGATGAATCAAACTTAACCATTGAAAACCGCATCACCGACGGTGTTGCGATGGGCGTTCTAACACAAGAAGAAGGCGATTTTATGATTGCTTTCGAAAAAGATGTGCTAGAAATGGTCAATGTTGATCACTTTCCCCTTGAAGGTTTAGGTAAAGTGTCTGTTAAGCATGATTCTGTAAAACCAGCCGCAAAAACCGCCGCCAAAGCCAAGCCAAAAGCGGAAAAGAAAACGGCTGAGAAAAAAGCAGCTAAAAAGAAAACCGATAAAACCGATACAACTTCAGAAACTGAAGAAACCGTTTAACGATCGGTAACCAACCCTACTCAATGCCGACTAACAGCCATTGAGTAGGGTTTTTTTATGGGCGATTGTTAACCACAGCGATACATTTACACAATTAATAAGAGACGGTTAGCCATTTATTATGGAAACATTTTTCGATATACAACAACGTGCGGCTAAACGTAAAGGAGGGAAAGTTGCCCTCGCCTATATCACCTCAACACCGCTGAATGCACAGCAGTTAATGACACACAGCGACGATGACTGGTTAGAAGAATTTACTCGTAAAATTTTTCAGAGTGGTTTTTATTGGTCGGTAATTAATAAAAAATGGCCGGGATTTCGTGAAGTTTTTTGGGATTTTAATATCAAAAAATTGTTAATGATGCCGCCAGAAATGCTCGAAGAAAAATCATCTGACGAACGTATAGTACGTAACTACAATAAGGTCAAAACCATTATGACCAACGCCTCTATGATCCACTTCACCGCTAAAGATGAAGGCAAAGCGTTCCATCAGTTAATAGCGGAGTGGCCCAGTGACGATATTATTGGTTTATGGGCATGGTTGAAAAAACACGGGGCTCGATTAGGAGGCAATACCGGTCCTTATGCCTTGCGAGCCATGGGCAAAGATACCTTTTTATTATCACGTGATATCGAAGCCTATTTACGCGCTAATGAGATTATTGAGGGAGGATTACAAAGCAAAAAGTCGCTTAAAGCTGCGCAGGCATTTTTTAACGACATGCAAAAACAGAGTGGTTTATCGCTGCAAGAAATCAGCCAAACGATTGCTTACAGCGTAGGCGATAACCGGGTTTAAATACTGTAATTAATTGAGCCAGCACTTAATTCTAGCCAGCGTAAGGCTTGTCGGATGTAATTTTCGCCAAGCCTTTAATAATGCGATAAATGACCCAAATCCAAACGATACCGCAAATAAATACTCCCACCACTAACATCCACGTAATCATACCGATTACTGTCCAAATAAGTCCCCACCAAAACGTTGTAATAATATTACTATAATGGTCGTAATACGGCGTATTTAGAGCGTCATCTTTTTTGACCATGGCCCAAATAGCACCAATGAACCAAAAGATACCGGTGAACATGCCTAAAACCATTAAAGCATACGCAGCTAAGGCATTATTTTTAGCACGGCTTAGATACTGAAATTTTTGCAAATCGTTAAACTGAGCATCTTTTAAGTTGGGCGTATTAGACATAGCTTGACCTTGAGTATATAAAATCATCAATTTTGATACTGTAAGAAATTGCCTACCCTGTCAATTGCTTTGCTCTTCTATACACAGCCTGAGTCCAGTAAACTTAGCCCATACCCAAGTCGCTGTTATCATAAGTTGTTATCGACCATGAACAAACTAAAACGCACTCAAATATTTACTCGCTTACGCGATGAAAATCCCAACCCAGTGACCGAGTTAGAGTACTCTTCACCGTTTGAATTATTAGTTGCAGTGGCGTTATCAGCACAAGCCACCGATGTCAGTGTGAATAAAGCCACGCGTAAACTGTTTCCCGTTGCCAATACCCCAGCAGCTATTTACGCTTTAGGCGAAGACGGCCTCAAGGAATACATTAAGACCATTGGTTTATTTAACAGCAAAGCCAAAAATGTGATCAAACTGTGCAAAGACTTAATCGACCTGCATGGCAGTGAAGTACCCGAAGATCGCAAGGCTTTGGAAGCCCTAGCCGGTGTTGGGCGCAAAACCGCAAATGTTGTCCTTAATACCGCTTTTGGCCATCCGGTAATGGCCGTCGACACTCATATCTTTCGTGTGTCTAACCGCACCAAAATTGCACCGGGTAAAAACGTCGATGAAGTAGAGCAAAAGCTGATGCGATTTATACCTAAAGAGTTTCTTTTAGATGCCCATCACTGGCTTATATTGCATGGCCGCTATACCTGTGTTGCCCGTAAACCTAAATGTGGCTCGTGCATTATTGAAGATTTGTGCGAATACTCCCCACTAAAAAAAACGTAAAGAATAAATCTTACCAAACACTATAAATTCGGTAGCAAGTAGATTTTTTCACTTTACAAAACCACAAACACCAATTAAGGTAGATTTACGTGTAACTAAAAATAGATTATGTAATGAATGGGCCAAGTAAAAAAATTCAGGTTAGAATATATAAGGATATGAACGGGCATTCGTTTCCCGTTGTGATTCGCAATGGTTTACCTTGCTGCTTGTACCTCAATGCTTACCTAAACGGCAATCATGGCTCCCCACTTTCCACAACAAAATCTCGAAAATCAAAACGGCCACCGTCATTCTACACTCGAAAGAAATATGCCTATGAGTTGAAGTTTTTATATTGCTTTTTCATGGACAACAGTATTGACCTCGTTGAGCGTGTAGCATGTGGTAGGTTTTTATCAATCGAAGAAATTGATAACTACATTCGTGCTTGTAAGTTTTATGTTGACGCAGAAGACGACAACAAAGACAGCGTAGTAGTTAGCCTGACGGATAAAAGAATCAGCGATGCCATCCATGCGACATCCAACAGTCAGCCAGAAGTGTCAGCGCATACGTTTAATCAACGCCTCAATCGCCTGAAAGCCTACATTGAATTCCTATATATCTACCATCACTACGATAGAGCGGAGACCGAGCAGCAAATCAGCACGGATGATCAATTTAATAAATTTAAGCTCTATATCAGCACTACAATATCGCACTCCAGAAAAGACAACACCGTCGTTAAGGATGCTTTTGAATCGTCGATCCCATCCGATAAATTCTTTGAATTTTTAGATGTCATTCAAGAACGCTCGCCTAATAACCCGTTCAAATCGAGCAAACTTCGCAATCAAATCATCGCCCAAATATTGATTGATACTGGAGTTCGTGTGGGTGCGGTATTGAAATTAAAGGTGAGTGATTTAGTGGATGATTGGGCTAACCCTCGATTCCGACTGACCCGAACGCCCAACGATCCAACGGACACCAGGCGACTTCCTGCCTCGAACAAAACAAAAGCCCTCTCAGTTTCCATCTCTCGTGATTTAATGAAACTTATTAAGCTCTACATTGAAACCGTGCGCAACAGTACCTCAAACGCTCATAAGCATGATTTTGTCTTCATCTCGGAAAAAGGAAAATCCATCGGAAACCCATTGTCTTACAACGCCGCCTACAAGGTCATAGAGACCTTTGGGCATAAGATTGGGTTTGCGCTCCACCCTCATTTACTTCGTCATAAATGGAATGAGATTTTTGAAGATAAAGCCAGAGAGAAAGGGTTTTCAGCCGACAAAATCGAAGATCTTCGTAAATTTGCGATGGGCTGGGTAGAAGATACAGAAATGACTCCCGTCTACAACCAATTCCAATTAGCCGTGACGGTAGCAGAAATCTCTTCCAAGAACCAAAGCCAATCCGTACCCAACCTGAGAGGTGACTAATGGATGATCTTGAATTAAATGACTTAAAAAGTGGCTATGAAGGAAAACGCACCTTTCAGTCAAAAACAGAAGGCTATGAGTTCGACCTCTTCTCCGATGTTTGGGTGCTTGGGTACAAGAAAACCCTTAATCTTGAGTGGATGCGAATGTTAGACAGTGACGTTTTTCTCGACCTTCGACTAGCGATTGCAAACGCGGCCAAACACTACGCCTATAGCACTCTAATTACGCACGCCTCCAAATTAAAAACGCTTTGCCAGTATTTAGAACCAGCAACATTTGAGGCATGGTGGCTAACGCTCACGGACTATAAAAAGAACATAAGAGATACTTTGTACGCATTTTGTCAGCGAAGCCCTGAATATCGTAGCGAAGTCCTCATTCCGCTCTATGACCTCGTTAAAGAGGAAAATCTAGGCAGACGGGATAGCTCAAAAAGCATCCTTGATGAAACAACAGGTGCGTACAGTGAAATCGAGCGTGATAACCTTCTAGAAGCTCTGCGAATCGAAACGCTCCATGCGCTCGATAATGGATTTACCACCACGAAACCCTTTACTCGCCTAAGGAATATTCTTGCTTGTCAGTTGATGGTCGCTATCGTAAGAAGACCCACACAATTAGTTCAACTCAAATGGTGCGACCTCTTGCGAGTAGGTCAGCCGTTTACCTCACACAAGGAGCGTAACCTTGATTGGCAGCCTCTGAAACAGCATCACTTTTCTGATGTGGAGCAATTGCACCTGCGAACCTTTAAAGGAAAAGACGGCGAATTTAGGCGCAATGCCGAATCACGCTCACATCGACTCGATCCGAACCTGTCCACATTGCTGCTTCAATATTACCAAGTGTATGAAACCCGTTTAGGTGCAAGCTTGAGCCCATGCAACATCGCACTGACTGAGAGTGAAACCAAAGCACTAATGCAACGACTACCACTGTTTCCAGACCAAAGTTTATTTTCAGCAAGGTTTGAGGCGAAAGAGAGACTCTTTCAATCAGTGAGCGACACATCCGAAGCGTATCATCTCTCTTCTCTTAGCCTTAGAAGCAGCATCGCTTTCCTCTTCAATAAAAAGCTCGACATTAAAAGTGACCGAATCGCCCATCAACCCCTTGCCTTTAAAAATAACCGCTGGCGTCACACCCAGTTAACCCTTGCTGCCTGGATGGGATTAAGTCCCGCACAAGTTGCCGCCATTACAGGTGTCTCCGTGGAGGCTATCCAATCTTACCTTGATTTAAAATCGCCTGAACGGATCAAAATTGACCAAGCCTTTGCGGGGAACAGTGTCATACAACGCTTTGATAGCGTCTCTTCGAAAGAGTTACAACAACTCCCTGATTTTGTGGTTAAAAGTCCTTTTGATGAAGAAATGGGGCACAAACTGAACCCCGCTAATTGCGCCAGTTGTCAGTCAAAAGGGGCCGCCCCGATGGGATGCTACCCCTGCGATAATTTTCGACCGTTAGAAACCGCCAACCATCAGCCATATCTGGATAAAGCCGAGCGCAAACTGGCGATTAACAGTCAATCAGGGCACCCCGCCACAGTCAAACGGCTGCAAACCATCATTCTTTATATCCAAGTGACGATTGCTCTGTGTGAAGAGCGAAAAATCCTGAAACTAGGAGCGTAGATATGAGCACGATAAATCGCTACATTGATAACCAACGTGCTTACATAGCCAGAAAGAAAGCGCAGCCGCTGATGGGCTTTACTAACGCTCAGGGTGTGCCTGCGTCATGGGATGACATGGCGGTGACGTTCACCGACAGCGGAGGCAGAACCCTCAATACTCTCTTTTGTAACCTGAATAAAAACAAACCAAACATAAACACACGCTTCACAGAAGATGATCGATTGGCACCTGAAACACACGGCTTATTATTTGCCTATACACTTGATGTATTAAAAGAAAACATAGGCACAAACCGCAAGAGAGATAAAATCACGAATGCAAGATTTTTCCTTTGCCGCTTAGATGAGAATGTCGCC
This sequence comes from uncultured Thalassolituus sp., assembly GCA_913061435.1. GTDB lineage: Bacteria > Pseudomonadota > Gammaproteobacteria > Pseudomonadales > Oceanobacteraceae > Oleispira. The sequence continues at coordinate 47,183 of CAJXUK010000007.1, read as the reverse complement.
TCTGCCTCCCTTGAAACGATTCAACACGCCGCCGACTCGATGACAAACTCAGCCAGCCTAACGAGCTTCATCGACTGGCTACACCATCATAAAATGCTGCCCAAAAGCTGCCAGCCGTGTATTAACACCACCACTGAAAGTTTACGAAGTAAAAGTGGTGATGACGCACTGGCGGCAGAAAAAAACAAACTGCCTTCGGAAAAAGCGCTTTTGGCGCTCGGCGCTATCTTTCATGATGTTATTCCGCCCTATCAGGATGACGACAAAAACAATGTTGAAGCTTGGCAACCGCTTATCGCTGCCACGAAAGATCAGCGAGACAGCTTTTGCTGCACCATGGCAGCGCTGGGCATGGCGTCGCCCAATCGCATCGGCGCAGAGCAAGCGCTTCTGACAACACAACGCATACAGCGCCATACGCAAGTTGTCGATGGACAAGAAAAAACGGTGCATTATCTGAACTGGCGAGGCTCAAAGGGGTATAAGGACAATCAAAATCACATCAATGCCGAAATGGTTAAGAGAGTAGACAGAGCCTTGCACTACACCCTCCTAGCGACAGAGCCTGCCAGGGCGCTCGCTCGGTTCTATAGAAAACCTACTCGCCCGCTGAAAGACGTACTGGGTGACTTTGAACCGAGCGACGAGAACATCGCCCTGCTTAAGCCATCCATGAACAAGCCCATTCACCTTTTACATCTGGGCTTGCTGCTGGGCTTTTTTGACGGCAGTGGCAAATGCGTCCGAGTCTCACCTGACACAAAAGGGGCAATCGATGTATCAATCACTAACCCAAAGTTCATCAAACCCATCGTGCAGTTGGAGCCGCTCGACACACTTGTGTTTAAGACTAACTGCCCTTACGTTCGGGTGCTGACAGGATGTAATTTAATTAATAAGTCGCAACGTAATAAGTATTTAGCAGGCCAACAAACACTCACTGTGGCTGAGTTTCAAAATCACATCATCGAGATGAATCAATCTCAACTCAATGGATACAATCGTAACAAATCGAAGTCTGTCGATGTTGAACACGCGCTGTTTATGTATACAAAAAAGCAGATGGGCGGCAGAATAAAACACCCTTTCCTTTTGGTGTCGATTAGTTCACTCAGTGGTTTATTTGATGATGGGTTAATTAAACACAATAAATCACGACTGACTCTCTTTGAGCGCCACGGGTTTGCCTCCGATTTTGCGCTCAGGCCTCACCAACTGAGGCATTGGCAAAATGATTACCTTGCGAAAAAAGGGCTGCCTCACCTCCTCATTACCCTCCTGTCTGGTCGAAAGAGTGCAGAGCAAACCCTGGATTATATCCATACCACGGACGCCCAGAACGCCTCGGTGATTGGGGATATCACTTACTCTAATGAGCTAGAAAACGACGTTAAAGAGAAGGTCAGTCAGCGTATTAGAACCATGAACCAATACAATGAGGCCATCGACAATGAAATGCCGACGTTTACTCATGAAACAGGGTTTTGCACTCAGAACCTCGCCCTATCACCTTGTACTTACATGTCAGAGTTTGAAACACAATGCGCGCTTTGCTCATCGTCCTGCCATGTCGCCCACGATGATGAAGCTATTGCTCTACTTATAAAAGATTTAAAGGTGCAGACGCATAACCTGGAAAGGGTTCAGGAGGCCATCAACTTTGTCACTAGTGAAAGCATGCAGGCGTGGTACAAAACCCATTATCGCAACACATGTATGCTAAAACACCTTATTGAAGTGCTATCCGATGACGCCATCGAAAAAGGCAGTGTGGTGCGTTTACTCACCCATTCAAACAGCATGAGAATCACCAATTTAGAGACAAAAACAGTGAAAGAACACACGTTGGCGCTGCCTGATGCCGAGCAAGCCCTTCAAGCTGCGATTGAGGCAAAAAGCGACAAAAGCCAAGATGCAGCCACCCATAACTTTTTAGGCTTTCTAGGCTCACTCTAAGGGGATGATATGGCACTTAAATCACTCGAAACTGAACAGCAGATTTCCATACAAGCCCTCATTCGAAGCTGGGAAGGTAAGTTAACGTGGGATTTGTTAGTCACAAAAATTGAATCCAGTTTGGGCATTACCACCACGAGACAAACGCTCGACAAGTACGCCAATATCAAACATGAGTACCAGAAACAAAAGCAAGTTCTTCGGGGCAAACCTGTTTCGTCTGACAATAAGGAACTGCTCTCATACTTACAGAAAGATGTGGAGTTAGCGGAGAAAGTAATCCAACTGGAAGCGCAACTTGCGGTGGCACACTCAGAGATTGGCAAACTTCAAGCTTTCATTCAAAAATTATCCAGCATTGGCAAAACCAACCCAAGTGTCATGGAGGTGTTTCAAAAGACCTTGCGAGACATTGAAAGTAGCAATAAGTAGGCATCAAAAAAGGGATAACAATATGGCAAGTGGTCAGCAAAAAGCACAACAGAACCTTGATGCGTTTTTGCTTTGGAAAGCAACGCAGACAGGCGATGATTTCAAGCAAATCATCTTCCGGGGGCAGCTAAATCGTGGTGAGATAGCGAAGGCCATCGGTTGCGGAAAGTCAGCGTTAAATCAAAACCCTGCTCTAAAGACTGCTGTTAAGAATCTTGAGGATGAACTGCGTGGTAGAGGTGTTCTGCCACCTTTAACTCAAGATGCTAAAGAGAATGCTGGCAAGCCAAAAATTTATGACAATACAGCGAATCGTAAGTCTCTCGACTCAAAGCGCGTATCCTCCCTAGAAGCTGAAAATATCGAACTGAAAGCCAAGGTCAAACAGTTAGAGGGAAAGCTGGCGCGATTTGGGGAGCTATCCGAAACACTGTCAGAAATGGGGTTTATGCCCAGATGAGTTGTGTTCTTAATGATGAGCAGTTCCGCGTAACGAGCATTCCTTTCAACTCCAGTAATTTCATGATTTTTACTGGTGTCCCGATTAAGAAAGACAGTTACAGAGTGAATAGCGGCAAATACTTTGTCAGCGTAAAAATTGATCCTAACAGTCTTCCTGTGCAGCCCGCCTTAGGACAACACTGGTCAGTCAAAGGTGCTCGATCAATCGGACCGATTTCAACGGGCGATTGCCAGATGCAGCAGCACACCTATGAAAATCCTGTGCAGATAGAATGTCAATTGCCAGAATCCGGCGAACAGTTAATCCAGTTTATCTCCAAAGAGAAAGACTTTAAGGGTATTGGCGAAAGTAAAGCCAGAGAACTTTGGAGGCTTCTAGGGAAGGAGTTTCACATTATCTTGCGTCATGACAGCCCTGAGTCAAGAGATCGGCTCAGGAGCGTTCTGAGCGAAGATTCAATCGATGCCTTATTTGCAGGCTATGCCAAATACACCAATCTATCTCACTGCAATTGGATGTCGCAAAGAAAAATCCCTGCAAGCGTGCAGCAAAGATTGCTCAAGCATCATGGTGAGAACTCTATTCAGGCGATTCAAGAGAACCCTTACCTACTCATTGGGTTTGGAATGTCGTTTGATCAGGTCGAACTCTCGCTCACTCATTGGCAGCTAAAGCGCGGCATTAAGGCGAATGATCCCCAGCGGCTCAGTGCCGCGCTGGAAATTAGTCTGAGAAAGGAAATTGAAAAGGGGCATACTTTCACCAATCACTCATCATTGCGGCCGCATTTGAATAAGCTGCTCAAAGATTCATCGCTAGTTAGCCAAGCGTTTGCAGCAGGCCACGATAAAGCTCAGTTTATCCTTAATCCTACGAGTAGAACGTATCATCCAACTGCGCAGTTACTGATGGAAAATGTCGTCGCCAAACGACTAATTGCATTGATCACTCAAAAAGATCTGTTTGATGAAAAGGCCTACAAGGCCTTTGATGAAGCGCTTAAAGACTTGCCCTACGAATTAACCCAGAAGCAATCTGAGGCGGTTTCTGTCTGTCTGGATAATGGCGTGAGCTGCATTACTGGAGGTGCAGGGACAGGCAAGACCACCGTGCTAAGAACAGGTCTGAGAGCCTACAACTCCTTAGGCTTTGAGATCCATGCTGTTGCCCTGAGTGGGCGCGCAGCGATGCGTCTTCACGAATCAATTGGCTTTCCCACTAAAACCATTGCGGCCTTCTTGAAAGGCGATCCCATTGAGCCTACACCGGAGAGAAAAAACCATTTGTTGATTATTGATGAGGCGTCAATGATCGATCTTCCAACAATGTATAGATTAGTTACTCATATTGATCCATCCGTCCGGATTATTTTTACGGGCGATCCAGATCAGTTGCCGCCCATCGGGTGTGGAAAGGTTCTTGCAGATATTGTTGGTTCTAACGCTATCGCTAACACCATGCTTGATATTGTTAAGCGCCAGGAAGGCAGTACAGGCATACCAGAGTACAGCAAGTTGGTGAATGCAGGTGTTGTGCCTGAGCAGCTTTCCATGGGTAATATCCATTTCCATCAAACGCAGAAGAATGACATCGCTGACGTATGCTGCGCTCTTTATGAAAAGAGTCCCAGTAATAGCCGAGTGATGGCTCCTACCAAAAAGCTCGTGAGCGAGATCAATAACCTGGTGCAGAGCAAAGTTAATCCAGGCGGTCAACGGCTCAGATTTAAGATGCATGGGGATCTGTTTTACCTAGATCTACGCCTTAATGACGCCATCCTGTTCACTCAAAACCAATATGATAAAGGCATTCAAAACGGGTCACTTGGGACACTAACCAGCGTTGAAGGTTCTGGTGAATCCTATGGTGAAGTCACTCTAGATACAGATGTAAAGATCGAAGTTAATCAGGCTGTTTTGGACTGTATGGAACTAGGTTACGCAATCACCTTGCACAAAGCACAAGGATCTCAATTCCCGCGTATTATCATCGCTCTGCAAAAAGGAAGAATTGCCGATCGAGCATGGCTGTACACAGCAATCACACGCGCAGAAACAGAGGTGCATATTGTCGGAAGCGAAGAGAACTTCAAAGAAATTGTTCAGCGGTCAAGTAACGCCCAATTCAGAAATAGCTACCTAAAGACGTTACTCAAATAATGTTCAACTCAGCGAAGCGTTGTATGTGTTCTTGATATTTGAGCGTTCACTTCTGGTGATTAGCGGACCTTCGTGAGAGTCATAAATGTCCGCTAAGTCACCTTTCAGGTGCGCAATTTAGATACGGATAAAACAGCCAGTTTGATCGTTGGCTAAATGATTCAAAATAAGCAAAAGCAATCCTTTCGTATAAATAGAGATAGCTAAGTGATGGGCAGACCATAATTGATTTGTTTCATCTGCAGATCATTTAGAATGATGGCTATTGGCAGGCTCCATATTTCATTGCTAACCTTTGAGGATGCCTGAAGCGAAAGGATATCATTTCTTATGAAATATCAAATCATTAATAATTTGGCTGCCAAGCTATTATTGTTTGCCATATTTTTGTTAGGGTTCACGAATGCGCACCCTCAATCTGTGATTGCATTGACTGCTCCAGAAAATGCCTTTGTTCAGGACATATCAGTCCAAGTATTAAAAAAAGCATACAACAAGATCGGCTATCAAGTAGAAATCCATAGACTTCCAAATGTTCGCTCTTTATTGTCTGCGAATATGGGTATGTTCGATGGGGAGGTATCACGTATTGGCAACCTGCATTCAAGCTACCCCAACTTAAATGCAGTACCTACCGCAATCAATATGATTAATGTAATTGCTCTTGGAAAACACAGTAGCGAAAAAGTAGACAAGATCAAAGATATTGGGCATGACGTTGTTTGTGTAAAAGGGGTCAAGTTAGTAAAAAAACTGGTTGAAGATACTAAAATCCAGTGCACTTTTGTTGTTAACATCAATCAAGCGCTCAGTATGGTCGCTCTGGGGAGAGTTAAATACACTTTACTGCCTGAAACTAACGCGTTGAAGGCTCTCCTAACCGAACCCTTCGAGAACGTTAAAATTGTCAGCCCAGTCTTATATTCAGAAAAGCTTTATCACTACTTGCATAAAAATAATCTCAATATAGTTGAACCTTTAGATAAAGTGCTTCGTAAAATGCAAAAAAATGGTGATATAGACCAAATACGCACTCGATTCTTAGAGAATATACTATAAGGAATGACTGCTTTAACTCCAAAGCTAGAACTATCAGTGTCTGAATTTCTATGACAATCAGGTCAAACTGGCATCAATCTTCAATAGTAGGCCCAGGCACAATGCTGCCTCGACACGACATCAACACAAGAAGTCAGTTCTAAGGGCCTAAACGTCCGTGAAGCTGACATTCACAAGGTCTTTAGCCACTTAATTCAGCCTCTCCACAGTCGTCATTGCCGCCCCCATTTCTTTCCACCCATTTCTACCAATCGAGACGCGGCTCGTCGAAAGGAAAAGGCGAGATCATTGGCGGACGAGAATTGTGCCAGTGACACGCCAATTAGACCCGTCGCCGACCACTCCAAATGTTCCCCCTCTTTGGTGCGAATCATGGTCGTCGCAAAGGAACTCGAGTTTCCCCCCTTCTCACTGACAAACAATTCTACATCTCCATCTCTGCTTTCGACTTGCGCTTCAAAATCGACAAATAATTCGTCGAGCGGGACTTGTGCCGCTAGCACCAAGCGGGTGCGAGATTCATAACAAGCGTCAATGAGGTTCACGAATCGTCGCGCTTCGTTGAGGTGGTTGGCGCCCAATTGGGGGACGCTGTCCATAATGAGGACCGGAAATCGGTCGCAGAGGGAAAGATAATCGGCCGCGCCGAGCGGTTGGTAGCACAACTCGGAAAAGTCAAACCAGGCGCACCGGTCATTCAATCGGGCGACCTGGACGGTGCGACCGAAGCGAACTTGAATGACCTCAGCCTCAGTTCCGGATGCAGTGCCACCAAATATTTCTTCCAACTTCGCCTGCGTGTTGTTATTACTATTATTATCGCCATGAACATCCTTGTTTGACCAAAAATAGGATTGACCATCCGCTCGAGTTTCGAGTCGATAATCCTTAGTGGAACCCTCCATGGAAAAAATGTCGAACGTGTGTTTTAACATGTCTATGAATGGCATAAAGAGGGATCGGTTAATGCCTCCCTTATACAAGGCATCGGGGGAGCGATTCGAGGTGGCCACTACCACGACATTCCAATCCAATAATAATAAAAACAGTCTTTTCAAAATCATGGCATCGGCAACGTCTGTCACTTGAAATTCATCGAAACAGAGGAGTTGGGCTTCTTGTGCCAATTGTTTCGCAATGATGGGAATAGCATCACCCCGTGGGTGCTTCTTTTTGTAGACAAAGATTCGATGATGGACGTCTAGCATGAATTCATGAAAGTGGACGCGGCGTTTGGTAATTTTTGCGTGTTTGTGGCTGGAATTATTACAGCGAGAATCATCATCAGGAACATTAACCGACGCGTAAAAGAGATCCATTAGAAAACTCTTACCGACCCCGACCGGTCCATGAATGTAAATGCCCCGCGGTGGTGGACCAAAAGACCACAAATGGAACTTCTTTCGAAGAAAGGACTGGGCGGATGCCATGGATCGTGCCAGTAACAGTGGACTGCTGCTTTTACGGCTGCTCTCTGTCGGATCGTCGGTAAGCAAAGGTACTGGTGGGAGCGAGACAAGAGACTCGTGCAGGGCATCCAATTTTGCCGCCAGAGCGACTTGAGCGTTATCTCTCCGCACCTCCCCCGCGTCCACCTTGAGTTCATAAGCCGCTACCACGGGACCTGTCGAAAAGCTCCGCCGAGCGACGCGATGCTTTTCTATCATCATCTTCATCATCATCTTCTTCGTCATGGAGTTAATGAGTTTATCAACCAAAAGGTTTAATACGATGTATGGGTATCAAATGGATTTGTATTAGAGACTAAAATTTCGGAGTTCAACTTGTACAAGATTAGCATAACTATCTCAAATCTAGGGCTGGAGTTTGGGCAGAGCGGTCATTTTCCATTGTTGATCCGTGCTGCGAATCATGCCTTTGGAGTTAAAGGATACTAATAAAACGCTCGAGGTAGCTATTTTTTAGAACCTGACCTAGGCACCATCAAAAGCTAAAGGTCTGCTTTCCTGTTTTAAGTAATGTAAGGTTTCGAGGAAAATAGGCTCGATTCTTATGACCGCTATTCACCATTTTTTGATACTGGGATAAAAGTTCGTATCAGTAATATTCAGCCAAAGCTGAGAGAAGTACCAAGGCCTGCTTTTGGCACAAATGAGCCTTAAACTAATGTCCGCTTCTCTCACAAAGCCACTAAGCAAATAATCTCAAAGCTAGTTCTTCCTTTCAGGGTCTATCAATAGATCAACCTTCATTGGTAGTTATTTATATTCAATCCAAGCCTATCAATAGACTAGCATTACTCACTATCAATGATAGACTATCATTAGTTCTTAAATTACAGTGATAGGTGTCATGAAATATATATACGCAAGGGTCTCCACTGAAGAGCAGGACGTGCAGCAGCAGGCTGACTATCTATCGAGCAAGTACGAACACGATTGCGTAATCACAGAGCACTTTACTGGGACGACTACAGATCGACCTAAGTTCAAAAGTCTTCTGTCTGAAATGAAAAGCGGAGATACCTTAATCGTATACCACGTTAGTCGCCTGGGCAGGAAAACCTCAGAGGTACTAGAAACTGTAGAGCTGCTTCAAGATAAAGGTGTTTCTGTATTCGTCGATCAATTGCAAGGTATCGACATTACATCTGGTGTTGGAAAGTTGCTATTCACGATGTTGAGCGGATTAGCCGAGCTAGAGCGTGAGCAAATGCTGGAGCGCCAGAGAATAGGGATTAACCGAGCGAAATCAGAAGGTAAATACAAAGGACGTAAACCCGTAGATGATGAACTCATCGAATCCGCCAGGACTTTAATTGCGGCTGGAATGACCAAGGAGAAGGTTGCTCAACAATTAGGAGTTGGGGTCGCCACGCTTTATAGAAGATTGAAGTGACGTTTTTAGGCATTAAATCGGACAATTAATTTAGATTTTTTAATCGTCAATTTGTAAAGCATTTTGGGTTATTTTTTGGGATCGGCGGGTAGAAATTTATTAGATCTTTACGAAAACATCCATTTACGTAAAGAATAATAAAGGCCAGATTGCCAGCAAAGTGCTTTACTTGCGGGACCTTCACTCACTCACTCACTCAACCGGACAGAATTTTAGTGAGTATAATGCGAATATAAAGACAAAATAGACATAGACTAAGGAAAAGACCAATGAGAATGCTGCATACCATGTTACGAGTTGGTGACTTAGAACAGTCGATCGCTTTTTATACCAACGTGCTTGGCATGAGCCTATTACGCCGTCGCGACAATGAAGAATATCGTTACACCTTGGCCTTTGTTGGCTATCAACAAGAAAGTGAAGGCTGTGTTCTAGAACTTACCCACAACTGGGACACAACAGAGTACGATTTAGGAAATGGCTACGGGCATATCGCTTTAGAAGTCGATGACATCTACGCTACCTGCAATACAATACAAAGCCTCAATGGAAAAATAAGCCGCGCACCTGGCCCAGTAAAAGGGGGTAAGACCATCATTGCTTTTGTCGAAGACCCAGATGGTTATAAGATTGAATTAATTCAAAAGAAAAACTACTCAGATGACGAACTTTAACAACCCAATAATTGCGTAAAGTTCTAGCAATGAGGTAAAACCCGTGATTGATCAAGGCCAGTTATTTCACACACCCAACCCGTGTCGCAGTATTTGCACGGTCAATAATAAAGGCTTTTGCAAAGGCTGCTTTCGCAGCCGTGAAGAACGCTTTCACTGGAATGAATTCAGCGAATACCAAAAGCATTTAGTTGTGCAGCTGTGCTTTATTCGTGAAAAAAGAGTGTTAGCCGCCAAGCATAAAAAGCAGCTACTTGCAGAACATAATCACGCGCAGCAAGAAGCTCAGTTTGATTTATTTGCCGACAACCACAGCAACAACAATAGCGACAACCATAATGAAAACATTAGCAACAATCAAAACGATTCTAGTGATCAACTAGCTGTTGCAGCACCACAACCTCAACTGAACTTATTTACCTAAGCGGTTAATAAATGTCTCCAATCTAACGTATTTTCTGTGTACTTACTGGGCTTGTATTCTGCCGCCACCCAACCGTTATAATCAGAAGCCTCAATGGCTGCAAAAATAGAAACAAAGTCCAATATCCCAGTGCCCGGCTCCCCTCGCCCAGGAGCATCAGCAAATTGAATATGACCAATTTGAGTGGCATAGCGATTAATAGTATTAATGATACAAGTGCTTGAATTTTCACTCTGTAATACCATACGCGCCATATGGTAAACATCGAACTGCATTTTTATATTGTCACAATCACTGCTGGCTATCACATCAAGCATTTGCTCTACACTATGAATAACAAAACCTGGCATATCAAAAGTATTAATAGCCTCAAATGTAACAGTTACTCCCAGTGGCTCAAACATCTTGGCTGCAGTAACTAAGTTACGCTTAAAAGTAGCTAAATATTCAGCATGGTTATCAGGATTAAAACAGCGGCCCGATAACACATTGACCTGTTTAACCCCTAAAGAGGTGGCATAACTTAAACACTCAACCAGCGCAGCGGCAAATTCGGCTTCTTTGCCCGGCACAGACGCCAAGCCTTCGCCGCCTTCCATCAAATCCCCCGCTGGCACATTAATCAATACACATTGTAAATCGTTATCTGTAAGCTGCTGTTTAATATCAGCCACTGTTTCCACATACGGAAACTGTATTTCTACCGCATCAAAACCAGCGGATTTTGCCGCACCAAATCGTTCTAATAATGGCAGCTCGTTAAACAACATGGACACATTTGCGGCCAATTTCATTGATTATTTTCCTGAATATTTTCATTGTGTTCCGATGCTAAATACAGTTCGATTAACGTAGCGGGATCACTGTCATTAAAGCCTCTGCTGGCATGTTGGCGCATTAACTCTGCACCGAGTCCTGCCATAGGGACTGAAGAAAGGTTATTTTTAGCCAAAGTATTAGCCATGTCCAAGTCTTTTAACAGTGTTTTTACATGCCATTTAACCGGTGCATAATCACGCTCTGCCATTCTAGGACCTGTTAGCTGCAGTGGAATAGAGTCAGCAAAGCCGCCTCTAAGTGCCAGCGGTATGCTCGCGCTATCCACTCCCGATTTTTCAGCCAAGGCCATTACTTCGGCCATTACAAGTACATTACTACTCACAATCATCTGATTACAAATTTTTGTTACTTGACCAGACCCAACATCCCCCATGCGAGTGATTCTTTGACTTAAGGCTTGTAATAATGGATTAACCGCGGCCAACGCCTGCTCATCCCCACCAGCCATAATGGCTAGCGTTCCTTGCTCGGCACCAGCAACACCACCCGAAACCGGCGTATCTAACCAAATGCAGGACTTATCTGCGACTTTTTTTGCCAATACGCGTGTTGCCTCTGGATCAATACTGGAAAAATCAATCACAATCTGACCAGCACTTAAATTGTCCAGTAGACCTTCTGCTGCTAATACAATCTCTTGTACTGCTTGGGTGTCGCTCACACACATCATGATTACGTTCACATCACGACACAGCTGAGCAAGACTACTAGCAACATGAGCCCCTTGCGATGCTGGGATTTGAGTTTTAGCGGGGTTTCGATTCCACACAGTCACGTCAAAATCGGCGGCTAATAAACGACTCGACATCGGAATTCCCATTAACCCCATGCCAATAAATCCAACCTTCACACCTTTCACACCTTTCACATCTTCCATACCTTCTAAATTTTTCACAAAAGCCACCATTGTTAACTTATATGACGACTATAATAGCAAAGGCTACGACATGAGTGTGAGCTTAAGCGCGCAACTCAAAGGTCGCTTCTGCTTTTTTAATGCCATTGATCATTATTTCTATCCTATGCAAACCTGGATAATAGCGGCGGGTGGAAATGGCTTTAAATGAATGTTTTTTTAGCAAAACCTGACTTTGATCGCAGGTACGTTTGCGATCAAGCCATTTGAACACTTTAGGCGTTAGCGTACCGTTTGCTTTTTGATGAAAAATCACATAATCAATCATGTATTGGCGATTACATGCGTCTGGCAAAATCAGCTCAAACGCCAATTCTCCCCCCCAAGTTACCTCAGCATTATGCAAAATCAATTCACAATTAACGTCATCGACGCTGCCATAACCAAACAGAGATAACACTTCACTGTTACCTTGTTTAAACAAGGTTCTACAAGCATGCCGAAGCAAACGGGTGCGCTGCACTTGTTGATGTTGACTCAGAGTCTGCAGCGCATGCGAAGACAACCAATCCCGAGCTATTTCAATTACACGCTGCGGGTGGTCTTTGGCAATATCATTTAAATGATTAGCCACAGACCGCCTCACATATTCTTGCGGGTCATCACGCAAGGCTGCCAACAAAGGCAATACCATCTCTGGCTGAGAAATAAATACAGCAAGCCTAACCCCCCAAGGTAAACGAGGGCGAGTTCCTTCAGATACTAAGCGGCGCACATGATGGTTTTTGTGAGTGAGCCAAGTCGATAAAATATCCACCACTTGCTGTGGCTCACGCAATATGAAGTGTCGAATAGCGAACTCTGCACTAAAATACTCGGTCATCTGCTGCAAATAAGACAGCCCCTGCTCGATACTCAAGTGCTGATGAATACCGACATATTCGCAGCAAATCAACGACAACCAACCCGACAAAGACGTATCTTGTTGCAAAGTTCGTAAAACCACGTCAGCCCCGGCAGTTTCGGGCATCACTTGCTGTAATGCGCGTGCTGCAAATTTGAGCCGCTGCATTAAAGTCAATGATTCCCACAGCGCACTCTGTTCACAATCAAAAGTTAATTGCTCTGCTGCAAACAGCAATAATTGCTGTTCAAATTTCTTGTGATTAAACTCAATGTCAGCAACCTTAGCCTGTAAAGCAATACTATTTGAGAGCTCAATAATTTTGTGCCACGACAGCTGCTGTTTCAATAGTTCGGCCATAGGCTACTGTTATCCTTCATAAATTAAACAAAACCACTCAAGCTAAAGACTTTTAAAGCCTTGACCGATATCAATTTTATTATCTCAAAAACTGCCATTCTATGGCCATTGATCGCTAGCACTGTGTTAACTCGGCACAGATGTGGCAGTCAGAATTAAACTGACCAGTAACAGGAGTTATCCATGTCGATTACAAAGACTAATCGCTTTACCACTAAATCACTATTAGCCAGTGCCATTAGCACCGCATTATTAACCCTCGCAACCCCCAGCCAAGCGCAATCATTTACCGAGTTTATTCAAGAAGGCGACGTTATTGCCCAATTACGAGTGCGTGGCGAAAACGTTCAAGATGATGCTGCAGCCAAAGATGCTGTGGCCATGACAGCTCGCGCTCGTATTGGCTACGAAACCGCCAGCCTTGCAGGTTTTAAAGTACTGGCAGAATACGACCAAGTAATCATATTACAAGATGAATATGAATCTAAATCGTCAATGGGGCCAAACAATCCTGGCCGAGCGGCTGTGGTTGATGGACTAGGCGGGGATTTCAACCGCGCTCAAATCAGTTATAGCCACGACCTAGCCAAAGCAGTATTGGGTCGTCAGCGCATTATTTTTGACAATGCACGCTTTATCGGTAACGTTGGCTGGCGTCAAAACGAACAAACCTTCGACGCCGCGCGCATCGACCTGACTGCCGTTGACAATCTATCGGCATCTTATGTGTATATTAACCAACGCAATACTATTACTTACCAAGATATTGCTGTAGAAGATCACCTGCTTAATCTGGGTTATACCACTCCAGTAGGTAAAGTATCGGCCTATGGTTATCTGTTGAAAGATGATGATACAGACAAAACCTACGATACTTTCGGTTTGCGTTTCAAGGGCAAGGCAGCGGCCAGCGATAGTGTTAATATTTTGTATACCGCAGAATATGCAACACAAACCTACAATTCTGGCGTTGCGGGTAGCAAAGATTTCGATGCCGATTATGGATTAATCGAAGCCGGCGTCAATGTAGCAGGTGTATCCTTGTTAGCAGGTTTAGAATCACTTAATGGTGATGGTGATTACGCGTTTTCCACACCTTACGCAACTGGCCATGCTTTTAACGGCTGGGCAGATAAGTTTTTAATCACTCCTAATAATGGCTTAACTGATACCTATGCAAAAGCAGTCGGTAAAGTGGCTGGTGTTAATTTAGTAGCGGTTTATCACGATTATAGTAGCGATGAAAACGGTGATGATCTGGGTAGTGAAATCAATTTACTGGCGGGTATGAGCTTCGTTGATAATGTCTCTGTGGGTATTAAATACGCCGACTACTCAGAAGGTGATGAAGCCTATGGTAAAAAAGATACTCAAAAATTCTGGTTATGGGCAGAAGCTAAGTTCTAACTGAATTTGTTAATCGCCCCCAAAAATGGAGCCGAATACGGCTCCATTTTCAGCATCACACGCGTTGTAAATTCAATACCTCATAACACTTAACATCCACCTCACCTTGGCATTGGTTACACACCACTCGCAGCATGTCGCGCTGAAAATGCAAGGCAGCAATCAGCATTAGGCCGTAACCATTCATTTCTAACAACTCTTCGTAAAAGCGAAAGTATTCCACCACAATAATTTCTTTATCAAATAAACCTCCCCCTAGCAGCAGAGTTGCAGCCGCCGCTAAATACAAAGAAGTAGCAGAAAATAACCCCTGTTTTACGATACTAATGTACTGTGCTCTATGCTGATAGGCCATTATCAATAAGGGTAGCCAAACTAGTAACATCAACAATTTAAAACCTTGGCCATCCACGATAAAAATCAACCACTCAATTTGAGTCGTCTTTACACTCATCTCGCGCACGATAAAACTAAAACACAAGGCAGCGGCCATGAGCGCCAATAAACGCAATGCAGGAATTACACTCGCTAAAGGCTGCCAAGCTTTTTTTGACGATTTCAAAAAAAATACTGCAGCAACTATAAACAAGATAGCCAGTTGAATGTGCTCCATTAATTGATTTTCCCCATACAAATAAGCATGCTCATAAACCATTACTTGCAACGCAAAACCAACACTTAGTGCCAACATGACACTCATGACTAATCCGCGCTGCACTGATAAAGTACTCACTGACTATTACCCCTTAAATAAAAAAATAACAACGGTTATTAAATAATGCGCGCAGGATAACGAGTGTTGCTTGCCAGTATTAGCCATATAAAATGGAACAGTGAATTCAGATAATAATTAATTGAGTTTTATTTTGGCACAATAGTGCACAAAAAAAGACACACTTTATTGAGCTTTACTATATTCCTTTATTGGAATATAGTAATTGTACTATACTGTGACTACAATTTATTTTGAACGATATTGAAGAGAGTTAACCATGCAGCGATCACCACTCAAACTTCTTTTAAGCGTGGCTTTAGTTCCACTGACTTTTGCTACTATGAACAGTGCGTTAGCGAATGCAGATAATTCTACTGCTGTTTCTCAGTTAAAAACTCTGCCCATAGAATTAAAAGCCACTCAGCAAAAGGTGTATTTAGATGCGCGCTTAGAGGCAACTAATCAAAGTACTATTTCTGCACAAACCTCGGGCATTGTAGAAGCCATTAACTTTGATATTAACGATCGCGTAAAAGCAGGCCAAACCCTAATCGTTATTAACAACACCCAGCAACAGGCAGGTTTAAGCCAAGCCGAGGCCAACCTTGCGCAAGCTCAAGCCATGAATGAAGATGCGCAAATATTAATGAAGCGTAATCGTTCACTGTTTAATAAAAGAACTTTATCTCAGGGTGAATTAGACAGCAGTATCGCGCGAGCAAAAAGTGCGGCGGCAGCTGTATTGGCGGCAAAAGCCCAAGTTAAACAAGCGAAAGAGCAATTATCTTATACCCAAATTATTGCACCTTACTCGGGTATTGTTAGCCAGCGTATGGTCGAACTGGGTGAGTTAGTCAATCCTGGTCAGCCACTTATGACGGGGTTTTCTGCGCAACCTCTAAGAGCCTCCACCAGCATTCCACAAAACCTTGTGGCTAAATTAGAACAAAACAGCCAAAACAACAAAACCCAGATCACGGTTAAATCCCAAGGGCAGCACTTTGCTATAGACGGCTTCACCCTGTTTCCATTTGCCGACAGCCGCTACAGCAGTGTTCAAGCCCGTTTAGACCTTGCTGAATTCGAGGTTAATCAAGCCAGCTCGGGCCTCATTCCCGGCGCTTGGGTTAAAGTCGCTTTACCCATTGGTGAAACCAAAGCTATCTCTGTCCCCCAAAGTGCCATTATTCAGCAAGGCGAAGTGGCCAGTATCTATGTCGTTAATAAGAACCAACAACTTAAATTACGTTATGTACGACTTGGCGCCAGCCTAGATCAAGCAGCCACCAGCCTAGATAACCCTCAAGTAATCGTACTTTCTGGTCTTAATCATGGTGATGTGATTGCCGTAAATGCGTTGGCCGCTGCCGCCATCGCTAGTCGCAATCATAAAGCAGCCAATACTGATTCGTTGGAGAAATAAATCAATGGCTAATGACATCAACAAATCCATGGGCATTTCAGGGCGTGTTGCACAATCATTTCAAGATTCAGCACTAACGCCTCTACTCGCCATTTTTGCGTTACTGCTAGGTTTTTTTGCCATCGCAGTAACACCCAAAGAAGAAGAACCACAGATTGACGTGACCTTCGCCAATGTCTTTATCGCTTACCCAGGAGCAAGCGCCAAAGAAGTTGAGCAACTGGTTTCAATCCCTGCCCAACAAGTGCTATCAGAATTAGCCGGTGTAGACGATATTTTCTCTATTAGCAGCCCCGGCCAAGCGGTACTCACCGTCGCATTTGAAGTCGGCATGCCGCGCCAAGAAGCCATTGTAAACTTATACAACCAAGTGCAATCTCATGGTGATTGGCTTCCTCAAGGGCTTAATATTCCACAACCTTTAATTAAACCTATGGGCATCGACGATGTACCCATCATGGCTTTAACATTAAGTAGCCAAGATGCCGCAATGGGTCATGAAGAGTTAACTCGGTTAGCACACAGTCTTGAAACCGAACTAAAAACCATTGCTGGTACACGCGACATATACACCCTAGGCGAACACAACTCCGTACTGAGTATTCGTATTGATCCCAGCAAAATGAATGGCCATAACATCAGTTTTGCTGACATTAGCCAACGCTTACAGTCTGCAAACAGTGGCGGCCAACTCAGCACCTTAGTTAACAACAACGAGCTTATAAAGCTGCAAGCCGGTAACTTTTTGAAAACCGTTGCCGACGTTGAAAACCTCATCATTGGCAGCTACGAAGACCCCACAAGCCAACAGCAAGGGTTATTGTATTTAGGGGATATTGCCAGCGTCAGCCAGCAAGCAGATACACCTAGCAATTACGTTTTCATCAAAACACCCGAGCAAGCAGCTATTGCACCGGCAGTCACATTGTCTATCGCTAAGCAACCGGGCACCAATGCCGTGGACATAACCAGCGCCATCAGTGAACATATCACAGCGCTTGAAAACCGTTTGATTCCTGATTCTGTTACCGTGACCGAAACACGCAACTACGGTATGACCGCAGAAAACAAATCCAATCAGTTAATTGGCAAACTGTTATTCGCAACCCTCGCGGTGGTATTGCTTGTATTATTTACCATGAGCTGGCGCGAAGCGGTGATTGTTGGCAGTGCTATTTTCATCACCTTGGCATTAACCCTATTTGCATCTTGGGTTTGGGGCTTTACCCTCAACCGTATTTCATTATTTGCACTCATTTTCTCGATCGGCATTTTGGTCGACGACGCCATCGTAGTAGTGGAAAACATTCATCGCCACATGTCGTTGGATGAAAATAAAAACAGCAGCTTATTAGAGTTCATTCCTAAGGCCGTCGACGAAGTAGGTAGTCCAACTATTTTGGCCACCTTCACTGTTATCGCGGCGCTTATGCCCATGGCCTTTGTCTCTGGTCTAATGGGGCCATACATGAGTCCGATTCCCATTAATGCTTCTACCGGCATGCTGATCTCTCTGATCATTGCCTTTGTGGTGACTCCTTGGTTAGCCGTTAAATTGCTGAAACATGCTAAACATAACAAAGGTAATCACCCAGCAGCCGACGACACTATACAAACTGATAACAACAGTAAGTCGTACCGTTTCTTTGAACGTTTAATGTCGCCCTTTATTATTGCGCCAAAAGCCAAACGCAATCGTCGCTTGTTAATGGCTGGTACCGTATCGCTAATATTAATGGCTGTTATGTTACCCGTATTAAAAATAGTGGTTCTAAAAATGCTGCCTTTTGATAACAAATCAGAACTACAGGTTATTGTTGATATGCCAGAAGGCACACCGCTCGAACAAACGTTAATGGTACTTGATGAGTTATCAGACTATGTAATCAGCGTTAAAGAAGTCAGCGATGTAGAACTTTACGCAGGTACTGCTGCACCCATTAACTTTAATGGTTTAGTGCGCCAATATTACTTACGTCAATCGCCACACCATGGAGACTTGCAAGTTAACTTGGTGGATAAAAGCAATCGCGATCGCCAAAGCCACGACATTGCCTTGCAATTGCGTGAGCCGCTACAAACTATTGGGCGTCGCTTTAATGCCAATGTTAAAATTGTTGAAGTGCCCCCAGGCCCACCAGTAATGGCTGCCATCAGTGCCGAAGTCTATGGCTTAGATTATGACCAGCAAGTTGCTGCCACTCATCAACTGGCTAAAATATTCCAACAAACCCAAGACGTAGTCGACGTTGATACCTGGCTAGACGCACCACAACAACAGTGGACACTAGAAATACGTCGCAACCGCGCGATGATCCTTGGTCTAAGCGAGCAACAAATAAATCAAGCCATCACCACAGCTACAGCAGGTTGGGATATTGGTTATTTGCACAGCGAGCAGCAAAAATATGCACTGCCTATGCGCTTACGCTTAAATCAATCGTACCGAGATCAGATGGATCAATTACTGACCCTAAAAATTCGCAATAATCAGGGCAATTTAATTGCACTGAGCGAAGTCGTTAGCTTGCAAAAGTCGTTAATCGAACAAACCATTTATCACAAAAACCAACGCCCAGTGATGTTTGTTACCGCCGACATGGCAGGCCCGTTAGATAGCCCGCTGTATGGTTTATTTGATATTTCTGGTCAACTAAAAGAACCTGCTTATGACCAGTGGCAACAAAAATTTATTGCTGACCCCAGTACTTCTGGCACTGCTCAAGGCATTGAAATTAAGTGGGATGGTGAGTGGCAAATTACTTACGAAACCTTCCGAGACATGGGCATTGCCTATGGTGTGGGTATGATCTTTATTTACTTACTAGTAGTAGCACAATTTCGTTCATACAGTATTCCACTGGTGATTATGGCACCTATTCCACTAACCATAATTGGAGTTATGCCAGGTCATGCGCTATTTAATGCACAATTTACCGCTACTTCCATGATTGGCATGATTGCACTGGCAGGCATCATAGTACGCAACTCAATATTGCTGGTCGACTTTATCAACCAGCAACTAGAAAAAGGATTGGCGGTTGAAAAAGCGGTGATTCAATCAGCGGCTGTGCGAGCCAAACCCATTATCTTAACTGGTATTGCTGCCATGACAGGAGCCTTCTTTATCTTAGACGACCCTATTTTTAATGGCCTAGCGATCTCACTAATCTTTGGTATTTTGGTTTCTACCATGATGACTTTAATTTTAATACCCTTGTTGTTTTTTGTTTTGCACAAAGCTAAGCAAGCGCGAATTGGCGCGTAAGTGACGAAGGCATAGATGAAAAAAGCCTAACCCTGCTCAACGTTGAACCAGCGGTTAGGCTTTTTAGCAGAATGTTACAAACTAAACACATTTGAAACAGGATATTTCTTTCTCGTTCTAGTAAAACTGACTACACTGAAGTTATAAAATTAATAATTGTAGAAGACGAGATGCGCTATCTTTATTAAACGCTTTTTTTCCAGTCCATTTTTTACCCGCAAAAGCCTTCCTATTGCTTGGCGTTTAGCTACTAGCATTGTTTTGGCGTCTTTAGCAATTAATGCTATTTCAACCACTGTGTTGATTTATTTCAATTACAAAAAAGAAGAGAGTCAGTTTGAGACCCGCCTTACTGAAATCAAATCCAGTCACATAATATCTTTAGGTAATGCCTTATGGCAGTTCGACAACAAACAAATCACAGTGCAAGGGGAAGGTATTAGCAGCCTTTATTATATTGGTTACGTACGGATTGCCAATAACGATGCCACCTTGTATGAAAAAGGAAAAAACAAAAGCTCTGAGCAATCTAAGCATTACTTTATTCCCATTACCCACGAGAAAGAAATCGTAGGTGAATTAGAAATTGGCTTTGCTCGTGACAGCATATTAAGCAGTATTATAGACTCCGCCCAACAAATCATTGCCATGCAATTGCTTTCTGGGATATTGCTCGCCCTGCTTTTACTCTGGCGTGTTTACTCTATTGTTACCCGCCATTTAATTGATCTTAAAAGACAACTCAGAAAGAACGATAAAAGTTGTACGCATCAGCAGTTAACCCTTGATCGGCCACCATTTAAAGATGAACTCTCTGCAGTGGTCAATTCATTTAATCAACTAACAGCGGATATCAACAAAGAACTTACGAATAAAGAAGTGGCCCAACAACAGCTCGCAGAAACCAACAGTCAGTTAGAGCAACGAGTAGAAGAGCGCACCCAAAGCCTGCAAACTGCTGTTAATGAACTGAATAGCACCTTAGAAAATCTACAAAGCACCCAAAGTCAGCTTATTGAATCAGAGAAACTATCATCACTGGGTAGCATGGTTGCGGGAGTCGCCCATGAAGTAAATACACCAATTGGACTTTGCATTACTACCCATTCGTTTATTAAAGACCTCTTTAAAGATATGCAGAAACGCTTTGAAACCGGTAATATTTCAAAGCAAAATTTCACCGACTTTATGACCAGCATGGAAGAGTGTGTTGATATACTCAGTAAAAATCTGCAACGCGCAGCTAAGCTGGTACAGAGCTTTAAACACGTATCAGAAGATCAAGCCGGTGAAGCATTAAGACATTACAACCTCGCAGAATATCTCAGCGAAATCATGTCGACTCTAAACCCTAAATTAAAAATGACTCAACACCAAGTTGAAATACTATGCGCCGAAGACATTGAACTAACGGGTTATCCCGGTGCACTTAGTCAAATCGTAACCAACCTAATAATGAACAGTCTACTGCATGGTTTTGAGGGGATAGATAAAGGCACCATTTGCATCAGCGTTGAAGACAATCAAGATCAAGTTAATATTACTTACACCGATAACGGTGTGGGTTTGAGCCAAGAATCTCAGCTAAAGATATTTGATCCATTCTATACCACCAAACGCGGATACGGGGGCACTGGCTTAGGTATGCACTTGGTGTATAACTTGGTTAATCAGAGACTAAAAGGCACCATCAAGTTACTACCACAACGGGAAACAGAAACTGGCTCTGAATCAGCAACCGGCTTCGGTGGCTGTGGCTACATTATTAATTTGCCAAAAATATTAAAAGAAGAACCTGCAAAAGATAACGCCTAACAGCTACACCAAAACGCAGAATACGCCTTGGTGATAGCTGTTAGAATTTACTAGCGGTTAAGCTAACTTATCCACAGCAACGCGATAAGCTGGGTCTTCTAATACATTCACATCACAAAGATCACCTGCCTTAGTTAACAGCTGGCGACACTCTTTGCTTAAATAACGCAAGTGAATCTCTTTACCTTCATTCACATAACGCATAGCCAGAGAATCAATCGCTTCGATTGCTGAGTGATCAGTTACTCGGCTATTTTTGAATTCAATCACTACCTTTTCTGGATCATTCTTAGGTTCAAATAACTTTTTAAAATTAGCCGCTGAGCCAAAGAATAAAGGCCCATTAATCTCATAAACCTTAGTTCCGTCTTCTTCGATACGGGTAGTCGCGTAAATATGTTTAGCGTGCTCCCAAGCAAAGTTCAACGCCGCTACAATAACACCTACAACAACCGCAACCGCCAAATCAGTAACAACCGTCACACCAGACACTAATACAATAATAAATGCATCACGCTTAGGCACATAGCGCATCATACGGAAACTCGACCACTCAAACGTGCCAATCACCACCATAAACATGACACCGGTTAGCGCAGCAATTGGAATTTGTTCGATCAAAGGGGCAGCAAACAAAATAAAACTTAATAAAAATAGCGCTGCCGCAATTCCCGACAAACGACCACGACCACCCGAATTTACATTAATCATCGATTGGCCAATCATGGCACAGCCACCCATGCCACCAAAGAAACCAGTCGCAACGTTTGCAGTACCCTGAGCCACACATTCTTGATTACCACGGCCACGGGTATCTGTCATGTCATCGATCACGGTAATCGTTAATAACGATTCTATTAAACCAATTGCAGCTAAAATCACAGCAAACGGTAAAATAAACATTAAAGTATCTAAAGTGAGTGGTACATTTGGCGCAGCAAAAGTGGGTAAGCCACCGGCAATACTGGCAAGATCGCCCACGGTTTTAGTATCTAAATCTAAACCGATCACAATTAAACTCACCACTAAAATTCCGGCTAGTGCAGAAGGCACAGCCTTGGTAAGTTTGGGTAAAAAATGGGTGATAAACATGGTCGCCGCAATCATGCTAAGCATAATATAAAGCTCATTACCGGCTAACCAAGTGCCTTCTGTCCAGCCCCACTTGCCTGCTGGTGTGCTTACTTGTAGCTGAGGAATTTGCGCCAAAAAGATCACAATAGCCAAGCCGTTTACAAAGCCCAGCATCACAGGATACGGCACAATACGAATAAACTTGCCCAGTTTTAGCCAACCAGCCACTATTTGAATAATACCCATTAGAACAACCGTGGCAAAAAGGTATTGTGGCCCCATACCCGCGCCAAAATCTCGTTCGGCTTGGGCGACTAACGCAACCATAACAACCGCCAAGGCACCGGTTGCGCCGGAAATCATGCCCGGACGACCGCCCATGATGGCAGTAATTAAACCCACCATAAACGCTGCGTATAAACCGGTTAATGGATGAACACCCGCCACAAAGGCAAAGGCTACGGCTTCGGGAACCAAGGCCAAAGCCACAGTTAAGCCGGATAAAGTATCGTTCTTCACATTGGGAGAGAACGTTTTTCTAAAATCTTGGAACATGCGCTTCCAACCCTAAATTTTTTGGAGCGCGGATAATACCAGAATGAGCAAGGCTTTTCAGGATTGATTAATAATTACTCTAATAACAGCACATTCACCAACGATTTACTGCTGAGACCAGGGGCTATTTTTAACCTCAAAACGGGTTTTCAGATACAAATCTTCCACTTTCGTTCGTGCCCACGGGGTTTTACGCAAAAATTTTAAACTCGATTTTATGCTTGGATCTTCTTTAAAACAGCGAATATTAATATGCTGAGCTAACTTAGGGTAGCCGTAAAATTCTACCAGTTTCGTAACAATGGTTTCTAAGGTTAAGCCGTGTAAAGGGTTATTCGCTTGAGTCATGATGCTTCCAAAAAAGTTTTTTGCAGTTTAACAGGCACAATGGCGCTACAATAGTGCTAGTTAAACTATTATCATTAAATACATTGCTATAGCCAGATACTTAAAATCATGTCGATACTGCTTTCTTCTACACGCATCACCCCAACTGTTATTATCAGTTTGTTGCTGATGTTTTGTAGTAGCAATCTTCACGCCTTTGAAGATACCCGCCAACGCCAAAAAGAAGCCATTCCCCAAGCTATTATCGGTCTGTCGACCTACGCAGGACGAATGACAAACGACCTAGAAGAACACTCTTTTTATGTGGGAGGCAGCTTATATATGTATTTTTTTAACGCCGCACTCGAAGCCCGCGCTTTTTCTGATGGTCAATTCAAGCGTGACAACGTATTACAGCCTTACATGGGGTTTGGCTTAGGGCGCTTATTACAAGTTCAGCGCGGTGTTGATCTTACCTCTACCACGCGCGTGCGTATCGTCTCTGAAATTGCCTTTAATGAATGGGTCGACACCCGCAATCACATCACGCTACAAGGATACGTCGAACAGCTGCATACCTCTGGGAAAAACAAACGCCGTTACGGCATTGCACTTGGCTATACGTTTTAAATAAATACATACGTTTTAAATATTATGAACACAAAATCAAACGACCCACTGCGTTATATCGCCGGTTACTCAGCCGATTTAAAAGCGCAAGTACAAGCAATGATCGATAACCAAACTCTTAATCAATATCTTGCTAAAAAATATCCACAGCAACACACCATAGGCAACGACAAAGCATTGCGCGATTACGTTATGGAGATTAAAAATCAATACCTGCGTAAATCCGCACCGCTCAATAAAGTTGCTTTTGATAACAAGATACACGTAGTCAACAACGCATTAGGGTTGCATTCTTATGTGTCGCGCGTGCAAGGTGGAAAGCTAAAAAGTAACAATGAAATACGCATAGGCGCTGTGTTTAAAAAAGCCCCCAATGCCTTTTTAAATATGATCGTGGTGCACGAACTGGCTCACTTAAAAGAAAAAGACCACAACAAGTCCTTTTATCAACTGTGCCAGCACATGCTGCCAGACTACCACCAACTCGAATTTGATATGCGGCTATATTTAGCGCAGCTCGAACTAGAACAACGCTAGAATAAAACAAGATCAACGAGCTGCTTCCACTTTTACCTTATATAAACCGCGATTTTGTAAAAACTGCATCAAAATCACATAAAACGCAGGTAAAACCAGTAAACACACAAAAGTGGTAAACAAAATACCAAAACCCAGAGATACTGCCATCGGCGTAATAAACTGCGCCTGACGCGAGGTCTCAAATACCATAGGTGCAAGCCCACCAAAGGTCGTTAATGTGGTTAATAAAATGGGTCTAAACCGGCGCACCCCAGCATCCACAATCGCATCGACCACCGACAACCCCGTGGCCAATCGTTTATTAGCATAATCCACCAAAATTAGACTGTCGTTCACCACTACCCCAGCTAGCGCAACAATACCCATAATACTCATAATGGATAAATCCGAGCCCAAAATAAGATGCCCCAGAATTGCCCCCACTGCACCAAACGGAATAATCGCCATAACCAAAAATGGCTGCGAGTAACTCTTAAAAGGTATCGCTAATAAGGCGTAAATAAGCAACAAAGAAAAACTACCATAAAGCTTTAAAGCATCCATGGTTTCTGTTGTTTCCGCTTGGCGACCTCGAAAGCCCACCTCAACGTGTGGATATTTGTCTTTAAAACTGGGAAAGACTTCTTCCCTTAATAGCGCCATTGCACCAGGAATCATTCGCCGTGGTTCGACTTCGGCGGTTAAAGTAATAATACGGTCACCGTCACGACGACGAATTTGTGAAGGAGCCAGTTCTTTCTCAAACGAAGCCACATCAGCCAGAGGCACATAGCCCCCCTGCGGGGTTTTAATCAATAACGATTCAATGTCTTTGGCGACTTCTCGCTCGGCCAAAGGCAAACGCACCAAGGTGGTGACTTCGTTGCGATCACGTTGCTGACGAATAGCTCGCGCACCATATAATGCATGGCGCACCTGGCTCGATACATCCGATGCCGACAAACCTAAACTGCGCCCCAGTTCATTTAACTCAATTTCCCACTGCGGTTTACCGTTAGTAAAACTACTGGCTAAATCGATCACTCCCGACAGGGTAGCCAGCTCGCCCATTAACTCATTACTTAACCGCAAACTTTCTTCTGGGCTAGTGCCACGCAATTCAATGGTTAAACCGGCACCGCCGGACGGACCGCCACCACGTTCTGCATCAAAAGTTAAACTGCGAATCCCTGGGATTTCACCAATGGCTTGTCGCCACTGGCGCACAATTTCGTTTGACGATAACGGCCGCACATCTGAATCGACCAAACGGGCTTCTACTTCCAGGCTAGAGCCTTCAATATCTCCCTGCACACTGATCACCAAAGGCGTACCATTGGCTTCGATTGGATCGGTAATTTCTCGCAACTTTTTATCGATATAAGAACGCACTTTAATCGCTTCGCTTAGCGGCGCATTTGCAGACAGCTCAACTTTCGCCACCACAAACTCACCTTCTAAGCGCGGGAACATACTAAAACCCATGCGACCACTTAACGGATAAGACAGCACCACAATTGCTACCATTAACGCAAAGGCCAGCACGATACCCGGTGCGTTTAAGCATTTTTTAAGTGCGGGGCGATAAATAGAATCAATAAAATAATGCAGCTTTTTGTCGGTTGGCTTTTGAACCTTGGCCATTAGCTGTGCGAGCTTTGAATCTTGATTGTCTTTTTTCAAAGCCGCCAAATGAGACGGCATAATAAACAAGGCTTCAACCCAAGAAATAGCAAAACAACAAATCACCACTATTGGAATCGCCAAAAATAATTTACCCATTCCTGGGAGCGCCAATAGCGGTAAAAAAGCAACAATATTGGTCAAGATAGCAAACGCCAAAGGCACTGATACTTCACGCGCACCAATTATAGCTGCATCAAGAAACGGCACCCCTTTTTGCATATTCTCGTAAATGTTCTCACCGGCAATAATGGCGTCGTCGACCACAATCCCCAAAGCAATAATAAAAGCAAACATCGACACCATGTTAATCGACACATCAAAAATCGGCAGCAGCAACAACGAACCTAAAAAGGCCGTTGGAATACCCATAGTGACCCAAAACGCTAGACGATATTCTAAGAATACGCTTAGTAAAATAAGCACTAATACCAAACCAATTAACGCATTTTTTAACAATAAACCTACCCGCTGGCGATACGTTTCACCGTCATCGTCAGTTACAATTAATTCAATACCTGGAGGCAAACTAGGGATAATAAGATCGAGTTTTTCATACATCGAATCAACTACAGTTGTCGGTGTTTGATCATCGCTGCGGTAAATTCTAAAGCCAATAGCGGGATTACCGTCGTAAGTTACCGACCGATTAGTATCGGCAAAACCTTCACTCAAGCCTGCGACATCCCCTAAAGTAATCTGCACCCCTGCAGCATCGGATCTCAATGGAATATCAGCATAATGCTTAGCCCAATAACGGCGATCATTGAGGGTGACTAAAATCTCCCCCCCTTCAGTGCGAATGCTACCCGCAGATTGCTCGATGGCGTTTCTTTGAATAATATTAGCAACTTCTGAGAGAGTCAGTTGATACCGCTGTAGATTTTGCTGGCTGATCTCAACGTGAATTTCTTCGGTAGGAGTACCGCGCAAATCTATTTTTGAAATTTGATTAGACGTTAATAATTCATCACGAATCTCTTCTGCTAACGCTTTCAACTCAAGTAAGGTTATATCGCCATAAAGCGCTAAGTTAGCCACATCTATCGCACGGCTAGCAATGCGTATCATAGGTTTTTCGGCTTCTACCGGAAAGGTCGAAATTCGACTCACCGCTTGTTCAATATCTTGAAAAGCCGTTTGCCGATCAGTGCCGTTCGACAACTCCAAAATCACCAATGCCGAACCCGAGTTTGCCGTAGAGGTGATATCTTTAATCCCTTCTAAAGAACGCACTTCGTTTTCAATCGGCAAGATAATACTTTGTTCAATTTCTTCTGGGGTCGCACCTGCATAAAACACATCAACAATGACAGTATCGGATTCAAAATTAGGAATAAATTCTTTTTTAATCGTCAGCGACATCATAAAACCGCCAATGATTAAAAACGCCATTAGCAAGTTCGGTGCAACTCCATGGCGCGCCATCCATGCCACAGGGCCACGATAAAAATTAGAGCGGTCTTGTTTCGCATCTATGGTCATTATTGCACCTCAGCCTTAAAGCGAACCGGTGTACCTTCTGTTACTGTACCTAATTTACTAATCAGTAAACGATCACCCGCAACAAAGCCTGAATCAGCCCATACGTATTGCCGACCTTTAAATAAAATATTCAGCTTTCGCTTGTAAAGCTTATTGTCATTGACAACCCAGACCGAATCTTCATCAACAAAATACTCACTAGAAATTTTATAGCTGTCAGTGAACTCTTGCGCCGACAAGCGCACGTCTAAATAATCACCAATCAAAATACTAGGTGTCAGCGTTAGTGGTTTTTTCAACGCGATAAGTAACTTAGCTTGTCGATCAACCACATCTACTTGCGGCAGCACTTGCAACAGCTGCGCACTGTGCCAACTCGACTGTCCATTTACCAATGGCCAACTTTGCTGGCCTACGCGGACAGCTGCTGTTTGATCCAAATACCCCAACAATTGCTTAGAAACTTTAACTTCTAACCAGTATTCTTCACTACTCGCCAGATCAAACGTGGCAATATTAGGTGAAACTTGGCTGCCAATACTAATGTGGCGTGACAAAATTTGACCATCGAATGGCATAGTAATCGCTGTGCGTTTTAAATTAAGTTTCACTTGATCAAGTTCGGCCTTTGCACGAGCCAGTGCCGCTTGTTTCGCTTTTTTCTGCGGTTCACGCAACATCAAAGCCTTATCTTGCACACTGGATGTTCTGTTAGACGCCCCACGTGATTGATTGCGTGACGCTAATGAATTTTGGTAATCCAGCGCAGCAGAACGCCCTTGGCCTAATTCAATATCCAAATCAGCTTGTGCTTGTGTTACCGCCGCTTGGGCTTGTGTGAGAGCGAATTGAAAATCTTGAGGATCTAACTGCGCGAGCTTGGCACCTTTGGGCAAAAAAGCACCAGGAATGGCTTGTGGATGTAAACTCACAACACGACCACTCACTTCGCTATTTAAAGAAACTTGCTGCGAAGCGGTAACCTCGCCACCAGCTAGCCAAGTAGGGCGTGAACTTGAGCGCTGCAGTTCTGCTACCTCAACCAACCGCTCTTTCACCACGGCCTCTTTGCGCTCTGGTTTGGGAGCGGTAGAAACAACCGTATAACCAATGGCTAAAGCAACTAGTATAATTATAAAAACAATCAAACTGTTGGGAAGTTTGTGAATGACCTGTTTAACAGAATTCATAGCCGCGCTTATCCTTGATTTTGGGTTATCGGCATTATGAATCAGAGAGCACTAAATGAGAATATTTTTTACGCAACCTGACCAATGGCAAAGGTTATCGCCCATTTAATGCCCGTCTGTATAAGAGACACTGGTTAAAAGAAATAATTCAGGCTAATTTGCAAATAATCATCGCGCTTAAATGTGTGGCTAATATTATCAGGTTCATCCGAAAGCAAAACAAAGCCATCAATATTCAAAGTAATACCGCCATCTAAGCGCGTTGCATATTCTACAACCAAGCTATGGGTATTGTTGTGGTCTAAATCTTGACTAATACCCGCTAATAATTCACTGGAAGCGGTATCATTAAAGCCAATACGGCTGCCTAAAAACAGATCGTTTTGACCAATAGCAATCGACGCATCTTCACGAGAGTCGTATTGATATTCTGCCAACACGCCCCAATCCCAGACCGTTCCAAGTGGCCCATAAAAAGTGTATTCAAAACCACCGGTAGCTGCACTGTAATCTTCAGCGCCTAAGTTTTGATTATACTGATCGCCTAATATCTTAAAGGTATTTTTTACCGACTTGTCATAACTGCGAACAATACCTTCAAATTTCCATAACCAAGACCCTAAGGTGGCCTGTGCATCGACTCCTAACTGATTAATTTGTGCGTAAAACGGCAGTATTTCTGTACCCGTATTATTAGGAACAAACAAAGGATCTCGGCTAGTACCATTAAACCACGACAAACCCACATCATAATCGCCGAGGGTATGGTTCCAACGCAGCGCATAATCAACGTGAGCATCTTCTTCACCCGCTTGATATTCAGCATCGTTTATTGCCATAGGCAAAGCGGTTCTAAAACGACCTTCTTCACCGGGAAAAGTACGTTCGCGAAAGCCCGGCAACACAAAACCTGTCACCGTGCCCCAATCACGAATCGCACTCAATTTAATCATCGGCTGACCCAGCTTATCTTCGCCATCTGGCGCTTCAACAAAATCGGTTTGGTTAATAATATCAACCAAATGCTGAGACTCAGTTACGCCCCAGTATACTTTTGAAATACCGGCGGTTATTTCCCAATCGTCGCCATACGTCATCCACGACAATTCACGAATATCGCCATGAGTACGCTCATCGTCAGCGCTGTCTAGGCGGGCATACGGCTTAAATACGACGGTCTGCTCACCATCAGCTAACGACCACACCATTTCTGGCTCTAGGGTTAAACCTATTTGACGATCTGCCTGCTTAGCAGCGGGAGAATCAAACTGCCCTTGCTCAAAATGCTCTCGCCATTCAAGCCCCACATAGCCACTCAATTCAAACTCAGCAGCCTGGCCAAGTTGTGCAAGCAATAAGGCAGAAGCGACGAATAAATTCTTTTTAATCATAAAGACTCCCTAGCGTGCACGTTTTAGCGTTGCTTTATTAAAGTCAGAATCTTTTAACCCTGTTCTAAATTCTAGTGAAGTCGTATTTAACTCGGTGCTCTTTTTAGTTTGATGATTGACCATGTTCATCTTCATCGGACGCCAGTATTTATCCAAGTGCAGACTATAATCAGAAAAGGTTAAGGTTTTTAATAGCGATTTTTTACGATCGTAAAAATCCACTTGCTGGCCGCGTAAATGTTCTTGATCTAACCAGACAACTTGGCGGGTATAGCCCGAATTTTTATCGGTAGGAATTTGTTCAATTTTGTAAGTTGCTACACCGTTCACAGTTTCTTCAGCTAAAAACTTAAAGCTATATTTTTCAACTTCAAAAGAACTTAAATCTTCATAAGAAAATTCACTGCCCATAAAGGGGCCTGATTTGTTACGAGAAGAAATACGCTTCACTCGTTTTAATGCCGGTAAATACAACCACTGGTCATCGGCCTTATCAACATGAGAGAAGGTTAAAAATGCAGTACCCTTAACGTCTCTGGGCTTATCAAAAATAGTTAAGCCTTTATCGCCATCGTCGTTTACTTCTAATGACTTCATGCGCATTTCACGAATGCTTTCTTCTCCCTGAGAATTTCGCAATGTCATTATCACATTAGAGGTAGAATCGCCCCACCCTAGGTCACGGTTTTTACGCTCTTTGGCAATAGCTAAGCCTTTATCTTCAGCCGACAACCCAGTGATATCAAAAGCAGCGCTGGTTTCAGCCTGAACATTGATCGCAGCGGTTAATACAAATGTTGCCGCCATTGCACTGGTTAACTTGGTTAATGCATTCATAAGATAACTCCTAATTTAAAAGTAATTTTTATATTTATTTTCTGTGTATTTTCTGTTTATTTCATTATTTATTTTTTTGCTAATTTTTTACTAACACATCAAGTAATTCAGATTTTTCGTTTTCAGTTTTTGTATTTTGATCTGCTGCATCGTTAGCAATTTTACTTTTTGAATAAACGCCTTTATCCGTCAGTAACAAAAATGCTGGCAAGAATAAAAAGTCTACAACCAGAGCCACAAAAATAATAATTGCGGTAGCTAATCCCATATCGGCATTTAAACGAAACGCTGAAAGAGTTAACAAGGCAAACCCGGTACATAAAACAAGAGTTGTAATGGTCATGGCACGCCCCACACTAGAAAATGCATAACGAATAGCTTCTTCGGTATTATTTCCATCTTGGCGAGCGCGCTGATATTTACTTAAGAAGTGTACGGTATCGTCGACGATAATACCGAGTGTCATTGAGACAACAACCGACAAACCAAGATTTATTTCACCCGATATTAATGCCCAAATACCAAAGCCAATCGCAGCAGGTGCAATGTTAGGAATTAAGCTAATCATACCCAAACGTACAGAACGCAAAGCAAAAACAAGCAACACAGAAATCAATATTAAGGCAACTAGCATGCTGACAATCATGCTATCCATATTGGTTTCGCCAATGTGAGCGAACATGAGTCCAGAACTGGCTGCCGTCATACGAATACTCGGTGCATGGCTGGCAAACCACGCCATAGCCCGCTCTTCTAACTCCACATATTCTTTGCTGCCTAAATTTTTCTGAGTGCTAACAATGCGTGTAGAAGATTTATCAATATTTAACTGGTTAGTTAGATCCAATCCATAAGGTAATGACATCTCATACATCAATAAATACTGAGCATTCAATTCGCGCTGTTGCGGTAAACGATAAAAATCTTGATCATCGCCATTCATACTTTTATTTAAACGCTTGATCGTATCGGCAATAGTCGCAACATGATCCACTTCTGGCTGTGCTCTTAACCATTCGCTAAAATCAGCAATTACTTGTACAAATTTAGGATCATTAATACCACCCGCTTCATCACTAAATAACGCCCAATTAATAATCGACATACCAGAAATTAATTCTTCTTGTTTATCTACCGATTGGCGAAAGTCCGTTGAAGGGGCAAAGTACTTGGTGGATTCATCGTTAATCTCATTCAACGGTACTAAACAAGCAAAAAACAGCATCAGCGCAGCACTGATTGGCAATACTTTCTTATTATGCTTAATTACCCAATCGGCTAAATTTTCCATACCACCGCGGTGTTCAGGCTCTGCTTTTACCTGCATAGGTATTACCATCATTAATGCCGGTAATAAGCTAACAGACAATAAAAAAGCAATCATTACTCCCATGGCGCTCATCTCGCCAAAGTCAGCCAATATGGGGGATTCAGAAAATATCAAGGTCAAAAAACCAATCGCAGTGGTCGCACTGGTAATAAACACCGGCATTAAGTTTAGATCCATAGCAAACTTGACCGCTTCGGTGCGCGTTTTTCCTTGGCGCATCGCAAACTGAGCCGACGCCACTAGGTGCACACAATCAGCGACTGCCAGCGTCATCACCACAATCGGAACATTAATCGTACCGGTCGATAAAAAATACCCAAACCAGCCTCCGGTGCCCATGGTGGCGGTAATGCTAAAAAGAATCACAATTAAAGTCATCAGCATGCCAGTTATACTGCGCAACATAACCGAAAGCATCAAGATGATTAACAAGTACATACTAGGCACCAAGGTCAGCATGTCTTTTTGACCTTCGGTAGCAAAACTGTAATTTAATAAAATAATACCGGTATGATAAAACTCAGCGTTTGGGTATTTTTCGGCATAACGATCTGTCATCGCCTTAACGTATTCGGTAATTTCAATAATTTCAGCAGTTCTGTTTTCTTTATCTGGTAGCTGTATGGTGATATTCACCACCGCCGCCTTACCATCGGGGGACACAAGACGATTAACTAATGCCGGTTCGGTTGTTGAAACTTGCTGGGTTAAGGCGATAGATTGTGAATTAATGGCATCGCGCTCTAGAATAAGGTCTTCTACTACCAAATCATCTTCTTCTGCTCGGGTATGCTGGTAGTTTGTTATTGAATCAACTCGGGTTGAAAACGGTGTTTGCCAAGCTTCGTCGGTAAGCTCTTTGAGTAACCCTAGCATAGGCTCGGTATACACAGTGCCTTCTTTTGGCACAAGAATGAGAGCGGCGTTGTCGTTGTTGTTAAACAAACGCTGCATTTCTTCGTGCGCAAGCATTTGAGGAAAATCTTTATCAAAAAACACCTTATAGTCGGCACGAAAATACAGATTTTTGCCACCATAAGAAACTGCAGCAACGATAGCAATAACCATTAATATAATCAGCCAAGGGTGGTTAACAATGCTGTTTATCCATATTTTCCGTAAATTTTTATTTTGATATTGATTCATGTCTAACCCTTTTTATTTTTATTTTTATTTTTATTTTTATTTTTATTTTATTATTTTTTTGCTTTACGGTTGTTTTATTAGCAGCACATCTTTAGCAAAAATTTCTTCTTCTACACGCTGCCAAGTCTTTTGATAATTCCAATCTTTGGATAAGGGTTTCCAATTCATCCCATCCATCAAAATACTGATATTTTGTAATAACAAGGTATTGGAGTTTAAACGGTTTACTAAGCGAGCTTCCGGTGCCGTTAATACCAGCATATTGGTACCAAACGACATCGCCCAATTAGAAAAATATAAAGTTTCGATAGATAAGTGAGAGGGTAATTCTAGGTCGCCATTAGTAATTGCATTACGAAACATTTGATCACTAAAGGCGTTAATCGTTGTTTCTAAAGAATCTAATGTCTCTCTTCTTTCAGCAGAAGTTTTTTCTCGCATGCCCGGAGCTTTACTGTTTAAAACCGTCATAAATAATGTGGGTTCTAGGCGCGCATATAACTGATAGGCATAATGAATAGCAACGGCTTTTTCTCGTAACTTGCCATCAAACTGCAGCGCTCTTAAAAACAGCTTAATAATAGAATCCACTGCCCGAACGCTTAAAGCTAATAGGCAATCTTCTTTACTAGAAAAGTGATTGTAAATGGTGCCTTTAGAATAGTTAGATTTGGCCGTCAGTTTCTCTAAAGTCAGTGCAGCAAAGCCTTCTTCATTAAGAATGGCGACAGCAAGATCCAGTAGCTCTTGCTCACGATCGGCTTTTTTCTGTTCGCTCTTCGACAAACTCATTGGTTACCCTACTTTTGTGTGCATATATACACCAGCACATTAAATGACGATTCGTCAATTTTGACGAATCGTCATAATGAGGGTTTTTTATTAATTTGGCAAATAGATTTTCAAATTATTCAGCCCCATAAAAAAAGCCCGAGTCATAAAAACTCGGGCTTTCTAATTAAGGCTTATAAGCTGAGCTTAAAGAAACCCTACCAGTGGATACCACGCATAACCGCAGCAAATGCCACTTGCTCTGAAGACACTTTTTGCTTTTTAGCAGGCTTGCCATCTTCACCTAAAGGCGAGTCAGGGAACATGCGATAGCCTGTATTCATAACAATTTCACCAATTTTAGGCGCAATAGCATGTAATACCTGAGCAAATGTACCCAATCTTGTCGCAACACGCTTAGGACGTTCAATAATAGCGTGGGCAATTAGATCGGCAGCTTCTTCAGGAGAGAGCGTCGGTACCGAATCATAGATTTTAGTAGGTGCAATCATTGGCGTTTTAACCAACGGCATATTAATGGTGGTAAATTTCACATTTTTATCTGACCACTCAGCTGCGGCGCAGCGGCTAAATGAATCCAAAGCAGATTTAGAGGCAACATACGCCGAAAAACGCGGGGCGTTAGTTAATACACCAATCGATGAAATATTAATAACATGGCCACTTTTGTGCTCAAGCATTGAAGGCGCAAAACCCATAATCAAGCGCACCGAACCAAAATAGTTTAGCTGCATGGTGCGCTCAAAATCGTGAAAGCGATCAAACGACAATGATAGCGAACGACGAATTGAACGGCCCGCATTGTTAATTAGCAAGTCGACATGACCATGGTCGTCTAAAACCGCCTTAACAAAGCGATCACAATCATCCATATCAGAAAAATCACATTGATAAGGGTGAATATTGCCACCTTTTTCACGTAACGATTCGGCTACTTCGTCTAATGTTTCTTTAGTACGAGCACCGATTACCAAGATTGCACCAGCTTCAGCGAGTTTTTCAGCTGTTGCCAAACCAATACCAGAAGTTGCACCGGTAATCACGCACACCTTGCCCTTAACACGGCCTTTAAGAGTATGGTCTTTAAATAAATCTGGATCTAAATTGCGTTCCCAAAAATCCCAAATAACCGGCGCATAGCTAGGTAGGCGAGGCACTTCAATACCCGTACCGTTTAAGACACGCTCGGTTTCGCGAGAATCAAAACGAGTTGGGTAATTTAAGAAAGAAACCACCGAACGTGGAATGCCCATGTCATCTAAGAACGCACTAACAAAACGTTTTACTGGCGGAAGATTTTTTAAGCTTTGGCGAATAAATGCTGGAATAAAACCAAACATACGCGAATCGATACGCAAGCCCATTTGTGGAGCATGGCCGGCTTCGCTAAAGATATTAAGAACTTCACCCACTTTATAAGGATCTGGGTCGACCAAGTGGAAACACTTACCGTCTTCACCATCGGCATGAGCGATGTGATCCATGGCGTTAACAACATAATCAACCGGTACAATGTTTAAACGGCCGCCTTCTACACCCATGGTTGGCATCCATTGTGGCAAGGCACGACGGATTTTTTGAATCATTTTAAAGAAGTAATAAGGGCCATCAATTTTATCGATTGCGCCTGTTTCAGAATGGCCAATAACCATACCAGGACGATAAATACGATAAGGTACTTTACACTCTTCACGCACGACTTTTTCAGATTCATGCTTGGTCATTAAATACGGATGATCCATCTTTCCGGCTTCTTCAAACATATCTTCACGGAAAGTGCCTTTAAACAAGCCTGCAGCCGCGATCGATGAAACGTGATGGAAATGTTTTGCCTTTATAGCATCTGCTACATTTATTGCTTCGCGGGTGCCATCAACGTTTGTCGCTAGCTGCGCTTCTTCATCTGCGCCCATATCGTAAACAGCAGCCAAATGAAAAAAGTGATCAATATTGCCAGATAATTCTTTTAAAGTGCTGCTATCGATACCGAGGTTGTTACTAGTGAGATCACCGATAACCGCTTTCACTCGAGTATCATCAACGCCACAGCGCTCTCTGATAGAATCTAACTTAAATTGCGATTGCTCACGCACCAATAAGTGAACCGTGCCACCACGGGCGATCAGTTTTTCAATTAGAAAACGACCAATAAAGCCGGTTCCACCGGTTAAGAAATAATTCATTGTTAACTACCTTGTAGAGTAT
The DNA here is from genome assembly GCA_913061435.1 of uncultured Thalassolituus sp. Lineage (GTDB taxonomy): Bacteria > Pseudomonadota > Gammaproteobacteria > Pseudomonadales > Oceanobacteraceae > Oleispira. The sequence continues at coordinate 10,405 of CAJXUK010000007.1, read as the reverse complement.
TGAGTATTGTTTTGTTGTTAATTTTATTAGCTCTTTTATCCCAAAATCACACCTAAATCCGCTTTAATTACACTGAGTTAATAATGCATTATTATAGGTTAGTCGATATTAGAAATTTTATCCGTGAACTGTTGTTCTGAATATAATAACCATGTAGCTAAAAAAAGAAAGATTAAACTAGCGCTTTATTGATATTATGTTTTTAGTTAATAAATCAGAGTGGCGGACCTAAAATTAAAGTAAAAAAAAGCAGCTCGGTTTCCGTAGCTGCTTTATCTGATATTACAAGTTTTACTTTAGATTTCTGTTTTTGTGCGAGCTAGATAACAGTTACATGCCTTTAACGGCATAAATACCATTCGCATTACGCCAGTAACCACGGTAATCCATACCAAAACCAAACAAGAAACGGTCTTCAACATCCACACCATAAAAATCAACTTGTAAATTGGTGTTCTTGCGCTCGTGAACCTTGTTGATCATAACCGCGGTAACCACTTCTTTAGCACCTTGCGCTTTACAGGCTTCAACCACTTCTGCCAAGGTATTACCTTCGTCAAAGATATCGTCCAAAATCAAAACCGTACGGCCTTCCATAGGGCAAGAAGGCAATGCCTGCCATTGTAAATCTGACTGCCCTTTGGTTTCACCACGATAGCGAGTAGCGTGCATATAACCCACTTCTAATGGGAAATTTAAACGAGGCAATAAAGATCCGGCAAAAATAAGACCGCCATTCATGATGGAATACACCACAGGCTGGCTGTTTGATAGACGTTCGGTGATATCTACAGCCAACTGATCTAAAGCAACATCAATTTCTTCCTTAGATTTTAACAGATCTGCGTCTGCCATTATTTGGTTCAACTGGTCTAAAGTCAGAGATTCGCTCATCAAGAGGCTTCCTAATCGGTAGTGTGATTATATGATTATGTAAAGCAGCCTATGATACCATTTAAGAAATTTTTACCAAATGTTTTAACCACAAGTTTATTTAAATAGGAATTCGCCAGTGAGCGCTGCCAATACTATCCTAAATTCAATCCGCATTGTTTTAGTACAAACCTACCACCCTGGCAACATCGGCGCGATTGCCCGTGCCATGAAAACCATGGGACTGAATGAATTGTATTTGGTAGACCCAAGAGAATACCCAGCAGAAGAAGCCAGCAACCGCGCGGCAGGGGCATTAGACGTATTAGACAACGCCACTGTTGTGCAAACCCTGCCCGAAGCCATTGCCGACTGTACGCAAGTCTTCGCCACCAGCGCCCGAAAGCGCAATTACACACGCCCGCAAGTGACCGCCGAAGAAGCCGCAAGCTGGATAAACGACAACCCTAAAGAGAAAATCGCCATCGTCTTTGGCCGCGAACGCATGGGGCTAAGCAACGAACAACTCGAAATGTGCCAACAATTACTTTATATACCCGGCAACCCAGAATACGACGTGTTAAATATCGGCTCGGCTGTTCAGATAGTCAGCTACGAATTATTTAAACAATTTGGTTTGCATCGCGACGAACTGCTTGAAACCTCCAACGAGGGTGAAGAATACGCCAGCCAAATTGATTTGGAGCGTTTTTACCAACACTTAGAAAACACTCTGTCGGATACCGGTTTTTTAGTGAAAAATCACCCGGGTGAAGCGATGAAACGCTTGCAGCAAATGTTTGCCCGAGCCAAACCCAACGCCAAAGAATTACGCATGTTACGAGGCATATTAGGATCGGTAGATAAGCTCACCGATAAATCATGATACAATCGCCATTATTCTAAATGACCAAAATTTCAAACTTTTTTATCGAGAACCCTCCTCATGACTGACAAACTGACACCAACTCTTGAACTGGCTTTTGACCTAATGCAACGCCGTTCGGTAACCCCTATCGACGCCGGTTGTCAGCAAATGATGATGGATCGTCTCGGCGCTGTTGGTTTTAAACATGAAGAAATGCGCTTCGAAGATACCGACAATCTATGGTCTCGTCGCGGCACCCATGGCCCTGTTGTGTGTTTTGCTGGTCATACCGACGTTGTTCCAACAGGCCCAGAAGGCAACTGGACTTACCCGCCGTTTGAGCCACAAATTCACGATGGTTTGCTATATGGCCGTGGCGCTGCCGACATGAAAGGCTCTATCGCCGCCTTCATGATTGCTACCGAAAATTTCGTTAAAGCACACCCAAATCATAAAGGCTCTATCGCCTATCTAATTACCAGCGATGAAGAAGGCCCAGCCAAGCACGGCACGGTTAAGGTGATCGAAACCCTTCAAGCCCGTGGCGAACACATCGACATGTGCATTGTGGGCGAACCTTCAAGCACCACCGATACCGGCGATACGATTAAGAACGGTCGCCGTGGTTCGTTAGGTTGTGTGTTAACGGTTAAAGGCATTCAAGGTCACGTGGCTTATCCACAACTAGCGCGTAACCCGATTCATGATGTTGCTCCTGCATTAGCTGAACTTGCTGCTGAACAATGGGATAACGGCAACGACTTCTTCCCTGCCACCAGCTTCCAGATTTCAAACATCAACTCAGGCACCGGCGCGACCAACGTGATTCCAGGTGACTGCGAGGTGGTATTTAACTTCCGCTTCTCGACAGAGCTAACCGCAGACATTCTAAAAGAACGCACCGAAGCGATTTTGAATAAGCACAACATTGACTATGACATCGATTGGAACTTAAGCGGCCAGCCTTTCTTAACCTCGACAGGCCCATTAGTGGATGCGACAGTAGAAGCGATTAAAACGGTAACGGGTATTGATACTGAGTTAAGCACTGCTGGCGGAACCTCCGATGGTCGTTTTATTGCACCAACGGGTTCTCAAGTAATTGAACTTGGCCCACGCAACGCGACCATTCATAAAGTAGACGAATGTGTTGAAGCGGAAGATTTGAATATTCTGACTAATATCTACCAGCGTATTTTAGAAAACTTATTATTAGATTAGATCCTTAAAATAAGCATCAATAAGATTTAGTTAAATTTCACAGCGATTCATTCTTGGGTATTTATTCCGCAAAAAGGCGTAAATACGTCCATGTAGCCTTAACTAAAACATCCCTGTTTTAGATATTTGCTACACCAACACCCAAGTATGAATCTTTCGGCACCTGTAAAATTTCGCAAATTTATTACCTTCATTCTAAAAGTTGTAACAACATGACTGCATCAATTTTATTATGCCCAGTATGCAAGGAAAGCCTACAAGCAAACGACAGCAATAAAAGCTTAAGCTGTGCAAATAACCACAGCTTCGACCGTGCACGCCAAGGCTATTTAAACCTGCTACTCGCGCACAAGAAAAAGTCAAAAAATCCGGGTGATAGCCAAGAAATGGTTATTGCTCGCCAAGCATTTTTGAACTCAGATTTTTACCGCCCGATTTCAGAAAGCTTAAATAAAATTGTGGTTAATTTAGCGCTACCGCTTAAACAACCTATTCAAGTTTTAGATATAGGTTGTGGCGAAGGCTATTACAGCCAACGCATACACCATAGTTTAAGCGACCATCAAATCGATCATAAACTCCACGGTTTAGACATATCAAAAGATGCCGTCATCGCCGCTGCTAAACGCGCAAAAGCCGACGCTCATAAAGCTGCAAAACCAATGACCAATGAATGGCTAGTAGCATCGGCAGTTGAAATTCCTCTGCAAGACCAAAGTATCGACATCGCAACCTGTTTATTTACACGTTTAATGCCCGACAGCTATCACAAAGTAATTAAACAAGACGGCTACTTCATCTGCGTGAATACCGGTGAAAAACATCTAATAGAACTGCGTGAAAAACTCTACGATCAAATCACCAAAGTTGAATTTGACCCAGTTAAAAACATGGGTAACGATTTTGAACTAGTTGATCAGCAACAAGTGAGCTACCAAAATACATTAAGCAGCCAGCAACAGATTCAAGACCTGTTATTAATGACCCCGCACAACTGGCGCACCAAATCAGAAAATAAAGAAGCGCTCAGCACGCTAGAAGAATTAACCGTCACCATAGACGCACAGATTCACGTATTTAAAGTAAAAGTAAAAGAAAAAGAAAAACCAGCTGATACAATAAACCCATGGGGAAAAACTACCCAAGAAATAACACCTCCATCTCAACTTGCCGAAATGCCAGCTGCAACAGTAACCGAATTGCCTGCTGCAACGCCAGATGAAATGCCAATAAAATCATCAACAGAAATGCCGGTAGAAACACCAACAGAAATACCAAATAAAAAATCAGAAGCTAACCCGTCAAAAGAAAAATTTAACCCTTGGTTAAAATAATTAGCTCATCATGAGCCAGCGCTTAGCATCCGCTGGCTCGTCCACATCCCACACCTTAGGCAAGTATGCAGCATCTAACTGCAGTGTTTCTATTGTATTTTTAGTATCATAAAAAACAGAATCGGTTCCCCAATGTTTATTTTCAAATAACTCCGCATAAAACTGCTTCATGCCCAACAAACCATAGCCACCATCTTCTGCTGGGCTGATAACTAGCTCATGACTTTCTAATTGCTGCAGGCAATTGAGTAGATAAGCTTCATTTAAATCGGGAACATCCACCCCAATCAACACAGGAATACGCCCACGCTCTAATGCCGACTGTACAGCCAACGCCATACGCACACCTAAATCTGGATCAGTAGATTGTTTATAAAACGTCGAAAATTCTTGCCACGGATTAAATGCCCCGTGCCGATCATCACCGGCAATCCACAAAGCAACATCAGAATGCGTTTTACGTACTAAGTTTTTCAACGTATTTTCTAAGCGCGTTAATAACTGAATATAAAGATCACACGCACCCTGCGCGCCTAATTCTGAAATTAAACGTGTTTTCACAAAACCCGCAACAGGCGCTTTGGTTAATACAATCCATTCAATAACTTGCTGTTTGCGCGAATTATTTTCCATAGTATTTTTTTGCCAACTCATCCGCAGAAACCCCACGCCAATACATAAAACGCAGTTGCCACATTAATAATACCGTTTTAAGCCAACCATTCTTTTGCCATCGGCGCGCACTGGTTTTCAATACGGGGCCAGCACAATCAGCCTTAGCTATTTTTCGCAACCGTTTAGAAATCTCAACATCTTCCATCAACGGAATAAGAGAATAACCACCCAACTGCTGAAAAATATCAGCACGAATAAAGATACCTTGGTCCCCCGTCATCACCTGAGTTAAGCGAGAGCGTAAATTGATAAACGCTGAAATAATAATCGCAGGAAGAGAACGAGACGATAACCGAACATCAAACCGCCCCCAAACAGGCAACGCATCAAAGCGGCGTAGATAATCTAAATGCTGTTTTGATAAGACGCTATCACTGTGTAAAAACCAAAAAAGTTCGGGTGTATAATCTTCAATAGTTAATAAATATTCAGCCCCTGCATTCATCTGTACAGCACGGCCTTTTTCTGCGAGTAAATAATGCAGTGATTTATGATTAGCAATAAAATCTTTTAAAGATTTCGTATCGGCTGAGTCACTGGCATCACTGGCATCAACAATCACCAGACGATCACCAATCTGCAAATAACTTGTCACCTGTTGTAACCAAGGCAACAACTGCTCACCTTCGTTATAAACAGGAACTACAATGTCTAAACCTTTCATACTGCTAACACAGTGCTATTAATCAAGTGAACCGCCACAACTACTACCTTGCCCCGCCGTACAACCGTAACAATGATCGGCCACTTTAATAGCAAAGCCAGCAAAGTCCGATGTTAATAAATCGCGTAAGTGATGGATCTTCTCCTTACTCGCAACATCACCCGCTTTAGCAGAAATAGGCATCTCTAGCATTTGGTTAAAATCACAATCGTAAAGATAGCCTTCCCAATCCACACTCACCGTATTCAAACACATCACACCGGCTAAATTTGCATGGGAATAACTGTCTTTTAACAAATTCATATACTCATAAAACTCACCTTGAGCTAAAAGTACTGCCCCAAAACGCGAAATTGGCATATTGGTAATCGTGTATAAATTGTTAAATTTAATATTATGCTCAGTACCCAGTTTTTCTTTATACGCCGCCTCTAGCTCAACCTGACCTGGTGGTAAAAAAGCCCCACCTGGGTTATACACAAGATTTAGCGACAACCTCGACCCCTCTATTCCGTAACCAAGCGCATTTAATTTATGCAAACCCTCAATACTCGACTCAAAAACACCTTTACCACGCTGAGCATCGACATTTTGTTCGCTATAACAGGGCAACGACGCCACCACCTCAACCTCATGGTCGGCTAAAAATTGGGCTAAATCTTCTTGGCCGGGTTCATTCAAAATCGTAAGGTTACAACGATCAATCACCGTTACACCCAACTCACGGGCAGCCTTAACCAAATAACGAAAGTGCGGCATCATTTCTGGCGCACCACCGGTTAAATCGAGAGTATCAACACTATGTTGTTTCAAAATATCGATAATCAAATCAATATTTTCTTTATTCATCTGCTCGGTACGCTTTGGCCCAGCATTAACGTGGCAATGGGTACAACTTAAATTACAGGTATAACCCAAATTAACTTGAAGAACTTCGAGTTTAGAACGAGTTAACGGCGGAAAATTAGACACCATCAACAACGGCTTTGTATCTCTCATAAAATGTCAAACCAGCTAATAATTATAATAAATTAAAGATAACGTAATTTGAGACAATAATCGCGGATAAAGTTCAAGCTCAGGGTGGTATTGGCTAAAAAGACGTAATAAGATAATTGCCTGTTTTTAAGACGCCTCTCCGTAGTTTAACTGGATAAAACTGCTGCCTCCTAAGGGTTACGTCATAGCTGTTTTCGGCACAGAGGGGATAGATCAAAATAGCAGTAAAAATAGACACGCATTCGTAGCTCAGCTGGATAGAGCAACCCCCTCCTAAGGGTTATATCATGGCTGTTTTGGGCACAGAGGGGTTAGATCAAAATCGATTAAAAAACAGACACGCGTTCGTAGCTCAGCTGGATAGAGCAGTCCCCTCCTAAGGGACAGGTCGTGAGTTCGAATCTCACCGAGCGTACCATTTCCTTATAAATCAATAACTTACAACGCCTCAAATTGTACGTTTTTTGACCACGACATAACCACTCAAAAACCTTACATCATAACCCGTGCCTGAAATTGTGGTTACGTCCGACCCATCCCCAAAAATGCTCATAAAACACAAAAAATGGCCTGTGCCTTAAATGTGCCCAAAATGTGCCGAATTCAAAATTGATGATTTTAAAAAAGTCGATTTTTGACTAAACCCTTAGAGTAGGCACAATAGAAATTAGCGGGATTAATACGAAGGAAATTATTATTATGAAATGCCCAACGTGTGAAACATTTATTGCATTTGACTGGCTAGAAACTGAATGCATTGAACCGAATGAAAAATTCAATTCCCCTCACTGCAATGAGGTCTTGAGGTATGAGATTGATGAAGGAACTTACTTAGGTGCTCAGCACTTTACTGTGGAAGTAGTTGATGAGTGATTTTATTAGTATGAATAAAATGCTGGTTTTTATTAACAGGAGATTTGAAAAATAAACGCCGCACTAAGCGGTACTAAAATTGTGGGTTATAATGTGTAGCGTAGCGAAACCTAACCCATTGTTTTAGTTCCGGCTTAACCTGACATTTCTAAAAGAAGAGATCTTCCTATTCTGATAAAAGTGTCGAATTTGAATCCAAAAAGCAAACTCTCATGCTTTATTTTAACAACCCAATTGTCGCTTAACAACAAAGAGATAAGAATCGACTCGACCTTCCCAATTTTCATTTGGATCTACTTATTCACACTGAAAAATATGACTTCATTAGCACCTATCTGATGTTTCAAAATTATTAATTAAATTCTAGCTCCTAAATTTTTTCACTAAATGAATCGGCTAGTGTTGAAATAAGTCAAAAAAATAGTTAAGGTGATAATATGGGCTTGATAACCTGCGCCAGCCGTCGGCGTAAAGCAATTTTTAAAACCAACTCTTTTTAATCATTTCTGTGCGAGACGCAAAATTGATGGCTTAATTAATCTCGCCGCCAAGGAATGAATTATCATGTCTGAATACAATCGATTAAAATCACTTGCAAAAAGAATAAACGCTAAGCAATTCGGTATATCTCACTGCCAAAAACTAGAATTACTCACGAAGACGTTGACAAGCGCTAATGACGTCAACACATTCAAAGCTTTGCCACACCCATTAAACCTCCCGGTGTGCCCCGAAAGTTTTCTTTCAAAAATACATATTGCACGAGAATATATTAGTCACCTAAATTTATTTGATTCTAATTATAATCAAGAAATTCTGATCGCTGTTTTTTTCGTTGATCAAATGATTGAGAATGAACATCTCAGCGCATACATACAATGCATACCAGAAGAATATCTAGTATATGATCGACACCCTTATGCTGGTTTATCAATCTATCTACAAATGGAATTTCAAAATAAAGATCGAGACGTAATAGAACAGTATCATTACGATGCTGCATTAAAAGCTGGCATTAGTGTTGATGATGCGACTTTAATTTACGATAAAATTAGTCATATAATTTTTACTCAAGCATCTATTGAGACATTAATTTTTTTTGGGGTTGGACATCCCAATCTAGTTGATTTTTACAGAAAACTTTCATCTGTTAATGATGAACCGAAATAATAATCACTTGTCGCCAATGGAATATGAAAAGAACTATTTTTTGAAACAAGGCAGTGTCTAGAAAACTAGGGGCGATTCAGCTGCCGTTACGCAAGCCATACCTTGAATCGTACCTTTGCTCGTTGTCATCTTGGCAGACTGATTATCGGTGATATTACTTTGTACTTCTTGCTTACGACGACCTTGCCCCATTCTAGGTTCGTTCGTTGATAAGAAATCATCTATTTTTCTAGCGTTTTTCATCAAAGTATCGATAGTCTGCTGTTGATCCCCAGGTATTTTATTTCCTGAGCCTTTATCGCTATCGTTTGATAGATGCTTATCTATTATTTTCTTAGCAGCTTCTTTTAGCTTATCTGATTTCTTACGCAATTCTTTGTGAGTACCACTCCATTGTTTCGAGGAACTCTAATTAGACACCCATCATATACCAATCTTGTACTTCAAAAAATATGACATTAAATTGGACTTAATATCACAGGCTTATCTTTTTAACGTTGGTTATATTTGTTAGGTAAGAATTTAATACTGCAACGTGATTTTTAAACACAATGATTTTTCAGAAATCGCCTGATAATAAATTTATAATTTTTATTATTAAGAACTAATGAAACATTAACTTGCAAGTCGCTAAGCCTGGCGACCGCTGGTAACTCATGGTCTCGTAAGCCATTCGCAGGCTACTCTCACCACCCACAAATGAGCTGAAACATTCTTCAAAGTTAGAAGTCATTTCTAACCACTGATCTTCATCAACATCCAATCTATTTAGAATTCGTTCAGCACCAGCACTGATTACACCTCGCTTATCTTTTCTTAACACTCGGCCCGTGCTATCAACCAATTCAATATAGTCACTCAGCCTCATTTGAATTCCTTCGGGCTGGCCTTGTTTTGGGTTACCGACAAAAGGATAAAGCAATTTTTCTTGCTGGTTTACATGATTAGGATTTTTACTTTCTACCGCCTTCTCACAGCGTTTCTTTATCGAAGTATGTTCAGACTTTTCAGGAGTCGTTGCCATCTTTGCACGAATAGGATTCAAATCGACATATGCCATGCACGCGATTAAAGCGGCTTCATCTAACAAGGCTTGAGACTTAAATCGTCCTTCCCAGAACCTTCCAGTGCAACCATCTTCAGCATTCGCTTCTCGTGCTATGGCTTCATTTAGAATACGCATAAACCAACTAATATCTTGAAGACGTAAACGCCATTCATCGATATTTTTCTGAAAAGCACGCATTTCTACTATGGTCAGTTGACCTTCATTTTTAAGATATTTCTGAGAAAGTGCCGTGCCATTGAACAGCTGATGCCAACGCTCCACAACCTCATAATCCGACCAACTCTTGGCTCGGCCAGTATTGATGTGAAGGATGACATGATAGTGATTACTCATAATGGCATAAGCGGCAATATCGATTGCAAATACTTTAGGAAGTTGTATCAAGCGATCTTCGAGCCAAGCACGTCGGTGCTCATAATTCTGGCCTGTTAGAGTATCAACGCCACATAGAAAGGCTCTACGCACACAACGAGCAACACAATGGTAGTAAGGCGTCGTTTCAACTGCAATGAGAGTTTTACGAGGTTTAGGCATCATGATCACCCAGTTAAATTAAAAGGCTTAATATAACTTTAGACCATGAAGTTTAATCTGCCAGCTAAGATGGGTGATGAGATGGACGCTTCCCACTCACAGCGTCAATGCGCTAAAGTTTTTAT
>CAJXUK010000006.1 GCA_913061435.1 uncultured Thalassolituus sp. | reverse complement strand
TGCATGTGTTAAGCCTGCCGCCAGCGTTCAATCTGAGCCATGATCAAACTCTTCAGTTTAAAAATAGTCTCAAGAAAAATAACTGTTTCTAGTTCATAATGAATTATCGACGAGTTACTTACTTGATAAAAGCTTTGTTGAAGACCGAAGTCTTCTGTCTCCACTCAATCTAGGTAAGCACCCACACGAATTATCTGAATATGTTTTTAAAGAACTTTCCGACTCCAGCTAACCGCTTGGGCTTTGCTCGAAGTGGGCGCACATTATATTGTGCTGAGTTTTGAAGTCAAGGGTTATTTTCAATTAACTTTCAGAGAAAGTAGAAGAAAAACAACATCTTATCTTCGATGCTTAAAGTGACTTAAGAAGCCTCTCTAAGCAGGCTGCGTATCTTAATGATTTCAGCCAATGAGTCAAGTCTTTATTTTCAGAAGTTTTAAAATAAACCTTTAAAAACAAGCACTTAGCTCAGCTCAATCAGTTAACCTTAAAGGCCGTTCTGTCTGAGCAGGCGGCGAATAATACGCTTATCCACAGCCCCGTCAACGGTTTTCTGTAAAAATATTACAAAAGAGCGAAAATAGTTTGAGTACAACGACGATAGCTTAAAATATAAACAGCTTTAATATGACAAAAGCATGTAGACAAGCAAAGAGTATGCTTAGCGCTATCGAATTATCAGCGCATGACCAAACTGAAAAATTTACGTCAGTTAAACTGTTATTTATTCTTAAGCCGGTATTCTGAGGGCGACATATTCTGCCAGCGCTTAAAAGCCCGCCTGAAATTCCTTTCATCACCATAACCTAAAAAGAAGGCAACTTCTTTTATACTCATTTGCTGTTTCGATAAATATGAGAGTGCTAGAGAATGCTTCACCTCATCCAGAATTTCTCGATAAGAAGTATCTTCCTCAATAAGCCTTCTATGTAATGTCCTTGAGGTCATATTAAAATATGAAGACATCACTGTTTGTGATGGAAAGTGCTCGCAATTTTCAATAAGTTTTTTCTTTATTCGTTCACGATAAGTCGTTTTATGAGCGAGCGACTCCAACTCCTGGGCACATACTAGTTCAGCTTCTTTATAAGCAGCCATGTTTGCTAAAGGGATAGGGTTATATAGAATGCTATTTTCAAACCGCAGACCTGCGTAGGCCTCGTCAAACTTAAGAGCACAGTCTTCCATACTGCCATAAGGAAATTTTTTGTGCCTTGCATGGGGGAAACAAAGGGTGAGCTCTTTTTTCAAATTTGGCTGTAACTGCTCGATGGCGGCTCTAATGGTGACGATTACTGCGTCAAAAAGCACAATCCTTACCCTCTTCTCCAACGGCGCCTTTTCTTCCAAAAATAAAACCAGTTCATCCCCAATTTCTTCAGACCTAACTTGTAATAGCGGCATACGTAATGAGAGGTACGAGCCCACAAGTTTTAATGCGGCAAGTAGATTTTCACAATTCATTAACGCGTAACCAAGCATTCCATGAGACTGTAGCGACAGCCTTTGCCCTACTAAAATCCCTACTGCCGGATTATTAGAAAGCTCTATCGCTCTAATAATCAGATTACTAAATAACTCATAACTAATCTTTGATTCTGCAAAAGAGGTATCAATTTGGGAAAGACCTGATCCTTCAAGCCAGACAGCTTGCTCTATACCAAAGTCATTCATGCACTCTGATAAAGCAAAAATATAGACTCCAGGAAACTGCATTTGATTAACATCCATTGAATGAAGCCAACTCTTAGATTTTTTATTATGCCAACAGTTTCATACACCAGCCCTTGAGTGTCAATAAATGCCCCCTCATTGTCAGATTGTACCCCCGGGTTTTCAACCAAACTGCTTTAAACTGGTTTTAAATAACAAGAGTGGAGTCAGTAACTATGTTTTCTTTTTTTAAAAGTAGTCCTAAAGGTATACAGGTAAATGACTTAAGTATTGAAATTGAGGCGAAAGAGACAATTCTTACCGCCGCCTTACGCAGTGGCCTCAATTTTCCCTATAGCTGTAAAGTTGGTGGTTGCGCAGAGTGTAAATGCAAACTTACTCGCGGAAAGATAAAAGCCCTTACCGATGCTAGTTATTTACTGTCAGCGGAAGAGCTTCAAGATGGCTATATTTTAGCTTGCCAGAGCATACCTAAGAGTTCAGATGTCAGTATTGAAGTCGACTTAAGCCGAGCTGCCAGTCGCCAGATGCGTGGCAAGATAACGGCTCAAAAACAGATCACCCATGATATCCGTAAATTAGAGCTGACCCTAGAAGAAAGCCCTGTATTTAAAGCAGGCCAATACGCTCAATTAACTCTAGATTCCCTACCTGGGGTAACACGAGCCTATTCTTTTGCTTCCAAGCCTGATGCTGAAAGTAATACCGTGAGCTTCTTTATCCGCCACGTACCCGGTGGAGAAATGTCGGCACTGATCAATACACAAGATTTAATTGGCCAATCTGCAGAGATTGAAAGCCCTAAAGGTGATTTTTATCTGCGAGATTCTGATAAGCCTATGCTAATGATTGCAGGGGGCAGTGGTTTGGCTCCCATAGTATCTATTTTAGAAAAAGCTAAAGAAGAAAACTGCACTCGCCCCGTCACTATTATATTAGGGGCTAGAACCCAAGCCGATATTTATTGCTTGCATGAAATTGCCGAAATTGGCCACAACTGGCCCAACCGCTTTGAGTATGTGCAGATCTTGTCTGAAGAGCCTGAAGGTAGTAGCTGGCAAGGATTAAGAGGTTTTATTGGTGATCACCTTGAGAGGTTTTCTAAGCAACAATCACAGGGCTATTTGTGTGGCCCGCCAGTAATGATTGATGACTGTATTGAACGGTTATCGAATATGGGAATAAGTAAAGATGACATCTTTGCCGATCGATTTGTAACAATAATAACAAAAGCCGCTTAGGCACTAAGGAAAATACTATGTTTTTTCATTATACAAAATACTTATTAATCCACCTGGTTGCAGTGGGTTTTCTAATATCTCTTTTAGTCGGCGGAGTAGGCCCTACTGTTGGCGTACTGGTACTGATGAGCTTCGTTGTTTTTGGTGACTTACTTGGTGGAGATGATACAGCAACGCCAAAATTTAAGACCCCTGGATTATTGACCATTCAGCTTTGGCTAACCCTACCCCTGGTATCAGCAATCGTCTTTTCAGCAATCTGGGCGGTAAGCCCAGGCGACTCACTAGGATTTGGCGCTTTTCTAAGTAGCTTTATTGATTATGATTTCTTTGCCATAAAAGAAGCCAGCCACTGGGGCCATAGTATTTCAATACTCGCGGGAACAGGCTTAATGATTGGTATGGTAGCTACCATTACCGCCCATGAATTAACCCATAGAACCTGGGACCCGGTATCCATGTTCATTGGTCGTTGGTTATTATCATTCAGCTTCGATACTATCTTTTCTATTGAGCATGTCTATGGCCACCACCGCTATGTATCGACTAAAGATGACCCTGCTACAGCGCCTCGCGGACGCAATGTCTATCAACATATCGTTATCTCAACTATTGAAGGTAATATCAGCGCTTGGAGTCTTGAAAAGGCGCGTTTGGCAAAATTTGGTAAAGGCACAATATCATTGGGTAACGGTGTGATTCGTGGTCACTTGATGAGTCTGCTACTCGTTGTATTAGCTTTCTTAATCGGTGGTATAACCGGTGGAATATTCTTTATTGCTTGTGCGTTATTTGGCAAGGCATTATTGGAAATTGTGAACTTCATGGAGCACTACGGCATTGTAAGAAATCCTAAGGTACCTGTACAACCCCGCCATTCATGGAATACCAACAAACGAGTTACCTCGTGGGCAATGTTTAACTTATCCCGTCACTCTCATCATCATGCAGAGGGTAACGTGCCATTTCAGGATTTAAAGCCATATCCGGATGCTCCTGAAATGATTAACGGCTATTTAACCACCATTCTTGTCACCCTCTGCCCACCGCTGTGGAATCATTTGATGATACCTAAAGTATTAGAGTGGGATAAGAAATACGCCTCTCAAGAAGAACTAGCATTGGCCAAAGAAGCGAACCTCGCCAGCGGTAATTCCGTCTTTATTAACGCCGCAAGCGACCCCTTGTATCAGGTAGACGCGACATAATACGCTAAAGCCGCATGATCCCTTGCTCATGCGGCAACACAAACAAAAAAGGCGCTAACCGTTACCAGTTAGCGCCTTTCTTAGATCAAACTATCAATCAGAAATTAAGCGTCTTGCTCAACACCCTTCATAGTCAGCTTGATACGACCCTTAGGATCAACGTCTAGAACGTTTACATTGATCTCTTGGCCTTCTTTCAAGTAATCAGACACGTTTTCTACACGCTCTTCAGAAATCTGAGAAATGTGAACCAAACCGTCTTTACCTGGGATAATGTTAACGAAAGCACCGAAATCGGCTAGCTTCATAACTTTACCACGGTAAATTTTACCAACTTCCGCTTCAGCAGTGATGCCTTCGATCATTGCTTTAGCTGCGTCTGATGCTTCTTTACCAGCAGCGAAGATCTTGATGTTACCTTGATCATCGATATCAATGTCTGCACCAGTCTGTTCAGTGATTGAACGGATAGTCGCGCCACCTTTACCAATTACATCACGAATCTTGTCTGGATCGATCTTGATTGTGCTCATTGTAGGAGCATTATCAGCCATTTCTTGAGCAGGAGCAGCGATGCACTTATTCATTTCTTCAAGAATCGTCATACGAGCCGCATTTGCTTTCTGCAATGCGATATCCATGATTTCTTCAGTGATACCTTGAATCTTGATATCCATCTGTAAAGCAGTAATACCTTGGTCAGTACCGGCTACTTTAAAGTCCATATCGCCTAAGTGATCTTCATCACCCAAAATATCAGTCAATACAGCAAAACCGTTATCTTCTTTGATAAGACCCATTGCGATACCCGCAACAGGTGCTTTCATTGGTACGCCCGCGGCCATCAATGCCATAGAAGCACCACAAACAGAAGCCATAGAAGAAGAACCGTTAGATTCTGTGATTTCAGAAACAACACGAATTGAGTAAGGGAAGTCTTCATGCTTAGGCATCATTGCTTGGATACCACGACGCGCTAAACGACCGTGACCAATTTCACGACGGCCAACACCACCCATACGACCCGCTTCACCTACAGAGTATGGAGGGAAGTTGTATTGGAACATGAATGGATCTTCAACACGGCCAAATAAAGTATCAACCATTTGAGCATCACGACCAGAACCTAGCGTAGCAGCAACGATTGCCTGAGTTTCACCACGAGTGAACAAAGCGCTGCCGTGAACGTTATCTAGAACGCCAGTTTCAACTGTAATTGCACGAACCGTGTCGTTATCACGACCATCGATGCGAGGCTCACCCGCAACACTGCGCTGACGAACGATATTTTTTTGAATCTTAGCGATCATTGCAGCAACATCATCTTCTGATGGCTTGCCTTCTTCTTCACCGCATAAAGCTTCAACCGCAGCAGCACGAGCTGCATCAATCTTGCTGTAACGCTCCATCTTGTCAGAAACAAGGTAAGCTTCACCAATTGCCGCGCCCGCTTGAGCATTAACCGCATCAAACAATGCTGTATCAAATTCAGCAGCTGTCCATTCCCAAGCTGGCGTGTTCACTTCAGCTGCGAATTCAGCAACGGCGTCAACAACACACTGGAATTCTTGGTGAGCAAACAATACAGCGCCCAACATTTCATCTTCAGTCAACTCGTCTGCTTCAGATTCAACCATCAATACAGCGTCCTTAGTACCAGCAACAACCATATCCAATAAAGAAGTTTCTAAAGCTTCATAAGTTGGGTTCAATACATAACCTTTCTCTTCATCAAGACCAACGCGCGCTGCGCCAATTGGACCGCTGAAAGGAATACCAGAAATAGAGATAGCTGCAGAAGTACCGATCATGGCTGCAATATCTGGATCAACGTTCTTGTCTGCAGAAATAACAGTGCAAACAACCTGAACTTCGTTCATGAAACCCTTAGGGAATAATGGACGAATTGGACGGTCAATAAGACGAGACGTTAGTGTTTCTTTTTCAGAAGGGCGACCTTCACGCTTCAGGTAACCACCAGGGATACGACCTGCAGCATAGGTTTTTTCCATGTAGTGAACAGACAATGGGAAAAAGTCTTGTCCTGGCTTCATAGATTTAGCACCAACCACTGTGGTCAATACTTGAGTTTTACCGATAGTTACTAAAACAGCACCAGAAGCTTGACGTGCGATACGACCAGTTTCTAGCGTTACAGTGTCTTCACCAAACTGGAACGTTTTGGTAAAAGCTGTAGGGATATTGCTCATTCTTTCAATCCTTAAATGACTGCTCTGTTAGCACTTCTAAGCATTGGCCCTTTTGACAAAACGTTTCGTAAATAAAACGACTCTTTAATAAGAGATTGCTGAAAGGCAAATGGTTAGAAGTAGCTAAGAACCGACAGTACAGTGTTAATAATAAAATTTTCTAGATAAAAAAATAGAAGCCCTAAAAGGGCTTCTATTAAAGGCTACATCTTAACGACGTAAACCTAAACGCTTAATCAAAGAAGTGTAACGATTTACATCTTTACCCTTCAAGTAATCCAGCAACTTACGACGCTGGTTTACCATGCGAATCAAACCACGACGAGAGTGGTGATCCTTTTTATTCACTTTAAAGTGATCCTGCAAGCCAACGATGTTGTGAGTCAACAAAGCAACCTGAACTTCTGGTGAACCAGTATCACCTTCAGATTGCTGGTATTCTGCAACGATTGCCGCTTTGTTTTCAGCAGTTAATGCCATGATCTTTTCTCCATAATATGCGGTTTAATTGGCCATACATTACTACCGTGCATATTAACAGTAGAATGCTGCCCTCGTTTTAACCTAAGTAAAAACCAGCGCTAGCCAGAAATTGCTTAAGCCTGTTTTCTCTTTGCTTAATCTGGCAAAGAAACCTGAAAAACACGCTTAGGTATTAATGTGCCGTTGTCAGTAATTTCTCCAACGCCCACGAACACCACACCATCTGGTGCATGAACCCATAATTGTACTTGAGCCATGAGCGGGAAGCTAGTTTTGACTCTCTGCCCATGTAAAATTTTATGGCCTTCATGCAAGGTTAATTCTATTCTTGGCCACTCTGGAATAGCTTCTGCAGCATGAAGCAACATTTTATCCATAACCTGATGTCGCTCAGCAACATCCGAATAATTTTCTTCCAAGTCTAAAAGTGTTTGGTAATCAATCGCTTGCGGTTCTGTAAAAGGGCCTGCTTGAATTCTGTGTAGCATACTTACATAAGCACCACAGCCTACTTCATGGCCAATATCTTCTACCAAGCTGCGGATATAAGTACCTTTTGAACAAATTACTTCTAAATCAATTTCACCCAAATCTTGGCGTATTTCCAAAATTTTTAACGAATGAATGATGACTTCACGCTGCTTGAGTGTTTTCAAATCCAATTCAATACCCTTGCGCGCTAGCTCATACAAAGGTCGGCCTTCGTGCTTTAACGCTGAATACATAGGGGGAACCTGAGTAATCACACCACGAAATTTCTCTAAAATCGACTCGATAGAAAATTCATCAAAGCTAGGAATAGGAGAAGTGGCAACAACTTCACCATCTTGATCACCCGTTGAACGAACCTCACCTAATTTACAGGTTGTAATATAACCCTTAGTTGAATCCAGCAATATTTGAGAAAACTTGGTCGCATCACCAAAACACAGAGGTAAAACACCCGACGCCATAGGGTCTAAAGCACCGGTATGTCCCGCTTTCTTTGCACCCAAAAGCCATTTGATTTTTTGCAGAGCTTGATTAGAAGTTAGGCCCAACGGTTTGTTGAGCACTAAGATACCGCTAATATCACGGCCTTTCTTTTGACGCGCCATATGTTTAATAACTACTCTTATCGACTATTATTCAGTTTCTTCAGAAGAACTGCCTGAACGGGCATTATCTTCAGCAACCACTTTATTAATCAAATTGGTCATATGATGGCCACGTAAAAGTGATTCATCATAATGGAAACGTAATAATGGTGTAATACGAGTTGTCATTTGGCGAGACAACTCACCACGTAAAAAGCCTGCCGCCTCATTCAAGATTTTACTGGCTTGCTTTTGAATTTCTGCTTCATCGGCTTCTTCACTATGGCCTTTTGCACCCATTACTGTGAAGTAGATATCCGCATAACCCAGGTCTTTAGCAACTTTAACAGCGTTAAGAGTCACCATGCCCAAGCGTGGATCTTTTATGTCGAATTGAATCAATTGCGCTAGATCTCGACGAATCTGCTCGCCTAAACGCGAGGTGCGGCTAAAATCTTTTGGCATAATATTGCCCCTAAATATTTATCGCTAACTTTAAGGTCAGCATAGCGAAAAAACGCCGCAAGAGCGGCGTTTTTCGTATTAACTATCAACTAGCCTAGCAGCTGGTTAATTAAAGTGTACGTGCGATTTCATTCACAACGAATACTTCAATTTGATCGCCAGGGCGAACATCTTGATAGTTCTTAACGCCAATACCACATTCCATGCCTTGGCGAACTTCTTGAACGTCATCTTTAAAGCGACGCAGAGATTCCAATTCTCCTTCATAAATAACCACGTTGTCACGAAGAACACGGATTTTCTTATTGCGGTGAATTGTACCATCAACAACCATAGAACCGGCAATTAGACCAAACTTAGGCGACTTAAACACTTCACGTACTTCAGCCACACCGACGATTTCTTCGCGCAATTCAGGAGCCAATAGGCCAGACATTGCTGCTTTAACATCATCGATCAAATCATAGATAATGCTGTAATAGCGTAGGTCTAAATCGTTTGTTTCAATAACACGCTTAGCAGCGTTATCGGCACGAACGTTAAAACCAAACATAACCGCTTCAGAAGCCAATGCTAATGTTGCGTCAGTTTCTGTTAGACCACCTACACCAGAAGAAACGATGTTCACTTTCACTTCGTCGGTACCAAGACCCTGAAGAGAAGCGATTAAGGCTTCTAAAGAACCACGAACGTCCGTTTTCAAAATGATGTTCAGGTTCGATTGATCAGTGCCACCCATGTTGTTAAACAAGGCGTCTAGTTTGGCTTTCTGCTGTAATTGCTGAATGCCTTCTTTACGCTTAGCTTCACGGTGTTCAGCTACTTCACGCGCTTTCTTCTCGGTTTCGACAACGATGAAAGCAGCACCTGCATCTGGAGTACCGTTGATACCCAAGATCTCTACAGGAATAGAAGGTCCCGCTGATTCTGTTGGCTGACCATTTTCGTCCAGTAACGCACGAGCACGACCATAGAAGTTACCTGCAAGTACGATATCACCTTTATTAAGAGTACCGTTCTGAACAAGTAAAGTAGCAACAGGACCACGACCTTTATCAAGGCGAGATTCAACCACAACACCTTGTGCTGGGCCTTTAACAACCGCTTTAAGCTCAAGCAATTCAGCTTGCAACAATACAGCGTCTAATAATTCTGTAATGCCCTCACCAGTGTGTGCAGATACTGGCATGAATGGAACATCGCCGCCCCAATCTTCAGGAATTACATCACACGCAGCCAGTTCGTTTTTAACACGATCTGGATCAGCGGATTCTTTATCCATTTTGTTAATCGCAACTACGATAGGAACGCCAGCCGCTTTTGCGTGCTGTACCGCTTCTTTCGTTTGTGGCATTACACCATCATCAGCAGCAACTACTAGAATAACAACGTCAGTACACTGAGCACCACGAGAACGCATAGAAGTAAACGCCGCGTGTCCTGGTGTATCTAAGAACGAGATCATACCGTGATCTGTATCTACATGATAAGCACCAATATGCTGAGTAATACCTCCGGCTTCGCCAGTCGCTACACGACTTGAACGAATATAATCCAGTAAAGAAGTCTTACCATGGTCAACGTGACCCATTACGGTTACCACTGGTGCACGGCTTTCTTCATCCGCTTCGTAAACAACTGATTCGAAAACGTCTTCTTCAAGGGCGTTATCCGAAATAAGCTTAGTTACCTTATGGCCCAGTTCTTCAACAACCAGTGTTGCTGTGTCTTGATCTAGGGTTTGGTTAATGGTCGCCATTACGCCCATCCCCATTAACGCCTTGATCACGTCACCGGCTTTAATTGCCATTTTCGCAGCAAGATCACCAGCGGTAATCGCTTCTGGTAACTCAACTTCATGAATTACCGGCGCTGTAGGCTTAGTAAACGCGTGCTCGTTATCTGCTTGCGCTTGTGCAGTACGTGCTGCTTTACCCTTAAGCTTTTTACGACGGCCGCGCTGGTTAGCTGAACCATCATCAGTACGGAACTGACGAGGAGCACCTGCACCACGTGGAGCGCCTGCTGGAGCACCACCAGGAGCACGTTTCTTACGATCAGCACCATCGCGCTGAGTCGCAGCTTCGGCTGTTGCTTGCTTCTGAGCCAACTCTTCCTTAGAAGGAGCTGCCTTTTTAACTGCAGCTGTAGCTGTTGGCTTCTTATTACGTGTATCGCCACGTTGAAGAGGCTTAGTGGTTGCTTTTGGTTTAGCAGCTGCTTTTGGTTTGGCTTCTGCCTTAGGCTTCGCTTCAGCTTTTGGCTTAGCGGCAACCTTAGCTTTCGCTGCAACACGTGCAGTAGAGCTTACGCCACCACGAGCTTTGGCTTCAGACTGAGACTTCTGAGAAATCTTGTGCTTAGCCGCAGGTTTAATCTTTTTAGCTTCTGCTGCTTCTTTTGCTTTTTTAGCGGCTTCTGCAGCTGCTTTTGCTTCTAGTGCTTCAGCGGCTTTTTTAGCTTCTAACAAAGCGGCTTCTGCTGCTTTTTTAGCTTCGGCTGCTTCTTCTTTTGTAGCTTTCACGGCAGTTACTTTTTCTTCAACTGCTGCGGCAACTTCTTCAGCGTCAGGCTTAACAAAAGTACGTTTTTTACGCACTTCTACAGCAACTTCTTTCTTGCCACCTTGGCCAGTTTTAAGTGTGCTCGTCGTTTTACGCTTTAGGCTAATCTTCTTCGGCTCTGCTTCATTCGCTTCACCATGATTTTTCTTTAAGTGACTCAATAGAGTCTCTTTTTGTTCAGCACTAACCGCATCGTTTGCGTTAGTCTGAGGTAAGCCTGCTTCTTTCATTTGTGATAGTAACCGTTTTGAATCGGTTCCTACCACATCAGCAAACTCTTGAACTGTTGTATCGGTCATGCATCTCTCCTAGGCCGAGTGAATGTTTTACTCAGCGTCTTCAAACCAAGGCTTACGAGCAGTCATAATAAGCTCTGACGCTTGTTCTTCTGTCATGCCTTCAATATCAATAATGTCATCGATGGCTTGCTCAGCAAGATCTTCCATTGTGCAAATGCCTTGGCTTGCTAATACGAGGGCTAGGTGTTTATCCATGCCTTCCATTGTTAACAAGTCTTCAGCAGGCTCTGCTCCCTCTAATTTTTCTTCAGAAGCAATAGCTTGGGTTAATAGCACATCTTTAGCTCGATTCTGAAGTTCAGTCGCAATCTCTTCATCAAGGCCGTCGATGGCAATGATTTCTTCAATTGGAACGTACGCAACTTCTTCTAGCGTTGTGAAACCTTCTTCAACCAACACTTCTGCAAAGTCTTCATCGATATCCAGCTGTTGGGTAAACTCATCAATGATGCCACCCGTTTCCTGATTTTGTTTTTCAGCTGCAGCAGCTTCAGTCATTACGTTGATTTCCCAGCCAGTAAGCTCAGAAGCCAAACGTACGTTTTGACCACCACGGCCAATCGCTTGCGCTAAATTGTCAGCAGCTACGGCAACATCCATCGAGTTAGAATCTTCATCTACGATAATAGAGCTAACTTCGGCTGGCGCCATGGCATTGATAACAAGTTGTGCTGGGTTATCATCCCAAAGCACGATATCAATTCGCTCGTTACCACCCAATTCATTCGTTACCGCCTGCACGCGAGAACCACGCATACCGACACAAGCCCCTACAGGGTCCATGCGGCCATCGTTAGTTTTCACAGCAATCTTGGCACGAGAGCCTGGATCACGAGCAGCACCTTTTATTTCAATCACTTCTTCGGAGATTTCAGGTACTTCAATACGGAACAACTCAATAATCATTGCTGGCACAGTACGACTCAGCATTAATTGAGGTCCACGGTTTTCTGGGCGAATGCTGTCTAGTACGGCACGTACTCGATCACCCATACGAACGATCTCACGACCGATCAATTGATCTTTTGGCAGTAAAGCTTCAGCGTTATTACCCAAATCGACAATCACATTGTCACGGGTTACTTTCTTAACGCTACCACTTACTAGTTCACCTAAACGGTGCTGGTATTGTTCAACCACCATTGCACGTTCAGCTTCACGTACTTTTTGTACAATGATTTGCTTAGCAGCTTGGGCACCAATACGACCAAAGCCGATATTCTCGACTTCAGTTTCATAAACATCACCTGGTTTTAGGTTCTCATCGATTTCTAACGCTTCTTCAAGAGTTAGTTCATCACCTAGACCTGGAACCACATCATTACTTACAACCAACCAACTACGGAAAGTCACATAATCACCCGTACGGCGATCGATGTTTACTGTAATAGTTGCTTCTTCGTCTTCATAACGCTTTTTTGTCGCCGTTGCTAATGCGGATTCAATCGCATCAAAAATAATTTCTTTATCAACGCCTTTTTCGTTTGAAACCGCTTCAGCGACCAGAAGTATTTCTTTACTCATTTCTAGCCTCTCTTTACCTAGTCCTTGAATTGGGGAATAACGTGTGCTTTTTCGATCATGTCGATAGGCAGTAAGTACTCATGCTGGTCAACCTGCAATACTACGTCCTGCTCTTCGACATTGATGATGACACCCTTGAACTTGCGACGACCATCAAATGGCATACGCAAACGGATCTCAGCCCACTCATTAATGTATTTTTTAAATTGTTCCAGAGTAAACAAGGGACGATCCATCCCTGGTGAAGATACTTCCAGAGTATATTCTTGGCTAATTGGATCTTCTACGTCCATGATCGCACTCACTTGTCGACTAACAGCCGCGCAATCATCAACATTGACACCGTTCTCACCATCTATATAGATGCGTAAAACTGAGTGTCGACCTTGGGCAGAATATTCTAAACCCCAAAGCTCGTAATTCATTGCTTCAATAGCTGGAGCAATCATGTCACGTAATTCTTCTTCTTTACTAGCCAAGCTTAGTAACCTTTATTGTGTACATTTCATAAAATAATCTGCAATTCATAAACGCCAGAAACAAAAACTGGGCATCATGTGCCCAGTCCGCATACCGCTTTTGCAGACAAGAAA
This sequence comes from uncultured Thalassolituus sp., assembly GCA_913061435.1. GTDB lineage: Bacteria > Pseudomonadota > Gammaproteobacteria > Pseudomonadales > Oceanobacteraceae > Oleispira. The sequence goes on along the minus strand of CAJXUK010000006.1, from coordinate 92,465 downwards.
GTTAAATCGCACAACGCGGTCATTAACATTCTCTATTCGACGTTATTGATAAAACAACGCCTAACAAAAAGCCCCTAACAAGGGGCTTATTGCTTTGCTTTTTTAATCTGCGGCAATTATAAGCCCGATCGACTAAAAAAGCGAATTGGTGCGGATGGGGAGACTCGAACTCCCACGGGCGTAAGCCCACCACCCCCTCAAGGTGGCGTGTCTACCAATTTCACCACATCCGCGAATTCTTTTTACATTTACTCTGCTGGTGTTTCTAACACTGGCACATCATCAATAGACACATCAACATCAGGAGCGTCTGTAGTTGGCGCGTATTCTTCCACAACTGGTGCATCTTGATCAAGGGCTTCAGTCATTTCCATAGAAGGAACACCAATATCATTAACACCTTTTGCTTTATCACTCGCAATTACCGCCAAAACCATACTGGTCACAAAGAAAATTGTTGCGCCAATAGCTGTTAAACGGCTAAGGAAATTGGTTGAACCCTGACCGCCAAAGACTGTTTGAGAAGCACCACCACCAAATGAAGCACCCGCATCAGCACCTTTACCTTGCTGAATCATGACCAAGCCAATAACACTAAAGGCCAATAAAATATGAACTACCAGGGTGATCTTTTCCATTATTATCTACCTATTACTCTCACCAACGTTACGCTGGATTACAGATTCCTAAAAATTCTTCAGCTTGAAGTGAAGCACCGCCCACTAAGCCACCGTCAATATCTTTTTGCTCAAACAATTCTTTTGCATTATTTGCTTTTACACTACCGCCATAAAGAACATGGCTGTTTTGTGCTAAATCTTCATCTTTCACTGCTAATAAGCGGCGAATAAATGCATGTACTTGCTGCGCTTGTTCTGGGGAGGCTGTTTTACCAGTACCAATAGCCCAAACAGGTTCGTATGCAAATACACATTTTGCTAATTGCTGAACGGTTAAACCATTCAACACAGCGTTAATTTGCTGTTCGATAACCGCTTCGGTTTTATCCGCTTCACGCTCTTCTAAGGTTTCGCCAACACACACATAAGGTGTTAGGCCAGCCGCCAAGGCTGCTGTTGTTTTCGCCAGTACATCAGCATCGGTTTCTGAGTAAAGAGTACGACGCTCTGAATGCCCAACCAATACGGCATCACAACCACAATCAACTAACATGCTAGCAGATACTTCACCGGTAAACGCGCCACTTGCGTTAGCGTTTAGGTTTTGGCCGCCAAATTTTACAGCACTACCCTGTAATTTATCTGCTGCCATTAATAAATATGGCGCAGGTGGGAATACAACGACGTCTGTTTGTTGTGGCTCATTAGCAACAATGCCAGACAACAATTCATTTAACATGGCCTTACTGGCATTCATTTTCCAGTTTCCAGCCACCAATAGACGACGCATAACCACCTCACGATATAAAACAGGGCGAGATAGTAGCGAAATAAGCCATCTGACTCAAGTAGTAGATAGCGATATTCGTAATTAAGATATAACTTCGGCAACAATCTCGGCTAATTGCTGAGCTTTAGCGGCTACTAAGTTGCCATCTTCGCCTTCCACCATAACACGAACAACCGGCTCGGTGCCTGAAGGGCGCAATAAAACACGGCCTAAACCCGCAAGCTCAGTTTCAACTTCTTGCACAGCCGCCTGAATAGTTTTGTCCTTAGCCACATTGACATCTTTATTGCGACGCACATTAATCATGGTTTGTGGGCACTTACTCATTCCAGACTTTAGTTCAAACAAACTCTTTTCTGAATCTTGTATAGCCATCATGATTTGTAATGCAGCCACAACACCATCACCGGTTGACGTTGAATCCAAGCACAATAAATGCCCAGAAGATTCACCACCAAAACGCCAGTTATGCTCTTTTAATTGCTGCATCACATAACGATCGCCCACATTAGCGCGCACAAAATCGATTTTTTCTTTTTTAAGAGCCAGTTCCAGACCTAAATTACTCATCAAGGTACCAACGACACCACCGCCTAAACGCTTACGACTGCGAGCATGTATTGCCATGATATAAAGTAGCTCATCGCCATCAACCACCTCACCTTTTTCATCGACCATCACAACGCGATCGCCATCACCATCAAAGCCGATGCCTAAATCAGCTCGCGTCTCAGTCACTTTTTGCTGCAACTTTTTAGGCGATGTCGAGCCAATGCTTTTATTAATATTCAAACCATCAGGGCTGGCACCAATCGTGATAACTTCAGCACCCAACTCTTGAAATACTGCTGGCGCAATTTGATAGGTTGCACCATGGGCGCAATCCAACACAATGCGCTTACCTTTTAGCTTTAAACGGCGCACGGTACTCTTACAAAATTCAATATAACGACCCGCGGCATCATTGATACGAAATGCCTTACCCAATTGATCTGATGGCACCGTGGTCATTGGTAAATCGAGATATTTCTCAATTTCTGCTTCTATTTCATCACTTAATTTTGTGCCATCACCAGAAAAGAACTTAATACCATTGTCGTAATAAGGATTATGAGAAGCACTGATAACAATGCCGGCATCCGCATGAAAAGTGCGGGTCAAATAAGCAATGCCCGGCGTGGGCATCGGGCCGAGTAAACCACTACTAACACCTGCTGCGGTTAGGCCTGCCTCTAAGGCTGATTCAAACATGTAGCCAGAAATACGCGTGTCCTTACCAATTAAAATCTTACTCTTACCGTGCTGAGCAAACACCTTGCCAGCAGCCCAGCCAAGTTTCATTACAAATTCTGGAGTAATCGGATACACACCTACTTCACCACGGATACCATCGGTACCAAAATATTTTCTGCTCATGACCCAGTCATTCCTTGTAAATTATTCGTTATTTTAAAGCCAGAGTCGCTTCTACGATACTCAATGCATCGCGAGTTTCAGCCACATCATGAACCCGTAATATATTTGCGCCTTTCATTGCTGCGATGACAGCAGCAGCAACACTACCCATTAAACGCTCTTCTGCAGGGCGATCACCCAACACTTTCCCTATCATGCTTTTACGAGACACACCGATCAGCAAGGGCAGCCCTAATGAATGAAACGACTCTAGCTGATTTAAAAGCTGATAATTATGCTCTAAAGATTTACCAAAGCCAAAACCAGGATCGAGTAACAATCGCTCTGGCGCTATCCCTGCCTGCTCACACGCACCCATGCGCTCGGCCAAAAAAATACTGATGTCGTTCACCACATCAGTATAACTGGGCGCTAATTGCATTGATTTGGGCTGACCCTGCATATGCATCAAGCAGATAGGAACTTCGGTTGCAGCAGCAGCAGCAAGAGCTCCCTCTCGCTGCAGTGCTCGCACATCGTTGATCATCCCCATTCCCACGCCTGCTGTGGCGGTTATTACTTCTGGCGTACTGGTATCAACTGAGATAATTGCATCTAATTTTTTGTTTATGGCCTCTACAACAGGTACTACTCGGTCTAGCTCCTGCTGAACACTTACAGGCGTAGCTCCTGGTCTGGTTGATTCACCGCCCACGTCGATCAAGGTCGCCCCTTCTTTCACCATTTTTTCAGCACGAAATAAAGCCGCATCTAGGCTGTTATGCTGGCCACCATCTGAAAAAGAATCTGGGGTAACATTCAAAACCCCCATAATGTGGCAACGACTTAGATCCAGCTGCTGAGGTTGACCATTGCGAAAGCCGCAGGTTAATACTGTTTTATTCATAGCCATTAAACTTAATAAATTAAAATATAAATTGTCGACATAAAAAAACGGGCCGAAGCCCGTTATTTTAAACGATTAATCACTCAAACTATACGTCAACTTTATCACCAGCAACGCTGTCATCATCGTGCTTGGGCGATAAATCCGTTTCCTCAACTTCATTTTCAGAAGCGGTTGGCGAGCCACCGTTTTTATCATCCCAAGAAGCAGGTAAGCGAACTGGCTGACGATTCATTAAATCTTTGACCTGATCTGCATCTATCGTTTCATATTCCATAAGAGCGTCTTTCATTGCTTCTAAAATATCGCGATTTTCATCTAATATTTCTTCAGCTTTAACATAACACTCATCAGTAATGCGCTTGATTTCTTGGTCAATCAATCGAGACGTTTCATCCGACACATGGCGCGAGCCAATACCGTCAGAATCACGGGAATCATAATCTAACGGACCTAGAGTATCCGACAAACCATAATTAACCACCATTGCCCGAGCAAAGTGTGTCGCCATTTTAATATCTTGAGAAGCGCCGGTACTCACACCGTCTTTCCCATACAACATCTCTTCTGCAATTCGACCACCATAAGCTGTAGCAATATCACCCATAATTTTGCGACGACTTTCACTGATACGATCAGCTTCTGGTAAGAAGAAAGTAACACCCAATGCACGACCACGAGGAATAATCGTTACTTTATGCACCGGATCGTGCTCTTCCGACAAGTAACCCACAATCGCATGGCCTGCTTCGTGGTAAGCCGTACTTTCTTTTTCTTTCTCAGTCATCACCATGGTTTTGCGCTCGGCGCCCATCATGATTTTGTCTTTGGCCTTCTCAAATTCTTCCATAGTCACAAGACTTTTCGCTGCTCGGGCAGAGAAAAGCGCCGATTCGTTAACCAAGTTAGCCAAATCTGCACCCGAGAAACCCGGCGTACCACGGGCAATAACCGATGCTTTTACATCATCTGCAATCGGTACTTTACGCATATGTACTTTCAAAATTTGCTCACGGCCACGCACATCAGGCAAACCAACCACAACCTGACGGTCAAAACGCCCCGGACGCAACAAAGCTTTATCCAATACGTCTGAACGGTTCGTTGCTGCAATCACAATCACGCCGTCATTCGCTTCAAAGCCATCCATTTCAACCAATAATTGGTTTAATGTCTGCTCACGCTCGTCGTTGCCACCACCATGACCGCCGCCACGATGACGACCTACCGCATCGATCTCATCAATAAAGATAATGCACGGTGCTTGTTTTTTAGCTTGTTCAAACATGTCGCGCACACGCGATGCGCCCACACCAACAAACATTTCTACGAAGTCAGAGCCTGAAATCGAGAAGAAAGGAACCTTTGCTTCACCCGCAATGGCTTTAGCCAGTAGTGTTTTACCCGTTCCTGGAGGACCTTCTAATAAAACACCACGCGGAATTCGACCACCCAAGCGCTGAAATTTTCCGGGTTCAACCAAAAAGTCGACCAATTCTTTTACATCTTCTTTCGCTTCATCACAGCCAGCGACATCATCGAAAGTCGTTTTAATTTGATCATCACTTAAAAGCTTAGCTTTGCTCTTACCAAAAGACATGGGGCCGCCCTTGCCGCCTGCACCGCCTTGCATTTGTCGCATAAAAAACATAAATACAGCAACAATGATTAGTATTGGAAATGAAGCAAGTAATAATTGAGTCCAGATACTTTGCTGCTCAGGCTTTTTACCTTCGACTTGTACGTTGTTATTCAGCAAGTCATCGATGAGCTTGTCATCGTATGCCGGTAATATAGATGAAAAACTTTCACCATTACTGAGCACGCCATCAATATTTTGGCCGGATATACTCACTCGATCAACTTGGCCTGTGCGTACACTGCTAATAAATTCAGAATACTTAAGCTCTTTGGATTGACTGACATTTTGTAAATTATTAAAAACCGTCATCAATATTGCTGCGATGATGGCCCAAAGCACTAAATTCTTTGCCATGACAGGCGTACCTCTAATTTAATATGTAGCGTAAGTCTTTAGCTTACGCAGCTTTTAATCTGATCTCTACTCTATCTTATATTGATAATGAAGAATCAGAGGTCTTTTATACCTTTCTTTACGCTCTTTTATACACTCTAACAAAAGGTGTTAATAAAGCACGACACGTTTAACGGATTAACCTTTAAAGCCTTTGCCAACCAAGTAGACTTCTCGGGAGCGAGCTCTAGAAGATTCTGGCTTACGAGTCACTACTTTTTGGAATGATTGACGCATATCTTTTAAGTATTCATCAAAGCCTTCGCCGTGAAAAACTTTTGCTGCATAATTTCCACCAGGCTTTAATACTTGCTTAGCCATATCTAAGGCCAATTCAACCAAATACATGGCACTTGGCTGATCTACAGCACTCATACCACTCATATTGGGGGCCATATCAGAAATTACAAGGTCTACTGGACGATTACCAATAATGGTCATTAATTCGTCAAATACCGCTTCTTCGGTAAAATCACCCTGCAAAAAAGTAACACCGGCAATTCCGTCCATAGGTAAAATATCAGAAGCAACCACTAAGCCATGATCTCCAACCCGCTTAGCTGCAACCTGAGACCAGCCTCCTGGAGCAGATCCTAAATCAACCACCGTCATCCCGGGCTTGATCAATTTATCTTTATCATCAAGCTCCATTAATTTATAACAGGCACGAGACCGGTACCCTTCTTCTTTGGCTTTCATTACATAATGATCATTAAAATGCTCATCCATCCAATCATTACTCGACTTAGAACGTGCCATATCTTTATTTTCTCAATTTGTTTTCTACAGATTAGCGCTTTAACAAGCGACAAAATCAAATTTATTACTATATAATCTAAGTTTACCACTTAATTTAGCTAGGCAACCGAATCTGATGGCAATTTCTGCTGAACAAAAGAAAGCAATGCGCTCTATTGGCCATAACCTAAACCCTGTTGTGACCATCGCTGGTAACGGCTTATCGGCCGCTGTCATCGAAGAACTTAATCGCGCACTTGATGATCACGAATTGATAAAAGTAAAAGTCGCAATAGGTGAGCGCGACATGCGCGCCCAAGCTATTGAAGACATGGTAAAAGAAACGGGGTCTGAATTAATTCAGAAAATAGGCAAGGTGGCGTTAATTGTTCGCCGCAACCCTAAGGCGCACCCTAAGCTGTCTAACTTGTCTTAATCCTACTTTAGATGCCCCATTAATTATCGCTACATTGGTAATTAATAACTATTTACTCGTATTTAATAGCTGGCCATTCACATCAAGCAGCGCCGCAGCTGCCGTTGCTTGATGTCTCAATTAATGATTCCACATTATAGATCACTTACTTTAATAGTGAATTAGAGGGTTTAATGGCATGAGTGTTATTCCTTTTTTGAGCTATATTGTTATTTATTGTCTGAATCGGAAACAATATTATTATAAAAGCTAAGAAATAGTGCTCAATACGCATCAAGGGTGCGAGACCCACTTAAATAGTTTTGATAGCATACTCATATAATTAAAGAAAAATCACTTAGGTTAAAACACATGACTCAGTTCGTTATTTCTGGCACAGGTTTATTCACCCCTCCACACTCCATTAGCAATGAAGAACTGGTTAACGCCTTTAACCAATATGTCGAAAAATTTAACACTGAGAATGCAGCGCAAATCGAAGCCGGTGAAGTAGAAGCCCTGTCAGGCTCTAGCCCTGAATTTATCGAAAAAGCATCAGGAATCAAATCCCGCTATGCCATGTACAAAGATGGCATTATTGACCCCAACATTATGCACCCAACCTTTCCAATGACAGAACAGGGCAAAACCCCAGAGATGGTAAGTATGGGTATTGCAGCAGCTAAACAAGCCATGGAAGAAGCCGGTAAGACTGCCAATGACATTGACTTAGTTATTGTATCAAGCACATTTCGTCAACGTGACTATCCGGGTATCTCTGTAGAAATTCAACGCGATCTTGGTATTAAAGGCAGTGCTTACGACATGGGAATTGCATGCTCATCAGCCACTTTTGGGATGATCAATGCTTATGCTTCTCTTGCTGCTGGCATAGCCAAATGCGTGCTTTTTGTGAATCCAGAGTTTACAACCCCAGGCCTGAGTTTTAAAAACCGAGATAGTCATTTTATTTTTGGTGATGTTGCTACTGCCGCTATCATAGAGCCAGAATCTAGCTGCACCAGCGATTCGGCATTTCGTATTATTGGCACCAAGCAAATGACCCAATTTTCTGACAACATCCGCAGCGATGCCTCTTATGCGGATTATTGTTTCGATAACCTACCTGCTGACCGTCCTTTTTTTCAGCAACAAGGGCGCAAAGTATTCAAAGAGCTATTACCATTAATTGTTGAGTTTATTTCACAGCAACTAGAAGAGAGCCACCTACAAGCAGACGATTTAAAACGCATGTGGTTGCATCAAGCCAATATTAATATGAATAACTTTGCCACCAAAAAATTATTAGGCCGCCTGCCAACCGCTGAAGAAGCCCCTGTTGTCTTAGATGAATTTGCTAATACTGCTTCTTCTGGTTCTGTTATTGCATTTCATAAGTACAAAAGCGACTTTAAAAGTGGTGAGAAAGGTCTGATTTGTTCCTTTGGCGCCGGTTACTCGATCGGCAGCTTAATGCTTGAAAAAGTATAAATAACCAGCAAATTGCTTGCTTTTTAAAGCTCAGGCTTTATAAAGTAAGCAATACAAATTTTGTAATTGAGAGACTCCCCCTTCCCCATGAGCGACGAGCAATCGAACAGCCAATCTAAATCTTGGCTAGACAAGCTATCAACAATTTTTTCTGATGATCCTAATGACCGTCAAGACCTAAAAGAAATTTTACGAGAAGCAGCAGAACGTAATGTCGTTGATGCTGAAACCTTGTCAATTTTAGAAGGTGCCTTGCAAGTTTCAGACATGCAAGTTCGCGACATTATGGTGCCTCGCTCGCAAGTCGTTAGTATCAAGGCCGAAGATTCCTTGCAAGAATTCTTACCTGCCATTATTGAATCTGCTCACTCGCGCTTTCCAGTGATGGGGGAAGGCCAAGATGAAGTATTGGGAATATTACTAGCAAAAGACTTATTACCGCTTACTCTCAACGAAAACTGCGATGACTTTAACATCCAAGACTTGCTGCGTGCTGCCGCTTTTGTTCCAGAAAGTAAGCGTTTAAATATACTGCTGAAAGAATTTCGAGCCACCCGCAATCACATGGCTATTGTTGCTGATGAGTTTGGTGGCATTGCCGGTATCATCACCATTGAAGATGTACTTGAGCAAATTGTTGGTGAAATTGAAGATGAACACGATCAAGATGACGACGACAGCTCGATCAAAGCGCTTGATAACAATGTTTATATGGTTAAAGCACTTACGCCAATTGAAGATTTTAACGACCATTTTGCAACCAAGTTCGATGACAAAGAATTCGATACCATTGGCGGCATCGTAGTGCAGCACTTTGGCCGCGTGCCAGAATGTGATGAAGCAATTACCATTAACAATTGGCGCTTTAAAGTTGTTAACGGTAACAGTCGCCGTATCAACCTAATGGAAGTGACACCCATCGACTAACCTTAAAGTTAAGGTTTATTTATTTACGGTGATGTTTAAAAAAGAAAGCGATGTGCTTTCTTTTTTATTTTTACACAAAGGCTTTTCATGTCGTTTTTACAATCCCTTTTTTCTCAACCATCTGCTAATGCAACAGATTCAAAGTTGCCTTCGCCTATCAAGCTTAGAATCATTGCCTTTTTCTCTGGACTGCTTTTTCCCTTTGCTATTGCACCTTTTTTCATATGGCCGTTAGTTATTATCTCGCTGCTAGGGCTGTTAATTAGCTTACGCCACACCAGCAGCAAAGAAGCGGCTTTACGCACTTGGTTATTTGCCTTTGCAAAATTTTCTGTGGGTGTTTCTTGGATTTACGTCAGCATGCACACCCATGGTGGCACACCGGCGCTACTTGCCATTGTTATGGTGGCTTTATTTGCGGCATTTTTAGCGACTTTTCCAGCAATTTTCATGTACTTCTTTCAGCGTTTTTATAACCAAACCAACACATCTCCACTGCTATCTATCTTTGCTTTTGCGTCTTTATGGTTCTTATACGAATGGTTCCGCAGTGGCTTTTTAACAGGGTTTCCTTGGCTGTTTGCAGGCGATGCTCATTTGTATTCTTGGTTAAGTGGCTGGGCACCCATTTTAAGCGTTTACGGCTTATCATTTTTTAGCGCACTTAGTGCTGCCGCCGTTTTTTACGCCATCGAACAAAAAAAAATAAGCTACCTTGCCTTGTTAATTATTTGGCCTATTGGATTTATTCTACAAGGAATGAGCTGGACAGAAGTGACCAACGAACTAAAAGTCAGTGCAGTGCAAGGGAATATTGCCCAAGAGATAAAGTGGCTACCAGAACAAAGACGCCCCACCATCGACAGTTATTTACAACAAACTCGCCAGCATTGGGATAGCGATATTATTTTATGGCCAGAAACCGCTGTAACAGTGCTAAAGGATCAATTTCAAAGCTATTTAGAAGTAATTAACCAAGAAGCCATCGACGAACAAACAACTCTAATCACAGGCATTCCTTTTCGCTATACCCAAGGGCCTTTTAGAGGTGAATTTCACAACAGCATCATTGCCGTGGGTATGGGTGAAGGCTTATATCACAAGCAAAAGCTGGTTCCTTTTGGTGAATACATCCCCCTCGAAAATATGATCCGCGGTCTACTGCCCTTTTTTGATTTACCGATGTCGAGCTTCAAAAAAGGGGATGCGCAGCAAGAATTACTAAAAGTAGAAAAAGGCGAGGCGCTATTTTTGCTAGCCCCTTTTATTTGCTATGAAATTGTTTACCCGCAGTTCGTCGCCAATATGGCTAAAGAATCCGATCTCTTAATTACGATCAGTAACGATGCTTGGTTTGGGGACTCACTCGGGCCAAAGCAGCATATGGCAATTGCCCAAATGCGGGCATTAGAAACACAACGTTATTTATTGCGCTCTACCAATACCGGAATTACCGCACTGGTTAACCATAAAGGTGAAATTGTTAAGCAACTTCCTACCCAACAAAAAGCTACTCTCACCGCCTATGCACAAACACGTCAAGGATTAACACCTTTTATGCTGCTAGGTATTTGGCCACTAGTTACTATATCGCTACTGATATTAGTTTTAGGGGTCTGGCGACAGTTAACCGCCAGTGTGAGACATAAAACGTAGTATTTGTACTTCTTCTGCTAGATTGAAGTCGTGCTTTTCTGGCTTTAGCTGCAACGATTTAATCAACAACTCGGTTAAGGCCTCATCACTTGAGTTTGCACGCATGAACCCGCGCAGATCCTGACTGTTTTCATTACCCAAACACAGCAGTAAACGCCCTACAGCAGTTATACGAATACGATTGCAGTCACCACAAAAGTTATGACTATGAGGTGAAATAAAGCCAATGCGAGTATTACTATTGGCTACACTACTATATACCGCAGGGCCACCCGTTTTATGAGTCGAGTTACTAAGCGAATAGTGTTCGCTCAATTCTTTTTTGATATCGTCGCTAGATAAAAAAGTCACGCTGCGATCGTAGCCAACCTCACCTAATGGCATTTCTTCGATAAACGTAATGTCAATGTCGTTAGCAATGGCGTAGTCAGTAAGATCGATAATTTCATCATCATTCATACCACGCATCACAACTGCATTTAGCTTGATACCCGCAAACGGATACTTTTTAGCTTCAGCGATACCGTCTAAAACCGCTTGCAAACGATCTCTTCGAGTTAGTTTGTGAAAACGATCTGCTTTTAAAGTATCCAAACTGATATTTAAACGCGACAGCCCTGCCTCAAATAATGGTTTGGCATATTGAGTTAACAAGGTGCCGTTAGTAGTCATTACAACTTCTTCAATACCGGCAATTTGTTTGATGCGAACGATTAATTCCGGAAGGTTTTTCCGCATTAAAGGCTCACCACCGGTTATTCGAATCTTTTTAACACCCAGCTTGGCAAAGCTTTCTGCTAGGCGAACAATTTCTTCAAACGACAAAATGTCCTGACGAGGAAGAAATTCAACATCTTCACTCATGCAATAACTGCAACGCAAATCACAACGATCAGTAACAGAGATTCTTAGGTATTCTATGGTGCGCCCAAAAGGGTCTATTAATTGCTTCATTTGTTTAGTCTAAGGCATGCTAGCAACATATGCAGCAACCTCTTTCAGTTGTTGCTCATTCATATTGGCGACAATAACCGTCATGGGTGAGTTAGCCCGCTTTTTATCGCCACCAGAAAAGCCGTTTAATGTTTTTATAAGAAATTGATAAGGCTGCCCAGCGATGCGAGGATAGCTGCCATCACCATGCCCATCTTTTTGGTGGCAAGTAAAACAATAACTTTGATAGATTTTCTCACCTTGCGCAGTCACAGTGACCGATAGCTCTCTTGGCTCAACGGGCATGACAGAAAAATACAAGGCGATATTGATTTTATCTTCTCGTGAAAAACCTTTAGCGAGACGCCCCATGACATAATCTTTGCGCTCACCGGTTGCAAACAACTCAAATTGGTTAAATAAATAAGCCGCATTTTGACTGGCCAGGTTAGGAATATAATCTCGCACACTGTTGCCATTTTTGCCATGACAGTTACCGCACAGCAAAGCTCTTTCTTTACCGCTAACCAGAGCTTGTTCCAGTAAAATTGGATCGTTTTTAATTACTGACATTTCAGCCAGTAATTGTTCTGTGTTGGTGAAATCAGAATAACCCTTACTGAAAACACTCAAACCCAACATCACTAAGAAAAACCGATATCTTTGTGGACTCATAACAACGCCTTAATTTTTTACAAAGCTCTTATCTAAAACACCTAAAGTTTTAAAAGAAAGTTTTAAACCGAATTGCGAATTATTAGTACTTTAGAAAATTATTCAAACAGAAAACACAGTTTTTCAACATAAGCTGATCTATATCTATAAAGATACAACTTTATTATTACTTAGGTCTAACTTTAGGCCATCAACACAACCACAAACAGAGCTTAAACTAGAGCGACGTAAGGGCTTAACAACCACTAAAATGTTATCCGGCAACCCCAAAGGCAACGGCTGCCCCAACCAGCACAACCAAACAATGCACTGCTTAGTAAGATCGGATGACATAGCTAACTGTTTTTTCGCTTCTTCATTAATAACCGTATCCAATATCACCAAACTATATCCGCTCATCTGCTCCATCAGCGTGCTAGTGTCAAAGATACCACTTGAATGATTACTCAAATCAATAGAACCCAGCTCATTTCCAAACCAAGATTGCATTAGCGAAGAATTTGAACACAGTAAAATTTTATGGTCATCTTTAGCAAGTGAAGGTATGAGCGACTCGCTGCTTGCCGGCGCTTGCACAAAAAACTTAAACACAGAACCGCTCTCGTTTGAGGTATGCAGAAACATCTCACCCCCCATAAACCGACATATTTGACGTGATATCGGCAACCCCAGCCCAGTTCCGCCATATTCACGAGCATACGAATTATCCGCTTGCTGAAATGTTTCAAAAACTTTACCTTGAAACGCTGCAGGGATTCCCATGCCGGTATCACTCACTTCTCCGTTTAATACACCGTCGCGCCAGCTTATCAGCACATGGATTCCGCCTGAACGCGTAAATTTAATCGCATTACTGATCAGGTTAATTAATACCTTCCTAAAATTAACGGGGTCGATGATTATTTGCTGTGGCACACTGCCGATATAGCTAATCATTAAGTCCAATTGGTTTTCTGCTATTTGTGAAGAGAACAACGAGACTACGTCATCAAAAAAAGCTTCAGTATCTAATGATTCTGGCCTTAATGTTAATCCTCCCGCTTCAATTGTTGCGACATCCAAAATCTGATTAACGGTATCAAGTAGCACATTGGCACTTTTATTACATAGCTCTACGTATTCTAACTGCTCAGTATTCAGCGCAGTATCGAGCAACAATTGATTGGTGCCCGTAATACCATTAATGGGTGTGCGCAGCTCATGGCTCATATTGGATAAAAATTGATCTTTAATCTCACTGGCAAACTGCGCTTGTTTAGTGGCCTGCTTGAGCTCTAATTCAAGCTGCTGAGCTTGAGCAATATCTTTCTTGAGCTGTGTATTAAGACCCACCAGCTTGCCATTAAGCCTTAAATAAGTGGCGCGATAAGCAAAAACCAATGGTAAGGCCAAAGCAAGTAAAACAGCCCCCATACCTAATACAAATAACACAACATCCCTTAACGAACTTTCAATAACAGAAATATCCATGTCCGCTGCCGCAACATACGGCAAACCACTAGCAGATTTCATTGGAATAAGAATGGTTCTAAATAATCCCCAGGTATCAGCAGCGGTAACATAAATGGGCTCTTTAGCAGTCATAGCATCAAAATATTGTTGAGCACCTTCTGGATAATCTGTCCAATAAGTAACTACCTTGTCACGCTCAATATCGCTTTGTAGATAATTACAAGACGTAAAATAAATCATGCCCTCGACCATCACATAGGTGTATAGATAGGTCAGGCTGCCAGTGTTGGCATGTTGAGTTAACAACTCCAAATTATTACGATCTTGCTCTGGAGAGATGGCATCAGGGGTGCGAGCGATATCGTGAAAGTTGGGAGGTAAAATATCAGGCAAGTGACTTGCTGCTGCCAATAATCGCTTATCAACATCATTAAGAAAACGTGCTCTTTCTTGCTGATAGCTCACCAGTGCGACAACAAATACACCGACTATGTATATAAAAATCGCAACTGCAAAACGATTAATTCTAAGCTTCAATAGACTGTCCGCCAGATTAGGTAATATTGATCAGTTTAGCTTAGTCTACTACTGATACTTTACGTTTCTTTGATCTGTCAGCCTATTTCACACAATTATAAAATCAAGCTTTTCCATTATTGCAGTCATTAATAATGCGCTTTTGCCGCCAAAGCTACCCGCAACCTCTAGCATAGGGTAAACTTACGTATTTATTTGAACCCAGTTTTAAACTCTGAACTACAAGATATCACTATGCCTCAGTCGACGAATACCACCGCTCCCATGTTAGAAAGCTATCAGCCAAAGCAAATCGAAGGCAAGCTTCAGCAGCATTGGGAGCAAAACCAAGTTTTTAAAGCGGTACATGATGCCAGCAAAGAGAAATTCTACTGCTTATCTATGTTCCCTTACCCAAGTGGTCGACTGCATATGGGGCATGTGCGTAACTACACCATCGGTGACGTAGTCTCTCGCTACCAGCGTATGCAAGGCAAAAACGTGATGCAGCCTATGGGCTGGGATGCCTTTGGCTTACCCGCTGAAAACGCTGCCATTAAGCACAAGACGGCTCCAGCAAAATGGACCAAAGAAAACGTCGCTTACATGAAAACCCAGCTTAAAAGCCTAGGTTTTGGTTACGACTGGGACCGTGAATTCGCCACCTGCGATCCTGAATACTATCGCTGGGAACAGTGGTTCTTCACTCAATTGGTCGAAAAAGACCTTGCTTACAAAAAAGTATCAGCGGTTAACTGGTGCCCGAATGACCAAACCGTATTAGCTAACGAACAAGTGATCGATGGTTGCTGCTGGCGTTGTGATTCCGCTGTAGTGAAAAAAGAAATTCCACAGTGGTTCATTCGTATCACCGCCTATGCTGAAGAATTATTAAACGACCTTGATCAGCTAGACGGCTGGCCTGAGCAAGTTAAAGCGATGCAGAAAAACTGGATCGGCCGCTCTGAAGGCGTAGAAATGCGCTTTGCCTTAGCGAATGCGGAAAAGAGTAAAGGCTCAAGCGAAGAACTAGAGATTTATACCACGCGCCCCGATACCGTCATGGGCGTGAGCTATGTTGCCGTTGCCGCAGGCCACCCTTTAGCCGCCCAAGCCGCTAGCGCAAATGGTGGCAATGCCGACATTCAAGCCTTTATCGAAGAATGTAAAAAATCCAGCACTGCAGAAGCGGACGTTGCCACCATCGAGAAAAAAGGCATCGATACCGGCATCAAAGCAATTCACCCCATTAGCGGTGATGAAGTACCAGTATGGATCGCCAACTTCGTATTAATGGATTACGGTACTGGCGCTGTTATGGCGGTTCCTGCACACGATCAGCGTGACTGGGAATTTGCCACCAAGTACGACTTAGACATTAAGCAAGTTATCGCACCTAAGCCAAAGAAGGGCGAAACTGAAAGTCCCGCAATCGACCTTTCAGAAGGCGCTTATACCGAAAAAGGCATCTTGGTTAACTCGGGCGAATTCGATGGACTGCCAACCAACAAAGCGTTCAAAACCATTGCCCACTGGTTAGAAATCAACGGCAAAGGCGAGATCAAGGTTAACTACCGTCTGCGTGACTGGGGCGTAAGCCGTCAACGTTATTGGGGCAGCCCAATTCCCATGATCCAAAAACAAGACGGCTCTTCTGTGGTAACCCCAGAGAGCATGCTTCCGGTAGAGCTTCCTACCGATGTAGTGATGGATGGCATTAACTCGCCGATCAAAAACAACCCAGAATTCTCCGACATCACCTTAGATGGCGAACCAGCATTCCGCGAGACCGATACTTTCGATACCTTTATGGAATCGTCTTGGTATTACGCCCGTTACTGTACTCCGCAAAGCCATGATCAAATGCTTGAGCCTTCCGAGGCCAACTACTGGCTGCCTGTTGATCAGTACATCGGCGGTATCGAGCACGCAATCTTGCACTTGTTATACGCACGCTTTTTCCACAAGTTATTGCGTGATGCTGGCTTGGTTGAAAGTGATGAGCCGTTCAAGAGCCTATTATGCCAAGGCATGGTATTAGCCGATGCGTATTACTACACCACTGACAATGGCGCGAAAGAATGGGTTAACCCAAGCGACGTCACCATTGAGCGCGACGAAAAAGGCGGCATTGCCCGCGTGACAGAAACTGCCACCGGCAGAGAGTTAACTTTCTCTGGCATGAGCAAGATGTCAAAGTCGAAAAACAACGGGGTTGATCCGCAAGAAGCTATCGACTTATACGGCGCTGATACTGTGCGTTTGTATACCATGTTTGCAGCGCCACCGGAGCAAACCCTTGAATGGTCTGATGCGGGCGTGCAAGGTGCGAAGAAATTCCTTGAGCGCCTATGGCGTTTAAGCTTCGAGCTAACATCGGGTGAAGCCGTCGCCTTAGATGTTGAAGCACTCGATAAAGAAGACAAAGCAGCGCGTCGTAAAATTCATGAGACCATTGCTAAAGTAACGGTTGATATGGGCCAACGCCAAACCTACAACACAGCAATTGCGGCAATCATGGAATTGTTGAATACACTGAACAAGCTCGGCAAAAACAACGAACAAAGTCGTGCCGTTGCGCGTGAAGGGGTCGAAGCCATCATCTTAATGCTTTCGCCCATTACGCCGCACATCGCGAATGAACTTTGGGTTGCGTTTGGCCACACTGATTCGGTATTAGATGCACAATGGCCTAAAGTCGACGAAGCCGCTTTGGTGAAAGACAGCATCGAAATGGTGGTGCAGGTAAACGGTAAGGTTCGCGCTAAGTTAGAACTCCCTGCAAACGTGAGCAAAGAAGAGGCTGAAGCCGCTGCCCGCGCCGATGAAAACGTTGTTCGCTTCTTGGCTGACAGTACCATTCGCAAAGTTATCGTGGTACCAGGAAAGCTGGTTAACATTGTGGCAGGTTAATGGACTGGGTTATTTAAGGCGTACAATATGAAATCATTTTTTTTATTGACCGTACTATTGCTAACCACTGCTTGTGGTTGGCAATTACGGGGAGTAACCGATCTTCCGGTTGGCGTGCAGATTATGACGCTAGACAGCCAAGCCAGTGCTCGCTTTACTCAACGCCTTAAACAGCAGCTTGAATTTAATGGTGTTGTATTCCCCAGTGATGCCAGCGCCAATGTGCGTTTAATGATTGCTCCAATTGCAATTAACAAACTTACACTGTCTGTGAATAGCTTTGGCCAAGCAGTTGAATATGAACTTAATGCCGACCTGAATGCGCGCCTTATACAACTCGATGAAGGTACCGAGATTAACTGGAAGATCAGTGGTCGACGAGTATTTAGCAATGATATTAATAGCGTTATTGCCACACAAAGCGAAGAAACTGTCCAACGCCAAGAGCTGGAAAATGACTTAATTCGTCAGCTAATGAATCGCCTTGAAAAAGCAAAACTGCAATGAAACTTAAAACGGAACAGCTAGGTGGCCATCTAAAAAAACAGTTAGCCTCTATTTATATAGTCTCCGGTGACGAACCTTTGCTAGTTCAGGAAGCATGCGACCTGATTCGCCGTGCCTGCAAGCACTATGGCATTGAAGAACGAGAGCTAATGCACGCCGAGGCGGGTTTTGATTGGAATGAGTTACTCGACCAAACCAATGCCATGTCACTATTTGCCAGCCGTCGTTTAATAGAAGTTCGTATTCCAAATGGCAAGCCCAGCGACAAGGGCAAAGCTTTGTTAGAAGTAACTCAAAACCCAAATCCAGACAATGTGATGCTCATTGTTACCCCACGCCTAGACGCTGCAAGCCAAAAAACCAAATGGTTCAAGGCCATTGAAGCTGCAGGAGTGTTTATTCCTATCTGGCCAATTGATCGCAACCAACTACCCGGTTGGTTGCAGCGCCGAATTCAAGCGGCCGGCATGAGTGCTAGTCAAGACGCAGTTGCTTTGTTTGCTCAGCGCATAGAAGGTAACTTATTAGCGGGTGTACAAGAAATAGAAAAAATGCGCATGATGGGCAGCCAACAAATCAGCGTCGAATTAATTGAAGAAGCCACCGCCGATAGTGCTCGTTATGACGCATTTGCTCTCGCAGACAGTTGCTTACTTGGGAATATAGGCGATGCATCGCGTATTTTGAACCACTTAAAAGCCGAAGGCCATGAGGCCATTATGATTCTCGGGGCGTTAATTCTAAAAATTCGTCACCTGATCAGCCTGCAAGCATACGGCCCACAACGCTTAACCGAAGGATTTAAATCACACAATATTTGGCTAAAGCAGCAGCCCCCCTTCAAATCAGCCTTATCTCGATTATCTCAGGCCGACTTGTATCGATGCTTGCAAACAGCAGAACAAACGGATCGCGCTATTAAAGGCGACGGAAACAACCCTTGGCTTTTGTTAAATCAGTTAACTGAACAGTTAACAGGTGTAAGAATGCTTGCCAGTTAACATTCTTAACGCTAGTCTCATCACAGTATTTTGCTAAAAAAACGATAATAATAACTAAATGCAGCAATCATTACTTTCCAATCATAAAAACCAACCCCTATTTAACCGAGCTTAAACAAGGGTCTTATCATAATTATGGATATAACAAGTAATCGACCTGCCAAGAATTTTAAGCACCTAAATCTGGATTAGATCACACTCTAACTTGGATTTTAGGTAATAGAGGTACGCTTATGAACTTTTCAGCGAATAAACAACAAAATGCCGATCTGGTTTGGGATCTAAATAAGATCAACAAACACCAGCAGGCCATGAACTTTGTGAAAAAGTTTGAAAATAAACTGTGTGTATTTTCCGACACGGTAGAGCAGCTGTATACTAATTACAGCCTATTCTTCCCTGAAGATGCTGGGCGTCAAATGGTCATCTTGCCAGACCCCTATGCTTTTCATGATACGTTTCATCATCTCAAAAGCACCGCAGTGCAATCCACAGGGCTGCACATTATTCCCGGCAACTTGATTGGCAAGCAAGGTTTGTATTTGGTGATTTCGCACAAAGATAAAAATGTGCGCTCTGTGCCGATTCCATTCCAAGAAGGTATGCGCCAGATTCTTCGCCGTAGTCATTCAGACGATCCCTTCTTACCCGTCTTGATGAAAGGTGACCTACGTGAATTTAACGATAAACTGCCTTGCTTACACCTACACCGCTTACGTTTGAATCAATTAGATTCTTTATCTGAACTTGAGCGCAGTGGCATTAAGTCGGTGATTACCGATAAATTAATGAAGTTGTATCAAGAATCGGCTGCTCTTAACCTCTAGCAAACATGAGGTTAATGAGCTGATTGATATTTCTAATCATGCTGTGCATACATTGATCAACTTTTGCAAAGCCGCTTATCATCGACTTCGAGCATGCTTTTCCCTGACTTACTCAGAACCTTATCCACAGATACTGTGAACAATTTTTTTATCGGTTGATATTTATACAATTCTATTAAAAACTAAGCTTAGCTGCTTGGGATCTCCGTAAGTGATTGAAAAACAATCATTTCATCAAGTTTGGTCATCAATCACACAATTTAAAACAAACGTATGAAATACCTAGCCTACAGCATTCTACCCCAAGATTACCCAAAGACTTATCCACAGAAATGGTGGGTAACTTTTCTCGTTCTATTACTCTGACTTTATCTTCTTTATACTGTCAGCACTAATCCACACAGCAAATAACAAAAGCGATCATCATGGACCTACCAGCCACTTCAGAATCCACTGCTAAACCACCAACCATTTACTCGGTTGAAGAGGCCAGTATTAAGCAATTACGCGACCATGAGTTACCCACCACAATAGAAGGCTTTATTGTGGTTACAGAAACATTCAGCTACTTAGTGGATGATATCGATTGGGATCAAGGCAATGGCAAACAGGCTTCTATCTTATTAATGGATGCTAGTTTGGCTGAAAGATTGGCCGAACATGAAGAACTAACTGAGTGTTTTGGCGGAGTTTCTTTATATCAAGAATGGGTCGAAGTAACTGGGTTATTGCGAGAGTCGGGTATAGGAGCGTTTGAACGCCAACTCTATCGCATCGACGAACTGCAGGTATTAACAGAAAACGATGATGAAAAGGTCAATCGCATCACCATCGAATTAACTTAACCCATAAAAATTAGGCTGGGTTAGCTTTATCCATAAATCTTTGCAGATGAAAAATGCCAAACAACATAATTAATGCAGCATCTTTAATGGGCTTATTACTATTGTGCTTCAACGAAAGCCAAAAGAAAGAAACCTCTAGCACGTGAAATCCTGCCACAATAACTGCCGCCAGTGGTAGATAAGACAACAACCCTGGCCATTGCATCAAATAACTGGCTAATGCCAACAACCAAAAAATCATTGTTGCTACTTTATTCATCTTTATCCACATACATACTTCCTCTTTTATCAGACATTAGCTGACATTTAATAAACATTCTGCTTAAGTTTAACGACCCTGAACACGCCGATATTATTACCCTAGAGAGGGTTATTGGATAGGGGTAAATTAGCCAATTTGTTGGTTAAGGGGTAGAATGCGATGCTATAAAAATACCATGATTTTAGTTGAGCGTTAGGCTTGAGGTTTTAACATGTCGGATAACACAGAAAATACTACTCATTTTGGTTACAAAGACGTTCCAAAAGAAGAAAAACAAGCCATGGTGGCTGACGTTTTCCATTCTGTAGCGGCTAAATATGACGTTATGAACGACCTAATGTCGTTTGGCGTGCATCGTTTATGGAAACGCTTCACTATCGATATGTCGGGTGTTCGCCCTGGCAACAAAGTGCTTGATTTAGCCGGTGGCACTGGCGACTTAACTAAAAAATTCAGCAAAATTGTTGGGCCAGCAGGTAAAGTTGTCTTGGCTGACATCAACTCCTCTATGCTAGAAGTTGGGCGTGAACGCTTAACCAACCAAGGCTACGTTGGCAACATCGAATACGTACAGGCTAACGCGCAATTTTTACCGTTTGAAGATAACACCTTTGACGTAATTACCATCGCTTTTGGCCTACGAAATGTGACCGATAAAGACGAAGCTTTGCGCTCCATGTTACGTGTTCTTAAACCTGGTGGGAGACTACTGGTTCTTGAGTTCTCGCAAACAACCAATCCGCTATTGAAAAAAGCCTATGATCTGTATTCGTTCACCGCTCTGCCTCTTATGGGTAAGCTTGTCACCAACGATGCCGAATCATACAAATATCTTGCCGAATCAATTCGCATGCACCCAGATCAAGAAACATTAAAAGGCATGATGGAAAGCGCAGGCTTTAGTCGTGTGAGCTATCACAACATGACCGGCGGTATGGTTGCCTTACACCGTGGCATCAAAGCTTAGGATACCGACAAATCATGATAAGTCCCAGCATCGACAGTGCCTTATGTGCCACGATTGAATCGAGCATTAATACTTTACTTAAACATGACCCAGCATTACTAACCGCGCTAACTCAGTTTTCTGGTAAACGTATTCGTATACAAAGTGATGACTGGCTTATCTTGGTTATAACCATCGAAGAACATGGCTTTCATCTAAGCTTACAAGATGAAGACATTTGCGATACCACCATTTTTGGTAGCGTTGCCGAATTATTAGAAGTTGCCTTAGCAAGCGACAAAGCCGATGCACTGATGAATGGAAACATCGACATCAGCGGCAGCAGTGCCCTAGTATTGGATTTAGCAAAAATCGTACAACAAATGGACATCGATTGGGAAGCCATGCTTAGCCCTGTAACGGGAGGTATGGTTGCACATCAAATAGGTAAAGGTTTACGTGGTCTCATGAAGTGGGGCAAAGAAAGTAAAAAAACCCTCACCACAACCAGCAAAGAATATTTAGAAGATGAAATTCAAATGCTAGTACCCAAACCGCTCGCCGAACACTTTAGCCAACAAGTAGCAGATTTGCGTTTAGCTACCGATAGAGCTGAAGCGCGTCTTGAACAGCTAAAACAGCTTAACAGTAAGAAAAAACAATCCAACCAACAAGGAAATTAAGCTGTGGCTAATTATTGGCGCTTGTGGAAAATTCTCTACATCTTTACCCGCTACCGCTTGGATGACCTAATTCCTACGGAACAATTTCCTTTATCGTTGCGCATTGCTTTATGGTTAGCTCCTTGGCGCTTAGCACCGGTACCGAAAAAATTATCCCGTGGCGAACGCCTGCGATTAGCATTAGAGACATTAGGCCCTATTTTTGTAAAATTTGGCCAGATCCTATCAACACGCCCCGACCTTATACCTCACGATATTGTGAACGAGTTGGTAAAGCTTCAAGATAACGTTCCCCCCTTCCCTAGTGATATTGCCATTAACGTGATCGAAAGTGAGCTGGGCGAAAGCGTTGATAGCCTATTTGCAAAGTTTGACCCGATCCCAATGGCTTCGGCATCGATTGCCCAGGTACACCCCGCAACCTTGCTCGATGGCACTGAAGTCGTTGTCAAAGTCGTGCGCCCAGGCATTAATAAAACCATTGACCGCGACATGATCTTACTTGACCAGATGGCGCGCTTAGTAGAAAAGTATTCGGCAGAGGGCCGTCGTTTAAAGCCCGTTGAAGTGGTAGAAGATTATAGCAATACTATTCATGCTGAACTTAATTTAGCAATCGAAGCCTCTAATGCAACCCAACTAAGACGTAATTTCCAAGACTCAGACCTTGTGTATGTACCCGAAGTTTATTGGGATTTTACTCGTACCAGCGTCATGGTAAGCGAACGCATTTATGGCATACCAGTAGCGGATATAAAAGCCTTAAAAGCGCAAAATACCAACATGAAAGTGTTGGCAGAGCGCGGGGTTGAAATATTCTTCACCCAAGTATTCCGCGATAGTTTTTTTCATGCTGACATGCACCCAGGCAACATATTTGTTGCTCATGGTAACCCAGAAAAACCGCGTTATATTGCTATTGATTGTGGCATTGTGGGCACATTAACTGAACAAGATCAGCATTATTTAGCGCGCAACTTATTGGCCTTTTTTAATCAAGACTATTACCAAGTAGCACAACTGCACATTGACAGCGGCTGGGTACCTTCAAATACCAAAGTTCACGAACTGGAATCAGCCATACGCAGTGTCTGCGAACCCATTTTTGAGAAGCCTATTGCCGAGATTTCCTTTGGACAAGTTCTTTTACAACTATTCAGCGTAGCTCGTCGCTTTAGCATGGAAGTACAGCCACAATTAGTATTGCTGCAAAAAACTTTATTAAACATTGAAGGCCTTGGTCGTCAGTTATATCCAGAGTTGGACTTGTGGAATACCGCTAAGCCTTACATGGAGCGCTGGATTAAAGAACGCTTTGGCCCCAAGGGTGCATTGCGCGAATTAAAACGCCAACTGCCCAACTGGATAGAAAAAGGCCCGCAAATACCTGGTTTAATTCATAGTAGTCTTAGTAAACTGAGCCAAATAGACAGCAGCCAAGAACAAATATCACGCCAGTTGACGCAAATAAATCAACAAATGACACAGCAACGCCAACAAAACCGCCAGCAAAAAATAGCATTAACTAGCATGGTTAGTGGGGGCGTTTTATGGTGGCAAGCCGCGGCACTGGCAATGCCAGAAACACTGGGCATATCACTGGCGAGTTTTGGCGCACTTTGGTTATTAATAAAGGGCTAATGTGTTTAGCTTCAAAATACCCAACTTAACTTAAAATATGCAACGGACAACGGCTAATGAGTAACTGGCTAGACGAAATAAAATGGGACAGCAATGGCTTAGTTCCTGCGATTGCACAAGATTACCAAAGTGGCCGCATTTTAATGATGGCATGGATGAATCGTGAAGCGTTAACCCTCACAATAAAAGAAAACAGAGCGATTTATTATTCGCGCTCGCGCCAACAATTATGGCGTAAAGGGGAATCTTCTGGCCATGTTCAAAAATTACACGAAGCCCGTCTCGACTGCGATGCCGATGTTGTTGTTTTACAAGTAGAGCAAATTGGTGGTATTGCATGCCATACAGGACGTGAAAGCTGCTTCTATCGGGTGCATAATGGTGATTCAGATCAAGGTGAGTGGCAATCAGTTGATCCTATATTAAAAGATCCCAGCGATATTTATTAATTTCCTTTATTATTAAGAGCTTAGTATGAGCGACACAACCAATAATGATTCTGTTTTTGTAACTCTAGGTAATATTCTAGAAGAACGTAAAGGCGCTAAAGCCGATAGCTCTTATGTTGCAAGCCTTTACAGCAAAGGCCTGAACAAAATTTTAGAAAAAGTAGGCGAAGAAGCCACAGAAACCATCATTGCCGCCAAGGATGCGCAACACAGTGGTGACAATTCTGATGTGATTTATGAAACAGCAGATTTATGGTTTCACAGCTTAGTTGCCTTGGCAGAGCTAGGTGAGCGACCGGAAGCTGTTATTGAAGAACTTAAAAGACGCTTTGGCTTATCAGGGTTAGAAGAAAAAGCGTCGCGACAGTCTAAGTAAGACAAGTAGATCAGGAACAGGGCATGAGTGATTGTTTATTTTGTAAATTAGTTGCGGGGGAAATCCCGTCAAATAAGGTGTATGAAGATGATGATTTTTTAGGATTTCACGACATAGCACCTAAAGCTGACACTCATTTATTGCTTATTCCTAAAAAACACATTGTTAATTTAGACGATCTGCAGCCAGAAGACGCAGTACTAATGGGAAAGTTATTATTAACGATCCCTAAGCTGGCAAAACAAGAAAACCTTGAAGGCTATCGCACAATCACCAATACCGGTGAAAAAGGCGGACAAGAAGTTTTTCATATGCATTTTCATATTCTGGCAGGCTCAAACCTGCCAGGGTTTTAAATATTGTTATACTAATTTTTACACTATTAAGTAGAGGAAAGTATCATGTTAGGTGGTATCAGCATTTGGCAATTATTAATTGTTTTCGTCATCGTAATTTTAATCTTCGGGACCAAAAAGTTACGCAATCTAGGTGGCGATTTAGGAGGGGCAGTTAAAGGCTTTAAAAATGCCATCAACGAAGACCCTAAAAAGTCCGAAGATGAAAAAGATGACACTCAGCCTGCTTCTCTTGCTCATGAAGAGAAAGATGCAACCTTTGACAATACAAATGTCAAAGAAACTGCTGACAAACAAAAGAACCAATAATCACATAATTCGGAGCACACTAGGTGTTTGATATTGGTTTTTTAGAATTAATGGTCGTAGGTATTTTGGGCCTTCTGGTTTTAGGTCCAGAACGATTACCTGTAGCAGCAAGAAATGTGGGTCTATTTATCGGCAAAATTCGCCGCACAATGAGTGGTTTCCAAGAAGACTTAGAGCGCCAAGTGCGCACTGATGAATTAAAAGAGAAGCTCAAAGACCCTTATGCAACTTTTTTAGATGAAGAAGAAGCTGCAACCAAAAAAGATGATATTTTAAGCAACGCTTTAGTCAAGAAAACAGCACCAAGCAGCGCAGTAAAAGACACGTCTTCTGATGATTCTATCCCTGTAGATAAAAAATAAGACTCGAGCAACATGACCGAACCCACAGAACACGTAACGGCAGCTGAACAACCTTTGATGAGTCACTTGATTGAGCTACGTAATCGTTTACTCAAGATTGTGCTGTCGGTTCTACTTATTTTTCTTAGCTTATTCTATTTTGCTAACGATCTTTACCTAATACTGGTTGATCCACTGTCGTCTATTTTACCGGTGGAAGGTGGCATGATTGCGACGGGCGTCGCCTCGCCGTTTTTAGTGCCTTTTAAACTTACTATTGTGTTAGCTATTTTCTTATCTGTGCCTTTTATTTTGCATCAAGTGTGGTCATTTGTTGCCCCAGGTTTGTATCAGCATGAAAAGAAATTTGCTATTCCATTGCTGCTATCCAGCATTCTCTTGTTCTACACAGGTATTGTATTTGCCTATTATGTAGTGCTGCCTTTAGCCTTTTCGTTCTTTACCTCGGTTGGTCCAGAAGGCGTTACCTTGATGCCTGACATCGATAACATTCTTAACTTTATTTTAAAAATGTTCTTTGCTTTTGGCATAGCCTTTGAAATTCCTATCGCAACGTTTCTTATGGTGCTAATGGGTGCAACCACCGTTGAAAAACTCGCCGCTAAGCGTCCTTATATTTTCTTAGGTTGTTTTGTCGTAGGAATGTTTGTCACCCCACCCGACGTTATTTCACAAACTATTCTCGCTGTCCCTATGTGGTTATTATTTGAAGTGGGAGTGCTGTTTGCTCGTTTAATTAAAAAACCGACCGAAGATGATGATGCCGTCAACGCTGACAACAGTATTGATCCGAATACTCAGTAATCCTCCCAAGCTGGCGACCGTTTCGGCCTTATTTATCGCTACTGCTGGCCTCTCGGGTTTTACCATGGCTGCAGACGAAATCGACAATGATGATTTTGAAGACGGCTTTTATTACGAAGACGCTTTCTCTGCTAATGAGCATGCCGACACTCGTCCTTTTATCAGTATTGATGCATTACTGGGTGGACAAACTCTCGAAAAAATTGAATTTGAAAATGGCGAAGTCGACAAAATTAGAGCAGGATCAGGGGTGAGTTTTTCTCTTGGTATTGCTCATCTTATGTTTGAGAAAAGAGTCGATGTCGGCATTAAAGCTGGATATTTATTTGACCTAATTACAGCCCAAAATAGCAAGGGTGATGAAAGTGTTCTTTCATTCACCCGTTTTCCTATCGATATCTTTAGCCATTTCTGGGCAGGACGACATATTTGGGGCGGTGGGTTAACAGCACACCTTGATCCCAAATTTACCAGTCGCGAAACTGCCGATAATGCACGCTACCATAATGCCTATGGCGCATATGTTGAATATCTTTTTCACTTTACGGGCACAGGTTCATCTCTGGGTGTAAAGTTTTTAACAATCGATTATAAAAACAAAAAAACCAACGAAGTCTCTGATGGTAGCTCCTTAGGCATTACATTTAGCCAAATGTTTTGAACCTGATTAAATTTCGCAGCAATGTTATATTATATTTATGGTTTTAAACGCTAACATAACTCTTCAATAGACACGTATCATGCCAAATCAATCGCTCATAGAAAAAATTAAAAACCGCAGCAGTGGGATCATCCTATATGGCATCACCCCACCCAAAAATGGCACCAGCAACGATAAAATAGTTGAGATTTCAGCGCGCCAAGTTGAGCGCTTACAAGATCAGCAGGTTGATGGCTTGGTGTTATACGATATTCAAGATGAAAAATCTCGCACCGACGAAGAACGCCCATTTCCTTTTATGGAAACACTAGACTGTTATGACTACAGCCAAAAGTACCTACAAGACTTAAACATTCCTAAAATTATTTACCGCTCTGTAGGTAAGTATAATAAAACAGAATTAACTGATTTTATAACCAGCGCCAATCCCCAACAAAATTTAACGATTTTTGTTGGCGCAGCTTCTAAATCAGAAGAAGTCACTGTTTCAATTCGTGATGCTTACCAAATTAAAGCGGCAGTAAAGAACGATCTTCTGCTGGGTGGTGTTGTTATTCCAGAGCGCCATCAAACGAAAGGTGACGAGCATTTACGTGTGTTTGATAAGATTGCACAAGGCTGTCGTTTTTTTGTATCACAGGGTGTTTATGACGTGAATGCATCTAAAAACTTTCTTTCCGATTATTATTATTACGGCAAAGAACATAACATTCCATTAGTACCTATTTTGTTCACACTAACACCGTGTGGTTCTGCTAAAACACTGCAGTTCATGAAATGGTTAGGTATTAGTATTCCGCGATGGTTGGAGAATGATTTAATTCATTCTAATGATATCTTGCAACGCTCTGTGGATGTGTCTGAGCAAAGCTACCGTGAACTCAAAGCGTTCGCCGAAGAAAAAGGCATACCGGTTGGCTGTAATATTGAAAGCGTGGCCATTCGTAAAGTAGAAGTCGATGCGTCTATTGAACTGCTTAAACGCGTAAGCCAATAAGCTCAGCGCAAAAACCACTTAAAGTGCTGCTGATGGCAGCACTCTAATTTAGGCGCTCTAATTTAGCCGCTCCTATTTAAGCAATCGTACTTCACGTTGAGGAAAAGGAATTTCAAAGCCATGTTGCTGTAAGGCTTCTAAAATCATCAGCATTAAATCACCGCCTACACGGTTTTTGCCGTCGTCGATACCTTCCATCCAAAACTCAACAAACATATTAATACCAGAATCACCAAAACTGTCTATCTCACAGTCAGGGCGCTGCTCTAATGGCACATTATCACCGCTGAATACTTGGGGGTGTTGAGATACAACGTCTTTAATAATTTCCACCAGTTGACGGATATCGCTGTGGTAAGCGACTGAAAAGTCAACACGATAGCGCTGGCTTTTATCTTTGTGTGTCCAATTAATAAAGGTACCTACAATGAATTTCTCGTTAGGCACCACAATGTCTTTGCCATCATACGTTTCGAGCGTGGTTGCTCGCATACTTAATTCGCGCACCACACCCGTGCGACCATCTTCCAATTCAATATAATCACCAATCGATACCGATCGATCCAATAAAATAATAAAACCCGAAATAAAGTTAGAGGCAATGGCCTGAAGCCCTAAACCAATACCTACCCCAATAGCACCACCAAATACCGCCAATGCGGTTAAGTTAATTCCCATTACTTGCAGCAGTAATAAAGCAATCAACGAAAATATAGCAATTTCAAATATCTTTGCGACTACTTCACGAGTACGTAAATCCAACTTTTCTTGTTTACGAATAATCTCACCGCCAGTTTTATTTGTGGCTCGACCTATCCAAAATAACAGTGAGCCAAAAATTGCAACACGGGCAATGCCATAAGCAGAAATTTCGATATTACCAAGCGTTAGTGAAATAGATTCTAGTATTTCAATTAAACCCACCAGCACATTAAGCAAATGTAAAAATACAATAGGCATGCCAACCCAGCGTAAAACCGCAGCAATAAATTGATTGCTAACAAAGTCTCTTATTAACGAATGAACTAGGTATAAAATACCTACCGTCATCGCGGTCTTTGCTATCCATAAATGACTCGCGGCTGCCGCACTCATTTCTATGAATACTTTCAAAATAAGCACCGCCAGCACTGGAGCAATATACTCACCTAACTGAGCAAAGATTTTACTCCACAGTGAAGCATAATGATTCTCATTGGACGTATTTGCTAAAGCCGTATTAAAAAACGGAACGTATTTTCTAATTCTATTCGCCAGCAAAAATGACAAGGCATAAACAGAAAATATTAAGCCAAGCTGAAAGTAGGCTTGAGGTTGAGAAAACTCCGTTAAAACGCTGTTAAAAAACTGTGTAACTAACTGGATTAATTGATCTAAAATCACGGGTTAAACCTTTAAATGGGTAATGTGAACAACTAATAAAACGATTTATTAAGAAATATCCGAAAAATAATCTTTGATCCAACCGTAAACCATCTCGCTATTTACTTGGTCACTGGCAAGATCAATGTAGTCATCACTGGGGTCTTGGTCTATATAGGTTAGTTGATAGCGTGTCATAGCCGGATGCTCATCATGTAAAATGACTAAAATTCGCTTGTTCGTAACTAAGCAATCAATGGTTATTACATCCGCAGGAATACCCATCTTGCGCATTCCTTGCATTACCCCAATCACTGGGTTGATATCAGCAAAGTCTTGTTGAATCTTTGCGTGAGCATCGCTGACAATTTCCGATAACGATAATAAAGCAGGGTTAGCGTTCATGATTAACCATCCGTTGCGATAATCGCGTCTGTTTTTTGTTTCTTAGAGAATTTAATAAGATCAATCATTTTATTTTGAATGGCGGCGAGGCTTCTTGACTCAACCACTTTTTGTAAAGGTTCATTCAAAGACATGCCATGACTTAAAAAGCCTTTTTTAGTAGGAATAGACATCGACATTGGAATGCCTTGAGAAACACCGCCCCCAATTAATTCTATCGCCCGAGCACTGGTGAGTACTTTTTTAGCATCACGAATTGGCTGAAAAATAATACCGTTTTCATCAGAGCGTAATAAAATGCCTGAGCGGTCTGGCCGCCACTCATCATCTAGCTGCGGCATAAAACGCCAAGCGCAGTGCCAATCACGACACACAGAAGGTCGGTCGTTATAAATCTTACAGCCGCCTTTTTCTACCCTATGCGTACAAGCAACATCAGCTGGCTTGTTAAAGTCTTTATCGCTTATCAAAAGGTTCACACAGCATACTGTGCATTCACCACACTCACGCCCTGCTACTAAATGAGATTCATTATTTTCTGACAATCTTTTTACCTAACCTAATAATACAGTGGCACACACTTTAATCTTTGGTTGTTATTCGAGCAAACTCTTTATCCAATCTTTTATCTAACCCTTTATTCAATCCAGCAGAGATTTCACTCATAAAAAAGCCCTTATTGCTAAGCTAGCAATAAGGGCTCAAGGTTATGTTTTCACTATAAAACTATTATCAGAACTTTAAACTCGATCAGAGTTTTAAGCTAGATCAAAGCGATCTGCATTCATCACCTTGGTCCATGCCGCAACAAAGTCACGCACGAACTTTTCTTGGTTATCATCTTGCGCATACACCTCTGCGTACGAACGCAGAATTGAGTTAGAACCAAATACTAAATCGACTCGTGTGGCTGTCCACTTAACCTGATCCGTTTCACGATCACAGATATCATAAACGTTTTTGCCTTTAGGCTTCCACGAGTAGTTCATATCGGTAAGGTTCACAAAAAAGTCATTGGTTAACGCGCCTTCACGATCGGTAAACACGCCGTGCTTACTGCCGTCTTTAATCGCATTGCCATGATTAGTGCCAATAACACGCATACCACCCACCAGCACGGTCATCTCTGGTGCGGTTAAGCCCATTAACTGCGCACGATCGAGTAACATCTCTTCAGGCGTTACCACGTAATCACGCTTCACCCAGTTACGGAAACCATCGTGAACGGGCTCTAATACATCAAACGATTCAGCGTCGGTCATCTCGGCTGTCGCATCACCTCGGCCCGGAGCAAACGGAACGGTTACATCTGTTCCCGCCGCTTTCGCCGCTTGTTCAATCCCCACATTACCCGCCAGCACAATAACATCAGCCAAGCTTGCGCCGGTGTCTGCGGCAATTACTTCCAGCACGGTTAACACTTTGGCTAAACGATCTGGCTCGTTACCTTCCCAATCCTTTTGGGGTGCCAATCGAATGCGCGCACCGTTCGCACCACCGCGGTTATCCGAGCCACGGAACGTGCGTGCGCTATCCCATGCAGTAGACACCATTTCGCTGACGCTTAAACCACTGGCTGCAATTTTAGCTTTCACCGCTTCAACATCGTAATCTGTGCGCCCTGCTGGCACAGGATCTTGCCAAATCAATTCTTCTTGTGGCACATCCGGGCCAACATAACGGGCTTTTGGCCCCAAATCACGGTGAGTCAATTTGAACCAAGCACGAGCAAATACTTCCGAGAAATACGCAGGATCTTTGGCAAACTTATCTGAAATCTTGCGATATTCAGGGTCCATCTTCATCGCCATATCCGCATCGGTCATGATCGGGTTATAACGAATAGACGCGTCTTCAACATCTACCGGCTTATCTTCTTCTTTAATATTAATCGGTTCCCACTACCAAGCACCCGCTGGGCTCTTTTTAAGCTCCCATTCATAGCCCAATAGCAAATCGAAGAAACCGTTATCCCACTTTGTAGGATGCGTCGTCCAAGCACCTTCAATACCGCTAGACACGGTATCTCGGCCAATGCCGCGCTTGGTTTTATTCAACCAACCAAAACCTTGATCTTCTAACTCTGCGCCTTCTGGATCTGCTTCTAGCAAGCTAGCATCGCCATTACCATGACATTTACCAACGGTATGGCCGCCCGCGGTTAAGGCAACAGTTTCTTCATCGTTCATTGCCATGCGCTCAAACGTGACACGAATATCATGAGCGGTTTTCAGCGGATCAGGGTTGCCATCAACCCCTTCTGGATTCACATAAATAAGCCCCATCATCACAGCAGCCAACGGGTTATCCAAATCACGCTCGCCAGAATAACGACTACCCTCACTGCCGCTAGGCGCTAACCATTCTTTTTCTGCGCCCCAGTAAGTGTCTTTTTCCGGATGCCAAATATCTTCACGACCAAAAGCAAAACCAAAGGTTTTTAGCCCCATCGACTCGTAAGCCATAGTACCCGCATATGCGATCAGATCAGCCCAGCTAAGTTTGTTGCCGTATTTCTTTTTAATCGGCCAAAGTAGGCGACGTGCTTTATCAAGGTTAACGTTGTCTGGCCAAGAGTTAATTGGTGCAAAGCGCTGATTACCGGTTCCTGCACCACCGCGGCCATCGGCAATACGATAGGTACCCGCTGCATGCCAAGACATACGAATCATCAAGCCGCCATAATGACCCCAATCCGCTGGCCACCACTTTTGGCTATCGGTCATAACAGCAATTAGATCTTTTTTTAACGCGGCAACGTCTAAATTTTTTAGATTTTCACGATAGTTAAAATCTTCACCCATTGGGTTAGTTTTATGATCGTGCTGGTGCAGAATGTCTAGATTAAGTGCTTTAGGCCACCAACTCATATTCGTCATGCTGGCTTCAGTTGCACCACCGTGCATAACTGGGCATTTGTTATTCGACATAAATTCTCTCCTTGTGATTGTTGTTTTATCTCTTGTTCTACCTCTTTTTCTATCTCTACTATGGACCAGATGTTTCTATATTAAAACCTATTAAATACTAATAAATTGATAGATTTTAGCTATTGTTAATGCAAATATTATTGGATAAACATATCGTGAAAATTAACTATAAATCACTGCCAGAAAATACTAAAAAGCTATGACAAGAAGCTATGACAAGAAGCTATAACGAAAAGCTAGGTCGCTTGAAAATTCGTAGGGAGATCGACAGAAGCTCCGTCATAAACAATACGCCCATCATCCAATCGTATTGTTCGCGGGCAACGAGCACTCAAACGCGGGTCGTGGGTAACAATAACAATGGCGCACTGATGTTCAATATTAAAACGTTCAAATAAGTTAAACACCTCGTCTGCCGTTTGTGTGTCTAAATTACCTGTCGGCTCATCCGCAAGTACCAAAGCTGGGCGTGATACCAGCGCGCGAGCAATGGCTACTCGCTGCTGCTGGCCTCCCGATAATTTATTGGTGGGCTTGTAAATAAACTTGGACAACCCAACCTCGTTTAACAAATATTTGGCATATTCTGTCTGCTCTTTTGACGGCTTACCATAACGTAACATAAGCGGCATAAGTACATTCTCTAATGCACTAAAGGCGTTTATCAAATGATGAAATTGAAAAACAAAGCCAATGGATTCACTACGTAACTGGGTTCGCTGCTGTTCACTTAATCCTTGAGTTAAATGATCTTGAATATACAGCTCACCAGATGAAGAGACATCCAACAACCCCATCACATTAAGCAAGGTACTTTTTCCTGAGCCCGAAGTGCCAACTAAAGCCACCAGCTCACCTCGGCTCACTTGCAAAGAAATATCGTGCAGCACATGATTGGCCAACGGCGTATTTGGATTAAATATTTTATTAATCTTATTCAGTTGCAGAACGACTTGTTGGTTTTGATTAGACATAACGAATCGCCACCGCTGGATCATATTTAGCCGCTCGACGCGCTGGCACCATGGCTGCAACAACCCCAGCAACCGTCGCAATAGTAATCGCCGACAACAACATAGAAGGCTCTAATACAATTTCGAACAATCGCTGTCCCGCAGAATTAAACCCTTGCACCATCAAATAGCCCAGCAGCACACCGAGCAAGGAACCGGCTAATCCCAGCAAGCCTCCTTGCAATAAAAATACGCGCAAGATTTGCTGCTGCGAACTGCCCATCGCACGTAAAATACCAATCTCGCGAGTACGTTGCACCACACTCACTGCCAACACACTGGCAATACCAAAAATCACCGACATAGCGACAAATACTCGAATAATCTGCGTCGTCATGGTTTGTGATTGCAACCCATTTAACAATTGAGCATTACTGTCCATCCAACTTTGCACATACAAACCGGTTAATTTTTGCAAGCGCCGCGCCCAATAGTCAGCAACAAATACATCCGATATTTTTATTTCGATAAGGGTCACACCACCGGGCAAATTAAGTAACGTTTGCGACTGTTTTAATCCGGTATACACATACCGGCTGTCGAGTTCCCGAACTCCTAACTCAAAAATACCGGCAACATTCATCACCGACTGGCGATTATCTCCAGCATCTAAACGCAATTTATCCCCGGTACGCAACCCCAAATCTTCTGCCAACTGACTGCCAATCATTACATCGCTAGCAGTGACGCTAAACTCACCTTCAAGCAAATATTCTTGTAAATTAATAATGCCGTGATAGCGCTTAGGGTCAATGCCCACTAGGGCCACAGAAGACCGAGCGGTGCCTTTTTGTGCAAAAGCAGGCCCAGAAATCAATGGTGAAACCGCGTTAAGTTGTGGATATTTGTCTAGGGTATCGCGAACTTGTTGCCAATTATTGATCGTTTGTAAGCGCTGAGCGCGCGGGCTTTCTAATGCCCACACATAACGACCCTCTGCAATTTCAGAAAAAATATTATGCTGCTGCGTCGCCTCTATTCTTATATGCGCTTGCGTACCCAACGTTTTATTAATCATATTATTTTGCAAACCTAACATCAGCGCAGTAATGAAAACAATCACAGCCGCGCCTACGGAAATAGCCACACTGATCAATAACGTTTGCAGTGGGTTATCCGCTAAAAAGCGCAAGGCAATTCGCCATTCGATCCACAGTGAGCTGTGTAAATTGTGTAAGCTGCGTAAGTTAAGCAAGCGATTAACGAATAACATGCTGAATCTGCTCAAAATACACACGCACTCGCTGGCTGCTCTTAGTTTTTTCAGCGGTTAAGCTGCCCGCTTGAACCACGATATCGCCTTCGTTTAAGCCAGACACAATTTCACTGTGTCCGACATTGCGCAGCCCCAGTGTCACATCAACAGGAGTGACTTTATCATCTTGCCAAAGCAAAACCTGCGCGGTATCAGCACGGTTATTGAATACATAATCATTGGGTAACACTAAGGTAGAAGCGCGTTCGTCAGCAATGATGTTGGCCGATACTGTCATGCCTTGCAAAAAATCTGGTGTTTGTTCATCGCGGAGCACATTGATATGAACATCGATCGTGCCGCGCCCTGTATCAACCGCCGGTGCTATAAAACCAACCTCTCCAGCAACATTAATATTTGGCCAAGCATCAGCAATCAGTTTCACAGGCTGCCCTAGTTTCACAGGGGCAAAATTTTTCTCATCCAACGCAATGACAACTTCCATACCATTAGTAGTCATCCCCTGGCAGGTTTGACTATCGTTTCGGGCAATTTCTAACAGCACTTTACCTGGCTGTACCAAATCACCAGATTCAACATTACGGGTTTGAATACGGCCTTTAAAAGGAGCGTACAGTCGTGTTTTAGCAAGGGCCAGTTCAGCACTAGCGATACGCTGTTTTAATAAACGCTCTTCGGTGCTGTTTTCAGCTAAAGCGTCTGTTGCTATTTGGGTACGAGTAAACGCAGCTTTGGCACTTAATTCAAAACGCTGCGCTTGTTCGACTTGCTCTATCGGGATAACGCCTTGCTCTGAAAGCTTCTCTCTGCGCCGAGCTTCACGGCTGGCTTGATCCAAAATATCACGCGCTTCAATTAAAGCCGCTTGTGATTGTGGGCGGGTTTTTTGTTGTAGCTGCTGCAACAAGGTTTGAGTTTGTGCCAGCTGTGCTTGTAACTCTTGAGGATTTAATTCAACCAATAAATCCCCTTCGTTAACCCAATCACCCTCACGGACATAACGTGCTTTAACGGTCCCTGTAATTTCACTGCCAATTTTAGCGAGTGATTGGTAACGAACTTCACCACTGGCGACAATGCGCAGCTCTAACGGTAACTTAGTAACCATTAATGCCGGTAATAAAGGCCCTCGCCATTGTTGTATGCCAATAACCAAAGCCACGCATACCGCTACGCTGATGATTCCATAAATTATGCGCATACAAATCCCTTAGCCTTATAAATTTTATACATATTGATCAGCAACAAAGCATCATTCTGCTGCAGCCAGCTTCAATTTAATGCGCTGCCAGTCCCAATAGCTGCTTAAAAAGTACAAGCAAATAAATAACGTTGCCCACCACTCAGCAATCTTGGTTCCACGCTTCATGTGTTCACCGATCGAGTTCGCGACAAAGGCAACCAGTACAATCCAGATTAGAATAAACAAAACCGTTTTAATTTTAAAAGAAGGGGCTTCTAATAAGCCATTTTTGCGGCCACGCCACATTAAATAATAATGAAACGACAAGGCTAATAATATGGCTTCAAAAAACGTATTGGCACCACGCACATGCACAGAGAACGAACTGAGTTCTTTGGTAGAACCTAACGTCGCCGTACTCACGATCAGACCAAAGCCAGCTAATATGCCAAAAAACGTCATGAAATTGAGGTTGATACGCCCCCCGCGCGTTTGCACACTAGGCTGAAGCCACACACGCATACAATGCCACCATACCATGATTAAAATGCTGGCACTGATCATGCCGCCACGAAAAATAAAACCTGCATCACCGGCAAGACCCGTATGAGTAATATCGGTACAACCGGTAATGAAGGGCACACACACTTCAACCGTTTGTTGATTGATACCCACCCAATACGTTAAGGCAATAGTGCCTGCAGAGAATATAAAACTAGCGAGTGCAATTAACTGCCCAAATGACATGGCGATACCTGTAAAGTTATATAAATTAGTCAATAAAAAAGTGAATTCATGGCCAAAAAAAACGCCACACCAAACCACATAATTCAGGCAAGGTGCAGCGCTATATTATCAGTTTGGCTATTTTTTCAATAGCCGATTTTTCAACCGCTATTTATGAGGAATTATTTACAGCAGCTACTTTGCAGCAGCTACTTTGCAGCAGCTACTTTGCAGCAGCTACTTTTCAGCGGCTATTTTGCAGCAACCAATGCTTGTTCAATGTCAGCAATGATATCGTCAACATGCTCGATACCCACAGAAATACGAACCATCTCACGACTCACACCGGCTTTATGTAATTCTTCATCGTTTAACTGACGGTGAGTTGTGCTAGCAGGATGGCACGCTAAAGATTTCGCGTCACCAATGTTTACTAGGCGTTTAATCATTTGCAGTGCATCGATAAACTTAGCGCCGTTGGCTTCGCCACCTTTTATGCCAAAACTCAAAATTGCTGAAGGCTTACCATCAACAACCTTCTTTGCTAGTTCAAAATATTTATCACCTTCCAAACCTGCATAGTTAACCCAAGCGACCATATCATGCGCTGCGAGATACTTAGCTACTTTCAGTGCGTTTTCAGTATGACGCTCCATACGCAGGCTCAATGTTTCCAAACCCTGAAGAATCAAGAACGCATTAAACGGCGAAATCGCAGCGCCCATATTACGCAACGGCACAACACGCGCACGGCCAATAAACGCCGCTGGACCAAACGCTTCTGCATACACCACACCGTGATAAGACGGATCAGGCTCATTAAACGCTGGAAAACGTGGGTTATCTTTCCAAGGGAATTTACCCGAATCAATAATCGCGCCGCCAACTGACGTACCATGGCCACCAATGTACTTAGTTAACGAATGGATCACGATGTCTGCACCGTGCTCAATAGGGCGACACAACACCGGCGTTGCCACCGTGTTATCAACCATGACCGGAATACCGTGTTTATGCGCCATATCAGACAACGCCTGAATGTCTACAATATTTCCCGCTGGGTTACCAATAGACTCACAAAACAAGGCTTTGGTATTCTCATCAATCAATGCTTCTAGGCCGGCAAGATCATCACCCTGAGCCATACGCACTTCAATACCTTGCTGCGGTAAAGTGTGAGCGAAAAAGTTATAAGTACCACCATACAACTGGCTAACACTCAGAATGTTATCGCCAGCGCGAGCAACGGTTTGAATCGCTGCAGTAATCGCCGCCATACCAGAGGCAAACGCCAAACCACCAATACCCCCTTCCATTTCCGCAACACGCTGCTCAAGCACACCGTTGGTTGGATTCATGATGCGGGTATAAATATTACCAGGCTCTTTAAGATCAAACAGATCAGCGCCATGCTGAGTATCACGAAAGCTATAAGAAGTGGTTTGGTAAATAGGCACCGCAACCGCGCGCGTTGTTGGATCGTCTTCAAAGCCAGCATGAATTGCTTGAGTTTCTAGTTTCATAACAGAGCACCTTTATTCTATTGAGTTAATCGATGAGTAAAATTTATCAAGATTCTAATTTAATACAGTCGCTCGATACTACCAACTAGCCAGCAAACTGTCATCGGAGATAATCACAATTGACAAACAATTACCTGCGCTCGATTAGCGCGTTAAAGCGCCGTAAGTACTCTCTAATTTTGAAGTAAAACAACAACACTGACTTATTATTAACTTTTTGGGTCAGGTTATTGGATCCTGCAAAGCATTCAAGCATTGCTCAGCATGGCTGGTCACTAAAAAGTGACTCGCGCCTTCTATTTTGTATTGTTTACTGTTTGGAATATGAGTAACTAAATGCTCACAAATAGCGCGTACAACTGGACTAGACTGATCACCATAAACCAAACGTGCTGGCACACCACAGTTTTGCAAATCGCTTAAATCTCTGTCGATATTAGCGCAAAGATGCCAGTGACGAATATTATTGTCTAATAACGGCGCCATTCCTTCTTGTATAAAGCCGGGTAATGAAGCAAACGCCCCAGCTTCTCCCCAAAAATCAATCACCTGCCCATGAACATGCGGTTTTTTATTCGCAATGTCCTGCATGTATTGATCTAAAAAAATCTGTACACGGCTAATCATTTCTTCATCACCTACCCGATCTAAAACCCAAGTAGAAACCGGCTCAAACAAAGTGACTTGGCTTAAATCCAAATTACCTTTAAGCGCCTGCGCTAAAGCCACCACACCACCAAAAGAATGACCAACTAGATGAATAGCCTGGTCAGTTAATGACTCCACCACCTGCTGCACAATATTTAATTCAGTCTCAACCGTTGGCGCAGCAAAATCATTCGCTTCTGGCGCGCCACCATGTCCAGGCAGTTTAATAGAAATACAAAGGTGATCTGTTGATAACTGCTGGATCATCTTTTTCCATGTCGACGAAGTAGCATAAGAACCGTGAATAAAAACGATTGGAGAACCCGAACCTTGAACATCAAAATACTTATCTATATTCATACAACAACCTAGCAAACACTTAAATTTATTAATATTAAAATCAATAAAATAGTGGTTTATGCCTGCATGAATGTCAACATGGACTTAGGTGCATCTTAAATCTCAGTTAACTCTTACTTTCATCTATCAGTCACACTAGCCGCTATGACGAGCAGCTCAAGTGCGACACCCCTCCTATCGCAAAAAACTCAGACGGTTTTAAACGATAGTATTTGTCTTCAACTTCCTGCGACTGCTCGGCATAAGGATTTGTCATCACGTTTTGCAGTTCTTTAATTAAAGAATAATCCCCCGCCTGTGCTTGCTGATAAGCCGGTTTAACAAACCACTCGCGCAGAATATATTTGGG
This sequence comes from uncultured Thalassolituus sp., assembly GCA_913061435.1. Lineage (GTDB taxonomy): Bacteria > Pseudomonadota > Gammaproteobacteria > Pseudomonadales > Oceanobacteraceae > Oleispira. The sequence goes on along the minus strand of CAJXUK010000006.1, from coordinate 52,261 downwards.
ATTAACCCGCTTCATTTGCGCAGAAATCTCTTCTTTCGATCGAGGCGAATCACTATTCAATAAAAGCGACTTCCACTTAACTAACCACTCATCCCAGTCCTTATCCAAATCTTTATTATTGGTTTTGGCATTCGTATTTAAACTGTTATAAAAACTTTTCTTCAATGGTTCAATGTCATCAGGGATCGCCGAAAGTTCTCGGAAAAAAATCGTATAATCGACAGGAGTTTGCATCATCAGTTTTTGCAGTTCACTGAATAGCTCATAATCGAATTGTTCTAATTCTAAACCCAGCTTAGCTGCCCACATTTTTTTCATCTCTACGCGCATAACATTCTGAAATTGTTCTTCAACATTATCCAGTTCTTGCAAAGACTCTTTATACGACAAAAGTAACGGTCGCAGTGCCGAGCAAAACATACCGAAGTTACTTTCTGCCGCATTGGGCTGGTTCAAAAACGAGAAGTGACGACCACCACCTGTCCAAGGCTGGTAATACGGATTAAACACATCGCAAAAACCAAACGGGCCATAATCCAAAGTAAAGCCACCAGCCGCGCAATTGTCGCTATTAAAATTACCTTGGCAAAAACCCACGCGAATCCAATTGGCGATCAACGATACTAGGCGTCCTCTAAATTCACGCGCCAATAGCACTACTTTTTCCGCAAGGCCAAGCTTTTGATCGATCACATCGGCGTATTCACGATCAATCAAGTGCAGCACAATTTTCTCAAGTTCTGCGATCACTGCTGGATCATCGTTATGACGAGTACGGCGGGCAAACAATTCAATCTGACCCACGCGTAAAAACGACGGCGCAACCCGTGTTGAAATAGCGACCGCTTCAGAAACCATTCTATCGGGATTCTCGGTACGCGAACCTTCCGAATACCAAGGGCGCTGAACGGTTTCTGACTTTGAAACGTACAAACTCAACGACCGCGAAGTAGGCACGCCAAGTGCGTGCATGTGCTCTTGAGCCAAAAACTCACGAATACTCGAACGTAAAACCGCACGCCCGTCCGCACCACGGCAATAAGGCGTAGGACCACCACCCTTTAACTGCATTTCCCAGCGCTGACCATTAATCACCGCCTCAAGCACCGACATCGCACGACCGTCGCCATAACCGTTGCCCGTTTGGAACGGACACTGCTGAATGTATTCCGTGCCGTAAATAGACAGCGCATAACCCGTTGCCCAGCCCACTTTACGCATCGGCTCAGGAACCTGAGTAATATCCCCAGAAAACAATCGCATAAAGTCAGGTGACTCAGCCAAACTGTTGGCAAAACCCAACTCAGAGAAAAACGAATGGCTGTGCGCTATGTATTCAGGGTCTGCGATGGGCGTGGGCTTAACCGGCACATAATGGCCCGAAAACACTTGGCGCGAACGATGATCAATACCATCCTTGGTCGCGTGAGGATCACAATTAAGCGTATCCATCAAAGAGTAGTTCGCTAACTGAGCAAGATCGTCGAGTGTGAAAATAGTTGGTGTAGTCATAGCGGCAGTCTTTAAGAAAAGAGAATTCGTTGAGATAATAAAAATCGTATTATTAGTTATACGTAAAACTCCCCGTTATGTGTTCAGCATTTAACACTAATTTCATAACGAGGATTTAAACCTGTAAAACGCCTAACAAATGCCTGCTTTCTCGGCTCGCAACTGACGCAGTTTTTTATAGCTTTCAAGCAAGCGCAAATGCTTATCTAAACCTTCCAGATTCATATTTGTGGGCGTCAAACCAAAGAATTTTACATCACCGGTGATCGAGCCAACCACATTCGCCATGACTTCTTTACCGAACATTCTTGTAAAACTAAACAGATAATCGTCGAGTTCTAATTCATCATCCAGCGTCACTTCAAGTGCCGCGTGCATTGCTTGATAAAACAAACCTCGCTCGACGGTATTATCGTTATACTGCAAATACATTTCGACTAACTCAACCGCTTCATCCAGTGCCCCTAGCGCCAGATAAATAAGAATCTTCAATTCAACAACCGTGAGCTGACCCCAAACCGTATTCTCATCAAATACAATACCAATAAGCGTTGGAATATCGGTGTAGTTATCAATCTGGCTCTCTTCCAAGCGCTCGACTAAACTTTCTAACGCACCATCACTCAACGAGTGAATGTTCAAAATATCTTCACGATACGCCAGCGCCTTGTTGGTATTATCCCAAACAAGATCGTCAGCCGGATACACTTCAGAATAGTCAGGCACAAGAATACGACACGCAAAACCAAGGTCAGTAAACTCCGTGACATAAACCTCTTTACCTAGGGCCTTAAAGATACCCATCAAAGATTTAGATTCTTCTTCATTAGTGCCAGAGAAGTCCCATTCACAAAATTCATAATCGTTCTTATCACTAAAGAAGCGCCAAGAAATAACACCCGATGAATCAATAAAATGTTCAACACCATTTTCAGGTTCCGATATCGCCATGCTATTAAAGGTAGGTTTTTGAATGTCGTTTAAACCTTCAAAACTGCGCCCTTGTAATAACTCCGTTAAGCTACGCTCTAGTGCCGCCTCAAAACTTGGGTGCGCACCAAACGAGGCAAACACACCGCCCGTTTTTGGGTTCATTAAGGTGACGCACATCACTGGGAACTGGCCACCTAATGACGCATCTTTAACGACAATCGGAAAACCTTGCGCTTCTAATGCATTAATACCTTCAACGATGCTTGGGTATTTATTCAGCACGTCTTGTGGAACATTCGGCAAGGTCATTTCTTCTTCAATAATCTGACGCTTAACCGCACGCTCTAAAATTTCCGACAAGCACTGAACCTTTGCTTCGTTAACATTATTGCCCGCACTCATGCCATTACTAAGGAATAAGTTTTCGATTAAGTTCGACGGAAAATAAACCGTCTCACCATCCGACTGACGCACATAAGGAATCGAACAAATACCGCGTTCAGTATTCCCTGAGTTAGTATCAATTAAATGTGAACCACGAAGCTCACCTTCAGGATCGTAAATCTCGCGGGTATAATCATCCAAAATGCCTTCTGGCAGCGCATCATCTTCGGTTAACGCAAACCATTTTTCATTGGGATAATGCACAAATTCACTTGTGGCAATCGCTTCGCCAAAGAACTGGTCGTTATAAAAGAAATTACAGTTCAGGCGCTCAATAAACTCACCCAAGGCCGAACAAAGTGCGCTTTCTTTTGTTGCCCCTTTACCGTTGGTAAAACACATCGGCGACGCCGCATCACGAATATGCAACGACCACACATTGGGCACGATATTGCGCCAAGAAGAAATCTCTATCTTCATGCCTAAATCGGCCAATAGATTGGTCATATTGGCAATGGTTTGCTCCAGGGGTAAATCTTTGCCCAGAATAAAAGTTTCAGCCGCGTCACTTACCTGCCCCATCAACATCGCTTGGGCATCTTCGTCGAGGCTTTCCACCGTTTCAATTTTAAATTCTGGCCCCGTTTGCACCACTTTTTTAACCGTACAACGGTCTATCGAACGTAAAATCCCCGCACGGTGCTTATCAGAAATATGATCGGGCAACTCGACCTGAATTTGAAAAATCTGGTTATAACGATCTTCAGGATCAACGATATTATTTTGTGAAAGTCGAATGCCGTCGGTCGAAAGGTCGCGCGCCACACAATACACTTTAATAAAATAAGCCGCACACATCGCAGACGACGCTAAGAAGTAATCAAAAGGACTTGGCGCAGAACCATCCCCTTTATAACGGATAGGCTGATCAGCGATGACGGTATAGTCATCAAACTTAGCTTCTAACCTGAGGTTGTCGAGAAAATTAACTTTGATTTCCATTACATAGCTTCCAACGATTTAAACTTTATTACGCAGATTATCGAGGTTTTCGCCGCAATAGTCTTGGCAAGTTATGTAAATAGGCAAAACATGAGGTTCAATCAAGGGGTCCAATCAAGGGGTCAGAGTACTTGATTTAAATAATCCCAGGCAATCAAGGCAATCAAGGGGTCAGAGTACTTGATTTAGAGTACTTGATTTAAATAATCCCAGGGAAGTTCGGGTGATTTTTTAGAAAGCTAAAAGAACACCTAAAAGATCAACAGAATCATAGGGTAAGCACTACAGTCGGCACAGTCAGAAAAAGCTTCTAGAATCAAATACTCTGACCCCTTGATCGTGACCCCTTGATCGGACCCCTTGATCGATCGCCTTGATCGTTATTGATCCTAGGGTTGAGCAAGAGCGTTTGCATTTTGCTTTACCACTATCCTAGACACTATTCTGAGCATTATTAATTTTTACTATAGACATTTGATCTATGCGCGACTTTGATTACATTCACAACCAAAACCTCATCTCTTATTTCATAAACAATTCTGTAAAGACCTTGTCTAACTCTATAATTTTCTTGACCAGAAAGTTTTATACAGCCCTCTGCTCTAGGGTTTTCAGAAATAGCTTCGATCTTGTTCAAGATTTTTTTTACATCTTGATTTGGGATAGTACGAAGATCTTTGGCAACTGATTTTTTGAAGGTTATTTTATATTTTCCCATGGGACTTCAGGTCATTTAATAAGTCTTCATACGATATTTCAGGCTCAGCTACTCTTTTTGAAACCGCTGCTAAGTCTTCTTGATCTTCACGCATTAATAAACGAACAGCTTCATCAATAAGCTCAGAAACTGAAAGTTGAGAAGATGCTGCTCTCATTTTCAATGCTTGATGAATACTGGGTTCAAAATAAACGGTAGAACGCTTTGATAAATTGCTCATTATGCTACTCCTTAATGTACTAAAATCCAACAACATTACAGCATCATATCACTACAACGTTATAATGCTACTATGAATTGAAGAACAACTAATAATGAACCATTCAATGACTGCCAACCAGTCATTGCTTACCCATCTCTTGCTCACTTGCTCAAACAACTGAATCATGGTTCACTTATTAACAAATGAACTGGTATTCACATCTTAAGCACCAACTAATCAATAGGAGCTTTGCTTTGGCTTATCGCGAAACCGAACATACCTTGGCTAAAAAGGCCGATACCCGCTTACGTTTGCTAAAGGCGGCGCGCCGTTTGGTGCAGCAAGGTGGATTTGCGGCGGCATCTGCGAGTGCGGTGGCGAAGGAGTCTGGGGTGGCGTCGGGCACAATTTATCGTCACTTCCCTAATAAGTCGGAGTTGGTGGCTGAGGTATTTCGTTATGCCACCGAGAGTGAAGTGGCGGCGGTTGCGCAGGCGTGTAATGAACAGGATGTTGATTCTCAAGGACAAGAAAGTGAAAAGACGGCGGCGGATAAGTTAACCGCGGCGGTCGAGACCTTTGCTCAACGTGCGCTATTGGGTAGAACCTTGGCGTATGCCCTGATCGCCGAGCCTGTGGACCCTAGGGTTGAGCAAGAGCGTTTGCGTTATCGTTTTGCTTACGCTGAAATTTTTGAGGATGTGATTGCGCTGGGCATTCAGCGCGGTGAGTTTGTTGCGCAGAATTGTCAGATTACCGCGGCGGCTTTGGTGGGCATGTTGGCGGAGTCTTTGGTTGGGCCATTAAGTCCTTTGCTTAAAGATGCTTCTTTAAAAATTACGCAAAAAAATGATCACGATGATCTTATTCACAGTTTAACGGCCTTGGTATTACGGGCGGTTGGTTTTAACGCTTAGCTTTAACTTTTTAATTTAAAATTAAAATAAAAATAAAAATAAAAAATAAAAAATAAAAAATAGGAATTTACATGACAAATTTCAATGGCGAGACCCACGAGGTTTTTAACCAACCTACGCCGCTAGAAAATTATAATGCGTATGAATCGGATGCGGCGTTGAAGCATTGGATGACGACTTTTAATGGCGATTTTGCCAAAGCCGATGTCAGCCAATATGGTCATCATGTGGGGCATGAATTAATAGAGGCGGGTTTTTTAGCCAATCAATATAAGCCTGAATTTCATTCGCATGATCGTTTTGGTAATCGTATTGATTTGGCGAAGTTTCATCCGGCGTATCATCAGTTAATGCGCACGGCGATTGAGGCCGGTGCGCATTCTTTGCCTTGGACGACTCAATCTAGTGCTTCAAACAAGACGGAAGAAAAGCATCCCGAGAAGAAAGGCGCTCACGTTGCCCGTGCCGCGATGGAGTATATGCACAACCAGGCCGACTCGGGTTCGGGTTGTCCGTTAACAATGACCTTTGCCGCTGTGCCTGCAATTAAAACCACGCCGAGTTTGGCGAAAGATTGGCTGCCTAAAATTACTGCGCGCCATTACGATGAACGTAATATTCCTTGGTTCGAAAAAGAAGGTGTGACCATTGGTATGGCCATGACCGAAAAACAAGGTGGCTCGGATGTGCGGGCGAATACCACCAAGGCGACGCCAATTGATGCAGCGAAAACCGGTTCGGGTGAAGCGTATGAATTGGTTGGGCATAAGTGGTTTTGTTCGGCGCCAATGTGCGATGCGTTTTTGGTCTTGGCGCAAACTGAAAAAGGTTTGTCGTGTTTTCTATTACCGCGCTGGCGTCCAGATGGCAGCAAGAATCAGATGTTTATTCAGCGTTTGAAAAACAAGCTGGGCAATATTTCTAACGCGTCTTCTGAGGTTGAATTCCGCGGGGCTTATGCACAGATGGTCGGCGACGAAGGTCGTGGTGTTCCGGCGATTATTGAAATGGTTTCGATGACCCGTTTCGATTGCATGGTGGGTTCTAGTTCGTTAATGCGCGCGTCTACCGCACAGGCGATTCACCATACCAGCGGCCGCAGTGTGTTTGGTAAGAACTTGCATGAGCAGGTCTTGATGCAAAATGTATTGGCTGACTTGGCGATTGAATCGGAAGCGGCCTTGGCGATTTCGATGCGCGTCGGTAATGCATTGGATAATATGCACGATGAACAGCAAAACTTATTCGCCCGAGTCGCGACGGCGATTGGTAAATACTGGATCTGCAAACGCGCACCGAATCATGCGTATGAAGCGATGGAGTGCTTAGGGGGCGTGGGTTATGTGGAAGAGAACATCATGCCGCGACTTTATCGCGAAGCCCCTGTGAACGCGATTTGGGAAGGCTCGGGTAATGTGCAGTGTTTGGATGTATTACGCGCGATGAATAAAGAACCGAAGGTGGTGGAGGCTTATTTAACCGAGCTGGCCAGTGCGCAAGGTTTGGATAAACGCTTTGATGTGTTCTTGAGCGGTTTGAAAGATGAGTTTGTGGACTTATCCACATTGGAATATCGTTCACGTACTGTGGTTGAGAAGCTGGCGCTGGGGCTGCAAGCGAGTGTGTTGTTGAAAGATGGCGATGCGCATGTGGCTGAGGGGTTTGTGGCTTCGCGTATACATAAGCCTGCTGGTTTGAACTCTTCACTTAACTATGGAACGCTGCCTGTGGGTGTGAACTGTAAGGCGATTATTGAGCGGGCTAAGCCTCAGGCGTAGTGAGGCTTTAGGCTTAATTGATCGCCACTATCCTGAGTGTCCTATTAGTTTTTACTGTAGACATTTGACCTATGCGCGACTTTGATTACATTCACGACTAAGACCTCATCTCTTATTTCATAGACAATTATATAAAGACCTTGTCTAACTCTATAATTTTCTTGACCAGAAAGCTTTATACATCCCTCTGCTCTAGGGTTTCAGAAATAATTTTGATCTTATTCAAGATTTTTTTACATCCTGATTTGGGATGGTACGAAGATCTTTGGCAACTGATTTTTTGAAGGTATTTTATATTTTGCCATGGGACTTCAGGTCATTTAATAAGTCTTCATACGATATTTCAGGCTCAGCTGCTCTTTTTGAAGCCGCTGCCAAATCTTCTTGATCTTCACGCATTAATAAACGGACGGCTTCATCAATAAGTTCAGAAACTGAAAGATGAGAAGATGCTGCTCTCATTTTTAATGCTTGAAGAATTCTGGGGTCAAAATACACGGTAGAACGTTTTGATAAATTGCTCATAATCTATCTCCTTAATCTACTAAAACCTCATAACACCACAACATCATAACGCCGCAATTTTATAATGCTAAGCATGATTTGAAGAACAACTAACAGTGAACCATTTCAATGGCTGGAGAACGCCATTGCTCAAACAACTGAATCATGGTTCACTCATTAACAAATAAACTAGCATTCACACCTTAAATATCCACCAATTAACCTATAGATAGTGGCTTTGCGGCGGCTTCGGCGAGTGCAGTGGCGAAGGAGTTTTGGGGGGGGAAACTGACAAGCTCTTTTATCTGGACATATATAGGCGCTGTATTCATGAAATCTGGTTACCTTTTTTAGAGCCGTATTTTAGAACTCTATAGGGCCTTCTGATTATTGGTGAATTGGACAGTTTATGTTGGGGGCACTTTCAGCATAACGGGGTTAGAGCAAGGTGATCATCAATATAGCAACTCATAATAACCATGTATGAAGAAGTCGTGACAATGCCAGCGGAATCATTAAAAATAGCAGTATGACCTCCTCTAATAATAAACAACCAACTACCTTGGCTGCCTGGCCACTAGCAATTTGCCAAGCACTGGAAGCGATCAAGATAGACCCTGATCCACTATTAGCTTCAGCACAGCTTAAACGTGCAGATTTTATTGATCAGCCAGATGGACGGGTCGACATTCGTTTAATGACCGCATTTTGGCAGGCCGTAGAAAATACGACTCAAGACTCCAGCTTTGCGCTTACCGTAGCCAACTATGTTCAGCCCATGCACTTTCGCGCTCTGGGTTTATTAATGCTTACCAGCCAAAATCTAGAATCCGCGCTAACAAAATTAGGCCAATATTCAGAACTGGTGAGTAACTCCGTCAATACGTATACAGAAACCACCGATGAACTCATTGGCTTAACTATAGAACCCATTCCAGGCATTGCGATTCACCCCATGTCGATCGACAGCTTTTTCTCAACATTATTGAGTTTCAGCAACCAGCTAGGTGCCTCAGTCAATGCCATTGATCATGTCGAACTTATGCGCGCGAAACCCAACGCAGCAGAAAAGTGGCAACAACGATTCAACGCTCCTATTCATTTCTCAGCAGAACGTAACTGTTTATGGCTTAAGCGTGAGAAGTTAGGCCGAGTAGGCATTATGGGGGATGAAAAACTGGCCGCATTTAATGAGTCCGTAGTTAAAGACTACATCAGCAACATGAACTCCAACTTAGTGCAGCTAAAAGTTAAAAACATCATCACTGCACTTCTCGAAAACAACCAAAAAAAATGCGCAGAGCCCAGCATTCAAACCATTGCTAGCCAGCTAAATATGAGTGAACGCAGTTTACGTCGACGCTTAAAAGAAGAGGATGTCAGCTACAGAGACCTATTAAAAGAATCTCGCATGGAACTCGCCAGCCATTATTTATTGCAAACCCAACTTCCCATTACAACAATTGCCCTACATCTTGGTTTTACCGATACCAGTAATTTCTCCCGAGCGTTTACACGCTGGTTTGCTCAGTCTCCTAGCCAATTTCGACAAGAACACGAGTAAATTTTTCTATCGCTGTCTTATATTTGTTGTCCTAAAAAGACTGTGACTTGTCCGTTTCAGACCTGCCGAATACTACCTATTGCTTATACTGCACGCTAAGAATAAACATAATCAGGATTCACCATGCGCAAACCATTGATAACTTTAATGACCAGCACCAGTCTCATACTCGCGCTAACCGCTTGCGATGAAAATTTAGGATCAGAACCCGTCGACTTTGAACAAAGCGCTGATGCTCACGGGCATACCGCTCCAACAGAAGTCACCGTAAAGGCCAACAACGCGGTATTACAACAACGAGCATTCTCTAATACCAACGATTTTGATAACGCAAAGAGGGGTCTCATTGCAAAAGAAGACGACCTAATCATTAAGCACCTCAATGGTCGCAACATCTGGGACATGCCTGCTTATGGCTTCATCGATGCAGAAGGAAAAAGTGCCCCAAGCTCAGTCAATCCTAGTTTATGGCGCCAAACAGCACTGAATAATATCCACGGTTTATTTAAAGTCACTGAAGGAATATATCAATTACGTGGATACGACTTGTCCAATATGAGCATCATCGAATCAGACAATGGCTGGATTATTGTCGACCCTCTAACCGCACGAGAAACAGCCAACCACGCTTTAAAGTTTGCGCAGAAACATCTGGGAAAGAAACCCATTAAAGCCATCATATTTACTCATAGCCACATCGACCACTTTGGTGGCGTGCAAGGTATCATGCAGAATTTAACTAAGGCTGAACAAACTGAGTTAAAAATTATTGCCCCAGAAGAGTTTGAAGAAGAAGCAACAAGTGAAAATATTATTGCAGGTACGGCCATGAGTCGTCGCGCCATGTACATGTATGGCAAAAACTTAGCCCGCACTGAACGTGGCCATATAGGAACAGGCTTAGGAAAAGGCCCCGCTTTTGGCACCTTTGGTATCGAAGCCCCTAACCTACTCATTGGCGCCAATAATATCCAGCAGACCATTGACGGCATTGAGTTTGAATTCCAAATCGTATCAGGCTCAGAAGCCCCAGCAGAATTCACCTTTTATTTGCCACAATATAAAGCATTTTGTGGTGCTGAATTAGTTAGCCGTAATATGCACAATTTATATACGTTACGTGGAGCAAAAGTTCGAGACGCACATCTATGGAGCAGTTATATAGAGCAAGCTCGCACACAATTTAGTAACGCACAAACCTATTTTGGCAGTCACCACTGGCCATTATGGGGACAACAAAATATTGATACGTTTTTAACGACTCAGCGCGACACCTATAAATACATCCATGATCAAAGCGTGCGCTTAATGAACCAAGGGTTCACCCCTAATGAAATTGCTGACCAAATCAACCTCCCTGCTAGCCTAAATACCGGCTTCGATAATCAAGGCTATTACGGCACCCTAAAACACAATGCCAGAGCCGTTTATCAAAACTATTTAGGTTGGTTTACGGCCAATCCGTCTCAGCTGGATGCATTGCCCGAAAGCAAGGCAGCAGTTCGATACATCGACATGATGGGAGGTGCCGATACGGTATTAATAAAAGCCCAGCAGCAGTTTGAAAACGCTGCAACGATGGGCATCACAGAAGGCACCGATACCTATCGCTGGTTAGCCGAATTATTAAATCATTTGGTATTTTCCGATGCTAGCAACAGCCAAGCCAAAGCGTTATTAGCAAAAGTATACGACCAGTTAGGCTATCAAGCAGAGTCTGCACCATGGCGCGACTTCTATCTAACAGGTGCTTATGAACTGCGCCATGGCCCTGCGAAACAAGGCATTAACCCAGCGGTTATGAAAGAAGTCTTATTAGAAACATCCGTTGATAAATTCTTTGACAGCATGGCCGTACGATTAATTGCAGATAAAGCTGCGGGTAAAAAATTAAACATAAAAGTCCATTTTACCGATTTAAATCAAAGCCATTTATTAATGCTAAATAATTCAGTCTTGCATCATAAACAAGTTGCCCACGACACACCTTCAGATGCGACGTTAAACCTAACCCGCACATTATTTGTAGAAATAATTATTGGTGAAGCCGGTTTAAAAGAAACTTTATTTAGTGATGATCTCAGTATTGATGGCAGTAAGCTGGACCTCATAAGCTTCTTCTCGTTAATGGATCAACCTACTGGGACCTTTAATATAGTTACACCTTAATGAGCCAACATCTGTCGCCCGAAAGGGCGACCTTGTATGATAATTTCAGGCCGATACCTTTGCTCAGCGTGCGTTATTGGATAGGTCGTTTGCGTTATCGTTTTACTTACGTTGAAATTTTTAAGAGGTGATTGACCTGGGCATTTAGCGTGGTGAGTTTGTTGGTTAAGGTTTTAGCTGTGGGCATAAATCAATCGGCCAATATATAAGTAAGCGAAATGCTTTATGCCAAAGCTATTTCAAACATTACATGCTGATATTTTAGCCTCAGCGCTTCTAACGTTTTCTGCTTCAAGTGTTCTAGTTTTTCAAATCCTATGCCATCAATTTCTTTGGCGCTGATGTAGACAACAACAAAATAATTGCTGCCTGTTTTAGAGATGTAAGATTCTTTTATTAGGTCGAGTGTTAAGCAACCATTCAGAATACCTTCTATCTTTTGTTTCTCTTTTTTATCTTGTAGTGTGCCCCCTGCCATCTCTACAAATGAATCTCTGGCTAAAATAATGGGGTCTTTCACCAAAAATAATACCAATACAATCACCAGAATGGCGTCACGGGTATAATAAAGAAAACCAAAACGCCCATCGATATCTAAAAAACCGATCGAGAAAAGTACTGCCCCCGTCGAAAATGACATAATAGCATCAGTCTTAGAACCAATGTATTCAGCCCTTAAAATCATACTGGCATTATTAATTTTTTTATTTTCATGACGACAGTACAAAGCCAAAGGAACACACATGGCGAGCATCACAACGGTATAGATTAATACCGAGCCTGTATTTAATACATCCACCGGCGAACCGTTTAAATAATGCGATATTCTAGAAATACTCATAATAAGGGCGACCAGTAATATACCGATGACCATTAAGCCTTTGCCAAACGAAAATAATGCTTCGTAAACATACTGGCCAAAAGGGAATATTTCTGTTGATTTGGATTTTATCATCGAGATTCGGATGGCTATTAAGGTGACAAAAACGCAATAAAAGAATAGTTTCCGTCTAACAAAATCGCTTGTGAATTCGAAAAGTGATACGCCAGCCAGCCACTAAAAGCCATCATCAAATTAATGATCGCACTGCATAAAGTGCTTTTTTCTCTGCATTGAAACTTGTCATAATATCTTCTTAAACTAAATTCTTATCTCGTATCGAGGCTTGTACTAGGTCATATACGAGAGTTTATATTGAAGTCTACCGTGCTGCGACTATATTAAGCCAACAAACTGTACACACCCCCTACTTGCTAAGGTATTCTGTTAGACATATTTATAGATATCTGAGTTTCTAATGGCAAAGAAAAAAACAGCTTATGTCTGCACCGAGTGTGGCGCTGATCATACTAAGTGGCAAGGCCAGTGTGCTGAGTGTAACGAGTGGAATACGCTTTCTGAGTTTGTGGTGGCGAGCAGCAGCAAAGCCGCGACCCGCGATGTGAAATTTGAAGGCTATGCGGGCAGTGGCGAGCAAGCGGGTAAAATTCAGAAGCTTGCCGAGATTAACCTTGAGGAAGTGCCGCGTTTTAGTTCGGGCATGCAAGAATTCGATCGGGTTTTAGGCGGCGGTTTAGTGCCTGGTTCCGCGATTTTGATTGGTGGTCATCCGGGCGCGGGTAAGTCGACGCTGTTATTGCAAGTGATGTGTTATTTAGCGCAGTCGATGCAGACGCTTTATATTACCGGTGAAGAAAGTTTGCAGCAGGTTGCAAGGCGCGCGCAGCGTTTAAAGTTACCAATGAACAATTTGCAGATGCTGTCGGAAACCAATGTTGAAGCCATTACCCGCGTTGCGCAAAAAGAGCAGCCAAAAGTCATCGTGATTGATTCGATTCAAGTGATGAATATGGATGGTATTGAATCAGCCCCAGGCAGTGTAACGCAAGTGCGCGAATGTTCGGCTTATCTCACCCGCTTCGCTAAGCAAACCAATACCGTGCTGTTTTTGGTTGGCCACGTAACCAAAGACGGTAATCTTGCCGGGCCAAAAGTATTGGAACACATCATTGATGCGTCGTTGATGATTGAAGGTGAAAGCGACAGCCGTTACCGCACCTTGCGCGGTATTAAAAACCGTTTTGGCGCGGTGAACGAACTCGGCGTTTTTGCCATGCTGGATGTGGGTTTAAAAGAAGTTAAGAACCCCAGCTCGATCTTTTTATCACGCTCAGAAGAACCATCGGCGGGTAGTTTGGTGATGGTGGTTTGGGAAGGTACTCGCCCACTGTTGGTTGAAGTACAAGCCTTGGTGGATGAATCGAGCATGAACAATCCGCGCCGCGTGGCGGTGGGTTGGGACTTTAACCGCTTGCACATGTTACTGGCGGTGATGCATCGTCATGGCGGTTTGCATTTGGGCGATCAAGATGTGTTTATTAATATTGTCGGTGGGGTAAAAATCACCGAAACCGCGGCGGATTTGGCATTGTTAATTGCTACGTTATCCAGCTTCCGTAATCAGGCGTTACCGCGAGACTTGGTGGTATTTGGCGAGGTGGGCTTGTCGGGTGAAATTCGCCCGGTGCCGTCAGGCCAAGAACGCTTGAGAGAAGCGGCCAAGCATGGCTTTACCCGTGCGATTGTGCCGAAAGCGAATATTCCAAAAGGCGGAATTCCGGGTATGCAGGTGATTGGGGTTGAGAAAATCAGCCAAGCATTAGAGGCCATTTAAACGTTATTTAATTAAATTTACTGACTGGCCATGTTCGTGCGGTGGCTTATTTATGCGTTAAAAAAAGGGGCTGTTTTGGACTTTGGTCTAATACGGCGCCTGTTTTCTTTGTTGTAAGATGAGTCATTCCTTGTAAAAAACCAAAAATTTGTAGGCTTACTCACTGCTCATGCAAAGTAGTCTTACCTTAATAAATCTAAGAATTGTTAATTCAGGAAAACTCGAATGTCGGTAAATATTTACAACCAATATCTTGATAAGAATAACGCAAACTATACTGCTCTATCTCCTATCAGCTTTTTAGAAAGATCAGCATTTGTTTATCCAGATAAACTGGCCACCATTAATGGTGATATTCGCCGTAATTGGGCTGAAGTTTATAGCCGCTGTCGCCAAATAGCGTGTGCTCTCAATAAACGTGGCTACGGTAAAGGCGACACCATTTCGATCATTGCACCGAACATTAATGAACACTTTGAAGCGCACTTTGCTATTCCCATGAGCGGTGCTGTTTTGAATTCGATCAATACCCGCTTAGATGCAGAAACCATTGCATTTATTATGCAGCACGCCGAAACAAAAGTGTTATTTGTTGATAAAGAATTCAGTGTAGTAATTGATAAAGCGCTACACATGGTGCCTAACAAACCCTTGGTTATCGATATTGAAGATCCTAACTTTGCAGGATCAGACGATATGCGTGCCATTGGTTCAATGACTTATGACGAGTTATTGGCAGAAGGCGATGCTGATTATGAATATCCACGTCTGGAAGACGAGTGGGATGCCATCACTCTTAACTACACTTCGGGTACTACTGGCGATCCTAAAGGGGTTGTTTATCACTATCGCGGCGCGTATTTAAATGCGGTTAGCAATGTGATGTCTTGGAACATGGAAGATCATCCTGCTTACTTGTGGACGCTTCCTATGTTCCATTGTAATGGCTGGTGTTTCCCTTGGTCTATTGCTGCTAAAGCCGGCGTTAGTGTGAGCTTACGTCATGTAGTTGCAGAAGATATTTTTAACAGCATTCGTGAAAATAAAGTCACTCATTTCTGTGGCGCGCCGATTGTTTTAAATATGCTAAACAGCGTTGACGATTCTATGAAGGCGGGTATTGAGCATGAAGTTAAAGTAATGACCGCCGGTGCACCACCACCAGCATCTGTTATCCAAGGCATGGAAGAAATGGGGATTAAAGTTACCCATGTTTACGGCTTAACCGAAACCTACGGCCCTTCTGTGGGTTGCGCTTGGAAAGATGAGTGGAACGATCAAACTGAAGAACAAAAAGCACGTCTTAAAGCTCGCCAAGGTGTTAAATCACCCATGCTTGAAGGTTTAATGGTTGCCGACCCAGAAACTCTAGAGCCTGTGGCTAAAGATGGTGAAACCATCGGTGAGATTTTCATGCGTGGTAACTTGGTAATGAAGGGATATTTAAAAAATCCATCAACTACCGACGCAGCCTTTGAAGGTGGCTGGTTCCGCTCGGGCGACCTTGCAGTATGGCACCCAGATGGTTACATCGATATTAAAGATCGCTCTAAAGATGTGATTATTTCTGGTGGTGAAAATATTTCGAGTATTGAGGTAGAAGATATTTTATATCGTCACCCGAAAGTTAACGAAGTGGCTGTTGTAGCACGAGCAGATGAAAAATGGGGTGAAACACCTTGTGCCTTTATTGCACTCACAAGTGGTTGTGAAGCCGGTGTGGATATTACTGAAGATGATATTATCGAGTTTTGCCGCAGCAACATGGCAAACTTTAAGACACCTAAAACAGTGGTATTTGGCGAGCTGCCAAAAACATCAACAGGCAAGATTCAGAAGTTCCTTTTACGCCAGCAGGCAAATGAATTGAACTCGTAAAACTGTCTACTTTTGGCCAAGTCGGCTCCGTCGGCTTGGTCCTTTTTTATGCTTATGTTTTTATCTGCAGGCTTCTTTATTAACTTTGATTTCTTTTCTTTTCTATAAATTTAAATTCTGATTTTTTTCTTTTGTTTTATACAACTTCTTGTTTGCTAATTAGTTCACTTAGCTCTCGCTCAATTTCCAAGCTAGTTTGAAGATTTTGCTCTAACAAACGGCGCAAGCTGGTTAAGCTTTCTATCGACATCATTTCTGCACGAAACCCTGCATAACTGCCATTAACATGCACAAGCGTACACGGCATTTCTATAATAACGTCTTCGGCTAAGGTAAGTTTTACTTCGAATGGCGTACCGACCAAGAGAGGAAAATTATTGGGTACATCTAACAGCATACCCAGCATTGAGATATCACGACATTCAGCCTGCCAGCTGACTTCGTCAACACCGTCAATGTCATCACTGGTAACCTGAACGGCTTCGACAAAGTTAATTCGACGAAAACGTCTATGATCTTGCTGACCTGAATTTGACATTGCCCTTACTCCACCTGTTTTTACTTTATTAGTGTTATATACAAGAGTGACATAAGCTAAGTTTAGCCAGCATTTTTACGAATGTCGTATAAATACTGACTACTGGTAGTGAAATTATGATGACAATGCCGCTAAATACACATTTAAGGAAAATAAAAGAGACATTAATCGATTTTTTCAGCAGTGTACTCGGTTAAATTAAGGTGTTTAGTGCCTCGTATATAGTTAAAGGTATAATCTGGCCACAAGGTAAAGTTTTTACCCGAGTCGGATAAATACCAACTATTACAACCAGAGGTCCAGGCAGTACCTACCATTTTATCCTGCATTGTTTGGCAAAAGTCGCGCTGTACCGATGGTTTAACATCAATATATTTTAGGTTGTGTTGCTTAATTTTTTTCAGCGCGTCCATTACATAACTAAATTGCGCCTCTAACATGACTAATAGCGACGTATGGCCAATACCTGTGTTAGGGCCGGCCAAAATAAATGCATTTGGAAAGCCTGATACCGTTGTGCCGTAGTAAGACTCAAAACCGGTTTCTTGCCAAACAGTATTTAGATCTTGTCCATCGACACCTGTTACGGTTACGCCCACCAGCGGCTCATCGGCTTTAAAGCCAGTTCCCCAAATAATAACGTCGGCATCATATTTATTACCATTTTTATCGACTATCCCGGTATCGGTAATACTGTCTATACCAGTATCGATAAGATCAACGTTGTCACGTGCTAATGCTGGATAATATTCATTGGAGAGTAAGGCTCGCTTACAACCAAAGCGAAAATTGGGCGTCAGTTTTTGGCGCAGATCAGAATCTTTAATATGGTAATGAATGTGTTTTTTAGCGGCCCATTCAATCATAGGGCGAAGCATTGATCGCTCTTTTAAAAAAGCACTCAGTGTCCATTCATTAGCCCAGTAAAGTGTTGCGCGATGAGCCGCCCGCCAACCGGGTAAATGTTTATATAAGGCTTGTTCTATTGGGTAAATTTTACGGTCTGGTTTTGGCAAAATCCATGGGGCGCTGCGCTGAAACAAAATCACATTTTCGGCTTTTTCGGCTATGCGAGGCACAAACTGAATGGCACTGGCTCCGGTACCAATTACAGCAATTTTCTTACCGGTTAAATCAATACTGTGATCCCAAGTAGCACTGTGAAAAATAGGTCCGTTAAAAGTATCTTTACCCTTTATGTTTGGAATGGCCGGATTGCTTAATGGCCCAACCGCCGTAACAAAAACACGAGATTTAAGTTGGCTACCGTCAGATAGTTTAACTAGCCATGTTCCAGATTGCTTATCAAAACTGGCGCTGCTTAATGTTGTATTAAATTGAATACTCGAACGCAAATTATGTTTGTCAGTAATATCAATAATGTAGTCACGTATTTCGCGCCACGTTGAATATTTTTTTGACCAATCCGTTTTAGGCTCGAACGATAACGAGTATAAATGCGATTGCACATCGCATTCACAGCCGGGGTAAGTATTATCGCGCCAAGTACCACCAACTTGGTCACCACGCTCAATTAATTTAAACGAATGAATCCCTGCTTGCTGTAATTTTATGGCCAATCCTATGCCTGCAAATCCACTACCAATAATAATTACTTCAACATCTACATCTGAACTCATTACGTTTTTAACCTGTTATAAATAAAGCATTTTATGCGGGTAAACCCTTATTTAAATCTGAATCAGCACCGTGTTCGACAGTCTCTGTTTGCTTGGCTTTAGCATTTGCACGCTGCAAACCTAAGTCGTGCTCAGGACGATACATTTTCTCTTTCCACATATCGACCAAGTCTTGGTTGGCATGATCCCAAGGGTGAAAACCTTCTTTAAAGTAGTCTTTATAGTTACTACGAATACCAGGAATCAAACCCACTTTTTTGTTAAACATAAAAGACCAAAAGCCTTTTACATCCTTCCATGTAGGCATTTTTCTTGCCCAAAACAATAACGCAACCATGTAGCAACTAATGCGAATGCTGAATAAAACAGTGACTAAGCGTAAAACGCGGCGTAAGTATTTTTGGTCATTTTCGCACAGCATAAACACATCAAAAGCCACCGCTTTGTGCTCAATTTCTTCCACTGCGTGCCAGTACAATAATTCTTGTACAGTTTCATCCAACGGCCCTAAGGCTTCTGGGGTAGTTAAAACATGTTCGGCCATAATGGCGGTTAAATGTTCCATACCTACGGTCATGGCTAAGCGAAACTTAGGAGTGACATGTTTACGCGCGATGTATTTTTTAAGGTCTCGCTCTAAGTGCTTTTCTAAACGAACGGCATCGATACCGAGCTCGCTTAACGCAATATTAGCTTGCTTATGCTGGTGACTGTGATGGCCTTCTTGGCCAATAAAGCCTTTGATCTGTTGCTTTAACGTCTCGTCGGTAACTTGATCACGATAATTGCGCACAGATTCAATAAACTCACCCTCACCTGGAGGAAAAGTAGAAGATAAAGCACCGGCAAATACCGTAAGTAGCGAGTTACCACCAAAGAAAAATTTGTCTTTCACATCTTTATAAGGAAAAGACATGTGGCGTGGTTTAATTTCAACCTTTCCACCAAGTGAACTGGAGTCGGAATTTGAGTTAGATTGAGTCATGACACGAACCCTCTTACTTATTATTTTTATCGTGAGTGTGAAGCTTGTTTTAAGCTACTGAAAATATCATGGGCTAGATTAGACATGTTTGCATAGGTGCAAACATGCCAAGTTTTTCAATCGATTTGACTATTTTTTTAAGCGCTTAACTAAGCCAAACGCTTATACTTCATGCGTTTAGGTTGTGCATCTGCACCTAAACGCGCTTTACGATCGGCTTCATATTCTGTGTAGTTACCTTCAAAGAAGTTTACTTGTGAATCCCCTTCGTAGGCCAAAATATGCGTTGCAATACGGTCTAAGAACCAGCGGTCGTGAGATACCACCATTACTGTGCCAGGAAAGGCGAGTACCGCTTCCTCTAACGCACGTAAGGTTTCCACGTCTAAGTCGTTTGACGGTTCATCGAGCAATAGTACGTTAGCGCCTTGGCGTAAAGTACATGCTAGTTGTAAACGACCACGCTCACCACCGGATAGATCGCCAACACGCTTCTGCTGATCGCCACCTTTAAAGTTAAAGCGACCAATGTAACCACGGCTAGAAACTTCATAGTTGCCAATGGTGATGTTTTCGGCGCCATCGGCAACGGCTTCCCAAACGGTTTTGTTATCGTCTAACTGATCACGCAACTGTTCAACAAACGCCAGCTTCACACTTTCGCCCAACTCGATGGTGCCTGAGTCTGGTTGCTCTGCGCCAGAAATCATGCGGAACAAGGTGGATTTACCCGCCCCGTTACCACCCACGATGCCCACGATTGCGCCCGAAGGTACGCTCATGGTTAGGTTATCTAACAATACACGGCCGTCATAAGACTTGGTCACGTTATTAAATTCGATAACCTTGTCGCCTAAGCGCGGTCCGGGTGGAATGTAGATTTCACTGGTTTCGGCGCGAGCTTGGAATTCTTTTGAGTTCAGTTCTTCAAACGCTGCCATACGGGCTTTGCTTTTTGCTTGGCGAGCTTTTGGGTTAGAGCGCACCCATTCTAATTCACGCTTAATTGTACGCTTATGCGACTCTTGCGATTTCGCTTCGCCTTCTAAACGTGCTTCTTTTTGTTCTAACCAAGAGCTGTAGTTGCCCTCGTATGGAATACCGTGGCCACGGTCTAATTCTAGAATCCACTCGGCACAGTTATCTAAGAAGTAACGGTCGTGGGTAATTGCCACAACAGTGCCTGGGTATTCTTCTAGGAATTTTTCTAACCAAGCAACGGATTCAGCGTCCAAGTGGTTGGTTGGCTCATCTAATAGCAGCATGTCGGGCTTCGACATTAATAGACGACATAAGGCTACGCGACGACGTTCACCACCCGAAAGCTTAGAAACATCGGCATCCCAAGGTGGCAAACGCAATGCATCAGCAGCGATTTCCATTTGGCGCTCTAAATCATGCCCGCCTTGTGATTCGATAATGGCTTCTAAACGACCTTGCTTTTTGGCCAGCTTATCAAAGTCAGCGTCAGGCTCTGCATAGTCTGCATAAACCTGCTCTAGCTGTTCTTTAGCATCCATTAATTCACGCAAACCGTCTTCTACGTTGCCCTTTACATCTTTCGCCAGATCAAGCTCTGGTTCTTGTGAAAGGTAACCTACTTTTAAGTCTGGCTGCGGGCGTGCTTCACCAATAATATCGGTATCAATTCCTGCCATGATGCGCAGTAGAGTCGACTTACCAGAACCGTTTAAGCCCAATACGCCAATTTTGGCACCTGGGAAAAACGATAAAGAAATATCTTTAAGAATCTGACGCTTAGGCGGCACGATTTTGCCTACGCGATTCATTGTATATACGTAAGAGCCTGATTGAGCCACTAGAGTACTCCGTTAAATTTTATGTGAAATTGATCGATCTTGAATTATCTGGCTAAGCTACTCAAAAGTGGCTCAATTAGCAATTACAGTATCAATTAACGCAGGCATTTTAGGGATTTATCTCTATACTATGTTGGTAATAGTTATAAATTGGATCACCTATAATAATATGCTCGGATTCAACGATTCTACTGACACTGGCAATAGCTCTAAAATAAATGCCTCTTCGGATAGCATTCATGCTCAATTAAGCCTAGAGAAATCATTTACTACTATATTCTTGGTATTTTTTGTTTTTCTAGCCTTTGTGCTGGCAACTCATAGCTGGCGCCAATGGGATGAAACTGAAACGAACTACTTAGTTGACATGACTCGCACTGTCGACAGCTTTGTTGCGCAAGCGTCAATCACCTCAAAAGCCTCTCTTCATGTAAATCACGTTTTTACCAATACCCATAAAAAAGAATTAATAGATCTTATTCAGCAAGATGATGCAAAAAAACAGTCTATTTTACGCCAAGAGATGAATAAGACGTTTTTTAACCTAACAGGTTATATGGTGGTTGATGATAAAGGAGACTTATTATTTTTAGATGGCCCTATGCTGGGAGAAGATGAGCCGCTTTTAGTAAAAGAGTCTGCGATTAAAAATCTCAATACTCGCTTCTTTGCTCATTATTTTGGTGAAAGTGGCGGCTTTTATAGTATTAGTTGGTTTACTTATGAAGATAAGAGATACGGCTTCATTGTTCGTCGCCCTTACAATAAGTTTTCTGAGATAATTTTTAACAGCGGTTTTTCTGGTTACGATCTAGCTCTGTACGATAAGATTTCCGATAAGGTGCTTATTACTAAGCATGCCTATTTCACCGATAAAACCGCTCCTTCGATAAAAGACATTGAACCCAACGTTGGTTACCGCCAAAGCATTGCAACCACCCCTTGGGAATTGTTAGCAATTAAATCGCCTGACTATTTAACCAAGGAGATTTGGAAGAGTTTATTACCCAGCATTATTATTCTGTTGATTTTCATGACGGTGGCTTTCATTTTAAAGCAATACCTGCAAAACATGACCCGCAAGCGCATCGCTGAAGCCTCCGCACGCAGGCAAATAGAACAGCGTGCAGAAAAATCTTTAATATCTATTGATGAAGGCGTTATCAGCACCGACAGTAATAAAATAATTACCTATGCAAACCCTAAGGCTATTTCGATTTTCAACCGTTTAGGTTTCCAAAATATTATCGGCGCTTCGTTAGACGGTATTTGGAAAGATAAAAACGCTTTATGGGCAAAAGACCTTTCGGTAAAAGAGCTGGAATCGTTACAAGAAGAGCAGCGTGAGTTACATCTAAAAATCAAAGATGAAGAGCTGATTCTGGAGCAATCCTACAACCTGTTATACGAAGATGGTGAAGTCTCTGGGGTTGTTTGGTTGCTGCGTGATGTGACCAATAAAGTTCTTAGCTTAAAGGCGCTAGAAGAAAGCCGTTCGCGCTATAAAGCGATTTTTGATGAAGCGGCGGTTGCCCACTGTATTTTATTGCTGCCCAATTTAGATGAAGCCTTTAGCCAAGTTAGAATCATTAATGCTAATGATGCTGCTATTGAGCTTTTTCATGCAGAAGATCAACAGCACTTAGTTCATGCCTTTCCACAGTTAATTGCCAAGCAAACCAGAACGCTTTACGAGCTCATCACTAAAAGCCTTAAGAATGGTCATAGCTGGGCCGAATGTGAGATGAACATTACCGACTTTAAAGGTAACGATCTTGTTTTATGGGTTAACATCAGCCTTCATGCTGGCGGCAACCAGAATGCGTTGATTACTTTTATTGATATTACTGAGCGCGAGCATGTTGCCTCTGAGCTGTCTAAGCGCGAACAGTTTTGGGCCAAGGTGATGGATCAGATCGTCGACATTGTTTATGTTATTTCATTTGATGACAACATGGATCTTCATCTGGAGTACTGCAATAGAAGTGTTAACGCTTTAATTGGGTTGCCCGAGCCCTCTGGCCCTAAATTTGAAGAGTGGGGAGTGGAGATTCATTCAGGTGACACCCCAAGACTCGACGTACTTATAAAGAAAACTCGCCATCTCGATCTGCGCGAGTCGATAGCGGATACTTGCCGAGTAAAAGACAGCCAAGGTAACTGGCGTATTTTACGCTTTACCAATACCGCGTTTGATCATGATGAAAATGGTCTTGTTTATCGTTATATCTGTTCTGTGCAAGATATTACTGAAGAAGCCGAAGAACAATTGGTTTTGATTGAAAACGAACGCCGCTATCGCTTGTTAGCAGAGAATGTCAGCGATGTAATTTGGGCGGTGAATACCAAGCTGGAATATACCTTTATTAGCTCCTCTATTTACGCCATGTTGGGTTATACCCCCGATGAAATTTATCGTGGCGCCATTGACGGTGTGTTTAGTCGCAGTGATTTAAAAAAGCTCAGTTACCGTTTACATCTAGCGCTTAAAAATGCCAGCCGCTCGAGTCGTGAAGACGGTGATGGTATTTTCAAAATGGATATGTCTGCTGTTTGTAAAAAAGGTCAGCACCTAGTCATTGAAGTGCAAGCCAGTTATTTGTGGGATGAAGAATGTGAGCTTGAGGGCATTTTTGGGGTTGTGCGTAACGTAACAGAAGCACGCCAAGCCGAGCGAGAATTACTGTTAGCAGGACAAGTATTCGAAAACAGTACCGAAGCGATTGTGGTTACCGACAATACTGGCCGTGTTATTGATGCGAACCCGGCGTTTTTCACCACCAGCCAGTTCTCGCTTGAAGAAGTTCGCGGGCTTAGACCCGATGATATTATTAACCCTAATTTTCATGGTAGCGACTTTTACAAAGAAGTCGGTCTAAGCGTGATGCAAGAGAGCTACTGGCAAGGTGAAGTTCATTACTTGCGCAAGAACGGTGAAGAACGTGTCAGTTGGGCTGGTATTTCTGCAACACGCAACCGTACCGGCAGCGTGCAAAACTTAATTATCATTATATCTGACATTACTGAGCGCAAAGTGATTGAAGAGAAAGTGCATAAACTGGCGTATTTTGATTCGCTAACGGGTCTGCCAAACCGCAGCCAAATGCTCGAACGTTTAGACAAGATGGTTATTGCCGCACGCGAAAAAAACACCTTTATTGCCGTGCTATTTTTAGATCTTGATCGCTTTAAACCGATTAACGATTCTATGGGCCACCCTGCTGGAGATAAGGTATTAAAAGAAGTCGCCATTCGTTTACAGCGCAGTATTAAACACCAAGATTTGATTTGCCGTATGAGCGGTGATGAATTCACCATTGCATTAGCGCACCAAAAATCTGCCGACAGTGCCGCCAGTACTGCGGTCAAAGTGGGCGAGCGCATACTGCATGAGTTACAACAACCGTTCACAGTTGAGAAAAGAGAGCTATTTTTAACCGGCAGTGTGGGGGTAGCGATTTTCCCTCACGATGGCGAAACCGTCACCGAGTTATTAAAAAACTCTGATATGGCGATGTACCATGCAAAAAGTGAAGGCCGTAACTCTGTGCAGTTCTTCGATGAGAAGATGAATAAAAAAGCGGTTGAGTTATTGGAAATGGAAAACGACTTACGCTATGCGGTTGAGCGTAATGAATTGGAGCTTTATTACCAACCTCAATTTTCTGCATCTGAGTGTAAAATCCAAGGGGTTGAAGCACTTTTACGCTGGCACCATCCTGCAAAAGGCCTTGTTCCGCCAGGCTATTTTATTCCTATTATTGAAGATACTGGTTTAATCATTCCAATTGGTGAGTGGGTATTACGCCAAGCTTGTAAAGATATGGCTCAGTGGCAAAAAGATGGGGTTCCTGTTAATCGCATTGCAGTGAATGTGTCTGCTCGTCAGTTTAAACAAGAGAGCTTTATTGATCTTGTTCGTGATGTTATTGAAGAGACTAAGATTGATCCTAATACGCTAGAGCTTGAGCTCACTGAAAGTCTATTAATTGATGACTTAGAGCTGACGCTAGAAGTGCTCAGTAGTTTAAGGAAAATGGGCGTTCGTATGGCGATTGATGACTTTGGTACGGGATATTCATCGTTGAACTATTTAAAACAATTCCCCGTTGATACGTTAAAAATTGACCAAAGTTTTATTCGTAATTTACCGACCAATAGCGACGACGCACAAATTACCCGCACCATTATTTCTATGGCACATAATTTAGGCTTAGGAGTGATTGCAGAAGGAGTTGAAACTAAAGAGCAACTGGAGTTTTTACAAAAGACTCAGTGCGAAGAAGTTCAAGGCTATTTGTTTAGTAAACCGTTACCGGTAAAAGAGCTCATTGCCTTCACTCAACAGCTCAACAAAACCTGACCATAAAATCAGCTATTGTTTTATTTTGGCAACAATCAACGAAATCTTGTCAAAATGAATAACTGTCAGGCTGTTAATAGACGCTTTTAAAGTGTCAGTGCCATTAGTTTAATGTAGAATGCGCCCCTAAATTACCTGAGTTCATTACATCAGAATCTTTAATACGAGGAACCTCCGTATGTTTAGCCGTGATATGAATATTGCAGACTTCGATCCTGCCTTATGGGAAGCAATGCAAGCTGAAGACGCTCGCCAAGAGCACCACATTGAGCTTATCGCTTCTGAAAACTATACCAGCCCTCGTGTAATGGAAGCCCAAGGCTCTCAATTAACCAACAAATACGCAGAAGGCTACCCTGGTAAACGTTACTACGGTGGTTGTGAACACGTTGACGTTATCGAGCAACTGGCGATTGATCGAGCAAAAGAATTGTTTGGCGCTCAATATGCCAACGTTCAGCCTCACTCTGGCTCACAAGCTAACGGCGCTGTATTTATGGCCTTGTGCCAGCCAGGCGATACTATTCTAGGTATGAGCCTTGCTCACGGCGGTCACCTAACACACGGCGCATCCGTGTCTTTTTCTGGCCGTATTTACAACGCAATTCAATACGGTATCAAGCCAGATACTGGTGAGATTGATTACGAGCAAGTTGAAGCCCTTGCCAAAGAACATAAGCCAAAAATGATCATTGCGGGTTTCTCAGCCTACAGCCGTGTTGTTGACTGGCAGCGTTTCCGCGACATCGCCGATATGGTAGGTGCGTATTTATTTGTTGATATGGCTCACATTGCTGGTCTTATCGCTGCCGGGGTTTACCCATCGCCAGTCGGTATTGCTGACGTAGTAACCACAACGACTCACAAAACCTTGCGTGGTCCACGCGGTGGTTTGATTTTGGCAAATGACGACGAAGAGCTAAACAAAAAGCTTAACTTTGCCGTATTCCCAGAGTCGCAAGGTGGTCCTTTGATGCATGTTATCGCGGCTAAAGCGGTTTGTTTCAAAGAAGCCATGAGCGAAGAATACAAAACTTACCAAGCGCAAGTAGTAAAGAATGCTCAAGCGATGGCAGAGACGTTTGTTAGCCGTGGTATTAACATTGTATCTGGCGGTACTGACGACCATTTGTTCTTAGTTAATCTAATTGGCAAAGAATACACCGGTAAAGATGCCGATGCGGCTCTTGGTCGTGCCAACATCACTGTTAACAAAAACTCGGTGCCTAACGATCCCCGCTCTCCTTTTGTTACTTCTGGCCTGCGAATTGGTAGCCCAGCAATCACCAGCCGTGGTTTTAAAGAAGCAGAGTGTGCTGATTTGGCCAACTGGATTTGCGATGTTCTAGAAGGTTTAGAAAATGGCAATTCAGATGCTGTTGAAGCAGACGTTAAAGCCAAAGTTATTGCACTGTGTGAGACCTTACCTGTTTACAAATAAACAGTAGAATTTTCTCAGCATGGTAAAAGGCCTGCCCTAACGAAAGTTAGCGCAGGCCTTTTTTGTATACTACCCTTATTTTTACAATCTGGTATCCCTCGATTTGTTTCACCTTAAAAGGAACTCTTGATGAGCGCATCTTACTCAGTCGCAATCACCTTCTTCATTTACCTCGGCTTCATGCTGTGGATTGGATTATGGGCCTATAAAAAAACCAATAATCTCTCTGACTACATTCTAGGTGGTCGCTCACTGGGGCCTTGGCCGTCGGCTTTATCTGCAGGTGCATCGGACATGTCGGGATGGTTGTTGCTTGGCATGCCGGGTTATGCCTATGCTGCTGGCTGGGAAGCGTCTTGGTTAGGATTAGGATTAATCTTGGGGACTTACTTAAACTGGCTAATTGTTGCGCCTCGTTTACGAGTTTATTCGCAATTAGCCGGTGACAGTTTAACTTTACCCCAATACTTCAGTAATCGCTTTAACGACAAGGTAGCCATTCGTGTTATCTCTGCCTTTTTTATTTTGCTGTTCTTTTTGTTTTATACCAGCTCTGGGCTTGTTGCCGGCGGTAAACTGTTTGAAACCGTGTTTGGCATGGATTACACCATCGCCGTTACCGTAGGTACCTTAGCAATCGTTTCTTACACCTTTGTGGGTGGCTTTTTAGCCGTATCTTGGACTGACTTAGTACAAGGTTTATTAATGGCAGCAGCCTTAATTATGGTGCCTTTAGTTGCCTTTATGGATTTACAACAAGGGCCTAGCGCAATCCTAATGGCCTCTAATGTTGAGCTATTAGACCCGTTCACCAAATCGACGGGGGAAGCTTTGGGCTGGATTAGTATTGTGTCGTTAATGGCATGGGGGCTGGGATACTTTGGCCAGCCGCATATTTTGGCACGCTTCAAAGCCATTCGCAGCAAAGATGATATCAAATCTGCACGCCGTATTGCCGTTAGCTGGACACTTGTAGGATTATTGGGCGCTTTCTTCGTTGGCATTGCCGGTATTGGCTATTTTGAAACTCCCCTCGCCGATGCAGAAACCGTATTCATCTCTCTCGTGCAAGCGTTATTTCACCCGGTTGTTGCAGGCATTTTATTGGCCGCTATTTTAGCTGCCATCATGTCGACTGCCGACTCTCAACTATTAGTATCATCGGCAGCTTTAACAGAAGACTTTTACAAGTCGCTACTCAACAAGCAAGCAAGCCCTGAGTCTTTAGTTAAAATTAGCCGTATTGCGGTGATAGCGCTGGCTTTGATTGCTTGGGTATTAGCACTTAGCCCGGACAGCTCTGTACTGGGCTTAGTCTCTTATGCTTGGGCTGGGTTTGGTGCGGCCTTTGGCCCTGCCATTATTCTTTCCTTGTTTTGGTCACGCATGAATCGCCAAGGCTGTCTTGCTGGCATTTTGGTTGGTGGCATCACGGTTGTAGTGTGGAAACAATTAAATGGTGGCCTTTTCGATATTTATGAAATTGTCCCTGGTTTTATACTAGCAACCTTGGCGATTGTGATCGTGAGCCTGTTAACACCTCAGCCAGAGAAAGAACTCACAGACACCTTCTCAGCAGCCGAGCAAAGTTAGTACTCGCTAAATGAGCCCAAATGCCGTAAAATCGCGCGACTTTTACACTTAAAAGCGCGCTCTTTACTATGCATTGTCCATTCTGTTGTGAACACGACACAAAAGTTATCGATTCTCGTCTTGTCGCCGACGGCCAACAAACCCGCCGTCGCCGCGAATGTCAGGCTTGCGGCGAACGTTTTACAACGTTTGAGACCGCAGAATTAGTAATGCCTAGAATCGTTAAGCAAGATGGCACACGCGAGCCTTTTAACGAAGACAAACTGACCGCAGGTATTCACCGTGCGCTCGAAAAACGCCCTGTTAGCATTGACAAGGTCGAACATTCTGTAAACCAAATCACCCATAAATTACGTACATTAGGCGAACGTGAAGTCAAAAGCTTAGTGATTGGTGAATTGGTAATGGACGAATTAAGACAACTCGACAAAGTCGCTTATGTACGCTTTGCGTCTGTTTATAGAAGTTTTCAGGATGTGGATGAATTCCGCCAAGAAATTGAACGCATTTCGACCCAAGTCACAGAACAAACTCAAATAAAATCTGCGGACAACGATTAGTATGTCTCGCGATATCGAATACATGGCGCTAGCCATTCGTTTAGCCAAACAAGGTTTGTTTACCACAAGCCCTAATCCACGTGTGGGTTGCGTTTTAGTTAAACACGATGAAATTATTGGCCAAGGTTTTCATATAAAAGCGGGTGACGGCCATGCAGAAGTAAATGCCATTGCCGACGCCAAGCAACGCGGTCATGCAACTGTGGGCGCGACTGCTTATGTTACTTTAGAACCTTGTAGCCACTTTGGTCGTACTCCACCGTGCTCACAAGGTTTGATCGATGCAGGCATTAGCCGCGTAGTTGGCGCTATGACCGACCCAAACCCAGCAGTCGCTGGTAATGGCTTTAATATGCTGCGTGCTGCCGGTCTTGAGGTGGTCGATAACTGCTTAGCAGCAGAGTCTGCCAAATTAAACCCTGGTTTTATTAAACGCATGACAATGGCCGGTGAGCATAAAGCACCCTTGCCTTATGTGCGCTTAAAAATGGCAACCAGTTTAGATGGTCGTACTGCAATGCAAAGCGGCGAGAGCCAGTGGATTACTGGCCCAGAAGCCCGAGCAGAAGTGCAAAAAATTCGCGCTCAATCTTGTGCAATTATTTGCGGTGCCGATTCTGTTTTAATCGATGATCCATCTATGAACGTACGCATAAAAGCAGATAGCCGCCAACCATTAAGAGTGATCGTTGATAGCCAGCATCGTGTGACTGCCAATGCCAAGTTATTTACTCTTGCTGGCAAGGTGATAATCGCCAGTCCCAAAGCACCTGTTACAAACATAACTGGACAAAATTGTGAGATTGCATATTTAAAAACTCAAGCACAATCTAATAACACTCAAGTTGATTTACGCAATTTATTAGAACAACTCGCAACACAAGGTATTAATGAAGTTTTAGTGGAAACAGGAGCAACGTTAGCCGGTGCGTTTGTTGAACAGAACTTAGTCGACGAACTTGTGATATTTACTGCACCAACGTTATTAGGCAGTGATGCACGACCTGCATTTAATTTACCCTTTAACAAAATGGATCAGCAAATACGCTGGTCTTGGGATGACGTGCGAATGGTTGGAAATGACCTAAAATTAGTATTGAAGAGCCAAACTGGCTTTAACGAGAAGGCTTAATGTTCACAGGAATTATTGAAGCAGTGGGTGAGGTCGTTGCCAGTCAAAGCAAGCAAGGTGACATTCGCTTACGAATCAACACAGGCAAGCTAGACCTTAGCGATGTAAAATTGGGCGATAGTATTGCCACTAACGGTGTATGTTTGACTGTGGTTGAATTGCCCGGAGATGGCTTTTGGGCTGACGTGTCGCAAGAGTCGATTACTCACACCAACATCATGAATTGGAAAAATGGCAAACAAGTAAATCTGGAACAAGCGTTAACACTGGCAACCCGCTTGGGTGGTCACATGGTGACGGGGCACGTAGACGGTTTAGGCACAATTTTGAGCCGCCATGAAGATGCTCGCTCGGTACGTTTTAAAATCAAAGCCCCCGCAGAATTGTCTAAATACATCGCTGCGAAAGGCTCTATTACGGTAGATGGTGTAAGCCTAACAGTGAACGCAATTGAAGATGCCGCCTCTGGTTCAGATAAGGGTGTCACGATTTTTGATTTAAATATCGTGCCGCATACCGTCCAAGAAACTGTGATTAAAGATTACCTGGTGGGAAACACTGTTCACTTAGAAGTGGATGTGATTGCACGCTATTTAGAGCGTATGATGCAACAAACAAATGAACAACCGAAAGCCGGGATTAGCCAAGCGTTTTTGGCACAAAATGGTTTTTGGAAATAGTGGGCATTAAATACATTGAATCACCATGTATTTAATACGCCTCTACACACATAATTGAAGTACAGTTTAGGAAGTAGTGATAATGGCTTTAAATAAGATCGAAGAAATTATTGATGATATGCGTCGCGGTAAAATGGTTATCCTAATGGATGACGAAGACCGTGAAAACGAAGGTGATATCATTGTTGCTGCCGAAAAAGTAACGCCAGAAATCATTAACTTTATGGCGACAGAAGCACGCGGCCTTATCTGCTTAACCCTTACCGGCGATCGTTGTGATTTCTTAGGTTTACCTGCCATGGTTGCAGGTAACGGTGCTAAATTCGCAACACCGTTTACGGTATCGATTGAAGCTGCTGAAGGGGTAACAACAGGTATTTCTGCAGCTGACCGAGCAAAAACGATTCGTGTTGCGGTTGATAGTAATTCTAAAGCTGAAGACATTGTACAGCCGGGGCATATTTTCCCATTACGAGCACGCCCAGGTGGTGTATTAAGCCGCGCGGGCCATACCGAAGCAGGTTGTGACTTAGCTCGCCTTGCTGGCTTAACGCCCTCTTCTGCAATTGTAGAAATTATGAATGCCGATGGCACCATGGCGCGTCGCCCTGATTTAGAAATTTTTGCCGAAAAACACGACATCAAAATTGGCACCATCGCTGATTTGATTCACTACCGCATGGCCAATGAAAAAACTGTTGACGAAGTGGCGGGCGAAACTATTAACACCGAGTTTGGTGAGTTCCAGCTGCATAAATTTGTCGATACGATTCAAGGCGAAACACACATTGCTTTAACCAAAGGCACAATCAAAGCTGATGAGCCTTGCTTAGTCCGAGTTCAAACCGGCGACTTCTTGCGTGACGTAATAGGTGCAATTAAATCCGATAACCAATCTTGGTCTAGCCAAGCAGCATTGAAAAAAATTGCTGATGAAGGTACTGGTGCTCTAGTTATTTTATCTGCGGGCCAGCCAGAAGATGTAGCCACAAACTTAGATGTATTTTTGGGTAAGGCTAAGCCTGTTAAAAACCCAAATGTTGATAGCTCGGGGACTTTCTTAACGATTGGTACCGGCTCGCAAATTTTACGTGAACTTGGGGTGCAAAAAATGCGCTTGCTGAGTTCTCCGGTTAAGTACGCTGGCATATCAGGCTTCGACTTAGAAGTTATTGAATACATTCCTTACGAAGCATAACGCTTCGTTTAAAAACAAATTAGATAAAACAGAAGAGTAAAGAAAATGACTGTAGAAATTATTGAAGGCGATTTAACCCCTAACGATGGTAAATATGCCATTATTGTCGGCCGTTGGAATGCATTTGTTGTAGAAAGCTTATTAGAAGGCGCGGTTGATTCTTTAACCCGTCACGGCGTTGAACCAGAAAATATTACGGTTGTTCGCTGCCCAGGTGCGATGGAAATTCCATTGGTTGCACAACGTGTTGCCCAAAGCGGAAAATACGACGCTATCATCACTTTGGGTGCTGTAATCCGCGGTGGTACGCCTCACTTCGAATACGTATCAAGCGAATGCACTAAAGGCCTTGGCCAAGTGGCTATGCAGTTTGGTATTCCGGTTTCTTTCGGCGTATTGACTGTCGACTCGATCGAACAAGCAATCGAACGCTCTGGTACCAAAGCAGGCAACAAAGGTGAAGAAGCCGCTATGTCTGCTTTTGAAATGGTTAACCTTCTTAATGCGTTAGAGGCATAAGTTATGTCTCGTACCACAGGCGCTCAAAAGGCGAGCCCCGCCGCTCGCCGTAAAGCTCGTAGTTATGCTTTACAGGCTATTTATCAATGGCATATGGCAGGCGCTGACTTAGCAAAAATTGAAGCAGAATTCCGTGTTGATAACGACATGAGCAAAGTCGATTTAGAATATTTTCATGATATTCTTCACGGCGTACCTCGTGAGTTATCATCTCTGGATAAAATCATTGGTCCTCAGCTCGATCGCAGCGCCGACGAGTTAACACCGGTTGAATTATCGATTTTACGTTTAGCGACCTTTGAAATGGCTCACCGTATTGATGTCCCATACAAGGTTGTAATTAATGAGGCCGTAGAGCTAGCTAAATCATTTGGTGCAACAGATGGCCACAAGTATGTAAACGGCGTTGTGGATAAAATTGCACAACAGGTTCGTACTGTTGAAGTTCAACAGCCATACGCTAACGCAAAGCCTAAGCAAGCCACTAAAAAGACAACCAAGCCTGTTTTTAAAGTGCCTTCGGCAAAAATTAAAAATAAAGGCGGCAAAAACAGCGAAAGTAAAAATACACTTTCAATGAAAAAGCCCTAGTCTTTAATGCATTAACCTTGGGTAAACGATCGTGTTAACAGAGTTTGAATTAATTAAGCACTGTTTTAATTGGCCGCAAAGTAATGACTCCGTCATTTGTGCGGTTGGTGACGACGCCTCCATCGTTAGGGTGCCAAGTGGCTATGACCTAGTACAGAGTATTGATACTCAAGTTGCTGATGTTCATTTTCCTGCTGCCGCACCTGCAGAACTAATAGCACAGCGCGCCTTGCGTTGTGCTATTAGTGATTTAGCCGCGATGGGCGCTACGCCTCAAGCATTTCACCTAGCTTTAAGTCTTCCCAGTAATACCAACCAACATTGGTTAGAATCATTTAGTACCGGTTTACGTGACTGTGCTAAAGAATACAATATTGTCTTAATTGGCGGCGATACCACATCCTGCCCTAGCCTTGTTATCACTTTACAAGTGCAAGGATTGGTTAAAAGCGGCCAAGCATTAACGCGCAGTAACGCACAAACGGGTGACGACATTTGGCTGAGTGGTGAAATCGGCAGATCGGCATCTGCACTTGGCAGTATTTTAAAATCACCAACCACCTTCATTGAAAAAGCCTATTATTATCCACAAGCGCAAATATTCCTTGGCCAGCAATTAGTAGGCCTAGCCAATAGTGCCATGGATATTTCAGATGGGTTATTACAAGATGCATCTCACATCGCTAAAGCGTCTGGTGTGTGTTTAAACTTTTTTAAACAATCCATACCCCTCAATGAAAGCGCCATTAAATTGCATGGGTATAATGCTGCTTTAGAATTTGCCCTGACCGGCGGTGATGATTATCAACTGTTATTCACCGCGCCAAAAAGTGCAAAAAACACCCTGCATGAACTAGCATGCATCAAGGTTGGCCAAGTACAATCTAAAGATAATTACTGGGTTTTAATCGACGGACAACCGTTTGATAATAAAAAAACCGGTTATCAACATTTTTAAATTTTAACTTTTAACTTTTAACTTTTAACTTTTAAAAAGTCTTAAATTTCAGGAAACCCTTCATGGCAAAATTAGAATCCAACATTGAATTAGAAGCCGCTGCTTTTCGTCGCTTATTAGCACACTTAGATGAGCGCAAAGATGCACAAAATATAGAATTAATGAATCTTGCTGGTTTCTGTCGTAACTGCTTATCTAAATGGTATAAAGCCGCAGGCGAAGAGCGTGGAATTGATATCGACTACGAAGATGCTCGCGAACTTGTTTATGGCATGCCGTATTCAGAGTGGAAAGAAAAGCACCAGCAAAAAGCAACCCCCGAACAACTAGCCCGCTTTAATGAAATTGAAGCGGCTAAAAAAAATAACAATTAAGACGAGTAAATAGTACTCAATAGGCCAGGTTAAAGAAATGACACAGAAAGAAAAAAAGCCCGAGATAAAAAAAGGTCGCTACCGTCATTACAAGGGCGCTGAATATCAAGTCATCGATGTCGCTAGACACAGTGAAACTGAAGAGTGGCTTGTGGTATATGAAACCCGCTACTCCGATAAACCGGCGACCACTTGGGTAAGGCCCGCCGCTATGTTTACCGAGTCGGTAGAAATTAATGGCGAGACGGTTGCAAGATTTCAATGGTTAAGTTAAAGAATAAAACAGTGCTAATCCGTTAGCGTTTTTCTATAGACTTAAGCATGCTGTTAAAAACAAGAGTGCCCTGCTTTTGCATTTTACGATCAAAAAAACCACCGATTAACGGAACAACTAAACGTCCTTCAGAAACCCAAGTTACGTGAGTTGTTCCATCCCCTAAATCTTTTAAATCAATAATACCTTTATAGTGTTCCATTTTAATGGGCTTGGCTTTTTCAATTTGGTATTGCATGTGAATAGGGCGTTCAAACGCGGTGATTCGCTCCCAAACTTTAAAAGACCCTGTTTGCACTGTTCGCAGTGCACCGGTGCCATTACGCTCTTGATCACCTTCGGTCAATAACTCAGCAACACCTACCGATTTAAATAGTGCATAACTTGCATGATCACTCAATGCTTCAAACACAACATCAATTGGCTTTTTAACGATACGTTCTACTTTAATTTTAAACATACTGGCCTGCTAAGAATAATACATTATTTTTTAGGATTAATATTTAGAGTAAAGAATTAAACGTATTCACATTATCAGCATTAATAAAAAATACTACTGCTTAATAGATACCGTTAGTAACCAGAATAAGCAATGATAATAGAACGTCATTAATCTATTAAATATTGAATAAAAATATTAAGTGTGAGTACTTTTATGACGTTGCTTTTACTTGGCAATTAAAGGCAATCACAATGCGATCTGTATCACCAAAGTAAGGCATCGCTGCATGTTTTAAATACGACGGAAAAATAATTATTTGGCCCGCAAAAGGAGAAAAATCCATAAAACCATCTGCACTCAAATAAGCCGTACCTGCATCTTGGTATTGATCGGCACCATGGCGCGGATCGTAAAAACGGTTAACACCGTTTCTGCCCTCAATACTGCTTTCCCCTTCTTGCAGATAATAGATACCACACCATGAGCAATTAGGATGAGAGTGGGTATCGTGATAACCGCCGTTTTGAGTAATGTGATACCACGACTCAACAATATCAACCTGCACTTGCGCGCCTTCTGGCCAAAACGGTTCATTAACCGCATGAGCTACCGTACCGACTAAATCTTCGACATGCGCTTTCAATGCTAGCAATGGCGCGAGAGGCTGAGTTAATAAATTCAATTCGCTTTCAAATAAGGCATGCTTTGCAAACACTGCCACATCACTATCAACATCATTTACCTGCTGTTCTTTTAACTGATAAAGTGCTGCTATTAATGCCTGTGCATGGTTGTCATGCGCTGGGTAATGGCTAATGAACAACTGGCTACCCCACAGCGCCATATCTTCAATATAAAAATCATCTTGCATGTTATTATTCGCTCTTAATTGGCAGGTCAATTAGAACGAATAATAACATAACCACCTAAGAGGCTTTTCTACTTTTTCCGTGCCCTCCTTCATTTAAATGAGTAACGGCTGACAGGTCACTGCCCTTTAGTTTGTATGCTTGTGCAAAACCGCGCACATAACCAGCACTTTCTGGAGTAAGTTCAAATAAATGAAAATCTTCTAAAGGTTTTAACATACTCACTATTTTGCCAAATTTATCTTCTAATAAAGCTAGCACCTGTTGCCATTGATCTGTGCTGCGATTGATTATCTGAGCACTGGCTTTTAGGGTCGCTCTTTTTCTAGCAAATAAATTTTTTGCTTCGTTTTCAGCTTCTATAAATAATAAACTGGCTGAAGGCTTTGTCATTAAGTTCTCGGTATGATTCGACAATTCAGAAATAAAAATATAAAACTTTCCTTCATGTCGCAGCACAGGTGCATAACTGGACTCGGGTTCAAAGTCTTTATTCATTGTCGCTAGCACAACACTTTTATGGCTATCTATAAATTGATTAAATTCTAAAAAAATATCTTCTAAAGATACCTTACCTGTTTTAATCACTGCTGCTCTGCTCATTATTCCTCCTCATAAAACGGCTTGTAGATTTGCATGTTGAAAGCAAACCTTCAATGCCTAACTCATTACATTGCGTTTTACATTTTTAACGGCCAACCGCTGTATATTTTTTATTTAACGTGGGTTGACTCTGAATAAATGATAACTATAATGCGAATCATTATCAATTAGATTCAATATAAATTTAACTTGTCAAATAACTTAGGAGCCAGTGACGCCAATGGAAAATAATACAACTCGTCGTATTCTCTCCTCGCTCACTGGTGGTTTATTAATAACACTTTCATCTTCTGGATGGGCAGCGAATTCAAAAAACAACAATGAAAAAACAGTCATCGAATTAGCAACCATTGTTACCACGGCTACGAAAACTCCGCGTCGATTAGAGGAAGTTCCGGTACAAACATGGGTTCTTACACGAGCTGACATCGAGAAAACCCACGCAAAAAATTTAGCAGAAGCGCTGCAATACGCACCTGGTGTACAACTGAAACCCATTCACGGTAAAACAGGGCAAGGCGCATGGATCCAAGGCTTCGATGCTGATCGTGTATTGGTGTTAATTAATGGCAATCCTATTTCAGCCAGCACTGGCTCTACTGTTGATGTCAGCCAAGTAGCCATTGGTGATATTGAACAAGTTGAAATCATTAAAGGTGCCACCTCGGTGCTTTATGGCACCTCAGCCATGGGTGGGGTGATTAATGTGATCACCCGTGAACCTTCTGCTAAATTTTTGGCCAGCGCTGACATTTCTACGGGTAATTGGGGTAGCCAAAGTGACCAAGACAACCCCTCAGCAAAACGCCATGGCAATTTTGAGCTTTCTACCAAGCACGAACGCTGGCATGCACAACTGGTTGCTTCATTAACTGAATCTGATGGCTTTAAAGCCCAAAACACCCCTGGTGATTCAACTCAAGGCTGGCAAGGACACAAGCATACATTCTCGGGCAATCTTCAGTACCGATTTGAAAACGATCTTAAATTCACCCTAATGCCACGCTATTTTGATGAAGACATCAAGGTATTAAACAATCAATTTGTCCCCGGCATTGGCAATGTCACGCAAGATTACACCGACCAAACCGTCGTAACGAATATCTCAACCGTAGTTGAACAATCGCTAACTGAGACGAGTCACTGGAAAGTGCGCGCCATGTGGGAAGATTATGTTAATGAAGCACAAAAAGCATCTCACCGAGAAACAACCACCCAACACACAGAAGTTGCTGGCCAGTTTGATATAACCGTAAGCGACTCTCATATGCTTACGTTTGGCGCTGAATATCAACACGATGCAATGGATGTCGATAACATATCATCCAATAAGCGTGAAGTGTCTGGTGAAACAAAACAATCATTACAAGCGTTTGTTCAAGATAATTGGTTTGTAAATCGCCATTTAGAACTCTTACCAGGAGCTCGAATTCACCAAGATTCACGTTTTGGTTCACATATTGCTCCCATGCTCAATGCGATGTACAGCACCTATCAACCCCTACCCGGCCGTTTAAATATAAGAGCTGGTTTAGGAAACGGTTATCGCACACCTAATTTAAAAGAACTGTTTTATTTATTTGATCACAGCCAAATAGGTTACATGGTTCAAGGCAACAAAGACTTAGAACCAGAAAGCTCGATAAGTTATCAATTGGGACTCGAGTGGGTGTTTCCGAATGAAAATGGCAGCTTGGCCATCAGTGCATTTCAAAATGATATCGATGACTTGATTGCAGAAGTTCTTAACCCCGATGCAACAGGACCCAACAATGCGGTTATTTACGAATATCAAAATATTGAACAAGCCAAGACCCAAGGCATGGAAGTGTCATTACAACAATCTTGGTCTAGATATTTTTCATTAGATATCAGTTACAACTATTTAGAAGCAGAAAACACTCAAACGGGTAAGGCTCTGGTAGAACGACCAGAACATACCGCCAAAGCGGGTTTAGATATTCATGTTAGCCAAGCCCTGAGCCTCACCAACAAAATAAATTATGAATCTGACCAATTCTTAGATGAAGACAATACTGTTGTTTCCCCCAGCTATACCACTTGGGACAGCGTCATTAACTATCAACCCAATGATCAATGGGCGTTATACGGCGGAGTAAAAAATATAACCGACGTACAAAGAAAATTTAACGGCACCGACTTTCGACCCGTAGCCGGACGCTACGCCTACGTTGGTTTTCGCTACCAATTTAAAAGCAACGATTAATAAACATCTGAAATGTTATTTCACAACTATGGAGTTAGAAAAATGATATTAAACAAAACGCAAAGCTCACTACTGGCCGCGCTTACTTTTACGCTTACGGCATGTGGTGGGAGTTCTTCTGATTCATCAGAGCAAGATAATACAGGTGCAACGAACAATGCAGCGGCCGCTAATTATTCTACTTTAGATGCAAGTATGGCGCCTGCTTACTTAGATTTGGCGTCGGGACACAATGTAGCCGCTAATGAAGAATGGCACATCAGCTATCAAAAATACGTTGGCTTTTCTATCAATTCAGATACGGGCATTGAAGCCTGTGTAGCAAAACAATATGAAACGCTTTACGACGCCAACGGCGAAGCTGTTAAAACAGAGTTTTCTGCACTCACTCGCAACAATACGGAAAATGATTTTAATAATGTACGACGCGATGGCTGCACTGATTTCACAAGCGATGAAGTCGAATCACAGTTTACTGATTGGTACACCTATAACTCAACGACGCATGTAATAACGGTGAATAACGACGATAGCAACGGTTGGATTATTCGTTCTTCAACAGCAGATAGCAATGGTAACTATGCTTACACCCGCTTAAAAGCCACTGCTTATGATCGTAATGGTATGACCTTTAGCAGCGAACTATGGGACAACAATTCACGGTCATTCTTAGCCGCTGAGTCTACAGGTGCATTGAGTCCTAAAAACGGCACCGTCTATTGGAACCTAGAAGACAATACGACTTCAACCACAGAGTTTGCTGGCTGGGATTTAAAAATCGAAGCTCAAGGCTACGCCAGTCATATCTACGTTAACGGCGGTGCCTCTGGCTCAGGGGATGCAGGTGTAGGTAGCGCTTTACTCGTCGCCAATGTAGATGCAGTAACAGACCCAACCAGCACACAGCAAGTATATAAATATTTTGGCGATTCCGCTTCTGGCCCACTATCAACACCAGGTTCTTTTGGTCCATTTGAATACGGTGTTGGCGGCGATAACCACGAAATGTGGCCGACATTCGCCGTGTATATCCTAAAATCTGGTGAGCGTTATTTTAAGGCTCAAGTGGTAAGCAACAAGGGTGAAGATGGCACTCAAAATAGCGGTACTCTTTATATTCGTCATCAAGAGATTATCGAGTAATGTCTGACTTACTATTAAACCTTAAACAACAAAAGCAAGAACTGTTGGCGGCTGAAAAACCGCCAAGAGCTCGGGAAGCGGCAAAGCAACTGTATATTAGTGAAGCCGAATATGTTGCTCTTTCGTGTGGTGAATCTGTTTATGCATTAGATTGCGAATTCTTGGTAGCGCTAATAAAACAACTTCATCAGATTGGTGAAGTGATGGCGTTAACGCGCAACGACGCCATCGTTTTTGAGCATCATGGTGTTTATAGCGACCCTGTTATAAAACAAAACTATGTCATCATCAATAAACCTGATCTGGATTTACGGTTAAAAATTTCTGATTGGCAATATGCATTTGCTGTTGACGAAGGCGGGCGCCAAAGTTTTCAATTTTTTGATATTTATGGCCAAGCCATCCATAAAATATACATGACCAAAAAATCTAACTTACAGGTATATGATGATCTTGTTTCAAAATTTACTGTGGATATTAGTTTTGAAAATATGCACATAAAAAATAAAAATTTTGACTATTTGAATCAGCATTCACCGCTAATCATTGACGAAGATTCTTTACAAGAAGACTGGTATAAATTAGACAAC
This sequence comes from uncultured Thalassolituus sp., assembly GCA_913061435.1. Classification (GTDB taxonomy): domain Bacteria; phylum Pseudomonadota; class Gammaproteobacteria; order Pseudomonadales; family Oceanobacteraceae; genus Oleispira. The sequence continues at coordinate 11,485 of CAJXUK010000006.1, read as the reverse complement.
CCACATCATATTGATTCTCTATTTCACTCGTATGGCCTAACGCGACCACAAGCCTACCGCCATCTTAATGGTGCCGCGACCTTACTTAAAAAAGATAGACTGCAAAGCCTTTTTGAAAAATTTTCAGATAAAAAATGGCCCTTATTAATTTTTGTGCCTAATAATTATGCAACTCAAATTCATAATGGAACCGTGCATAAACTAATAAAAATGGGGCCTTGGCTTAATGTCCTTGATCCTAAATTTAACATGCATGCAAACTTAGATTTAATTACCGAAACTTGGTTAGTCGTTAAAAAAACCAATGGTAAATCAGTACTATCAATAGAGTTATTTGATGCCAATGAACAAGCCGTAATGATGCTGTATTTACAACCATCGGCAAACACGCCAAAAATTAATAAACAATGGACAGATTTTTTAACAACTCAAACGTTAGAAGGAGTTTCTGCATGAAAAAAATGCTAATGCCAACACTTTTGCTATTGTTAACATTTTTTGGGTTAAGCCCAAATAGTAGCTATGCCAACGACGCTCAAAGAATTGTCGCGATTGATGGCTCTATTTCTGAAATTGTTTATGCTCTTGGCAAAGGACATTTAATGGTCGGTCGTGATACCACCACTACCTTTCCTGAGGCGGCTACTAAACTTCCTAGTGTCGGTTACATGAGACAGCTTTCAGCTGAAGGCATTCTTTCTTTAAAACCCACATTAATATTAGCGACTAAAGATGCTAAGCCACAAAATGTTTTATCACGTTTAAAAAAGGCAGGTGTGCATGTTGAAATAATCGACAACACCTACACGGCTGAGGGCGTTATTGAAAAAATAAAACAAATCGCAAAAATTTTAAATGTAGACAGTGCTGGCCAACAACTCGCCACTGATGTTCAAAAATCAATTGCGGATGCTAAAGCGGTTGCACAAAAAGTCATGGCACAATCACAACAACCCACTAAAGCTTTATTTGTGCTTAATATGCGCGGCAATAATATGATGGTTGCAGGCTCACAAACTCGCGCCGATACTATGCTGTCATTAGCCGGAGTCGTTAACCCAGCAGCCCAACATTTAAACGGTTATAAACCTCTAACCGCAGAAGCGGCCATTCAATACAATCCCGATTACTTACTAACCATGCAACACGGTGAACGTTCGGCTGGCGGTAAACATGAGATGCTCAATACACCCGCTGTCAAAATGACCAATGCCGGTAAAAACAAGCAGCTTATAATAGTTGATGATAATTTTTTAATGTTTGGTCCACGAATGGGCGATGCCATCGAGAATATGGCGCGGAAGATTTATGCCCAGCAATAACTCAACCGTTTTGGTAACAGCAGCTAACAAAGTGCATAACATAAGGTGTGGTTTATGCGCCTAACTCAATCTCCGGTTAAAGCACTGCTTATATTGTTGTTCGTTACCATGCTACTAGCAATCTACTCTCTATCTGTTGGCGCGATCGCTTTGAATACTCAAGCCGTCGTATCGGCTTTATTGGGCTGGCAAAATGACCTCCACGCGACTCTGGTCGTTAATGAAATTCGTCTACCAAGATTATTATTAGGCGTTCTTGTGGGGGCTGGCCTTGCGGTTTCGGGTGCCGCCATGCAGGGGCTTTTTAGAAACCCTCTGGCTGATCCTGCACTGGTTGGTGTATCGAGTGGTGCAGCTTTGGCTGCTGTCGCTGTTATTGTACTAGGTGGCTCAGTACTAAATGATTGGGTGATATTTTGGGGCTTTTTTGCCTTGCCTTTTTCCGCATTTTTAGGTGGTTTATTGGTCACTTGGATAATTTATCGGGTAGCGACCAAAGAAGGCCGAACAGATGTCAGCCTTATGTTACTCACTGGCATTGCCATTAATGCTATTGCGGGTTCTGCCACTGGGGTTTTAACTTACCTAGCCAGTGATGAAGAACTACGTACTTTAACCTTTTGGTCTATGGGTTCTATTGCAAGTGCTTCTTGGCACGACTTAGCGATTGCTTCGGTTCCTATTGTCTTTGCTGTTGTTGCACTGCCCTATTTTGCCCGCCCACTGAATGCTTTTTTAATGGGCGAAGCGGTGTCGACTCACATGGGGTTTGATGTGAAAAAAATGAAGTGGGGAGTGATTTCATTAACAGCCTTAGCCGTGGGTGCTGCGGTATCCGTCAGCGGAATCATTGGCTTTGTTGGTTTGGTCGCGCCGCATGTTGTACGTTTACTATTGGGGCCCGATCACCGTTGGGTGTTACCAGGGAGTGCATTAGTTGGGGCCATGTTAGTCGTCGTATCGGATATGATAGCACGCACTATTTTAGCCCCTGCCGAATTGTCGATCGGCATCATTATGTCTGCAATTGGTGGCCCTTTCTTTTTATGGCTATTGATTCAACGCCGTGCACAATCTGGATTTTAGGGACACTTATGCTAAGCACTCATCAGCTTAATATTACATTAAACAAGCAATCAATTTTAAAGCATATTTCACTAACTGTAGAACCAAGAACCATCACGGCTATTTTAGGCCCCAATGGCGCAGGTAAATCAACATTAATGAAAACTCTATGCGGAGATATTACTGCTGGGCTAGAACAGGTTGAATTAGAAGGTTTAGGTTTACATACATATTCAAGCTTAGAATTATCTAATTTACGTTCCGTAATGCCACAGTCTATACAATTAGATTTTCCTTTTTTGGTTTCAGAAGTCATCGAAATGAGCTTAGTGCAGCCAATACAAACCGATGAAAAAGCTATTTATATAGAGCGGGCTTTGTCTCTTTTTAATGTTAGCCACTTGCATGATCGGAACTATTTAACATTATCGGGGGGCGAGCAACAAAGAGTACAGCTAGCAAGAGTTGTTGCTCAGGTAACTCGCAATCAAGATGATCAACAGCGATATTTATTTCTAGATGAGTGCACATCAAGCTTAGATCTAGCACATCAACATCAGGTATTCGAAGTCATACAAAGTATTGTACAGTCACATAATATTGCGGTGATTATGGTACTGCACGATTTAAACTTGGCCGCTCAATATGCCGATAGGTTAGTACTCATGAAACAGGGACGCATTGTAAATAACGGTTCGGTGAATGAAGTCTTGCAAGAAAATACCATTAACCGCGTCTACGAATATCCCGTTCAAATTATGCCGCACCCCAAGGGCTGGCCCATGGTCATTCCTGCTTAAAATAGATAACTGCTAGTGTCTTTAGATAACAACTCGAAGAGCCACCAGCAATAATACAACACCTGAAGCTTTCTCAATGACGCCAATATGGCGTCTTAGTTTTGGCAACATCAATGAATGAGACAACACCAATGCTACAAGACAATACCAAAGCGTATCGATCCCTGTTACCGTGGCGATCATGATCAGACTTTGCAATACGCTGGCTTCATCAACAACAAATTGACTAAACAAAGCCAAAAAGAAGATCGCTAACTTAGGGTTTAAAAACGATATCATTAACCCCTCTGAAAAACTCTGTCGTAATCGTATACTCGCTTTTTCTGAAGCGACCAAAGTTTGATCTGGATGTGACGTTAAAGCCTGGTAGCCCAACCAAACTAAAAAAGCAGCCCCTAAATACCGAATGGCATCAAACAGCCAAGGGGTTTGTTGAATGATTACCGCCAAACCAACAACCGTCGCTATGGCATATAACATAACCCCTAAACCATGACCTAAGCTGGCCACTAAACCATTCAAACGACCACCCGCCATTGAGTGTCTTAAAATAATAATAAAGCTTTGACCCGGGGTCATTGCACCCAAAACACAGATCAATGCTAGCGAAAGCCAAGCGGTTAATTCCATTATTCATTACCTAAAAAATTAACAAGATTGTATAACAATTCAACACGGTTCTCTTTAAAACTAACGTTAATGTCTATAACATAAGCGCCTTCAATTGGATTGCACGCTACTCTAAACAAATCGGATATGTTTACTTATGCTAACAATAAAAAAAATATTCATAATCGCAGGCTTTTTATTAATCGCCGCAGCCGCATTAAATTGGGGTACCCTCACCAATTTACACAAGGTCATCACCTTGTTTGATGAAGACAAAATTGTCAATAATTTTGTCAGCATGCAAGAGGCTCTTCCAACTATAACTATTGCGAGCGCCAGCGAACCTTATTACTTTAATAAAGCTGAACAAGCGCTGCCAGAAAGCTTTGTATTTAATGCGCAAACCTTTAAAACAAATGATTTTCTTAAAGAAACAGCCACAACAGCTTTAGTGGTATTGCATGACGAATCGATTACTCATGAATCTTATTATTTAGGTACCACGGCCGAAGACAAGCGGATTTCATGGTCGGTGGCTAAGTCTTTTCTATCGGCCTTGGTAGGCATCGCCGTCGAGCAAGAAAAGATTAAAGACCTCAATGACCTTGTTACCGATTACGCACCGTCACTTAAAGGCAGTGGCTACGACGGTGTAACGTTAAAAAACGTGTTGCAAATGTCGAGTGGCGTTCGTTTTAACGAAGATTACAAAGACTTTTTCTCTGACATTAACCGCATGGGCCGACTGCTAGCCTTAGGAGGATCGTTTGATGAGTTTGCCGCCAGCCTAGAAACAGAAAGAGAACAAGGACAATACTTACATTACGTAAGTGTCGACACTCATGTAATTGGCATGGTTCTTCGTGGTGCAACCGGCGAACCCATAGTTGATTATTTTAAAAAGCACTTATGGGATCATATCCAGCCTGAAGCAGATACCTTTTACCTAACAGACGAATTGGGCGAACCGATGGTGTTGGGCGGATTAAACATGCGCGCTGTTGATTATTTAAAATTTGGGAAACTGTATCGAGATAATGGTCGCTGGAATGATAAACAAATCGTACCCGAAGCTTGGGTTAAAGAATCAACTACGCCTGATGCCCCTCACTTAATGCCTGGCAAACGCGATTCTGCTGATCTTGATCTAGGATACGGGTATCAGTGGTGGCTGCCCATCAACGCAGACCAAGAGTTTTTAGCTCTGGGGATCTATGACCAATTTATTTACGTCAATAAAAAAGCCGGTGTCGTCATTGTTAAGAATTCAGCCAACATTAATTTTACCGACAACAATCTTGAATCGGCTAGCGTTGCCGTTGAATTTTTTAGAGCGGTAGCGAAGTCTTTGCAGTAAATAAGTAAAGCTCAAAAAAAAACCCAATGAGGCTTCCCTAACATCTAGTTTTATAGAATATTAGGAACACTCACTGGGCTTTTTTATGCGATAAACATTTTATTCATTAACAACCTTCGTCAACAATCCTCTTCAACATTGAGTACTGCCACTCTCTTCCAACCTTCTCACGCTGGAAAATACCTAACTCAGTCAGCCCATTAAGAACCGACGCCGCGGTATTGTACGAACAAGCCACCATTGTCTGGACCCAAGCCGCATTAACTTTTTTTATACCAATATTGTGCACTAAAATAATAACAGCCTGCTGCTTTTCATTGGTTTTTTTATAAAGTGCTGAAGACTCAAACTGCTGTTTAAAGTTTTTATAGCGATCAACCATTACTGAGAAATCCTGCAAAAACTGATCAATCGCCCTAGTAACAGCCTTACTCTGATAATCAATAAAATACGTCATATCCATATTATCCGTTTCAGTATGAATATAACTTTTTCCATACTTCACCGGTGCTTCATTCAACAGCGCACTAATAGAAATATAACGAAATGCATGATACCCATACTTAAACATCGTCCAATAAAAAAGCGCTCGCGCTAAACGCCCATTACCATCATGAAATGGATGCTCAAAGCCAATAGCAAAATGTAAAGACGTTGCAATAACAAAAGCAGAACAGCTAGGACTCGGTTCAATCGTATTAAACCAGTCAGCAACAAACTCTAAACGTGATTCTAATTCTTGAGCCAACGGCGGGGTATGCACAACATCACCCGCAGCATCCACGACGACAACATCATCGGTTTGGCGCAACCTTCCTGGTTGATATTGCTCGTCATTAATATCACTCATGCCAACATGGTGCAGCTGCTTAATCAAATCTAAAGAAAGTGGCTGATCTTTTTCAGCCCATGCTGCTTGCATTAAGCGGAAATTTCCCAGAATCATTTTTTCTGAGACGCTTTCTGGCTTGCGATTATTCAGCAATAAATCACGTGCGACTCTTGTCGTTGTTGCGGCGCCTTCTAGCTGACTACTGCTAATAGCTTCGTCCTTAATAAGATTCTCGAGCACACTCCTAAAGCTCCCCCTTTCAACATCGCCTTCACCTAGTTGATGAGCCATCCACTCTAACGAAGCAAGAGAGGCATGACGTTCAATGGCTATGTTAGCTTCTTGAATAGTAGGGCTAATAAAATACTCCAGCGAAGACAAAGAGGCATTAATCGGTGCCAATTTTGTTAACCGAGCCTGTCTAGAATCGCGTACAACAGACCATGCGAGCTGCGGATCTAACGCACTGGGAAAGCGACGATATAACTCATTAAACGGCAAGTAGCGCCCTTTCTTATCCACAGGATTGTGCAGATCCATATAAGCCGATAATAGCTCTGGCTGAGCCTTAGCTATTTCAATAAAGGGACTTTTTGAGACTTGAGGTGGTTTTTTCACGGCTATAACTCAAAAATGGCAATAATTGAGTTAAGTAATAGCATAATCTCATTTATAACTCAATTTTGTCTATTTTTGAGATAGAAATCGAATAATGTTTCTCGTTAACTCAAAAATGATAAATTTTGAGTTAACCAACTTTTTAGATAAAAAGTGAACAGCCATAAAAAAGCCCAATGAGCTTCCCTAACATCTAGTTTTATAGAATATTAGGAACACTCACTGGGCTTTTTAACAGCCAACTAATTGCTAGTCTTTCTTTCTAGCCTTTTGGTGCTATCTCTACTCTATCCACATTCTGGAATCCACGCGGCAGTTTATTACCACGGCGGCCACGTTCACCAAAGTAATGCTCTAAATCAGAGAACTTCAATTTCGTGTGTCGTTTACCAGAATGTACGAGCAAGGTATCGGTTTCGCTAAAGGCAATTGCTGCAATCATTAACTCTTCACGGCTGCTTGCGCGCGGCCCAGGAATACTGATCATCTTGTTCCCTTTACCACGACCCATAACGGGTAAATCAGCGGCGGGGAATACCAACATGCGGCCTTCGTTACTAATGGCGGCGATCCATGCTTTTTCAACCGCATCAATTTTAGCGGGTGGCAATACTTGGGCATTGGTCGGCACCGTCAACATCGCTTTACCCGCTTTGTTTTTGGTTTGAATGTCTTGTAGCTGAGTAATAAAACCATAACCCGCATCGGTTGCCATTAAGTAATGATCGCTATCAGCGCCCATCACTAAACCTTTAAACGCAGCGCCGGAAGGAACATTTAAACGCCCAGATAACGGTTCGCCCTGCCCGCGCGCAGACGGCAATGTATGACTCTGCACAGAATAGGCTCGACCGCCGTCGTCAATGAAAATCGCATTTTGATTGCTCTTACCTTTGCAAGAGAGCAAGTACTTATCACCGGATTTATAACTTAAGCCTTCAACATCTACGTCGTGGCCTTTGGCAGCGCGTACCCAGCCTTTGTCAGAAATAACAACGGTAACTGGGTCGCTGCCCAGCAAGTCAGTTTCAGAGAAAGCTTTGGCTTCTAGCCGCGCAACCACTGGCGAGCGACGATCGTCACCAAACAATTCAGCGTCGGCGGCGAGCTCTTTTTTAATTAAGGTTTTCAAACGGCGATCGCTGCCTAGAATTTTTTCTAAGTTATCGCGTTCTTTTTCTAATTCGTCTTGCTCGCCACGAATCTTCATCTCTTCTAATTTAGCAAGATGACGAAGTTTTAATTCCAAAATAGATTCCGCTTGAATCTCACTTAAACCAAAGCGATCCATGAAAACAATTTTGGGTTTTTCTTCGGTACGAATAATTTCGATGACTTCATCGATGTTTAAAAACGCAACCATCAAACCTTGCAAGATGTGCAAGCGTGCAAGCACTTTGTCTAGGCGGTGCTGCAACCGACGACGAACCGTTTGCGTACGGAACTCTAGCCACTCAACCAATAGCATACGCAAATCTTTGACTTGCGGGCGACCGTCTAGGCCGATCACGTTCATGTTTACACGATAGCTGCGTTCTAAATCGGTAGTGGCAAACAGGTGCGCCATTAAGGCTTCGACATCAACTCGGTTTGATTTAGGTATAATCACTAAGCGCGTTGGATTTTCGTGATCCGATTCGTCACGCAAGTCGGTGACTAACGGTAATTTTTTTGCCGTCATTTGCGCAGCAATTTGTTCTAATACTTTAGACCCCGATGCTTGGTGCGGTAATGCTGTAATTACAATATCGCCATCTTCCATTTCATAAACCGCACGCATTTTGATTGAGCCTTTGCCCGTGCGATACATTTTTTTAATTTCAGATTTTGGTGTAATGATTTCAGCGTCGGTGGGAAAATCCGGTGCTTGAATGTGTTCAAGTACCGCGTCGATATCCGCCTTCGGTTCATCTAATAAATGAATACAGGCACTGGCCACTTCGCGCAAGTTATGTGGCGGAACATCGGTCGCCATACCGACCGCAATACCGGTGGTACCGTTTAATAATAAGTTCGGTAAACGCGCAGGCAGCACACAAGGTTCGTCCATGGTGCCATCAAAGTTTGGCTGCCAATCAACCGTACCTTGGCCTAATTCCGACAATAACGAGTCGGCATATTTGGCTAGTTTTGCTTCGGTATAACGCATCGCCGCGAACGATTTAGGGTCATCCGGCGCACCCCAGTTTCCTTGGCCGTCCACCAGCGGATAGCGATACGAGAATGGCTGCGCCATTAATACCATGGCTTCATAACAGGCACTGTCACCATGTGGGTGATACTTACCTAATACGTCACCGACGGTACGGGCGGATTTTTTATGTTTTGCGGTCGATTTTAAACCCAGCTCGCTCATGGCGTAAGTAATACGACGCTGAACCGGTTTTAAGCCATCACCAATGTGTGGCAATGCACGGTCGAGAATTACATACATGGAGTAATTTAAGTACGCGCTCTCGGTATAATCTCTTAACGTTTGGCGTTCTATGCCATCGTCTAGGTAGCTGCTTGAACTGCCAGACTCATCAATAATATCTGTCATATCTGTTGCCTAATTTGAGCTCAGTCCTTAATTAATTTCAGCTTTGTTGCCGCTATCTTCTAACCAGTTTTTACGATCACCGGCGCGCTTTTTCGATAACAACATATCCATCATTTCCATCGTGCCATCGCCATCATTTAATGAAAGTTGCACAAGGCGGCGTGTATTCGGGTCCATAGTGGTTTCACGTAACTGCAACGGGTTCATTTCACCCAAACCTTTAAATCGCTGCACGTTTGGCGTGCCGCGTTTTTTCTCGGCTTGCAGGCGCTCTAAAATGCCGTTCTTTTCTGCTTCGTCTAAGGCGTAATAAACTTCTTTACCAATATCGATTCGGTACAAAGGCGGCATCGCTACATACACATGCCCTTGCTCTACCAATAAACGGAAGTGACGCACAAACAAAGCACACAATAATGTCGCAATGTGCAAACCATCCGAGTCGGCATCGGCAAGGATACAAATTTTACCGTAGCGTAGGTTATCTAAGTTCTCTGCTGCCGGGTCAATATCCAACGCCACCGCAATGTTATGAATTTCTTCAGAACTTAAAATTTGGCCAGAGTCGACCTCCCACGTGTTTAGGATCTTACCGCGCAACGGCATGATCGCTTGGTAAACACGATCACGTGCCTGCTTGGCCGAGCCGCCAGCAGAATCCCCTTCCACTAAAAACAATTCAGTGCGAGCAGAATCTTGGCTGGTGCAATCGGCCAATTTGCCGGGTAATGCGGGGCCTTGAGTAATCTTTTTACGCGATACTTTTTTCGCTTTGCGTAAACGGTTTTGTGCACTGGCAATGGCCATTTCCGCAAGCAGTTCGGCATCGTTGGTATGTTCGTTTAACCACAAGCCAAACGCATCTTTAGTAACGCCCGATACAAACGCCGACGCTTCACGAGAAGACAAACGTTCTTTGGTTTGACCAGAAAATTGTGGGTCGGCTAATTTCGCAGACAGCACATACGAACAACGATCCCAAATATCATCCGGCGTTAACTTCACTCCGCGCGGTAATAAATTACGGAATTCACAGAATTCACGAATCGCATCCAACAAGCCCGAACGGAAACCGTTAACGTGGGTGCCCCCTTGCGCGGTTGGAATCAAGTTGACGTAACTTTCTTGAATGCACTCGCCGCCTTCTGGCAACCAGAATACCGCCCAATCAGCCGCTTCGGTTTTACCCTGCATAGAGCCCGTAAACGGCTCTTTTGGTAAAACATCTAAACCCGCACCATGAATCTTTAAATAGTCGGTCAAACCGTCTTCGTAATACCACTCGGCATTATCTTCTGGGTTTGGCGCTTTAAAGGTGATTTTTAAACCCGGGCACAGCACTGCTTTCGCGCGTAAGTTATGCTTAAGGCGCGGAATCGAAAACTTAGGCGTATCAAAATATTTAGGATCGGGCTTAAAGCGAACACTGGTTCCGGTACGTTTTTTACCACAGGTATCAATGGTTTCTAATTCCAGTGCTTTTTCACCGTCTTGGAAACCGATGCGCATGACTTCGCCACCACGCCAGATTTTAACTTCCAGCAAAGTCGATAGCGCGTTTACGACCGAGATACCCACACCGTGCAAACCACCCGAGAACTGATAATTGTCGTTGGAGAACTTACCACCGGCGTGCAGCTTGGTTAAAATCAGTTCAACCCCCGATACCCCATGTTCTGGGTGAATGTCGGTTGGCATACCACGGCCATTATCGACGGTAGTTAATGAGCCATCGTCATGCACGGTTACCGTGATTTCACTGGCATGACCGGCTAAGGCCTCATCCACCGAGTTATCGATAACTTCTTGCGCTAAATGGTTAGGACGGGTTGTATCGGTGTACATCCCAGGGCGTTTGCGCACAGGGTCAAGGCCACTTAAGACCTCGATCGACTGCGCGTTATATTCTTTATTCGCCATTAATACCTTAATCCCCTGATTGTGAGTAACGCGAGCATAGATCACGTGGGTACAGTTTTTACGCTTTAGTATACTGACAGCGTTCATAATTCCTAGATTAAAAATAGAAATGCTTGAGATTCATAGGGTTAAACCCCGGTATAGAGACATTTGGCACAGGATTACTAAATGAATGCACAAATAATAATCACCATCACGCCATCCATAATTGCACAACATGGTCTGACGCTAGATTCATCGGGTGCTGGCGATTATGGAAACGGATATAGTCTCTAATCCAATAAAGGTATGTTTTCTCTGTGCGCAAACTATAACCACGCATACGCATATTTTGCTGAAGTTGCTGCATGAAAGGGCTTCGTAATTGTAGTGGTACAGTGAATTTGGACACGTAATAAGAGGTGTTAGAATGCACACAAA
>CAJXUK010000005.1 GCA_913061435.1 uncultured Thalassolituus sp. | reverse complement strand
GGAACCAAATTGGAGGCTAGAGCATGGCTCACAAAAAAGCTGGTGGTAGTACTAATAACGGTCGCGACAGTGAATCAAAACGCTTAGGCGTCAAACTGTTCGGTGGCCAACAGGCAAAAGCTGGAAACATCTTGGTTCGTCAACGCGGCACTAAGTTCCACCCTGGAACTAACGTTCGTTGTGGTCGTGATCACACTTTGTTCGCTACTGAAGCGGGCGAAGTTAAGTTTGAAGTTAAAGGCCCAAATAACCGTAAGACTATTAGCATCATCGCTGCTAGCTAAGTTTTACCGTTAAGTGTGTTATCGAAGACGCCCTGGCCATGCTGGGGCGTTTTTGTTTTAGAAAAATGTTATATAGAATTTAGTACCTAAAATGAAGGTGCGAATTGTTGAGCAAGTTAGCCTACCGATGTTATTTTTGTGCTTTATCGGTAAAGCGCTAAGGGCTCGACTTTTATAATGGGAATGAATACGAGAGGTTGCCATGAAATTTGTAGATGAAGCCAGCATCAGCGTAGACGCTGGTAAAGGTGGTAATGGTTGCATGAGCTTCCACCGTGAAAAATTCGTTGCTAAAGGTGGTCCAAACGGTGGTGATGGTGGTGACGGCGGCTCTGTGTTCGTTGTTGCTGATGATGCGGTTAATACGCTGATTGATTATCGCTATACCCGACGCTACCGTGCTGAAAATGGTAAAAATGGCCAAAGTCGAGATATGACTGGGCACAAGGGCGAAGACATTACCCTTAGAGTACCTGTTGGCACAACGATCATTGATGAAGATACGCTAGAAGTATTGGGCGATCTTGCTAAAGACAAGCAAGTCTTGATGATTGCTCGTGGTGGTTTCCACGGTTTGGGTAATACCCGTTTTAAATCGTCAGTAAACCGTGCCCCACGCCAGACAAAGCCAGGTCAGCCTGGTGAGTCACGTAATATTAAATTTGAAATGAAAGTTCTAGCGGACGTTGGCTTATTGGGTCTTCCCAATGCTGGTAAGTCTACTTTCATTCGCAGCGTTTCGGCCGCTAAGCCGAAAGTAGCTGATTATCCGTTTACGACCTTGGTTCCTAACTTGGGTGTGGTATCGGTAAGACAGCATAAGAGCTTTGTGATCGCCGATATTCCTGGTTTGATCGAAGGCGCTTCTGAAGGAGCCGGTTTAGGTATTCGCTTCTTGAAGCACTTGGTTCGTACTCAGTTGATGTTGCACATCGTTGATATGGCACCGTTTGATGAAAGTGATCCTGCGGATAACATGCTATCGATCAGTCGTGAGCTTGAACGTTTCTCGCCAGCATTGGCCGAGCGTGATCGCTGGTTGGTATTGAACAAGTTAGATCTTGTTTCAGAAGAAGAGCACGAAGAGCTTTGTCAGGCGTTATTAGAAAAAACAGGCTGGAAAGGCCCTGTTTACCAAATCTCAGCATTGACTGGAGAAGGTACTAAGCCGCTTACCAATGACATTATGGATTATATCGAAGAGCGTCGTGAGCGCGCTGCGGAAGATCCAGATTTTGCTGCTCAGATTATTGAAGAGCGTGAAACGGTTGAGCAAGAGTCTCGCGACCGTATGGAAGAATTGGCTGAATTCCGCCGTCAACGCGCCGCTGCCCGTAAGGCTGGCTTGGATGACGATGAAGACGACTACGATGTAGAAGTTGAGTGGGTTCAGGAGTAAAATCTTTTTCTACCTTCTATCTATGTGGTAGAGGGTAGAAAATATTGAACATAAGCCGATAGAACATAAGCCGATAGAACATCAATGAGTATCAGAGCAATGAAACCAGTTGTTGATTTAAATACCGCCAGAGACCGCCTTGTAAGTGGTCAACGCTGGGTTATTAAAATTGGTAGTGCTCTGCTTACGAATGATGGAAAAGGTCTTAATCGCCCAGGCATTCAAGCGTGGGTTGATCAAATTGCCGACTTAATGTCGCAAGGCATCGAAGTGGTGCTGGTTTCTTCAGGCTCGGTTGCTGAAGGTATGTCGCGTTTAGGTTGGACGTCACGCCCTAGTGAAGTTCACCATTTACAAGCCGCTGCTGCCGTTGGGCAAATGGGCTTGGTTCAAGCTTATGAAACCGCTTTTAAACAGCACGATAAACATACCGCTCAAATCTTATTAACTCATGCAGATTTATCCAATCGCCAACGCTATCTTAATGCGCGCTCAACGTTACGCACATTAATCGAAATGGGTGTTGTACCGATCGTGAATGAAAACGATACGGTGATTACCGACGAAATCCGTTTTGGCGATAATGATACGCTTGGGGCTTTAGTTGCTAATTTAGTTGAAGCGGATACCTTGGTCATATTAACGGATCAAGATGGTTTGTTTACCAAAGATCCTCGACATAATGATGATGCTGAATTGATCACAGAAGGCCGTGCCTCTGATGAGTCTTTTGCTGCGATGGCGGGTGATGGTGGTGCGCTAGGTCGTGGTGGTATGATCACTAAGGTGAAAGCCGCAGGTGTGGCTGCTCGATCAGGTGCTGATACTGTGATTGTGGGTGGGCGCATTGAAAATGTGTTAACCCGTCTGCGTGCTAAAGAAAAAATCGGTACCTTGTTGGTTGCCGATACGGCCCCTGAGGTAGCTCGCAAGCAGTGGATTGCCGGACATTTACAGCATTCTGGCGAGTTAGTATTAGATGATGGTGCGGTGAAGGCCTTGAGAAAAGGTGGAAATAGTTTATTACCCGTTGGCGTAAAAGCTGTAAAAGGTATTTTTCGTCGCGGAGAAGTCGTTGCATGTTTGAACAGTAAAGGCAGCATAATTGCTAAAGGTCTGATAAATTTCGATCATAGCGAAGCGCAAAAACTGTGTGGTAAGACCAGCGCTGAACAGCAAGAATTGTTAGGCTATGTTGGCGAAGAAGAATTGATACATATTGATAACTTGGTGGTGCTGTAAGCATTTTTTTAAAGCACAATAAACTCTGTTGGTATAAGTACCGCATTTCGCTTGCTATCGCTATTGAGTATGTCCTTATGCGGCACGCTGCAAGTACCAGCCGTTGCAGGTATTCACGGCGCTAACGCTCCATGTAAGCTCAACTAAAAGATCCCTCTTTTAGATGGCCTTTAACGACACACTCAATACCGATACGCGAAATGCTTTTGCAATATAAACTGAATGCTCTGTTGTTTTTAAAAGAGCTACAGTGTTTAGGTTTCGAGTTTAGTGAGCGGTGAGCGCTAGAAGTTAATTTTTAAGGCCATCCGATTGCAGGGATGCAATCGTTGAGCTTACAGGGAGAGCGAAGCGGCGTATTCACAGCGTGCCGACTAAAATTCAACTTCTAGGGTGAGCAAAGCCTCACGGTTTAACAAATAACCAATCTGCAGCTAGACGATAATCCAATATCTCAGTACGTTGGTGTTAATAAAATTTATAGCTTCAAACTTTTTGAATAAAAGGAATGACCGAATGATTAAGTCAGTTCAAGTACAAAACCTTACTATCGATAACGATGCACCGTTTACATTATTCGGTGGCATTAACGTTTTAGAAAGCCGCGATCTTGCTATGCGCACTTGCGAAGAATACGTAAGAGTGACTGAAAAACTAGGCATTCCTTATGTATTTAAGGCGTCTTTCGACAAAGCAAACCGCTCTTCGATTAATTCCTACCGTGGTCCTGGTATGGAAGAAGGTTTGAAAATCTTTCAAGAAATTAAAGAAACGTTCGGTGTTCCAATTATTACCGACGTGCACGAACCGTATCAAGCAGCCCCGGTTGCTGAAGTCGTTGATATTATTCAGTTGCCTGCGTTCTTAGCGCGTCAAACTGACCTTGTTGTGGCTATGGCAGAAACAGGCGCAGCGATTAACATCAAAAAGCCACAGTTTTTAGCACCGCACGAAATGCGTCATATCCTGACCAAGTTTCAAGATGCGGGTAACGACAAACTCATGTTATGTGAGCGTGGTTCAAGCTTTGGTTATAACAACCTTGTTGTTGATATGCTGGGAATGGACGACATGAAAGTACAAGCGCCGGTGATCTTTGATGCGACTCACGCCTTGCAGCGTCCTGGTGGTCGTACCGATTCTGCTGGCGGTCGCCGTGCACAAGCTTTCCAGCTTGCACGTTCTGGTATGGCATTGGGTATTGCAGGTTTGTTCTTAGAAGCTCACCCGAATCCTGACGAAGCTAAATGTGATGGCCCATGCGCATTGCCACTGGATAAGCTTGAGCCTTACTTGGCGCAGATGAAAGCCGTTGATGACTTAGTTAAATCATTTGAGCCAGTGATTATTGAGTAAATAACACATCTGATTACTCAGGTAGAAACAAAAAAGCCCAATCAGAAGATTGGGCTTTTTTTTGTCTCTTTATTCTCGCTTAAGTATTCTTTTTCTTAAAACAAGAGTGAGCCCAATGATAGAGTGCCGGTAAAACAACCAAGGTTAAAAGCGTCGAAGAAATAATGCCGCCAATTACGACCGTTGCTAACGGTCTTTGAACTTCAGCGCCAGTGCCCGTATTAAATGCCATGGGAACAAAGCCTAAGCTTGCGACGAGGGCCGTCATTAAAACAGGGCGTAGACGTTGGCTAGCACCTTGCCATACCGCTTGAGCGAGCTCTAGGCCGCTCTCACGCAATTCTTTAATGAACGATAGCATCACCACACCGTTTAACACCGCAACACCGGATAATGCAATAAAACCAATGCCCGCAGAAATAGACAGAGGCATATCTCTTAAGGTGAGTGCGATGATGCCCCCTGTTAGCGCAAGCGGTACACCGGTAAAAATAATTAAAGTATCGCGTAAAGAACCAAAAGCACTGTAGAGCAAGCCTAAAATGAGTAGAAGCGTAATGGGAATCACAATAGTTAAACGCTGACTGGCGGATTCTAATTGCTCAAACGTTCCTCCGTATTCTAACCAGTAGCCTGCGGGTAACGTTAATTCATTGCGCATGAGCTCTTGAGTTTCTGCAATAAAAGATCCTAGGTCACGACCTTCAACGTTTGCACTGACAACGATGTTACGTTTACCGCTGCGTCGGTTAATTTGATTAGGGCCTTGGATTTCTACAATGTCTGCAATCTCACCGAGTGGCACAAACACTAGCTCAGATTGTTCGTCTGCTTCCAGTTCTAAGAAGGGGCTCGGGTTAGGAATAAAAACAGGAATCTGCGCTAAGGCTTGTGGGTCTTTACTAAGACTTTCATTCATTCGCACTAATAATTTAAAGCGACGATCACCTTCATAAATTAACCCCGTTTCAATACCACTCACTGCGGCGCGCAAGGTATCTTGAACATCCACAATGGATAACCCCAATAGCGCTAGATGATCGCGTTGAGGAATAACCGAAATCATAGGTAAACCTTTGGCTTGCTCCATACGCACATCTTGTCCACCAGAAATTTGTGATAGTAATTGTGAAGCTTGCGCACCGGCTTGTGCAAGCGCCTCTAAGTCATCGCCGTAAATACGTAATGCAACATCGGCTCTGACGCCAGAGATGAGTTCGTTAAAACGCATTTCAATTGGTTGAGTGAGTTCGTAGTTGTTACCAGGAATCTCTTCGATAGCATGGCGAATTTCATCAACCAATTGTTGTTTGGACTTTTCTGGGTTAGGCCAGTCACTAATCGGTCTTAAAATCAAAATGGTATCCGCCACATTGGGTGGCATAGGATCGGTAGCAATTTCTGCCGTACCTATTTTAGAAAAAACATGCTGCACTTCAGGAAATTCCATAATGCGTTTTTCTAATAATAATTGCATTTCTGTTGCTTGTTCTATGCCAGTGCCTGGAATGCGCATGGCGTGTAAGGCGATGTCGTGTTCATCCAGTTGCGGTAAAAACTCACTGCCTAATCGAGTTGATTGATAAGCCGTTGCTGAAACAAAAATGAGCGCAGTCATAAAAACAAAAGGGCTATTATTTAACGCGAGTTTTAATAGCGGTTGATACATCTGACGAGCTTTCGCCATGACCTTGTTTTCTTCTTCGTTCACTTTCCCTTTAACAATGATGGCAACCGCAGCGGGAACGAAGGTGATCGAAAATAAGAGTGCGCCCAATAATGCAGCGACTACGGTAAAGGCCATTGGGTGAAACATTTTTCCTTCAATACCGGTTAAGGCAAAAATGGGTAAGTACACCAACATGATAATCAGCATGCCAAAAACCGCAGGGCGGAAGACTTCTTTTGTGCTTTCAGTCACTTCTAACAAGCGTTCTTGTAGTGTTAATAAGCGACCGTACTTTTTCTGAGCGAGTCCCAAACGACGCAGAGCATTTTCCACTACGATCACTGCACCATCAACAATGATGCCGAAGTCGATAGCGCCTAAGCTCATTAAGTTGCCGGACACCCGATTCATCGCCATGCCTGTAATAGCAAATAGCATGCTTAAGGGAATCACGAGCGCTACGATAAACGCGGCGCGAATATTGCCCAGCAATACAAACAAGACTGCGATCACCAGTACCGCGCCTTCAAATAAATTGGTGCGCACGGTTTCGATGGTTTTATCGACGAGGGTCGTTCGATCATAAAGAGGAATGGCTTGGATACCGGGGGGTAAAAAGTCATTAATCTCGGTCAGTTTTTTTGCCACGGCTTTTGAAACAGTACGGCTATTTTCACCCAATAACATAAAAGCCGTGCCCAATACGGTTTCTTCACCCGCCAGTGTTGCTGAGCCTGTGCGTAGTTCTTTGCCGTATTTTACCTCGGCTAAATCTTTGATACGCACGGGCGCATCGTCGCGACGAGTGACGACCAGTTGGGCAATTTCGTCAAGGTTGCTGAGCTGCCCTGGAGAACGAATTAGCCATTGCTCGCCGTTACGTTCAATGTAGCCCGCGCCTGAATTCTGGTTATTATTTTTAAGTGTTTCGACTAGATCATTAATCGTGACCTTGTAGGCAAATAATTTTCCAGGAATCGGTGCAACTTGAAACTCACGGCTGTAGCCTCCCATGCTATTAATTTCTGTAATGCCGGGTACTTTGACTAACTGCGGACGAATAATCCAATCTTGAATGGTTCTTAAATCTTCTGAACTGTACGGTTTTCCGGCATCGGTCAGTGCGTTTTCGTCGGCTTGAATTGCATAGGTAAAAATCTCACCTAAACCACTGGCAACAGGGCCAAGGCTGGGTTCAATGCCTGCGGGTAACTCACCTTGAATACCTTGTAAGCGTTCACTGATTTGCTGGCGTGCCCAATAAATATCGGTGCCTTCTTCAAAAATTACCGTCACTTGTGACAGTCCATAGCGTGAAAGAGAACGGGTATGATCGAGTTTAGGAATTCCGGCCATGGCATTTTCAATGCTATAGCTAATGCGCTGTTCCGCTTCTAGGGGCGAGTAACCCGGTGCAGAGCTGTTAATTTGCACTTGCACGTTGGTAATGTCGGGAACCGCATCAATCGGTAGCTGAGTCGTTTTATAAATCCCCAAAACGGCCAATAATAATGTCATCGCCATGACGAACCATCGTTTTTCGATTGCGAAGGCGATTAGGTGATTAATGGTCATGGCTCGCCCCACTTTTTGAAATGTCGGCTTTGATTAAAAAACTATTTTCGCTGACGTATTCTTCACCGGCTTTTAAACCCGAAATGATTTCGGTCCACTGGCCATCGCTTTCACCGATTTTCACATGAGTAGCAGTGAAGGTATTGTCGTTATGTTTAAAAACAACGCTTTTGTTTTCCATCGTTTGAATCGCATCCACGTTGACTGCAATCGGAACGGTCAGTGTTGAAATTTCCACATCGGCTTTTACGTGCATCCCCGGGCGCCAGTGTCCTTCGCTATTATCAATAACGGCTCTTGCGCGTGCGATATGGCCACCACTCATTTGCGGGGCAATATAACTGATATTACCCAGAGCACTTTCATGATCGTGTAAATCGTAGATTTTTGTGCGCTGGCCTTTTTGTAAGCGCTCTACATTTTCAGGGAAAGCCGATAGGTTTACCCAAACTTTTGATAAATCGCTAATCTGTAGCATTTCTTCTGCATCAATACGATTGCCTGTATTCACAGAGCGTGAGGTCACTTCGCCGTTTGAGGGACTTTTAAGAGTGTAGCTTTGCAGGGTCTGGATGTTGGTTAAGCGCGCAAGTATTTGCCCTTTTTTTACGGTATCGCCAATTTGAACATAGATTTTTTCGACCATGCTGGGGAAGGTTGCGTGCAGACTAAAGACTTTATCTTGCACCGGAGTAATCACACCAAATAGCGTATCGTATTGAACTAGATTTTGCGCACTGGCGACGGCCGTTTTTATGCCTGAGGTTTGCATGTAGTAAGATGAAATTTCTGTGCGATCAGAATGTTCTTCTTCGTGCTCGTCATGGCTGTGCTGATCGTCGCCACTGGCTAATACGTTACTCGTGATGCCTGCGATTGTCAGTATGATGATAAAGTGTGGCATTATTTTGGTTAAAAAATTCATTGTAAAACCTTATTTAGCGCTAATGATTGACTGGCCTAAAATACGTTCCAGTTCTAATACTTGGTTAAAAATACGGACTTGGCTATTGATTAAGTCCTGCTCTAAATTGAATACTTGATTTTGCGCATCGATCCATTGCAATACACTGTACTGCCCTTGGCGATAGGCTTTTTGGGTGGCGCTGAGCAATTCACTGGCAAGAGGTAATAACTCGTCATTAATACGCTTTGCTTGTTGCAGTTCTTTTCTTAACTGAGTTCGAATGCGGGTCAGTTCAATTGAGAGCTGCTGGCGCGTTAACTCAACTTGCTCATAACTTAATGCTTGCAGAGCTTGAGTACTGGCAATGCGGCCGCGGTTTGGGTTGCTGAAATTTAACGGCATTGATGCAGTTAATACTAAGCTTTGATCATCGCGGGTATCGTTATGACGTAAACCTAAACCAAGGTTGATATTAGCGCTGCCATTAGATTGCGTTAATGAGACGCGGCTATCTTCTAATCGAGAGAGTGCAACTTGATAACGGAAATCGGGTAGCTGGTTAATACCTTCTTCAATAATTTGAGTTAATACTTCGTCACTAGGAAGTTGTGGAAGAATTGATAGGTTTCCCTTTAAGTTTTTAAATTCCTTTTTCTCCTGTTCGAGCCACATAGTACTCAATGTTGTTTTCTGGAGCTGAATGCTAAATTCGAGCTGCTCTAACGTATTATTAGAGCGTGCTAAACCCAGCGCCATTGTGGCGACATCAGCCTCGGCTACTGCGCCCGCTTCTGCTCTTTGCTTAATGATTTTTAGGGCGCGGTTTTCTTGTCCTATTCGAATAGTGAGTAGGTTTTTCTGTTGAACTAAAGCAAGCAGTTGATAATAACGACGGCTGGTTTCTGCCAATATATCAAGTTTAGCAATTTCAAATTCTGTTTGAAGTTGCTGCTGTTTGGCATGGGTAAAACCCACTCTGGCTTTGCGTTTTTCACCCAGTTCAAAGCTTTGGCTTAAAGTGAGGGTAGCTTCATCTGAGCTGAGTTCTAGTTCGGCTCGAGGCGCTGGGCTGATATCCGCTTGCTTGTATTCACCTTCTAGCTGGCGCACATAATAGGGGTACGTTTTAAGTTGTGGGTTGTATTGCAAGGTAAGCTGCAAGGCTTGTTTTAGCGACAAATTGTTTGTCGGTTGGCTAGGCACTGATTGGCTAGGCATGGGTAGACTAAATACCGACGCACTGCATAGCAATACCAGCATGCCTAAAGAGGCACGGGCTGAATGTCTATTCATAAATATCCCTCATAGCTTGGGCTATGAAAAAAAAGTTATTAGATAAAATTAATAATGAGTATTTATGAGTGTGCGGTAGGCGGCGGAATAGGGGGGCTATAAGTAAGTGTGCGGTAGTGCGGAATGGAACTGCGAATATTTAAGCGGGCTTTGATGGTATCGCTTATGGAGTATTGCGTTGTAAGATCACTTAATACATGAAAATGAGTTTCTTCTATTTCAGCCGTGGATTCATCCAACTCACTGCCAAAATCAAATAAGGTTTTTAGGTCGGTCACAATGTGCAGGTGCGGGGTTTCTAAGGTGCTGTGTTCGTTAGCAATAAGATGCACTGAAGCCCATACGCTGTTGACGAGCGTATTCGTGATAATAATTAATAGCGCCAAAAGGTGCTTTATTTTCACAGTGTAGACCTGAGTGATGAGTAATATAAGCCTGCATTAATCCATATTAATGCAGGCTAGGCAAGTAAGGGTTTGCAAAGATTGATGCAGGCCATGTTTTACTTATAAGCCTGCATTAATAAGGTTATTTTCTTCTTGTTCTTGTGGCGTATGCCATGATTGAAAGTAGAAAGAAAACAAAAGGCGCTAGCGAACCGCCGCCACTACTTTTTTTCGGGGCTACGACATTAGGTCCTTCTATGAAATCGAAGTTGACGCTATCGAGTTCCATATAGTTTAACGTTAGTTGTCCGATGCCTTTTAAATAGACTTTTTCTGCGCCATCCTCAATAACGGTAATGGAGGGATAAACTTTTCCTCTCCAAACTCTTTCTCCAACGTCTTTTAAATAAAATGATCTTTCATATTCAACGCTATCACTAGAACCCGCGATCGTCTGTGTTGAATTGAGTGTGAGTGTGTGTCCAGGCTTTAGGCTGTTAGGAAGAATCAGATGGTTCTCAAAAGTATATGCTGCGTCTGAGTAGATAGAGGTTGAAGTAAAAGACTCTAAGTATATTCCGCTGCTTCGGCGCTCAATGGTTAGTTCAATACCATTGCTGCTGCTAATAATAAAGCGACCAGGGGTATCGGTTTTTTTCATAGAACTACGGATGAATTGATAGTCAGAAATATAGAAGTAGTCTAGATCGCCAACAGGGTAGTAGTCTAATAAATCAATCTCTGCGAATGTGTTTTCTTGCGCTGGAGAGGAGTTATTATTTATCTCGTATTGATTTGAAGCCCCGTCATTATCAAAATCGAGATAGGCATCATTAGAATTATACGAACTCATAAAATCAAACTGATCTTCAAGAGTATTCAATATGCCATCGTTATCGATATCTATATCACAGGTGTCACCGATACGATCATAATCAAAATCTTCTTGATCAGGGTTTGCTGTATTGATGCAGTTATCGTATGAATCAGGAATGCCATCTTGGTCGACATCGCTAGGGCTATCATCGCTATCATCGCAGGCGTCACCATAATTATCATTATCGATATTTAATTGATCAGGGTTGTATGTATCTGGGCAGTTATCAAGGTAGTCGCCATAACCATCTTCATCTTTATCACTATCAAAAGGATCGTTATCGCATTCATTGCCTAAACCATCATTATCAGAATCATGCTGATAGCTGTTTGAAATTGTAGGACAGTTGTCTTGGTCATCTATGATCGTATCGCCATCACTATCTGGGCCATAATGAATTTCATCAATGAAAAAAAGTGATGTTGTTTGAGCGCCTGAGTTGTTATTAAAGGTCGCTTTAAATTTGATGGTATGGACCCCTTTTTCAAGGCTAATCAGCATAGGGTCGTTATTATTATAATAATAAGAGCTCGAAGACTTTATTGTTTTGCCATCAACGATGACTGTAACGCTGTAACTGGAATTATTAAATAAAGCACCATACTTAATGCTCAGAGCCCCTTGTTCAAAGTCTGCGGTATAAAATAGGCTCTGCGATTGAATGTCGCTGTTAGGTTTTGAGAGAGCAAGGTATGAGGAGTTGCTTACCTTAAATATGCTTAGGGGGTTGTAAGGGTTAGAACTATAAAACCCTAGAGGTATTGCGTCATCAAAAGTCTCGTTCATTTCTTGAATGGCAGCGGCCTTTGATTCGCTATTATTTATGTCGGTAGAGTAGAAGTATTCAACTAAATTATTAAAGCCGTCACCGTCTAAGTCTAATAATGCATCATCCTTATTGAATGCATTTAACCCTGCGGTAATTTCTATCTGGTTGGGTATTAAATCGCCATCGCTATCGTTGTCACATAAATCCCCGCTGCCATCGGTATCTAAATCGGACTGATCTGGATTGCTAATCAATACACAGTTGTCGATTAAATCACTAATGGTATCGTTATCACTATCAACTTCTGAAAGTAGTGCTAGGTCAGAGTAAATAATCTCGGGTCGCGTTGCCGACTGCTTAACTATTAAAAGTTTATCTTGTAAGTTGAATACTCGAGTTTTTAGTGTTTTGGAGAGCGGGTGCTCTGTTTCTAGCAAATAATCCTCTTGCCAGATTTGCAAAGTCTGCCCTCCTTCTTTAACGGTTATTAGCTTGTCATTAATCCAGCTGGCATCTTCGATTTCATTATCAAGTGTATTGAGCAGGGTTTTATTTTCAGCGCCTATAATTTTTCCTGAGCCGACTAGTAGCACTTGGCCATTCGGGCTAATTAAGAGAGGGGGGGTGGCATCAGTGGTATTACTGCTTAATGATTTCCTGTAATTATTGTCATCAATCTCCCCTGTGCTGGAGGACAAAGCTCTCCATTTTAGGTAGCCTGGTTCTAGGCGATATATTGTGTCATTTAAAGAATTCCATACATAGTTTTGCGACACGCTTGAGCTGCTAGTATCTAAAATCTGGCCGAGCTTGTTGATGCTATAGCTTGTCGTATCGTTATAACCCTTGTAATCATTCACATATAAATAATCTCCAGCAACGGTTAAGCCAATGATTTCTGAGGTTAAGCTGATTAGGTGAGTTTCGACGGCCCCTATTGCTAGGCTGGTATCAAAATAGGTTATTTTTCCTGAAGGATAACCAAGGTAGAGTCTTTGATGAGACTCAGAGTAGCTGATATGGCTGGGGCTATTCACTAGACCCCAGCTGCTTGCATATTCACTTTCTGCCACTTTTCGACGGTGTATTGTTGGGTTTGCTTTATCGACTAGATAGACGATGTTGTTATTATCGGTGGTGATGAGTTCCGCTTGGTAGCTTGCGGAATTGGGGTCTTCTGTAGTGCTTGCTAAGGGTTTACTAAGTTGATCGATATTCGTTTGATGGGCAGTGACTATGCTATCGGTTGTCACAAAGGTGGTGATGATTTGGCCTTTTGCAGCAACATGGCTTGGGGTATGGTCTAGCGTGATTTCTGTGTGATCTGTATCTTGTTCGGTAAGTAAATACAGCTTTTTACCCCTAATGATAACGGGGGATTTATCTAAAAAACTTATGTCAGTCACACTGCCGCTTACGCTGCCTTTAAAAGAAAGGTTTGCAGTGGAATAGATTAAACCTGTATTGGTATAGAATTTACTTTCATCAGGATGTAGGTAAATTTTAGCTGATGGGTTATCTGATCTATTAAACGATGAGCTGGTTTGACTACCAAACTTTCCGTCATCGCTGATGAGTGTTTTGTAAGGACGATTTGAAGTAGGGAGCGTATAAATGGCTTTATTTAATGGTGAAGCAATATTGGCGGTATGTTTAGAATAATGATACTGGTAGCGGTTGTCTGTACTAAGGAAGTTACTTGCGCTGATTATTTCTGCGCGATTATTCTCTTTGAGTAAATAAATACTCGTCCCCATTGCGACGATATCTAATATTGTGCTATCTGCTTGGTAGATCTCGGTCGCGGAAAATCCATCTAGCTTATGTTTGAATAATTTAGTTCCGTAGGAAATGTAAATTACTGACTTATGCACATGAAAAGCACTGGGTACATTATCTAGGCTAATTTTGTTGATGAACTTATTGCTGGAGAGGTCATAGCGAGCAATCTTGTTAGGTGCGGCAAATAGAAAATAAACAATGCCATTTTTTTGTTGAACATCGAGTAATGCGGCGAAGCTATGTTGGGGTAAAAGTAGAGTCGCTAAGCTGAGGCAGGAAAAAAGACCTAGCTTGCGTAATATCCTTATTGCTAACACTTGTGAGTATCCTTACGTCATATTGAGTTTTTTATAATTTTACAAGAGTCGGGCCTATATAGTCTATCAAAATAGGATTTAAAGCCGTGAAACACAGAGGGTAGCTCGCCGGCGTGTTACTATGCATCGGTATATTGGAATTTAGGAATATTGAAATGTGGAACGAACTGGCAGGTGGCGCCTTAATTGGTATTGCGGCTGCGATTTTGTGGTTAGGGGTTGGGCGCATCGGTGGTATATCGGGCGTTGTGGCGAACCTGTTTTTATTGCGCCAAGGTCATCGATCTTGGAGTCTCTATTTTTTCATAGGCTTATTAGCGGCTTATCCTTTATATGTGTATTTTGCTGGTGCACCAGTTGTGCAGATGACGGATAATAAAATACTACTCGTTGTGGCAGGTGTTCTAGTCGGTATGGGAACCTATATTGGTAACGGTTGTACGTCGGGTCATGGGGTGTGTGGTATTGGCCGTTTCTCAGTCCGCTCTATAGTAGCAACCGGTACGTTTATGATTTTTGGTATTCTTACGGTGCTGGTTATGAATACCATGATGGCGGGGGTGTAGTGTGATGAATAAATTAATGAAGATGATAACGCCGCTCTTAGCTGGTGTCATATTTGGATTGGGGCTGTTGGTTTCGGGTATGACTAACCCGGAGAAGGTTCGCGGCTTCTTGGATCTATTTGGCAATTGGCAACCGGCTTTGATGGCGGTAATGGCTTCTGCAATCGTTATTTTTTCGATTGCTTATGGGCTCTCAAATAAAATGAAGCAGCCTTTGTTTCACTCGATCTTCCATCGCCCAAGCCTAACTCAACTAGATGCTCGGCTTTTAGGTGGGGCTGCTTTGTTTGGTATTGGTTGGGGGATGGTGGGTTTATGCCCTGGCCCTGCATTGCTCAATATTATGACGGGACAGGAAGATATATTACTCTTTATTTTTGCTTTGCTACTGGGTAATCGTATCGCACACTATACGGTTGGTCCTGCTAAGTAGTCGTTCAATTAAACTGAATCTCTACTTCATAAATATTCATTTTTAATGCGTTTAAAATAGGTCTATGGTGTTGTCTTAAATAGGCTTATTTTAAAATATCGTTAAGGATACTGCGTGAATGAACAGGGTTTGAGCAATCAACAGCAAGGCTATGTTTTTGCATTTGCTGCCGCGTTAATTTGGGCTGGGTTTATTTTGGTCTCTCGTATGGGAGGGATCAGTGAATTACTACCGTATGATGTGATTGCCATTCGTTATATTACTTGTGCGAGTATTTTATTTCCTCTTTGGCTGTTCAAGTACCGATTTCCCTTGTTCACACCTCGCTTAATCATCTGTAGCTTAATTGGTGGCTTGGCCTATACCCTATGCGCCTTTAGTGGTTTTCAGTTAGCGTCGGCTTCTCATGCGGCTATCTTGCTGCCGGGTATGATGCCGTTATTTATTATCGTTTTATCATTTTTAATTAATAAAGAAACTCACGGCATTCAGAAATGGCTAGGCATTGGCGTAATCACCTTGGGTGTATCGGTTCTTTTTGCGGGAGAGCTTGGAGTCTTTACTGGTGGGGGCTTTAGTGATGGAGGGGTTAAATTTAATACCACCACGCTATTAGGTGATGGCTGGCTGGTGGCTGCGGCATTGTTCTGGGCTATATTTTCTGTGCTCATTAAGCGCTGGCAAATTACTCCTTGGCAGGTCACCGTCAGTTTAGCCTTGCTGACGAGTGTATTTTATTTACCCGTTTATCTCGTATTTTTACCCAAGGCATTATCCAGTGCTAGTTGGAGTGATATAGGGCTTCAGGCTTTTTATCAGGGAATTATGGCGACGATTGTGCAGATGATTTTTTATGTGAAGGCCGTGCAAAGAATCGGGCCTTCGGAGATGGGGGCGGTGATGTCGATCGTGCCGGTGATTTCAGGTATTGCAGCCATTGTGATATTTAATGAGCATGTCAGTATCGAATTAATTTCGGGCCTGATGTTTGTAAGTCTGGGGGCGTGGTTAGCCCATAGTCGATATTTTGACCGTAAAATATCGTTTCAAAACGATTCAATATGAATTAAGCAAAGGAAGTTTGATGCCTTATATTAATATTAAAATTACGGATGAGCAGGTAACACCAGAGCAAACAGATCTGTAGATTAAATTACGGGCACAAAAAAACCAGCCGAAGCTGGTTTTTTTGTTTAAGTCCTAAGCTCCCTCCGCTGAGAGAGCTAGATCTTAAGGTATGCTTTACAATTAAGCTTTGATAGCTAGAACTGCAGCATTCAAACGGCTCTTAACGCGAGCAGCTTTGTTCTTATGCAAAATGCTTTTTGTAACCATCTTGTCGATGTAAGGCATAGCATTAGTCAATGCAACCTGTGCATCGTCATAGTTGTTTGCATCGATAGCAGCTTGTACTTTCTTGATGTAAGTACGAACCATAGAACGAAGGCTAACGTTACGAGAGCGACGTACTACAGCCTGGCGTGCGCGTTTTTTCGATCCAGCGGAATTTGCCATAGTCGGCTCCTTTGGGAATTATTAACTTGAAAATAAGGGCGTGAATTATCCTGAGTAGCGCCTATATTGTCAACAGGCAATTAAGGATATTCATGGCTCTTTGCTTATTCGTGCCTAAGTTAACAAAAAAACCAGTAAATTCAATGGCTTATTTGTAATATTTTATTGAGTGATTATGTTAATTCGGCTTAATTGCGAGACTTAGCGCCATTTGAGCAAGTTGTTCGACGGTTAAATCACCTTCTTTGCGGTACCAATTGACGGTCCAGCTCAAGGCACCGGTTAATAATCGGCGTAAAACAGCAGGGTCAATAACGACTGATCCAGCTTCTTTTGCTTCTATTAACGTACCGATCCATAAGTTTTCATAGATATCTCGAAGCTTGAGTATTTCAAGCTGACTTTCTTCCTTAAGCGAGCGCCACTCGTAAACCAATACCGTCATGGCGGCTCCGGTTTCACCCAAAACAGATTCTAGTTCACAGCGAATGAGGGCCAATATTTTATCTTCTGGTTTATTCGTTTGCGCCAGTGCGGCTTTCATTAGTTCGGTATTAAGAATTATGGTTTCTTCCATAACCGCTCGAAGGATGGCTTCTTTATTGGGGTAATGATGAAACAGGCTGCCAGACTGAATGCCAACTGCCTTGCCTA
The DNA here is from genome assembly GCA_913061435.1 of uncultured Thalassolituus sp. GTDB lineage: Bacteria > Pseudomonadota > Gammaproteobacteria > Pseudomonadales > Oceanobacteraceae > Oleispira. The sequence continues at coordinate 100,868 of CAJXUK010000005.1, read as the reverse complement.
GGTCTCTTACCGTTGTGCGCTCATACCCTTTCTCTTTAAACAGCGTTGCGGCTGCCTGTAATAGACGGCCTTTGGCACTGTCGGGAGCATTGACTACTCCTTTGTCGACTAAAGCTTGGTGATCAGTAGAGAGTTGTTTTTTTTGCTTTGGCATAAATTAAAAGAGCCTAGTGAGAGCCGAATGATATTAGCTGGCTATTATAAAGATGTTTGGTTTTTTATATAGATATCACTGAAGTGAATACTTTACAAACCAAGCGCTTGCTTGGTATTCTTAAATTATTGAAATGGCACTTGTGTGTTAAAGGTCTCTAAATAATTAAAGAAGTGACTAAGCAGATGACTGAAAAGAAAGTACGTATTGGCTGTGCATCGGCATTTTGGGGTGATACCTCAATGGCAGCTCAGCAATTGGTTCACAAAGGCCAGTTGGATTATTTGGTTTTTGATTATCTTGCCGAAGTGACCATGTCGATTATGGCTGGGGCACGGATGAAAAACCCAGAAGCGGGTTTTGCACCTGACTTCGTCATGACCCTAGAGCGCTTGCTGAAGCCAATTGCTGAGCAAGGAATCAAGGTCGTTAGTAATGCGGGTGGCGTGAACGTACGTGGCTGTGTGGCGGCGTTGCAGGCTGCTATCGATAAAGCGGGCATCGATTTGAAGGTGGCAGCAGTCGAGGGGGACAATTTAGTTAAGCGCCAGCAAGAATTTGCTGATGCAGGTATTGTTGAAATGTTTTCTGGGGAAGAATTTCCAGAGCAATGTTTAAGCGTAAACAGTTATTTAGGTGCCAGCGCGGTTCGCGATGCGTTAAGCGCGGGTGCCGATATTGTGATTACTGGCCGAGTGGTCGATAGCGCGGTGGTGCTTGGGCCGTTAATGCATGAATTTGATTGGTCTGAAACTGATTACGATCAGCTTGCCCAAGGTTCATTGGCAGGCCATGTTATTGAGTGTGGTGCGCAATGCACGGGTGGTAATTTTACTGACTGGCAGTTGGTAGAAGCAGGCTATGCCAATATGGGGTTCCCAATTGTTGAGTGTGTGGCGGATGGCTCTTTCATCGTGAGTAAACCAGAAGGGACTGGCGGATTGATTTCTGTTGGCACGGTAGGAGAGCAAATCCTGTACGAAATTGGCGATCCTTCGCAATATTTATTACCCGATGTGACCTGTGATTTCACTCAAGTTCAATTAGAACAGTTGGATGAAGGTCATGTTTTAATATCGGGCGCAAAAGGCCGACCGCCTTCAGATCATTATAAAGTCAGCGCGACTTACATGGACGGTTATCGTTGTAACGCCTCGTTTATGATTGGTGGTCGTCAGGCGGTAGAGAAAGGTCAGCGTGTTGGCGAAAGTATTGTTGAGCGTGTGAGTTTTATTTTTAACTCTATGGGTTTAGAAGCTTTTACCGCGACGGATATTGAAATCTTAGGCAGTGAAACAACCTACGGTGCGCATTCTTGTGCATTAGATAATCGAGAAGTGGTGGTTAAAATTGCTGCGCATCATCAAGACAAAAAAGCTTTGGGTATTTTTGCCCGTGAAATTGCTCAAGCAGCGACGGCGATGGCACCGGGTTTAACTGGGCTAGTGGGCGGTCGCCCAAAGCCTAGTCCGATGATTCGTTTGTTTTCTTTCTTGTGGCCTAAAGATCAAATTGCGGTGTCGTTTAATTTGAACGATCAATCGACTGCGGTAAAAATTGCTGAAGGTGTTTCGTTAGAAAATTTTGTTAGCGCTAATTTTACCAGTGCTTCAGCGGCACTTGTTTCAGGTGATTCGGTTAAAGAGTTAGGTGACTGTGATGCAACCACTTCACTGATTAACCTTGCCATGGCGCGCAGTGGTGATAAAGGTGACCATTGTAATGTGGGTATTTTAGCCCGCGATTCTGCGTACTTACCGTACATTCAACATGCAGTGCAGCCAGAAAAAATCCGTGAATACTTAGCGCACATCATGAGTGATAAAAGTGATGTGAAATTATATTCGTTACCAGGCTTGGGTGCTTTCAATTTGATGTTAGAACAAGCACTGGGTGGTGGTGGTATCGCAAGTTTACGTATTGACCCACAAGGTAAAGCGATGGCACAGCAGTTATTGGATATGCCGGTTGCGGTGCCTGCCGCGATGGCCAAAAAAGCCGAAGAAAATTATAAAGCGATGATTGAATCAGTTAATTCAGATCATAATAAAAACAACAATGAAAATGGGGCAGCGTAATGGCTATTTTAACGTCAGAAATTCAAACCCATAGCGAAGAGTTTGCCAACAATAGTGCTGCCATGCAGGTAGCGATTGATGAATTTCGTACGGTAGAAACTAAGGTTTTAGAAAAAGCCGAGCAAGCAAAAGAAAAATTTCGTAAGCGTGGAAAGCTGTTACCCCGTGAGCGTTTAAACCTGTTATTAGACGGCGGTTCTAACTTTTTAGAATTATGCTCGCTTGCTGGTTTAAAGATGCACGACGATAAAGACGGCAGCGGAGCGGGTGGCGGTATTATTGCTGGAATCGGTTATGTTGCTGGCGCACGTTGCATGATTCAGGTAAACAATAGCGCAATTAAAGGCGGCACAATTTCCCCTGCGGGTTTGGATAAAACGTTACGCATTCAAGAAATTGCCCGTGCGAATAAATTGCCAATCATTACGTTGGCAGAATCTGGTGGCGCTAACTTGCAATATGCCACGGACGTTTTTGTTCCGGGCGCGCAGGCCTTTGCCAACCAAGCGCGTTTATCGGCGGCAGGTATTCCGCAAATTACTGTTGTGCATGGTAATGCTACTGCGGGTGGTGCTTATCAGCCGGGCCTTTCTGATTTTATTATTGCTGTTCGTAATAAAACAAAAATGTTTTTAGCGGGTCCTCCATTATTAAAAGCTGCGACAGGCGAGATTGCGACTGACGAAGAATTGGGTGGTGCAGAGCTTCACGCCTATGACGCAGGGACGGCAGACTATTTAGCCGAAGATGATGCTGATGGTGTGCGGATTGCTCGTGAGGTTATGGCAGGTCTTCCTTGGAATGATCAAGTGGCTGGATGCTTCGATAAACGCGCTGAAAAAACGTATGACGAACCTCTATACAGTGCGGACGAATTATTAGGTGTTGTGCCTTGTGATTCTAAGAAGCCTTACGATGTGCGTGAAGTGGTTGCGCGCATTGCCGATGGCTCTAACTTCCAAGATTTCAAACCTGATTTTGATATTCAAACCGTGTGCGGTTTCATCAAGATAGCAGGTCATGCAGTGGGCATTATTGGTAATAATGGTCCGATCACGGCGAAGGGTGCAAACAAAGCGGCGCAGTTTATTCAGCTGTGCGATCAGAACCAAGTGTCGCTTTTGTTCTTACATAATACGACGGGCTTCATGGTTGGTACTGATTCTGAAAAGAGCGGCATTATTAAGCACGGTTCTAAGATGTTGCAAGCGGTTGCTAATGCGCGAGTGCCTAAGATTTCGATTGTGATTGGTGGTTCTTACGGTGCTGGTAACTATGCGATGTGCGGTCGTGGTTTGGATCCTCGCTTTATTTTTGCTTGGCCAAACAGTAAAACAGCGGTTATGGGCGGCGCACAAGCGGGTAAAGTTTTACGCATTGTAACGGAAGAGAAGCAGTTGAAAATGGGCCAAGAGCCTGATGAGAAAATGCTCGATCAGATTGAGCAAATGACGGCTGCGAAATTAGAAGCGGGTTCAACGGCTTTGTTTGGCACGGCACGCATTTGGGATGATGGTTTAATCGATCCACGCGATACGCGCAAGTTAATGATCATGCTATTAGACATGTGTGATGAAGAGAAGCATCGTTCTCTTCAGGGGAATAGCTTTGGTGTCAGTCGTTTTTGATATTTTTAGAAATCGACGAGATAAAAGCATGAGACGGTTTTGGTTTATTAACCGCTTTCGCTTGCTATCGATATTGGGTATGTCGTGTTTTATAAATGAGGAAGCAATCACATTTTCCATCCGTGGAGTGCCTTCCTGTCTAGCCATCCTTGGCTAGTCGCTCGCTGAGCTGCGAAGCTTCGCTTCGGTCACGCGAGCCCTTAAACGACACACCCAATACCGATACGCGAAAGCTGATAGCAATAAAATTTGAAATTGAGTTCGTTATTGCTAAAAAACCTAAAGCCGTCAGATTTAGATTATTGAAGGCTTTGAATAATAGAAAGTATTAGAGGCGATGTATGAGGTGGGGCGTTTGAAGCCCTTCTACAGCAGGGAGCTGTAGAGAGCCTACAGGGACAAAATGGCAGGATTGCCATTTTGCACAACCGCAGGTTGCCCGAAGGGGGAAGTACATGGATGTACTGAGTGATTGCCTTACGGCGTGGCGAAGAGCGAGCTACCTCATGCTGAGTAAGCCCATATTTTGAATTACGGCGTTGTAGAATTAAAACAACACCACGAAATTATAAAATTAAAAGAATAGGAATAATAAAATGATCCTGACTCAAGAGCATAAAGAATTACAAAGAACCGTTCGTAACTTTGTTGAAAGTGAAATAAACCCACATGTAGACCAGTGGGAAAAAGACGGTATTTTTCCGGCAAAAGAATTGTTTAAAAAAATGGGCGATCTAGGCCTGCTAGGTATTTCTAAGCCTGAATCGGCTGGTGGTATGGGATTAGATTTCTCATACGAAATGGCGGCGGCTGAAGAATTTGGTGGCATCGTGTGTGGCGGTGTTCCAATGGCAATCGGCGTACAAACGTGCATGGCTACACCTGCATTAGCGCGTTTTGGTAGCGACTACATCAAAGAAACCTTCCTAGCGCCTGCGGTTGCTGGTGACATGGTTGCGTGTATTGGCGTGAGTGAGCCTGGTGCGGGTTCTGACGTTGCGGCGATTAAAACGACTGCGGTAAAAGACGGCGATGATTACATCATTAACGGTACAAAGATGTGGATCACAAACTCCACTCAAGCCGACTTTATTTGCTTACTCGCCAATACCTCAGACGATAAAGCACATAAAAATAAATCCTTGATCGTAATGCCAATGGATTTAGAAGGCATTAGCTTCTCGGAAAAATTAGACAAGCTAGGCATGCGTTCATCAGATACTGCGCAAATCTTCTTCGACAACGTGCGCGTACCGCAGAAAAACTTAATCGGTAGCGAAGGCGCTGGCTTCATGATGCAAATGATGCAGTTCCAAGAAGAGCGTATGTACGTTGCTGCTATGTCTTTGAAATCGATGGAAATCTGCATTGATAGCACCATCGACTATTGCCGCGAACGCGAAACCTTCGGCCAGCCATTAATTAATAACCAAGTCATTCATTTCCGTATGGCGGAACTGCAAACAGAAGTAGAAGCACTGCGTTGCATGGTTTACCAAGCGTGTGAAGGGTACTTAAACAAACAAGACATGACGCGTTTAGCATCCATGGCAAAATTGAAATCAGGCCGTTTAGTGCGTGAAGTTGCCGACAGCTGCTTACAGTACTGGGGTGGAATGGGCTTCATGTGGGATAACGTGGTTTCTCGTTTTTACCGCGACAATCGCTTAGCTTCAATCGGCGGCGGTGCTGATGAAATCATGATCGGAATTATCTGTAAGTATATGGATATTTTGCCGAAGAAACGTAAGTAAAAATATATTTATGTTGAATCCATGCATGCTTTTTTCAGCCGCCGAATCGATGAGCACATCCATGTGTCAGCGATTCTACCGCGACATTCTGTCGCTGCTAAGAAAAAACATCCATCGCTTCAACTCATGCAATGTTTTTGACGCATAAAAAACGCAGGTGTAATAAGTCTAATGTGCGGCGAGGTTTGGAGTTTATCGTTGTAGGCCTTCTATAACATGGATGTTATAGCAGAGCTTACAGGGAGAGCGAAGCGACGTATTCACAGCGTGCCGTACAAGGATGAACTTCATGCCGAGCGCAAGCACATTGACGGGCATAATAGCTAATAGAGATTTTGATATGAGCCAACAAGAGTTTGAAACACTTGATTTAGAAACGCAGCACTTTGAGACATTAGTAATACAAGACCAAAAACCAGTATTACGCGTGATGCTAAACCGTCCAAAACTAGCCAATGCCATGAACCTAAAAATGGTGAATGAATTAATGGCTGTGATGGAAAAAGTTGAAAACGAACACTACCGCGTTTTAATAATTAGTGGAGGCAATGGCAACTTTTGCGCTGGTGGTGACATTAAAGATATGCAATCCGCGGGCGCAGATAAACAAGCCCTTGTTGAATTGAACCGCGCCTTTGGCCACATGATCACCAAAGCCGACCATCTGCCAGCAGCCGTTATCTGCGCATTAGAAGGCGCAGTACTCGGTGGTGGTTTTGGTTTAGCCTGTGTTTCAGATTTGGCTATCGCAGTTGAAAAAACACAATTTGGTTTGCCCGAAACCTCATTGGGAATAATCCCTGCGCAAATCGCTCCATTTGTAGTGAAGCGAATTGGCTTAACTCAAACTCGTAGAATGGCCTTGTTTGGCAATCGTATTAAAGCACAAGAAGCCATGAACCTCGGTTTGATTCATCAAGTAGTTGAAGACAATGAACAACTTGAAGACGCGGTAAATAAAGCCGTAAAACTTGCGATTAAATGTGCGCCACAAGCATCACAAACGACAAAAGCTTTAATTCACAATGTGGATAAACAAGACCTAGAATCACTGCTTGATCAAGCAGCCGAAGATTTCGCTGACGCCGTTATGGGTGAAGGTCGGGAAGGTGGCGCGGCCTTTATGCAAAAAAGATTACCGGCTTGGGCCGATGTGCCCACGAGTAATAAAGAAAAGGAAACAGATCAATGAGTTTTCAAAAAGTATTAGTTGCTAACCGCGGCGAAATTGCCGTTCGTGTTATCCGCTCTGCGCAATCTTTAGGTTATCGCACCGTCGCTGTTTTTTCTGAAGCCGATGCTAACGCACCCCATGTTGCGATTGCCGACGAAGCCATTTGCATTGGTGGCGCTCCGGTTGGCGAAAGCTATTTAGTCGCTGACAAAATAATTGCTGCCGCTAAAAAAACAGGCGCTGATGCTATACACCCAGGTTACGGATTTTTATCTGAAAACTCAGCGTTCGCTAAAAGCTGTGTCGATGCAGGTATCACCTTCATTGGCCCACGTCCTGATGCCATAGACTTAATGGGCAGCAAACGCCAATCAAAAATCGCCATGATCGCAGCCGGTGTTCCTTGTATTCCAGGTTACGAAGGTGCAGATCAAAACGAAGAAGTTTTAAAGAAAGCCGCCATCGAAATTGGTATGCCGGTAATGCTAAAAGCCAGCGCCGGGGGTGGTGGTCGTGGTATGCGTTTAGTCACCGATGCAACCGATCTAGACGAACTGATTAAATCCGCACGTTCTGAAGCACTCAATGCATTTGGCAGTGGCGAACTTATTATTGAAAAAGCCGTTCTGCAACCGCGCCATATTGAAATTCAAGTATTTGCCGACTCGTATGGCAATACCGTTTATTTAGGCGAACGTGATTGCTCTGTGCAGCGTCGTCATCAAAAAGTTGTTGAAGAAGCACCGTCTCCTTTTGTTAGCCCAGAAATGCGTAAAGCTATGGGTGAAGCGGCGGTTAATGCAGCCAAAGCTTGTAACTATGTGGGTGCGGGAACGGTCGAGTTTTTAGCCGATAGTGACGGTAACTTCTATTTCTTAGAAATGAATACGCGCTTGCAGGTTGAGCACCCAGTAACAGAATTAATTACGGATTTAGATTTAGTAGCAATGCAATTACGTGTTGCTGCGGGCGATAAACTATCGATTACCCAAGACGATGTGACACTAACGGGTCATGCAATGGAAGTGCGTTTATACGCTGAAGATCCAGGTGCTAACTTTATTCCACAAACGGGTTTAATAAACTTGTGGCAGCCTGCGTCGGGTGATGGCATTCGTATTGATTCTGGTATTAAGGCGGGTATGAATGAAGGTCAAACCGTTAGTTCTTTTTATGATCCGATGTTGGCTAAAATTATTGCTTATGGTGAAAACCGTGAAGAAGCCCGTCGTCGTTTAGTGCGTGCAGTGGAAGATAGCCATTTATTAGGCATTAAAGATAACCGTGCTTTTTTAGCGGCTATTTTAGGTAATAAAACATTCATCGATGGTAAAGCAACTACGGCATTTATTGGTGAAGATTTTAATGATGATGCCAGTTTAAAACCGTTAAAAGCCCAAACAAAAGAGGTGGCTTTAGCCGCAGCGCTTTTTGCAGTTGCTAAAGATAATAATCACAACAGTAATAAAAACAGTAATAAAAATTTAGGCACAGGCTGGCAGAATAATAATGTTGGCAGTCGAGTATTGAAATTATCTTGTGAAGATGAAGTGTTCGAACTTGAGTTATTAGCCGTTAATAATCGCATTGAAATTTCTTATGTCGAAGCGACTGAAGACAAAACGTCTGAAGACAATGCATTTGAAAACAATGCATCTGAAGACAATGCGACTGAAAACAAGAAGCAGGCATCGCTTGAAATCATCGAGCATTCAGAAAATACTCTGACGTATGTATTTGATGATGTCGTTCGTACGGTAGTTTATAGCCGTACTAATAATAGTAGTAGCCTTAGCAGCCTCAACGGGCAATATGAAGCCTTGGGTTGTGCGCAAGTTCATTTAGCGGCAGCTTATGGCAATTTAACCTTTACTGATATTAGCTTGCAGTCGGCTAAGAAGAATAAAGGTGGTTCGGATCAGGTTTTGGCCTCGATGGATGGTGGCATGGTTGATGTCATGGTGAAGATCGGTGATGTGGTTGAGGCAGGACAAACCCTTGCGGTATTAGAAGCCATGAAGATGGAGCATCCACTGAAAGCTGGTGTCGCTGGCACGATTTCCGAAGTATTGGTACAGGCAGGTGATCAAGTTAAAGGTCGCCAGAAATTGATTCAGATTTTGGCTGTAAATGAAAATGCTGAGTAAAAATTACTTCATTGAATCGCACTGCGCTTGCTATCGGTATTGGGTAAGTCGTTAGGCGACACGCCGTAAATACATCCATGTAGGCTCGGCTAAAAGGTCCGTCTTTTAGACGGTCTTTAACGCCTCACCCAAGCCCGATACGCGAAGTGCTGGTTTGATATTGAATTTTTTTAGAATAAACGAGAGCAGAGCATGCGATGAGATAGATAAGTCAGTGTTTTAAAACCGCACTGCGCTTGCTATCGATATTGGGTAAGTCGTTAGGCGGCACGCTGTGAACCCATCCATGTAGACTCGGCTAAAAGGTCCGTCTTTTAGACGGCCTTTAACGCCTCACCCAAGCCCGATACGCGAAGTGCTGGTAGTGTTTATAAATTTTACAGTATAGAGAAAGATTTATGGCACTGGACTAGATTGTTCGTTCCAAGCCCGTCTACAGCAGGAATGCTGTAGTCGAGCCTACAGGGAGCGCAAGCGCCGTGAATACGTGGAACGGCTGGTATCTATGGCGTGGCAAAGAATGAATGATCTAGTATAGGGCATGGAAATATTAATCGGCCCAAGTTGCTATGTGAGCGTGCCGTAAAGAATTCAACATGCTGTGCGAGTGCCAGCATGCGGTTATAAAATTAAGAGAATAAAAATTAAGGAATTTATTATGAGTTCATTGAAAAATAAAACCATTATTATCACAGGTGCTAGCCGTGGTATCGGTCGTGAAGTTGCATTAACTTGTGCCGCTGAAGGCGCCAATATTGTGATTGCTGCTAAATCGGATGAGCCGCATCCAAAACTGGAAGGCACCATTCACTCAGTCGTAAAAGAAGTCGAAGAAGCCGGTGGCCAAGGCCTAGCCGTTAAAGTAGATGTGCGCAGTGAAGAAGACATCGACAACTTAATTAAACTGACTGTAGAAAAATTTGGTGGCATCGACGCCATCATTAATAACGCTGGTGCGATTGCCCTAGCCGGTGTTGAATCTACGCCACTGAAAAAACTTGATCTAATGATGCAAGTAAACTTCCGCGCAGTATTCTTACTCAGCCAAAAAGCCCTACCGTATTTGAAAAAATCAGAAAACGGCCACATCCTAAGCTTCTCACCACCGCTAGATTTAGATCGCCGTTGGATGCGCAACCACTCACCGTACACATTAACCAAGTATGGCATGTCGATGCTAACAATGGGGATGTCAGACGAATTTAAACGCTATGGCATCGCCGTAAACGCACTGTGGCCGCGTACGGTTATCCATACTGCTGCAACGTCATTTGGTGGTAAGCAATCCTTCGACCGTGCACGCGGGCCTAAAATTATGGCAGACGCTGCGTTCGCCTTATTGAAAACACAAAACCGTGAAATCACTGGCCAATTATTAATTGATGAAGACTTTTTGCGGACCCAAGGTGTAGAAAATTTTGAACAATATCGCGCTAACCCAGAAAGCGATAAGACAGACCTGATGCCTGATTTGTTTGTACAAGAGCCAGGTGCTTATGTTCATGGTACGTTACCACCATTGGCGGGTTTAATTGAAGAGTAAATAGAAAACAACGAATGCGCTGTAAAAATAATTTATTACAGCGCGTTTTAAGCAGCAAAGCGTTTATGATTCATTTTCAGCAGTTAACGGGATCAATATCTCGTAGCGAATACCTACCGGTGAATCGACTAATCTAATATGACCCTTATAAGAATTGATAAGAGTATTTACGATTACATTTAATCCTAAGCCAATTTTTCCACTGTTACGCTGAGTGGAAAAGAAAGGCTCAAATATCGCTTGTTTTTCTGCTTCAGAAACACCACAACCATCGTCTTGATAATTTATAACGAGGTTATTCTTATTGTCCTTAATTACATGAATTCCGATCTTTCCCTTTTGAGTATTAACAAAAGCATGTTCTAACGAGTTATCAATTAGTTGAGAAATTATTTGCCACAAAGCTATTTTAGAGTGGCAAGTTACATCCTTGTTAACTTCAAATTCAAATTGATGATTTTTGAGTTTACTTTTATAACTATCTTTTAAATCAACAAAAAATTCAGCAACATTAAAAATGTATTTATTAGTGTCTAAAAGAGAAATATCAATTTTCTTAAACTGCGATATTAATGCAGAAGTTTTTACCAAACTTGATTGCGTAAGCTCACTCGACTCAAGCATTTCAGTTAAAAAGTTAATCGCTGCTTGTTTAGTTATTTGATTGTTATTAATAACTTGCATGAACTGTTCAATGTTCTGCAAGGTAAAACTGGTTGCAGTTGTTGCAACACCTAAGGGTGTATTAATCTCGTGGGCAAAACCAGATAGTATTTTTTGGGTGGTAGCAATGCGTTCTTGTTGAAGTGACTGTGTATTCTCAACTGCTTTTTGCACCAAAACACGCGACAGTTCTTCGTTGGTTGTCATTAATTGACTGTTGCGTTCATCAACAGTTTGGCTGAGCAAGTGATTCGCATCAATCAGTTGTTGTTTGGCTAAGTTATTTTCGAACACAATTGCCGCTAAACTAGCATTGGTTTCAATAAACCGAATATCCTCTTCGGTCGGTTTCCTAGGTGTTTTATAATACATGGCAAATGTACCAAAAACCCGACCCTCAGAACCAATAATAGGTTCTGACCAGCAAGCATGAAGACCGGCATTAATCGCTAAGGCTTTGTATTGAGTCCAATAAGGATGAGTATTTATATCTTCAACAATGACCATTTCTTGTTGAAAAGCGGCTGTGCCACAAGATCCCACCCCCATACCAATAGTAACGCCGTTTAATGCTTCACAGTAATCGTTAGGTAATGAAGGTGCAGCGATAGGATGAAGTGTTGATTGCTCTGTATTTAATTGAAGTACCGAGCACATCATGTCTGGATTGTAATCTTCGGCTTTTTCGCACAATAAAATTAAGATGTTAGATAGGGTATCACCGTCAGCTACTTGTTTTAATACTTGAGCTCGGCCCGACTCTAAGCGGCTAGCAAGTTTCCAGTAGCTAATGTCATCAGTCGTGTGGATTTGTTTTGTCAGCATGTTGGCCCTGCAATAAATACGTCCTATATAATTTTATTATAGGCTAAATCATAAATTTACTTGTAAAACATCGTTAAAAAAGATGAATAAATTAAGTTACCAACAAGTTCTGTTGATAACTATGGGTATAAGAATGTTATAACTCTCTGCAGCCTTAGTAACACCAGCATTTATATCAAATTGATGCTTTTTCGAACAATTGTTTGAAATTGATTAAGGCCAGTAAAGTCAAGGGTTTACAAGTATATTTTAAAAAAAAATTGAAGGTGCTAGAGAAGGAATTTATTTTTAAAAATGATGAAATGAATGCTTGTTTTTCTTTTAGATAAACGTTATTTAGTCATTTTTAAGTGAGTTATGCTATTTATATCCACAGAATTTGTGGATAAGTATAGGGATAACTAACAGTATAACGTTTGATAACAAAATATTAGCTTACTGTGGTGCTGTTCGTAAGAACAAGTGGTTAGATTGGTTGTTTTATATACTGTTTTTGCTTCGTGAACGGATCCACCAGAATGATCGATGCCGTCGGTGTGTTTTCTGGTAAGATAATCAAAATATTACTCCTTTTTTATCGCTAGCAATTTGTACAAGGTATCTCATGAAATTATTGGTCCGAAACATAGCCCGTTCTATCACCGAAGAAGAATTAGAAGCTTTGTTTGCTCCATTTGGTGAAGTCACCGAATGTACCTTAGTGATAGATAGCGTTACCGGCGGCTCTAAAGGCTTCGGTTTTGTGGTAATGCCAGGGCCGGGTAATGGTAAAGCGGCGATGAAGTCGTTAAATGCCTCTGAAATCGCGGGTCAAGTGATTCGAGTAAAGCGTGCAGAAGAAAAATAAGCTGATTTATGCCTCAAACTGATAAGCCCAACACGCCAGAGAAACCGGGAACGGTTGACCAGCGTCAGGAAATAAGGCGAGACGCTAAACCTAACTCGTTAGCTCGATCGTCAAGCATTGTTAGTGTTATGACGCTATTAAGTCGGGTTTTGGGTTTGGTGCGTGATGTTGTGGTGGCTCAGTACTTTGGTGCGCGCGCAGATGCTTTTTTCGTTGCCTTTAAGATTCCTAATTTTTTACGACGCTTATTTGCCGAAGGTGCGTTTTCGGTAGCTTTTGTGCCGGTGTTGTCAGAATACAAAACCCAGCGCAGTTTAACAGAAGTTAAATTACTCATTGCCAGTGTGTCGGGTGTGTTGGGCTTGGCGCTATTTATGGTGACGGCGCTGGCACTGTTGCTGGCTCCCTGGTTGCCTTATGTGTTTGCCCCAGGGTTTAGCGACGACGCAGAAAAGTTTGCCTTAACCGGTGACTTACTGCGAATCACTTTTCCTTATTTGCTCTTTATCTCACTTACCGCGTTTGCTGGCAGCATTTTAAATGCTTATGGCCGTTTTGCGATACCTGCCTTTACCCCAGTGCTGTTAAATCTTTGCCTTATCTTTTCGACCTTGGTTATGACCCAGTGGTTTGTGGAGCCTTTATATGCTTTAGCTTGGGGAGTGTTTATGGCAGGGGCATTGCAGTTATTATTTCAATTGCCCTTTATTGCTCGCTTAGGATTGCTCGTGAGACCCACGTTTCAACCTAAGCAAGAAGGTGTGGGTCGCATTTTACGCTTAATGGGGCCGGCTTTATTTGGTGTTTCGGTTAGCCAAATCAATTTACTACTGGATACTTTATTAGCGTCATTTTTAGAGCCAGGCAGCGTCAGTTGGTTGTATTATTCAGATCGGCTAAACAACTTACCACTAGGCATTATTGCCATCGCTATTGGTGTAGTGATTTTGCCCGCGCTGTCGAAAAAACACGCCGAAGATAACCCTCAACATTTTGCCCAAACCCTAGATTGGGCGACACGCATGATCTTTTTATTAGCGCTACCGGCGGCTTTGGCCTTGGTTGTTTTGGCGACACCGTTAATGGCGACTATTTTTTTCCATGGGGAAATAACCGCTTACGACGTGAGTAAAATGACTCTTAGTTTGCAGGCTTATGGTATGGGCTTATTTGCCTTTATGTTGATTAAAGTACTCGCGCCCGGCTATTACGCCCGCCAAGATACAAAAACGCCAGTCAAAATTGGCATTCAAGCGATGGTGGTAAACATGGTATTAAACCTCGCTTTGGTTGGGCCATTTCAGCATGCCGGACTGGCGTTGGCGACGTCGTTATCAGCGTTTTTCAATGCCTATATGTTGTACCGCGGACTGAAGGCGACAGGGCATTATAAAGCACAGCCCGGTTGGTTGGCTTTTTCGATAAAAGTCATCATTGCCAATGGGGCTTTGTTTGCGGTTATTTATTTGATGATGGGCAATCCGCTGCAGTGGCTTGAATGGGGCACTTGGCAGCGAATCGGCTGGATGTCGACGATTGTGGGTGCTGGTATCGCGGTGTACTTTTTCACCTTGCTTGTATTTGGATTTAGACCTAGGCATCTTAAAGGCGCAAGGTTTAGTTAAAAGGCTCAGGTTTAGCTAAAAGTGCTAAAACTCAATAGAGTGTGCATAACCTTTGATGCTAATGCCTTGATCGTTAATGGCTATATCTTGAGGCTCAAGTACGCCTTCTCCAAACTGATAACGCAGTGTTATTTGATTGTTACTCATTTGCTCATCGTATTGTTTAGCCTGTTGTTGGACCTGATTGTTTTGTTGTAAATATTGCGACCATTGTTGTGGTGTGCAACTTTGTTGCAAGCGACTATGAGTGGTGTGTGGCGACATAATGTATGCCGATGCATTGTTACCACCAAACCCTTTAGCATTTAAAAAAGCGATGGGTTTGCTTTGGGGCTCAAAGGTTTCATGCTGCATGATAAAGCGCAGATGATCTTGGCTAACATCTTCGGCAATTTTTTTGCTGGTAGTTATTCCTGGTAAAATTCCTATCGACCAAGCGCCAATGGTTGCAAACAGCTGATCGGCAGAAGCAGAAGATAGTGAGTGCCCCAAATGCGCTTTTATCGCAGTGATGGGCCAATCTGTTATCTTAAAAGCTGCTGCTAAACTTGAAAAAATCTCTGACTCTGTGGTTCTATTTTGTGGGGTACTGCTGCCATGAGCATGCACATAACTGCCGACTTTTAAGGCTTTTTCGCCAACCTCTTGTTTCGCCGCTGCCATGGCTTTGCCTAGGGTAATATAGTTCCCAACACCTGGGCTGGAAATAGATTTTTTGTATCCGTCGGCGTGAATAAATACATCACCTATGGAGCCATGCACGTTTAAGCCCAACTCTAGAGTGAGTGCTTGATCGCATAAAACAAAAAATTGTGCGGATTCCCCTAAAGTAAAGCCTGCATTATCAGCAAAAGGACGGCTAGCACTATCGAACGGTGTGGGCTTAGAAGAAGAGGATTGATCCTTATTTTTAGGATCAAGGCCATCTAATTGGCGCAGTTTTTTCTCGGTTATTAGCGCGGTCATCGCATTGTAACCTTCGACAATCTCTGGCTCTAGCGGTGCTTCGCTAGTGCCGACTATTACGATACGGCGCTTACCAGAACGAATGTCATCGCAAGCCAGTTTTAAGTTGTATAAAAAAGTGGCACAAGCACCCACCATGGTGCCGGTTGCGCCAACATTACCCAACACGTAGGCATTGACAAAGTCGGCTGGCATTTGTGCCAAGCCCAAGGCGCATTGTTTAGAACTGGTGCGTTTGCCTAAAACACCTGCTTGCATCATACCGCCGAGGCCCTGTGCATCTAGTTGGCTCATGGCCGAACCCGCATAAACCGCAATTTGATCGGGCTTTACATGTGCGCTTAGTGTTTCCCATTTCACACCAGTTGAGTGAATAGCGTCCGACGCGCCATAAACCGCCATCTGCAATCCTCGGGGATGATGGTGTGATGAATAAAGAGCAGCAGGGTCAAAACCTTTAGGCGTTTGCGCAGCGCTTTGAACGAGGCTTTTTTTGTAGCTTAATTTCCAGCATTGCTCGCCATTGTTATCGATAAAAGGGATGTGGAAAGGAACATTGTTAGGGTCCCAATGCACATTATCCCATTGGCGAATAAGGCTATGATTGAGCATGTATTGTCTTTTTTCGGTCTGTTTTGAAAGTGACTCATGAGGGTGACTACTCGAATTATGATGCGCTTCAGTTAACCCCATTACCTGCGCCAAGCTGTTAAGTGTTGTATCTTGTTGTGTGTCATTCAGTGCGCTAAAAACAATACGATTAAAAGCGTGGCCAAATGAACTGCGGCCAGCCGCACTGAGGCCGCCATATCCTGTGATAATAACCGCTTTTTGTTGGCATGCTGCTGTGGAGGGGTGATTGCTCATAATAAAGATTTCAACTGGCTGTCAATAATGAGTGGCATTATGAGCGTAAAGGAAAAGGTCTTATTAGAATGAATAAGACATAAAGTGTGTTAAAAAAGACGCATTAAGTGGCTTTTGAGAATAACACTCATGACTTCACCATCAAGAGAAACTGCAAAGACTTCAATATCTTCTGACATACAGCACGTCACTGTTTTAGCGTTTGAGCGCATGTTGGGGTCTAGTGCTGCTAATCCTATGGAGATGCTAGAAGCAGCCAGGGCGCGATTAAAGGTCAATCGAGGCCATAATACGGATTTTAAAATAGACGTTGCAGCCCCCGAGCTAACATCATTATCTTTGCTGGGCGGTTTTCAAATTCGCCCACATTGTCAATTATCGGCGATTGAATCGACGGACTTAATTGTAGTGCCTGCACTGTGGCGTAATCCTGCTAGTACTATACGGGCTCACAAAGACACTACTATTCCTTGGCTGCGAGAGCAGTACTTGGCAGGTGCGAGTGTTATGGCAGTAGGAACTGGAGTGAGCTTAGTGGCTGAAGCAGGTATTTTAAACGGTAAAGCAGCAACCACTCATTGGCATTATTTAGCACAATTTGCGCGGGCGTATCCTTTGGTGAACTTGCAAAGCAAGCACTTACTTACTCAGGCAGGCCGTATTTATTGCGCGGCCAGTGTAAGTTCTGCTGCCGATATGATGATTCATTGGTTGGGTTTGGTATTTGGGAAAACGCTTTCGTTGCAAGTCGAGCAGCAGTTTTCACCAGAAGTGCGTACGACTTTTGAAACCAAGGTGTTTCATAGTGAAATGGGCAGTCAGCATCCAGATGAGGCAGTGGCTGGTATTCAAAGTTGGTTGCAGCACAATCTGAGTGAGTCGTTAAATGTTGAAGCCTTGGCCCAGCAGGTTAACCTAAGCCCACGGCAGCTATCGCGGCGATTTAAAAGCGTTTGCGGAAGAACTATGGGCGAATATCAGCAACAACTGCGCTGCTTAGAAGCAAAAGATTTACTTAAAAATACCGATATGGTGATTGCCGATATCGCCATGGCAATGGGCTATGTGGATCTCAGCTACTTTGGCCGTATTTTTCAGCGTTATTGTGGGCAAAGCCCAAAAGCCTATCGAAATAAGGTGAGGCATAAACTATTTATGGGGTAATTGTTCTGTTCACTTGCTAGTCAAGTCGCTATAATCTCGCAGTTATTTTAGGCGGGGTTTATCGGCGGTATGCGCCTTATTCGTGGGTTACACAATATTCCATCCGACTTTTCTGGCTGCGTTGCAACTATCGGCAACTTTGATGGTGTTCATTTAGGGCATCAAAAGATTTTACAGCAGTTAAAAAAGCAGGGTGAAGAGCATCAACTATCAACAGTGGTTATGATGTTTGAGCCTCAGCCGCGTGAGTTTTTTGCGCCGGATCAAGCGCCAGCGCGTCTGGCTAATATGAGTGAAAAGCTACAAGACCTAGCCGGTTTTGGGGTTGATTACGTCTTGTGTTTGCCATTCAATCAAAAATTACGCTCTATGAGTGCCGATCAGTTTATACAAACCATTTTGTTAGATGGCTTGAAAATTCGTCACTTAATCGTAGGGGATGATTTTCGCTTTGGTTGTGATCGCACGGGTGATTATCAGTTATTACAACAGGTTGGTCGCAGCAGTGGTTTTAGTGTAGAAGACACCCAGACCTTTGAGTACAAAGCCGAGCGAGTGAGCAGCACACGTGTGCGTGAATGTTTACACGCTAATGATTTAAAAACTGCAGAAATACTGCTTGGCCGCCCTTATCGCATGAGTGGGCGTATTGGTTATGGCCGTCAGTTGGGCCGCACTATTGGTTCCCCTACAGCCAATGTGATTTTGCAGCGCAATAAATTACCAATGACGGGTGTTTATGCCGTAAGAGTTTTTGAAATTACGGTATCTGCCTGCTATGAAAGTCCTGTATTAGATGAAACAGGCGAGATAATTGAGTGGCAAGGTGTTGCTAATGTGGGTGTTAAACCAACGGTTGCGGGGATTCCTGAGCCTTCGTTGGAAGTTCATATTTTCGACTTTCCTAGTTTAGAAGAAGGCGGCAACCTTTATGGTAAGCGTTTGAGTATTGAATTTTGCCAAAAAATACGCGAAGAGCAAAAGTTTGAAGGCTTGGAAGCATTAAAAGCCGCGATTGAAAATGACATGAAGACTGCTCGCGAGTTTTTCTCGTAACCAGATTTTAAAGCAAACAATTTAGCGAATCAGTTGATGCTAAAAGACATGATGAGGTGTTTAAGTAGCTAGTGTGTGAGGCATGGATGCCGAGCTCAAGCCTATAGGGACATATTTACGGCGTCTAGCGGAATAAATACCTCATCAGGTCTTTGATTAAGGTTAAATTGGTTTGAATAGACAAATTATTTTAAAACATAAGAGCCTAACGGCAGACTATAGTTGGAAACCAAAATGAGCAATAAAGACCAAACGGGAAAAGTAGAGAGCCAATACAAGGCGACTTTAAACTTACCAGAAACCGATTTCCCTATGCGTGGGAATTTGGCGAAGCGCGAGCCTGAGTTATTAGCCCAGTGGGAAGAAATGGGTTTGTACCAGCAGATTCGTAATGCCCGTTCTGGTCGTGAACAGTTCATTTTGCACGATGGCCCTCCGTACGCAAACGGCGACATTCATATTGGTCATGCGGTTAACAAAGTTTTAAAAGACATAATTATTAAGTCTAAAACCATGGCCGGTTTCGATGCACCGTATGTACCGGGTTGGGATTGCCACGGTTTACCAATCGAATTAAAAGTTGAAGAAAAAGTTGGCAAAGCGGGCGATACAGTCACTGCGGCTGAGTTTCGTCAGCACTGCCGTGAATACGCCGCCGAGCAAGTAAACGGCCAGCGTGAGGGCTTTAAGCGCTTAATGGTGTTAGGTGATTGGGAAAACCCATACCTGACTATGGACTTCAAATTTGAAGCCAACATCATTCGTACCTTGGGTAAAATTGCCGATAACGGTCACCTGCACAAAGGTTTCAAACCAGTTAACTGGTGTATGGATTGTGGTTCTGCACTAGCCGAAGCGGAAGTTGAATACCAAGATAAAAAATCCATCGCCATTGATGTGAAATTTACCTTTTCTGATACAGCTGCTTTGTTAGCAGCTTTTGCTACTGATGCTTCTGCAGTGAGTGCTCTGTCTAACAAGACGGCTAGCATGGTCATCTGGACAACAACTCCTTGGACGTTACCAGCTAACGAAGCGGTTTCTGTTCACCCAGAATTAGAATATTCCCTCGTTCATATTAATACTGAAAGTGAGCAAGATGAAATTTTAGTATTGGCCACTGCCCTTGTTGAAGACGCCATGGGCCGTTATGGGATCACAGATTATAGTGTAATCGCCAATGCTAATGGTGCGGCTTTTGGTCAGTTGCCTGAACAAGACTCAGCGCCTTTCTCTGTGAATCATCCGTTTATGCCAGCCGACAATGGCGCTGGCTTAAAACAAGTGCCTGTTATCACGGGCACTCATGTGACCGCGGATGCTGGTACAGGTTCGGTTCATACTGCGCCTATGCACGGTGCCGACGATTACGTGGTATGTAATCATTACGGCATTGCTGCTGACGCTATGTTGGTGAGTGCAGAAGGCGAATTTATCCACAACCCAGCGTTAGAAAACTTAGAGCTGTCTGGTTTGTCGGTTGCCGATAAAGGCGTATTCCGCGTATTGGGTATTTTAGGCGACCCTGCTATTGGAACGCCAAACGCTTTAATTAAAAAGTTGAAAATCGAGCACAGCTACCCTCATTGCTGGCGTCACAAAACGCCGATTATTTTCCGCGCAACCCCGCAGTGGTTTATTGCGATGGAATCTAAGCAGGCCGAAAAATCGTTATTAACTCAAGCGATGCACGCGGTTGAGCATGATGTTGAGTGGCGTCCAAGTTGGGGTAAAGCACGCATCGAAGGTATGTTAAATGGTCGCCCAGACTGGTGTATTTCTCGCCAACGTACTTGGGGCGTGCCGATTGCGTTGTTTGTGCATAAAGAAACCTCCGAGCTTCACCCAGATAGCCAAGCCTTGATCGAAAAGGTTGCGCTTAAAGTTGAAGAAAAAGGCATTGATGCTTGGTTTGAATTAGACGCGGCAGAATTATTGAGTGCAGAAGACGCTGCGAACTATGTAAAAGTAATTGATACCTTAGATGTTTGGTTTGATTCGGGCGTGACCCACGCGGCTGTTTTAGACAAGCGTGATGGTTTACGTTCACCGGCTGATTTATACCTAGAAGGTTCAGATCAACACCGCGGTTGGTTCCAGTCGTCGTTATTGACTTCGGTAGCTGCGAAAGGCCAAGCACCTTATAAAACGGCGTTAACTCACGGTTTCACTGTGGATGCACAGGGCCGCAAAATGTCGAAGTCGATAGGTAATACCGTATCGCCAATCGATGTGATGAATAAGCTAGGCGCGGATATTTTACGCTGGTGGGTAGCCGATACCGACTACAGTACTGAAATGACAGTGTCTGATGAGATTCTAAAACGTAACGCCGATGCGTATCGTCGTGTGCGTAATACTTGTCGTTTCTTGTTGGCGAACATTGCTGGCTTTAATCCGAAAACGGATTTGGTTGCCGTTGAAGATATGTTGCCATTGGATGCTTGGATCTTGAACCATGCAGCTAAAGTGGATCAGCAAGTGAAAGACTTGTATGCCGATTATAACTTTAGCGGTTTAACTAAGTTGTTGATGAACTTTAGTGTGAACGAATTAGGTTCGTTCTATTTAGACATTATTAAAGATCGCCAGTACACCTGTAAGGCCGATGGTCTTGCCCGTCGCAGTGCGCAAACGGCCTTGTATCATATTGCTGAAGCTATGGTGCGCTGGATCGCGCCAGTGATTAGTTTCACTGCTGAAGAGATTTGGGATGTATTGCCAGTGGCGGTTGACGCACAAGGTAATGCGCTAGAGCGTGAAAAGTCTGTGTTGTTAGCTGAGTGGTATGAGTTACCACAGGTTGATAGTTTGAGCTTAGATGATGCTTACTGGCGTCAGATCATGGCGGTTAAAACGGCTGTGAATAAGATTCTTGAAGAAGCCCGTAGCGATAAGAAAGTCGGTTCTAGTTTAGCGGCTGATATTACTTTATACGCCGACGAGACTTTGAAAGCGCAGTTAGAAAAGCTGGGTGCAGAGTTGCGTTTTGTGACGATTACGTCAAAAGCGGAGCTTGAATCTTTGACATCTGCCGATGAAGCAACGACTCAGAAAACCGATGTGGCTGGCTTGCGTTTATCGTTAGCGCCGTCGACTGCTGATAAGTGTGAACGTTGCTGGCACCATAATGTCACAGTGGGAACGCATCCAGAACATAAGACGTTATGTTCTCGTTGTGTAACGAATATTGCAGGCAGTGGCGAAGTTCGTCACTTTGCCTAATCTATTTTTGTTGGTAGAGCCTGAGCAGTAATTAGAGAACATGTCTTGCTCTGTGTTAGGTAATTCCTTTCTGGGGACGCCGTGAATACGTCGCTGCGCTCTCCCTGTAGGCTCGTACTCCGCTTCCCTGCGGAGTGACGCCCTCTGAAATGAATCACACTAAAACGTCGCCACTAACACTGTTTTAAATTTATGAATGAAATAAGAATAGATATGACGGTCTATTGGTTATCTTATAGTTGAGTCGTCATATTTAGTCTTTTAACAGATTGGAATCTGGAGAATTATTGATAGCGTAATATGAGTGTTTCGTACTCAAGGGCGTCTAAAAGAGGGATCTTTTAGTCGAGCCTACAGGGACGGGAGGTACGACCGAAGTATTCACGGCGTACCGTAGAGGATGATACCTCATATGGCGCAGTATAAAATTCACCATCACGGCTTTGTTTTTAAAAATAAACAGTGCTTAAGAATTTGAAGAGAAATTAAAATGAACCAAGAACGTAAGGCCGGTGAGCCTTCTGCTTTGATCTGGTTGTGGTTATCAGTCTTCGTGATTGCGTTCGACTTGATTACCAAGCAGCTAGCAGAAAATTTTTTAAGCTACGGTCAACCTGTGCCTGTATTACCTGTATTTGATTTAACACTGCTGTATAACCCCGGTGCAGCGTTTAGCTTTTTAGCCGGTGAAGACGGTTGGCAGCGTTGGTTTTTTACTGCCATTGCTGTGGGCGTAAGTATTATGCTGATTAGTTGGTTGTATAAATTACCGCGCGCAAATAAGTGGCTAGCCGTTGCGCTTTCCTTGGTGTTAGGCGGCGCACTGGGTAATTTATTTGATCGCTTGGTTTATGGCCATGTGATTGATTTTATCTCGGTACATTGGGAAGGTGCGTATTTTCCAGCATTTAATATTGCCGATAGCGCAATTACGATTGGCGCTATCATGTTAGTTTTAGACGTATTTTATGAAGCGCGTCGTGAGAAAGCAGCTGCTACCAAAGCGGCAGATTTAAATTCGCAAGATTAAGTATAAAGGTAAAGAAAAATGTCTAACTCTATTCTAACAATTGCTGCTGATTCCAAAGTATCTATGCATTTTGCATTAAGAATGGATGCTCTTGCTACGGATGGTACGCGCACAAAAAATGAAGTGGACTCAACCTTTAATGGTAAGCCTGCGGAGTTTGTATTAGGTGATGGTAATTTATTACCAGGTTTTGAAGAGTTTTTAATTGGTTTAACAACTGGCGATCATAAAACCTTTAACGTGCCTGCTGAAAAAGCATTTGGGCAAAGCAACCCACAAAACATACAAGAGATGAAACGTTCAAGTTTTGCGGTTGATATGCCTTTATCTCCGGGCTTGGTCGTTTCGTTTGCTGACGCTGCTAAAGCTGAATTGCCGGGAGTTATTAAGTCGATCGAAGGTGATTATGTAACAGTTGATTTTAATCATCCGTTAGCGGGTAAAGATTTAGAATTTGAAGTTCAAATTCTTTCTGTCAATGCTGATGATGGAGTGGAAGCTTAATCATGAAAATTAAAATGGCCAACCCTCGCGGTTTTTGCGCCGGTGTAGACCGCGCAATTGATATTGTAAATCGTGCTTTAGATTTATTTGAGCCGCCTATTTATGTGCGTCATGAAGTGGTACATAACAAATTTGTGGTAAACGATTTACGCGAGCGTGGTGCTGTTTTTGTTGACGAGTTACACGAAGTGCCAGACGATAGTATTGTGATTTTTTCTGCTCATGGTGTATCGCAAACAGTGCGTCATGAAGCAAAAGATCGTGGTCTTAAAGTATTTGATGCCACTTGCCCTTTGGTGACTAAAGTTCATCTAGAAGTGAGTAATTACAGCTCTGATGGTAGCGAGTGTATTTTGATTGGTCATAAAGGGCACCCAGAAGTAGAAGGCACAATGGGTCAGTATGACCATTCTAACGGCGGTAATATTTATCTTGTAGAAGATGAAGAAGACGTTGCTGCGCTAGAAGTTAAAAACCCTGATGCCTTGTATTACGTGACGCAAACAACTTTGTCGATGGATGATACGGCCAAAGTTATTGAAGCGTTACGCAATAAATTTAAAAAAATTGAAGGACCGCGTAAAGACGATAT
Source organism: uncultured Thalassolituus sp. (assembly GCA_913061435.1). Classification (GTDB taxonomy): domain Bacteria; phylum Pseudomonadota; class Gammaproteobacteria; order Pseudomonadales; family Oceanobacteraceae; genus Oleispira. Next base: position 77,026 of record CAJXUK010000005.1, on the reverse strand, counting down.
TTGTTACGCCACACAAAACCGTCAAGACGCGGTTAAAACCTTAGCCGACGGTACAGAAGTGCTATTAGTGGTTGGTTCACCGAACAGCTCAAACTCGAATCGCTTACGCGAGTTGGGTGAGCGCATGGGGGCTAAAGCGTATCTAATCGACAATGCTGAAGAAATTCAAAAAGAATGGTTAGAAGGTATCGAAAATATTGGTATCACTGCTGGCGCTTCAGCACCAGAGGTGTTGGTGCAGTCTGTGGTAGACCGCTTGAAAGAATGGGGCGGAGAAGAACCAGAAGAGCTACAAGGGCAAGAAGAAAATGTGGTGTTTTCATTGCCAAAAGAATTGCGTTTGAAAGAGATTTAGTTTTAAAAATCTAAGTGATCGCTCATAAAAAAATCCCGTAATTATTAAAAATAATTACGGGATTTTTTTTGTTTTAAATTGTTTATTTATTTAGGAGTATTCATCCAATAAGTTTTTTGTAGTGCACCACATCTTGAAATACTATTACCAAATTTAGTGGTGCCAATTAAAACGGTTGTGCCGCTATCTTCACAAGTGCACTCGGCTGGGTTTGCTTTTGAGCATTTTGTTTCAATGGCAATTGGCGGTACTAAGGGTGCTAGCACAGGACATGTGTCTGTCGCTTTACATGGCAGTGGTGGACAAGAGTTTGTAGCTTCACAATTAGGTTGTGGTGGTGCTGGTTTGCATATGCCCTTGGCGTCACACACCAAATCAGGTGCAGGCTTAAGAGGCATTACTTGAATCTCATAAGGTGTGGTCGTACCAACATCATTATTACACTGCCCAGCATTACTGGACAGGTTGGGGCTGAAGCCAGTAAAAATAACTTTTCCATGAGTCGTTAAAGCTTCGGATAATACTTTATCTGCTAAAGTAAATTTCCAACCGTTTGTGGTATCTAGATCTTCGATATAACTTTTATTATAAGCATCGAATGTTTTATCTTTTAAATCCACAGGGGTCACCGCTGTATAAGTAGCCGGTTTCTTTGTGATATTGGCATCTTTAATAATGTAGAAAAAATCATTTGTACCAGTAGAAAGAGGACTTGCACGGAAACCCGAGCCTAAAGATAGAGTTAAGAAGCCTTTTTTGGATGAATCTTCAAAGTAAGAAATGCTAGGGCTATTATAAAAACGTTTATAATCACTGCCACTGTTATTGGCTTTAAATATAACATCGCCTTCAGCAAAATCAGATGACCCAGTGTTGTTTTTATTTATATCAAAGCGCCATAACTTTCCTGCCACATCAACCGCAAAAAAATAGTCAGTGATTCGATCACCATTGTAATCAACTGGGCGAATATTACTTGGGAAGCTAGCCGTCATATCGTTATTATTAAGATTTGAGCTGCTTTTGCTCGTTTCCCAAAGTAGGTTACCATTTTCAGCATCGACTAAATAAATAGCATTGCCTAGGGCATTAGTAGGCGCTGAGTTGCTTATATCTTCATTCTCGTCATAGCCACCACCAAATAAAAGAGCAACACGATTGTTACCATTATATGGAATCTTAACCAAGGTAGTTTCAGACCAAGTTTGCCCTAAGCGTTCAAAGCCGGTGCTGCCACCGTTGATTTGCCATAGATATTTGGGCTGTTCCGGATTGGTTACATCTAACGCATAGTAATTTCTACCACCGCGTCGCATGCCAACATACAGGATGACTTTGTCTTCACCATTAACCATGCCATCTTTGTTAATGTCTTTGTGCCAATAGTTAATATGGCCATCTAAACCATAAAGTTCATCTTTTCTAACCGGAGGGGCTAAAGCGTATTGAGTTAGGTTTGGTAATAGCTCTTTAGGAACATAAGAAAAGTATTCTCTAAAATTATTTTTATCTGCTTTAAATGCATGTAGATAACCACTATTAGTTGAAGTAAATACAACATTATCACTGGTGATTTCTTTGGTAACAGGGTCTTTCGTAGACGAGTAAGTAATAACGACGGGTCGACTATGAAGTGGATCTTCCATCGCTTTGCGCGTTTCATCTGGCGCTTCACTTGAATAGCGATTTGCCCAGTTGATTGCTTTGCTAATGTCTTCTGGCGACATACCACTGATTCCCATCGCCGACTTAATCTCTGCTGAATCAAGGATTGTTGTGGTTAATGGTCCAGGATTCTCGTTTAAGTGAGTATAGATATTTAAGCTTTGAGTTAAATTCTCCGCTGCGCCGCCGCGAGTTACCAAGCTGCCATCTGGGTTTTCGCTAGGGGTCCAATAACTCACCGCAGAATCTTTAAATAAATAATCATCGCCAATGGCATTTTTACCTAAAGAATCCTTGATGTTACCGTCGCTACCTAGGCGGTAAAGTTTTAGGTTACCATTCCAGTCAGCACGGTTTTGTGTTGAAAACATGGCGTAGTAAAGCTCATCTTGATGCTCTAGGCTATTGTATGTATTTGTGGCTAACGCTGGTGCTACGAATGTAGCTGGTGCTTCTGATGCGGAGCCAAAAACCTCAGTCAAGGCATTCACAATATCCTGATAATTGTCGCCAGGCATGTAAGTCGTTCCGCCGTGGCGAGCGATTGATTTCAGTAATGGAATACCATCAAGATCATTACTGGAACTACCATCATCATTTTCACCTGCGCCATTACTTTCACCAGAGGTGTCTTGTATAAAGCCACCAATCACAAAAGTACGTATAGTTTGCTTGCCAGGAAGATCACTTTGATCGTAATTATTTAAGAAATACGCTAGCTCTGGTGCGCAACCTCCATCACCACCGCAGTTTTTACTTAAGCCAGAACCGAGAGGAAACGAAAAGTTGGGTGTGTCATCAAACAGTTTTTTAATTTTACTGTTAGCATCGACGTCGCTTGTTGGCATACCGTCGGTAAATAAAACAATAGAGTTTTGCGATTGGCAGGAGCTAGTGATTGGAGAATTATACGTATTACCAGTACGAGAACCAGCAACGCTTGGCGTATCGGCTACATAAGTATGAGCAGGCAAGATAGCACTCGGCCAACTTATCATTCCACTAAAAGGTAAGCGGTCGACGACTTGCCCTGGTTTTTGGACACGAGACTTTGAGTTTTTGCCAAAATCAACAGGTTTACCACGATAATATTGGGCGATTTCGTAGTAGCTTTCGGTTAATGGTGTTGCACCAAAGGTGAAATATGAATCAAGCTTATCTTTAAACTCATCTCGAACCGTTTCAACCGGACCAATAGGCAGATCAACAAACCCACCGTTATCTTTAGCGTCAAAACGCGAAAGACCTAAGTTAAAGCCATTAACAGCAATGGCCGCTTCGGTTGCTGCCGCGCTGACAAGGGTCATACGCGACATGCGGTCGTCGGCACTGCCAACACCACCGCCTGTCTCATTCTCACCACGTTCAAAGATTTGGTAGTTTAAATAATTTCCTTTGAACATGTTTCGAGTATGGTACCACCAACCTCGAATAAGACTTGTATTATATAGCCCAAATCCTTGAGGAGAGTTTCTAAATTGATTTGAACTCAAATTGTTAGTTTCAATATATCTACCTAGTCCGGAGTGGCCCCCTTCTTCAGATTTACACACCCAAATAGCGTCAGTTCTATTTGTGCCCATTGACAGACCTAGCAAAGGCGTCGGAGCTTCCCATCTATCTTCGTTTGGGTTCCAGCGTTTAAATTTATCTTTTGACCACCCAACGGTTTCTAATGCTGCTTCGGCACTGCCGCATTTTAGAGCGTCTTTGTGTAAAAAACGATTATGTACAATTTGAGTTTCTGTTTCGCTACTGCCATCACCATCGACAAGACCAGAATAATAATAGGTTTCTGGATCAAAGCCATTAATAGGCACTGGATAAGTCGTATCTGGATTGTATGGGCCAATATCAAAATACTCCCAGCGAGACATGCTGCGAGAGGTATCCATTAAGAACATAACGTTTTGGCGCACCCCAGAGCTTTGACCTTGATAAAGGTCCACATCGTCTGCTTGAGTGCTAAAACATAACCAGAGAGTTAAAAACGCAGTTGTTAAATGTTTCATTATTCTAACTCCTCTGGCTCGCCTTCCGGGTAGCCCCATTCGATGTAAAACACCTTTTGGTTGTATTTATTGACTTGCACAAGTATGTGCTCGCTTTTATTCGCTAGGCTAATTTTCATAAGGTCTTCCAATGGTTTTTGAGAGCCATTTTCAGCTAAGTAGGTATTTTCATGCAGGGTAAATTCTTGCTTCTGACATGAAGGGCAGGGCTTTAAACTGATGATGCCTTGTTTAGAAAAACGGTCATAACTTTTAACTATGTTAAAATTACTAGAAGTGGTTTTATAGGTATGACTTAATTGTTTTGCCAGCGCCAAAGAAGGCGTTAATGCCAGACAAAGTAGCAGTGTTCGGATTAGCATGTTAAACGTCCTTATAAAGAATTGCTTGAAAGTGATAAACCAGAGAATTTGAATCCAGAGCGTTGCTCAGAATTCATTTCAGTTCTATTTCTAACTGCTGAAACTGTGTTTAATTCAAATTTATAAGACCTCTGAAAACCGGCTTGTTCACCAATGGCAAATGCGACTTCATTGGCACCTGGTAAAACATGGATTGCAGAAGAGTTTAGTTGAACAGCGTCTTGTGAATTTATGTTCGTTGTATCTCTCAAAACCACAGGTGCTGGATTTCCATTATTATCTGTACTGTTGATTAGCGTTAAAATATTTTCTTTTGGATTGCTGGCATATTGAAAAAACCAAAACTCTTGCTCATTTAAAGAAGCATTAAATACTCTTTCTTGATGCTGGATGTTAGCAACAATTTTTGTTTGTAATCCCGAACGTTGCATACCCATCATGGAAAGAAATGTAATTGCCGTTAGCAATACTAAGCTGATTGCTAGCACTGCTCCTGATTGATTTTTTCTCATAATTTCTTGGCCTTCATCCTTGTATATTTAATAAGTATTTTAAAAAAACCTAATCATTTATTTATAATTATTGATAACGTAGGTTGTGGTAAATACTTGGCGATTAATACTGTCTGTCATTAAATAAGGCTCTGCATCGAGTAGTACGTAGCGCCTTAAAATATTAGAGTTTGTTACTTCTGCAATCGAGCGAGTCAAGATAGAGGCCTTAATAGCGTAAACTCTTTCCCAATTCGTAATATCATCTGCATTGACGTATTTAGCTGTATTCCGCCGATCTGTAATGGGTAAAGGGTCTACCGCTTCGCCAAATAATATTTGTAAGCTATCAACGCCGTTGGCTATCGCTTGCTTGGGGTTTGATCGAGTGATTGTACTGCCACTTAAAGTACTACCTTGGCAAACAAGGTTATTCATTCCATTACCATCGCTTTCAACCCAAAAGACATTGATAATAATGTCATTTTCGCTATAACCCCCAGCACCAGAACAGTCACGAATATCAGCAGCGTTGCCAGAGGCTGGCAGTGGTGGCACCCAAGCGACTGCAAGACGGTCACCATGAATACCTGCATTATAAATAGTTGCTTGTGTATCGCCGGTATCAGTATTGGTAGAGCAAGCAACTTCACCAGTGGTGCTGGTTAAGCCCACAAAGTCGGGGTCTGAACAACTGATAATAGCCTTTGTTGTGACGCTATTATTTGAAATAGAGTTAAGTCCAGACTGACGGATTTGATTAGCTAAATAAGACATCACAAAGCGACCCGTTTCTTGTGATTGTGATATGCCGTCGGAGGTAACTGAGGTTTGATTAGAATTAATCAATAATTGAGCAATCGCATAAGTTATCAATAAACTCAGAACTAAAGTGATCATGAGTTCAACAAGACTGAAACCTTGGTTTTTTTTATGTTGATTCTTCATGGCGTGATCACATCCGTAAGGGTTAATAACCCGCTATTTGCTGTGCGAGCCGCTCCGGTAATTGATTCATCATCAAGACGAGCGCGCCATTGCAGAGTTATTCGTAAAGGGTCGCCGTTGTTACAAGCACCAGAAGGGCATGCAATGGTTAGCTGGGAGTTTGGAAGGTAGCGAGTAGAGTCTCCAAAAAAAGCAGCAGGCTTTAATTGGCAAGCAACTTCGTATCGATCCCAAGCGGCAAGTTCGGCACCACTGCAATTAACAGCATTTACGACATTAGTGCCATCGTGATAACTGCTGCAAACTTTTGCCGGAGCATTGCAAGTAACAGGGCCAGCACCAATGTAACTTGCAGACGCAACTTCGTTGGCATGAATACGATTGATGATATCGTTAAATACCCAAATAGCATGGCTACGGTTGCCAGTATCTGATGTTGCAAGTACCGATTGCATTTGCAGTGAAACAAGTCCCATTAAACCAATACTGGTGATAACAATAGTGACCAGTACTTCAACTAGGCTTAAGCCTTGTATTTTTTTATTATTAAAAGTTGTATTGCTTCTCATCCATCTTCCTTGAGAGTCAGCCTATAGGTCTGTAAAAGCCATTGGACACTGGATATCTGTCCCAATAACTTGGCCAATTTGGTTTATTTGAATGGTGCGAGCATTGTCGCCAGCACAGCCAAATGTAGCGATAGTAAGAACGCCAGAGTTAATAGAGGTGCCATCTGGGTTGAAGCCAATAGGTGTATTGATATCTAATATGCCTTGCGTGCCCACGCCAATATGAGCACCTGGGCCAGAACTAATATGCGAGTCGGGGCCAAAACTTGCGTGATTTCTTAGTACAAGCTCGCCTGCATCAATGACGTTATCGTTATTATCGTCGACAAAAATAGACCAGCCTTGAGCCCAATTTACGCCAGCGCTATTGGGGGTAAAAGTACTCGCTCCCGTATCTGCCGCACCGGTAGGTATCATTTTTACAACCTTACTATTGGTTATTGCATGGTTTCTGGCATACATAATGTCAATTAACACTGTGCCACTAAGGCTATTAGCAGCAGAGTTAGAGATATAAGTGCGCATGCTAGGTACTGCAACGGCAACCAGTATGCCGGTGATTGCGACAACTATTATTAATTCGACTAGGGTGAAGCCGTTGTAATTCTTCATGAATAAGATCAGATCACTTTCAATTCTGCTATTTGATAACTATGTTATTTAAATTGCTACTATGGAACCATTGTATTGATATGTAAAGCTAAACGCATTGGCTTTAGAGACGAAGAGTGTAAATAAACATTAAAGAATGGGAGAGAGATAGGGTTTGAGGGGGTTAACGAAGAAATAGAGGGGGTTAAAGAGATATAGCGAGCACGGTTTTCAGTTAAAATAAAAAAAGCCAGAGAGCTATACCCGCTGGCTTGACCTGAGTAGTATTTTTAGGTGCTAAATTAATTTAATAAGTGGTTCTTGCAGTAATGCACTCAGGGCATCTTGCATCTGCTAGATCGTTTCCACTCCAATCGCGGATGACAGTTTTATTAAAATCCCAGACTTTTCTGCCTCTGCTATCAACAGCAAGAAGTCCTAAAAAAGCATCTTCATCAGCATCTCCACTAATAGGTGTGGCTATCACATTGAAACACTCTGTCGCGGGTGGCCCGTCAGGATAAATGGCGGCATTATCACATAAACCAATACGAACCCCATAAGTGTTGATTCCGTTATAGGTTATAACCCATTGCCCAAGAGGATCAACATCATAGTTTAGGTTGGTCATATTAGTAGCATATTGCGCATTATTAAGATAAAAGCGTTCTTGAAGTTGCACGACTTGTAAAAGTTTCGTCATGGTGTCTTCACGTTGGCTTTCTAATACATAGTTTCGATAACTAGGCATGACTACTGCGGTAAGAATGCCAATAATGGCAACTACGATCATTAATTCTATTAAAGTGAAACCACGTTGCTTCATTTTTTAACCTGTAGAAAAAAGCCCAATAGCACTTCAAAAAATTGAAGTGCTATTGGGGATTATTGTTAATAGAAAGGCTACATTACTACTGAATTACAGGGATCTCCAATAGTTTCTCTTGAGTAATTCACATTGGTCAGCGCCATTTGAAATTACACTTGTACCACTGAGAATTACAGAAACAGAAGCTTCACAAGCTGGCGGAGGTGGAGGGCAGTCGCCCCTATCTTCACAGCCTGGCTCAGGTTCTTGTGTTTTGCAGCTGACGTGCTCTGGGTTGTCTTCACAAAATGCTATTTGACCTGTTGGAGACACTGTCAGCTCAATCGGGGCTGGTGGCGGCCCATCGGTGATAATATCACTTGATTCTATTCCCGGATAAAAAGGTGTGTAAGGTGGTTCACCATCACCATCACCATCACCATTACCATCACCTTCACCTTCACCTTCACCTTCACCTTCACCTTCACCTAATGCAAGGGAGGATGGGTCAAAAGAAATGGCATATGCAGTAGCTTGTCCAACATCTACATTGCAGCCTAAAGCATTACTCGATGTTGATTTAGGTGCGAATGTTGTGAAATACATATGGCTATTTGCAGTCAGAGAAGGTGATAAAACCTTTTCACCAATAGAAAGGTTGTATTTCCAACCCTCAGGGGAGGTCGAACTATTAACCCTAGGATTAGCAATGTCTACAAATTGACTAGGATCTAAAGTTGTATATCTTGTAGGCGGTTTTACTATGTGTCTATCTTTAATGATATAAAAGCTGTCTTTATGTACTGTCTGTAGCGGGTGTGCACGGAAGCCTGAGCCGATCGCTATTGTTAAAAACTCTTCATGGTTCTTTTTATCAGAAAAGTACGAGACACTGGGCGCATAAAAAAATCGTTGGTAGTTAATACCAGTTTTGTTTGCATCGAATATTTTTCCGGCCCCAGCAATAAAGTTGGATTTATTAATAGTTTCTGTATTAGCGTTTAGATCAAAGCGCCATACACGACCACCGATATCACTTACAAAAAAGAAATCTGTAATTGCGTCGCCATCAAAATCGACAGTTTTGATCTCGCTAGTAATAGCATTTGTCATGTCGGTGAGTTTAGTTGCTGCATTAGAGTTACTTGCACTCCATAGCAGCTTGCCGCTTTCTGGGTCAATCATATATACAGAGTTACCCATGCTATTGGGGGCGCGAGTATTTCGATTATCTTCGTCAGGGTCGTAACCACCACCAAATAATAAGACAACTTTTGTTTTTCCTGAGTCTCCCCATCTTACTTTTGCAAGTGTCATAGGGGACCATGATTGTCCTAAATTATCAAAATCACCACCTTGGCCACCACTAATCTGCCATTGAAATTTAGGTTTTTCTGGATCGCTGATATCAAGAGCATAATAATGGCGCCCACCACGACGCAAGCCAAAATAAAGATATACTTTTTCATCTTTATCTACTTGTGCGTTTTGGTTTGCATCTGCATGCCAATAATTAATTGGGCCATCTACGCCATAGGGCTTAGGCTCATATTTATCCGCAGATTGGTATAGCTTTGCGTTTGAAAGGAGCTCTTTAGGTACAAATGAAAAATACTCTTTAAAGCTATCTTTATTAGCGTCTATAGCGTGCAAGTAACCACTATTAGAGCCCATAAATACCACACCTTTCGGGGTTACCTTCTGGGTTGTTTGATCAATATCGTAGCCATAGTTTACAACGACAGGGCGGCTGTGCAGTGGGTCTTCTATTTCAAGTCGAGTGTTTCCTGCTAGCCTCCTATTGAGCCAATCTATCACAGCGGTATGCTCTCCAGAAGAAGCTTGATCTGAAAGCCCAAGCATGCCTTTGCTGACGGTACTTGTTGAAATAGCAGTATTCAATGTGCCTTTAGTGTCAGTAAGGTGGGTAAAAATATTATATTCTTTGGTTAGGTGTGCTGCAGCGCCCCCTTTAGTCACTTTATCCCCGTCACTTGTACCTTTGGGTGTCCAATAGCTTCGGCTTCCTTCTTTAAAGCGACCACTTGAACTATCAACAGCCGAGTTACCATCGGCATCAACTACAGTGCCGTTGGGCGCTAAACGGTAGCTTTTAAGATTACCCTTCCAATTGTTGTCGGTAGACGGAACAAACATAGCGTAAAACAAGCTATCTAAGTGTTCTAAGCTGTTGTAGGAGTTAACTGATACCGCAGGTGCTACAAAGGTAACAGGCTTGTCGTGACCAGCGGTTACTGCGGCTCTAAACGCTTTAGCGATGTCTTCTTTACTAGAAGCTGCCGCATATGTTCCTTTACCAAGACGAGCAATGGTTTCAATGTATTGCAGAGTATTACCGGATGAGCCTTCTTCAAAGAAACCACCAATAACATGGGTATTAATGGTTTGTTTGCCTGGTAAGTCAGGGCGCTGATCTACATTGGCTAAATAGTAAGCAAGTTCTTCTGCACAGCCACCTGCACCGCTGCAGTTGTTAGTTAAAACGCTACGATCATAATCGGTTAAACCAGGTTCTGTTTCAAAATCAATGTTGGCATCTTTTAACAGATCTTGAATTTCATCGTTTGCGCTTGTATCACTATCCGAAGGTTCACCATCTGTAAATAACACCAAATTACTTGTTGCGTTACAAGCAGATTCAATTGGTGAGTTATAAGTATTGCCAGACCTAGAGGCAGGGGTGCTCGGGTTGTTAACGACAGTGGTGCGGCCTAAATTGTAATTATTGCTCAATAAGATACCGCTGCTGCTGCTGCGCTCTAGATCATTAAGAGTGTAGCTTGATTTTAAACGACGACTACGAGAATCTGTACCATAAAGAACACTATTACCTCTTAAGTATCGAGCTGTTTCGTAATAAGATTCAGTTAGTGGTGTACCGCCCCAAGGCAGGTAAGAATCTATTACTGTGTTAAATACAGTGTCTCCACTTTTGCTATTTATATCACGTAGCCTTTCGATATCAGTGGCTGCTATATCGATCATGCCACCGTCACTATCAAGGTCAAAACGAGCTAAGCCTAATTTAATGCCACCGGTTGTGTCGACAACAAACTTGGCAGCTTCCTTGGTGATTTGCATTCTTGATTTTTTAGCACCAATAAGGTCATCTTTGTGCTCTTCTCTATAAATAAGATAATTTATGTAGTTACCGCTATAGATATACTGAAAGTAATTTCTCCAAGCGTCATTGTATTCACTGTCTTTATAAGTTAAATATTGGCTGTTGCTGCTATTAGGGTTTGTTTTGATATACTTATTAGCTGAGTCGGTTTCATCAGTCTTACAATCAATAATAGCGTTTACATCGCTTGCATTACCAAGGGGAGTGCTAGGGGTTTCCCATCTATATAGAGTAAATCCCCACCATGTATATGGTTCTCGATAATCCAAAGACGGATCCCAAGTGAAGGTTGATGAATTCCAGCGTTTAAATTTATCGGCGTAAAAGCCTTCAGCTTTTACGCTTTCTGAGGCGGCATCACATTTTAATGCGGCTTTAGGAAATGGGTGGTTTCTTAGGCTGGTTTTATCACTATTTGAAATCTTTTCTCCTGAATAGTTATCATCGTTAAAGTAGTATAGGTTTGAGTCTAAATAATCAATATTGTCACCATCTGGATCCTTTGGATAGGTGGCTTTGTAATCGATATTTGGATCATAATCTGGCCACTGTTCTTGGGCCCATTCTGACATACTACGAGAGGTATCGATCACCATCATAGATACTGGTTTTACAGAGGAGTCTACGCTTCTGTAAATTTCAATATCTTCGGCTTGAGCTATACAGCACCACAATGTGATCGTAGCTGTAGTAACTATACTGCGAGTGCGTTTGATAAAGTATTTCATTATAAATCCTCCTCTTTTTGAGATGAGAGGCTAATGTAAAAAATAGTATTTCTGTTTTTGTGAAATTGTAAGCGCATATGCGCGTTTCCGTTGGCCTTAAGATGCGTTTTAAACTGGTTAAGGTTAAGCGGCTTGTGATTCTTAGAAATATTGGTTTCAGGTGTGATCGTAAGTTGATAAGTAGTGCAGGTAGAGCAAAGTTGAACCTGAACTTCGCCAAGCCCAGATTCTTCTTGATAGCTACTAGTAAAGCGAATATCCGATGCCTTGCCTACTAGGTTATGCGAGATGATTTCTGCTTGGCTGGGTAGCGTTAGCAGAATGAGCAGTAGTGAAAATAGGTATTTCATAGGGCATATCCTTTAAGGTTGAGAATACAATGTATTCTTCGATGAGTTTAAGGCCGGAAAGCTGATACCAGAAACCTGGTATTCCGATGTGGAGCTACCAGCAGGCCTTCCGCTAATATCCCCTCTTGACCAAAGTCGATAGCGAAATAACACTCGGTTATTCACTTCTTCTCCCGAAGCTAAAGAGTTCTTGCCGGTTATAACGTCGGTCATTATTAATTGGTTATCTATGTCAATTGCGTATGCGGTACCTGCTTGACTAAGTTGATTTAGCTTAGAAGGTGTATAAACCTTGGTGCCAGCATTTAAGTTGAATTGTCTAATGGGAGCACTAAGAATAGGGTTACTTAAGTCCATTGTTGAAAGGTCAAAAAACCAACGGTCTTGTTCGCTTAAAACGGTATTAAATGTGGCTTCTTTGTGAGTGATATTCGATGCAATGCGGGTTTGCAAGCCAGCTCGCTGCATGTTCATAGCTGCAAGTAGGGTGATGGCACTTAAAAGAACAAGGCTAATGGCTAAAACAGCTCCGGACTGCTTTTGTTTTGATCCATAATTCATGCTAATCATCTCCACGATTCGGTATAAAAAAAGTAGTACTAAAAACTTGTCGATTAATCGCGTCAGTAAAGGTGTATATGTCTGAATCTAGTAACACATATTGCTTGGTAGCAACTTCATTAGTGGTATCTCCCAAAGAGCGAGTCATTACGGCCACTTTAATAGCGAAGACTCTATTCCAGTCATTTACTTCTGTGGCATTTACGTAACCAGTGACATCATCAGATGCTGGGTTAGTGGCTTCTCCGTATAAGAAGTGAATGGCTTCTACTCCATTTGCAATAGCTTGGGCATTTCCTGTACCTGTTATTGTGTTGGTTGCATTGTCGAACAGTCTTCCTTGGCAAAATAAGGCATTGGTGCCTGTAATATCATCAAAACTAACCCAGAAAGTATTGACAATCATTGTGTTTGGTGTGAAACCAGCAATCTCTTCACCGGTACAGTCTGTTCTAACGTTAGGAAATGTAGGAGGAGTTGGATCTCCAGGATTAAATACTGGGTAGGTAAGGTCTACAGCTGGCGGAATCCACGATAGTGCTAGTCGATCTCCACTAAGTACACCTGGTGCGACAGTTATGTTTGCCTGGGTTGCACCGGCATCATTATTGAAAGAGCAGGCATTATTATTATTAAGACTTGTAATATCACACCCCATGGCTGATCTGGAGGTAATATCTTGGTCGCTAATAGAGTTAATACCAGTATCTCTAATTTGTTCACCAACAAATGACATAACAAATCGAGCAGTTTCTTGGGCTTGTGAAACACCGTCAGAGCTTGATGAGTTTTGGTTTGAGCTAATAAGCACCTGAGCAATGCCGTAAGTAATCAGCAACGACAGAACCAAGGTGATCATAATTTCAATTAGGGTAAACCCAGTCTGGGCTTTTTTATTATTCATGGATATACCACCCTTGATGCTTGGGATAAGTTGTCAGGAGCTAAGCGAGTTGCTTCAGATGCGTCAGTTGCTTCGGTCGCATCCACCTTATTTCTCCAAGTTAAAGTCAAACGTAGGGGGTCTCCGTTTGTACAGCCGGCTGTCGCGCAAGTAACAGTTAATGTCGGTCCCCAGGGGCTGCCAGGATTACTGGGTAATGCATCGATTGGGTTGCCGTTAATATTGATATTGTCACGGGGCAAGCCACAAGCTACTTCAAATAAATCCCAAGCTGCTAACTCAGCCCCAGTACATTCAGCGGAGCTGACTCTGGCTGAGCCGGTTGCATAGTTACTGCAGACGGTAGCTGGTGTGACTGTCGTTGGATTTACGGGGCAGTTTACGGCAGCAGCACTGACGTAACTCAAAGAAGCACCTTTATTAGCTCTTATTCGGCTGCTTAAATCATTTAATATCCACGTTGCGTGACTGTGATTTCCTGCGTCTTGAGTCGCTTTTAAAGCTTGCATTTGTAAAGAAAGCAACCCCATTAAACCAATACTTGTAATGACCACGGTTACTAAGACCTCGATTAGTGTGAGGCCTGATACATTGTGGCTTTTGGAGAACCGCTTATTGGAGCGTTTGGGGAAAATGATCATTGGTTTGCAAACCCCGCTGGGCATTGAATATCAGTACTTATAACTTGGCCGACTTGATTGATATGTAAGCGTTTGGCGTTATCGCCAGCACAACCTAAAACGCCAACTTCAAGAGCTCCGCGTCGTTCCGCGACTCCCTCTGTAGTAAACTCAATTGGATTTAATGCATCCAGAGTTCCTGTCGCAACAACAACACCAGTGTCCGTTGTAAAAGATGCAATAGAGCGTATTTGAGGGTCAGGCCCCATATTTTCTTGTCTACGTAACTCTACTCCTGGGTTTGCAGCACTTATTATTCGCCAACCTGCAGCCCAATTAACACCACCGCCAGCAGCCAAGGTACCTGTTCCAGAAGATGCGTCCAAAGGAATCATTAGGGCGTTGGCTTGACCTGTAATTGCAACGTTACGCGTATACATGATATCTATCATAAGCTGCTGAGCCACAGAATGACTTTTGCTATTTGAGATCATGGTTCGCATATTCGGCGCAGCAATAACGGCAATGATGCCGACAATGGCGATCACGATCATAAGTTCAACGAGGGTAAATGCTTTTAATTTTTTCATAACTGCATTATTACCTAACTAATAGGGTACGGGCAGCCTTGTTAGATAAGCGGTATATTCAATGAGATTAAGTGTTGCTACAGCAACACTACTTGCGTTTTTAGCGGTTACTTTTTATTTAATTCGCGGCTTTTTACTCAGCTACATTTGTCTTCGGATGAGTAACGAACGCGGCCAACTCGGGATATGACTATGGCCTTTGAATTGTATTCTGAGCAATAGGAGAGTGTGCCTATGTAACCATTGGTTTGCCCTTGGCCATTGAAACGAATTTGGCTGCGAGGATAGCTAATGGTTCTTGTTAGCTGAGAGTAAGGAGCAAATCGGTGGATGATTTCTTCATCGATATCCCGTTGTTTGTTATTGTTGCTGTCAACGAACATTATTAACGGTAGTTGCCAATTGGTTTGGCAAATAAGGCCGTCTTCACTGGGGCATAGGGCAGCATGAGTATTGTTGGTTATTGCGAAGGTTCTGGTTTCTTGGATGGCGCTGAATAAGTTTTTCGGTTCAATCCAATACCCTGTTGATTCAAAACTTGTTTTAGCCATGCTGGCTACGGTGAGCATTATGGCTGTAGTGGTCATGATTTCTGTTAAGGTAAATCCCTGCTGTTTCATAGTCCTGTCCTTATTAAAAAGAAGTTAAAAAGAAGTATGAAATTTCAGTACAGCAGGCTTTTTTGGTGCGGCGACCTAAATAGTAAAGATTCAGCTTTTAGGCTGAATAAAACACTAAATTCTTCTGAGTTTAAAATAAGATTAAGTTCTGGTTTTGGTGTTTAAATCCATTATTTATATTACTCAATATTCAGCTTTTTACAGCGGTAACGTAATGCTCTAAAGCTAATGCCGAGCTTTTCTGCTGCTGCGGTTTTATTCCAGCGTGTTGCTTCTAATGCTTCGTTAATCGCCATTCTTTCAATATTTTCTATGTAGGCTTCTAGGTTGCCATCGGCCATATTGGTCGACGAGGTAGTATCTAGGGTAACTTTATCCTGGTGGTTAGGAAGGTTTAAATCTTCGATACTGATCTCGTCATTTTCCGACATGGTAAAAGCACGTTGCAGAATGTTTTCTAGCTCACGGACGTTACCCGGGAAGGAGTACTGACACAAAGCTGTTAGAGTTTCTGAAGCAAGCTTGGCTTTAGGCATGTGCCATTCGTTGGCGTATTTTTCAATAAAGTGCTCTGCTAGTAGAGGAATGTCGTCTGGGCGAGCAGCTAAGGATGGCGTTTCGACTTTGATCACATTTAAACGAAAATAAAGATCTTGGCGAAAAAGTTCGTCTTCTACACGTTGCTGTAGGTCTCGGTGACTGGCACTTAAAATGCGTACATTGATGGGAAGTTCTTGCTCATGGCCTACCGGGCGTACGTTTTGTTCTTGAATAACCCGCAGTAGCTTTGCTTGCATCTCGATAGGCAATTCGGCCACTTCGTCGAGGAATAAAGTGCCGCCCTCGGCAGCGCGGAAGAAGCCTAGTTTGTCAGAACTTGCGCCGGTAAAACTGCCTTTTATATGACCAAAAAATTCACTTTCCATTAAGTCGCGAGGAATCGCACCGCAGTTCACGGCAATAAAGGGTTTATCGCGGCGTACGCCTAAAGAATGAATCAGTTGTGCTACTAATTCTTTACCGGTGCCGGATTGACCATGAATAAAAATAGGTGCTTGAGTGCGTGCTACTTTTTCTATTTGGCTATTCAGCGTTTGCATAGCTTGAGACTGGCCAATTAAGCGTATGCTACTGCTTTTACTGGCATGTGATGCCAGTGGTACTTCGGTTAGTTTAAGGGCTGCAGTGGCTACTTCGCGTAAACGTAAGAGGTCGATAGGTTTGGCGACAAAATCAAAAGCCCCGGATTTAAGGGCTTCTACTGCAGTTTCCATGTTGCCAAACGCGGTGATCATAGCAATGGGCATTTTGGGGTATTTTTGCTGCGCTAAGGCAATCAAGTCCATGCCATTACCGTCGGGTAATTTCATATCGGTTAAGCAAAAATGAAACTCTTGTTGCTCTAGCTGTGTAATTGCTTCGCTGAAATTCGCCGCGCAAGAACAGTTGATGCCCATGCGCTCTAATGTAATTTCAATTAAGCCACGAATGTCTGGCTCATCATCTATGATCAGTGCTTTATAAGCCATAATAAGTGTTGTTTTCCTAATCTACTTTTTAAATACCGTGTTTAAAAATTTAAACGAGTTTCACTATGAGTCAACGCTAAGTTAACACCGCCGCAAAGCTTAAACAAAAACAGGTGCCCATACCTTCGGTAAGTGGGCTATTTGAAATGTATCGTATGTTGGCTTTATTTGCTGTGCAAATTTCTCGGCATAAATATAAGCCAAGCCCGGTGCCGTTGTGCTCAGTGGTAAAAAAAGGTTCAAATAAATTCTTTTGGTGTTCTTCACTGATACCAACACCATTATCAACTAAGTATAAATTAATGGAACCGCTAACGTGCTGCTTTGCTGTAATTCGAACCTCTGGGTGGTCAGGTTTGTTCATGCGAGCATAACGTAAGCCGTTGCCACAAATGTTGTGCAGCACCTGCTGCAGTTGATCGGGGTCAAAGCTCACAAGATAATCTGGGCTGCAGTTGATGGTTAAGGTAAATGATTCAGGGTTTGCTTCTTTAAATGCTGAGGCAAAATGATCTAGCCAAGGCTTGAGTTTTATTACTTCTGCGTTGGCATCATTACGACGACTGATTTGTAAAATATCTTCTACCGTCCGGTTAATGCGCATGCAGTGTTGTTCAATGATGTGGGTGAGCTTGATATCACCATTAGATAGATTGGGAGCTTCTGCTAGTAACTGTGCAGCGTGACGCAAAGCACTTAAAGGATTGCGTATTTCGTGGGCGATACTGGCCGTTAAACGTCCTAAAGATGCTAATTTAATTTGTTGTGCTTCTGCGGCGATGTGGCTGGCGTCTTCTATAACGAGAACGTAATCACCGGCCACAGAATTAGTCAAAGTACTGTAGTTAAGAATTAAGTGGTGACCTTCATGTTCAAAATGCCTTTTGGATACCGGTTTTTCTTTGCTTAGAAGTCGCAAGTCATGGGGCAAGCGTTGGCCATCTTCGCAGTTAAACCAAATTTTAGCAGTATCGTTGCTGAGTAAGATTTGATGGTTTTTATCACAAGCAATAATGGCATCGGGTAAAGAAAACAGTACGTGTTTATTGATCTTACGCAAGCGATTAATGTGCTCTGCTTGGCTATAAGTAAGGGCTAGTGTGCTGTTTAATTTACTGGAAAGAGCTTGGGTTAAAAACGCTAAAATGAAACAAAAGAATCCATAAAGCCCAGAAGTAAATACCGGCTGCTCTTCAAAGCTCCAAGGGATTATATGCTGGGTATAAATAACGGCGATGGTAGTCCATGCTGCTACGGCATAACCCAATGAGCGTGTAACAAGGAGGTTGGAGATAAGAATGGGTATTAGAATTAAGTTACTGAAGCCGCTGTCTAGGCCTCCACTGGCCTGCATCATAATGATTAATAAGGTGATGTCGCCAAAGAAAAAGCTGACGGCATATTGTGGATGTGTGCTGAGTCGTGAGCTGGAAAAAAATAACATGCTCACCGACCAAATAATGTAAGCGGTATTGGCAAACAAAAATAGGGTAGGATCATTACCTGCGACAATGCTGTTATTGGTATCTAAGCTGTCTAAAATAATGAGCATTAGCGATAACAACAGGGTAAAAAAGCTGTAATAACGCAATAAGCGTTGGCCTTGGACAAGAACGTCGGCCGGTTTTATCAACATTTTTTGGGTTCCGTTTAAAGTTCCGTTTGCAACCTGATCACAATTTTTCGACAATACGCGGCAAACATCACGTGGTCAAAGATAATCGCTATGCAACATTCTATGCAACAAGTGTCAATCGCTCTCGCCCAAATTAATTTTAAAGTGGGTGATATAGATGGCAACCTTGAAAAAATTCGTGCAGCAGTAATAAACGCTAAAGCGCAATATTTGCAAGCACATGCTAATAACGAAAGCCCGAATGCTAGTGCTTTAATGGTCGTGTTTTCTGAGTTGGCATTAATAGGCTACCCCCCCGAAGATTTATTATTACGCCCCAGTTTACAGCATCGGGTAGAGCAAGGTCTGCAACAGATTGCCGATATGAGTAGAGATGTAGCGATTGTGATTGGCTACCCATGGCAACAAGACGGCCAGCTTTTTAACATGGCTGGGGTGTGGAGTAATGGCGAAAAAGTTGCTCAATATGCCAAACGCTTTTTACCCAACTACCAAGTGTTTGATGAACAGCGTTATTTTAGTGTTGGCGATAAGCCCTGTGTCTTTGAATGGTTAGGCCACAGAATCGGTTTAACTATCTGCGAAGATATTTGGCACGAAGCCCCTGTAGTCGAAACTAAAGCGGCGGGTGCGCAGATGATTATTAATATCAATGCATCGCCTTTTCATGTGGGAAAATTAAAAGAGCGGCATGATTTATTAGGTGGTCATGCCAACAAAACGGGCTTGCCGATTGTGTACGTGAACCAAGTGGGCGCACAAGATGAGTTGGTATTTGATGGAGCATCGTTTGTGGTGGACGCTCAAGGTCAACTTATAGCCAGCCTTAGTGAGCATGAAAGTGATTTGCAGCTGGTGGAGTTTACTACTCCGTTTGATCAACCAGTGACTGCGCTTAAAAAACCAGTTTTAGCAGTAAAAGAAGATTTAAAGAGCATTTACGATACCTTGGTGTTAGGGGTGCGCGACTACATTGAAAAGAATGGCTTTAAAGGCATTCTTTTAGGCTTGTCGGGCGGTATCGATTCGGCATTAACCCTAGCGATTGCGGTTGATGCCATCGGTAAAGATCGTGTTGAAGCTATTATGATGCCGTTTAAATACACGTCCTCCATGAGTATGGAAGATGCCAAATTGGAAGCCGATGCTCTGGGGGTGAGTTATAAAGTTTTACCCATTGAGCCTATGTACGACGCTTTTATGCTGGCATTAGAAGATGAGTTTGCGGGCTTGGCGCAGGATACTACAGAAGAAAATCTGCAAGCGCGTTGCCGTGGTGTCATGCTAATGGCTATTTCGAATAAGAAAGGCTATATGGTGATGACCACCGGCAATAAGAGCGAAGTTGCGGTGGGTTATTCCACTCTTTATGGCGACATGGTGGGTGGTTATAGTGCCTTAAAAGATGTGTATAAAACCTTGGTTTTTAAACTGTCACGCTACCGTAATGAGCTGGCATCCGAGCAAGGAGAGGGGGAGATTATTCCAGAGCGAGTGATCACGCGCCCACCGTCTGCCGAACTTGCGCCTGACCAAGTGGATGAAGACAGCTTGCCCGCTTATGAAATCTTAGATCAGATTCTTGAGTATTATGTCGAAGGTGATTTAAGCGCTGATGCAATTATCGCGAAGGGCTTTGATAGTGATGACGTTAAGCGGGTTATCCGCTTGGTGGATTTGTCTGAATACAAACGTCGTCAAGCGCCGATTGGGGTAAGAATAACCTCGCGCGGCTTTGGTCGTGATCGACGCTACCCGATTACCAATGGCTGGAAAGCGGGCAGTTAGCATTTAATTAAAGACTTATGATCTAGGCTTATTCGATTAAGCCAAAGCTCATTACACCAATAAGGGTACGGCGGTCTTCTTGAGTAAGGCCGCTATCAATAAACTTACCTTTGGCAGTTAACTGTTCATGTTTTGGGTAGTTGAGTTGCAACAACGCGAGTGCTTGTTGAGCTTCAAAATCTTGGCCAAGCAAACGATAAGCTTCGACCTGTAAAGCCAAAGCATCAGCAACCATACTGGTTCCTTGGAATCCAAGCATGACACGTTCAGCCCGCTGTGCTGCGGCTAAATAAGCATGGCGTTTCATGTAAAACCTAGCAACACCAATCTCATACTGAGCTAAGCGATCGCGCAAAAAAATCATACGTTTTTGTGCATCTTCGTTATAGCGACTGTCTGGATAACGACGCACTAACTCATCAAAATAATTAAAAGCATCCCTAAAAGCTGTTGGGTCGCGGCGAGCTTGCTCGGCAGGTGTATAGCGTTCAACAAAACTAAAACCCAGTTCATATACCGATAAACCACGCATGTAGTAGGCATAGTCAACTTGTTCGTGCTGCGGGTGTAAGCGGATAAAGCGTTCAGCAGAGGCCAAGGCCGATTCCATGTCTGACATCATGTGCTGGGTATAAATTAACTCTAGTTGAGCTTGTTCAGCATAATCACCAAATGGGTAAAGTGACTCCAGCTGTTGAAGACGTTCGCTGGCGATTAAAAAGTTATTATCATCCATGGCCTCGCGTGCTTGTTCATAATATTCGCGCTCGGTTAACTCCTCTAATCGCTTTTCTGAAGATGAGCAGGCTGCTAACACTAAGCAGGATAAAATCACAAACAACTGGGTAAAGCTTCTCATGGAGGAATATTCCGTTTAACTGTATACTAGTTGGCCAATAGGGTGTTGCCGTTTGTGCGACATTAAATCATAGTCTTAATCTTCACTAAAGATCATTTAAAGCTCATTCATGTCAAATTCTATTCAAGCCAGTGTTTCAGTTCCATTAAGTTTAGGTAATAAACGTCTAGACCAAATTGCCGCGGAATTGTTCCCGGATTTTTCCCGTTCACGTTTGCAACAGTGGATTAAAGACGGGAAATTGACCGTTGATGGTGAAACTCGCCGCGGTCGCGACAAAATGATCGGTAATGAAGTTTTAGCTCTCGATGTTATTTTGGAAGCAGAAGGCGATTGGGAAGGCGAAGATATTCCGCTAAACGTCGTGTATGAAGATGATGACATTGTGGTTATCAACAAACCCGCAGGCTTGGTTGTTCATCCTGCTGCCGGTAACTATACCGGAACATTATTGAATGCCTTGCTTTATCATTACCCAGGTATCGAAAACGTGCCGCGGGCAGGTATTGTTCACCGCCTAGATAAAGACACAACAGGCTTGATGGTGGTAGCTAAAACATTACAAGCACAAACCCAGCTGGCCAGCCAATTGCTCGATCGCTCAATGGGGCGTGAATACGAAGCCATTACTATGGGCGTAATGACCGGCGGTGGTACTGTAGAAGCACCGATTGCGCGCCATCCCACTTCACGCACTAAAATGGCGGTTGCCCCAGAAGGCATGGGTAAAGATGCCATTACTCACTATCGTGTATTAAAGAAATTTAATGCTCATACCCATGTGCGTTGTAAGTTAGAAACCGGCCGTACTCACCAAATTCGTGTGCACTTGTCGCACATTGGTTATCCGTTGGTGGGAGATCAAACTTACTTTGGCCGTTTCCGTTTGCCTAAAGGTATTTCGTTAAACTTACGTCAACAACTACAAACGTTTCAACGCCAGGCATTGCATGCGCGTGAATTGAGCTTGTGGCATCCAACTACCGACGAGTACATGACCTGGGAAGCGGATTTACCAGAGGATTTTCAAGCTTTGCTGCAAGCATTAAGTGATGAACAAACTGAAACGTATGACGAAGCCGACTACTAGGCTTTTAGCCACTCTGCTCTCAAATACTCAGCTGCTAGATATTCAGTTGCCGGAATAATAAGATCATGATTTTACCTCAGTGGCCTGCCCCCAATAACGTAAAAGCCTTGGCTACTGAGCGTGAAACCTCTTTTTTAACACATTCAAATTCATCTCGCTTCGGCGTGAGTTTGCCCCCTTTTGACCGCTTTAATTTAGGCGATCACGTTGGCGATAATCCCGCTCACGTTCGTGCTAATCGTCAGCAATTATTACAACATTCAGGTGCCTTAACTGAGTCCCAAGGTTGCGGTGAAATTCGTTGGTTGCAGCAAGTGCATGGTATCGATTGCCTAGATGCTGCCTTGATTAACGATGGCGCTCAGGCCGACGCCTGTTTTACCCAGCAACATAAATTAGCCTGCGCCATTATGACTGCAGATTGCTTGCCTGTGTTGTTTTGTGACCTGCAAGGCACACAAGTCGCAGCGGCTCATGCGGGTTGGAAGGGGTTGGCTAATGGCGTTTTAGAACAAACACTTAACCGCTTTAGTAACAAGGGTATTGCGGCTAATCAGGTGATTGCTTGGCTTGGGCCGGCGATTACGCAATCAGCCTTTGAAGTTGGCCCAGAAGTTGAACGTGCATTTTTGAACTTCAAAAATGGCGATAAGTGGGCGGATGAAAAGTGTTTTGTTGCAGGCAAAGGCGACCGTTTGCAGGCTGATTTATATCGCTTGGCAAAGTTACAGTTAGGGCATTTAGGTGTTTCGGGAGTGTATGGCGGTGATGATGAATTTTGTACTTTTTCTGCTCACCACAATACTCAAATAAATGACTCAGCAGAAAACGACCAGTATCGATTTTTTAGCTATCGTCGCCAAGCCGCAACAGGTCGCCAAGCCAGCCTTATTTGGCTCGCGTAATTTAAGCTAATCAAAATCAAAGACTATTGGCAGTAGTTTTTTATCCCTTCTTGCGCTTGCGCCTTATACTCAGAAACTTCACTTTCCGTTAATTTACGATAACTACCATCAGGCTGTTCAAATCGGCGCTGCACATTGCCATTCATTTGTTGTAAGAGTGTTTGAGATTGCTGGCAGTATTTTGCTTTGTCTGCAGCGCTTAACTGTGTTTTAGATGATTGCTCTGCGCTGTCTGATGGTTGCGTTTTTTTCTGTGTGTTAACAGAGTTCGAATTCGATTCGGAACTGGTTACGCCAGAGCCAGTGCCCGCTGGTTTAATATTGAGTTTTTTAGCGTCGGCATTACGGGGTGAATTTTCACTAAAGTGAGAACGGCCTTGTTCATCAACCCAGTGATAAATCTTTGCTGCATGGCTTATAGGAGTTAGTGAAATAAACGCTAAAGTCATTAGGAAAGGTAGGGTAATTACGCGATAAAACATAAAAAAACTCTTATTTATAAAGTAATAAAAATTACATTCAATTATCGCACTGTTTTTGTCAAGGGATTATCCATCATAGCCTTGACAAACTGCTGTAAGATGGCAAAATTATCGAGCTTTTCGTCATGCTTGATTTCGGGCCGATCACCGACGTGTTATGAGAAAAGATAGGTAAGAGAGTGAATAGGTTATCCCCTGAATTCACCTCCGATTCTCGACCTTAAGACCAAGGCAGAATCAATACGGTGATTGACCAAAAATCGATCATCCAGTCTTTCAACTCGTAGCTAGATGTTAATAGTATTGCACAGTGTTGTGTCAATGCTGGGTGTACTGTTTTAGCTGCGACGTTCTGCAAAAAAACATTATACATTTAGTTTATATGTGTCTTAGCGACCAGTTTTGTGTGGCGACATACAATGCAAATATAGCTAAATGGTTTATTCGAATATCGATTTAAATAGAGGATAATTCGGTGGAATTACTTTCCGGCGGTGACATGATAGTACGTGCTTTGCACGATGCTGGTGTTGAGTATATATATGGCTACCCAGGTGGCTCTTTGTTACACGTTTATGATGCAGTTTATAAACAAAGTCACGTGAAGCATGTACTTGTCCGTCACGAGCAAGCGGCTGCTCATATGGCTGATGGCTTTGCTCGTGCAACGGGTAAAGCAGGTGTGGTTATGGTGACATCCGGTCCGGGTGCGACCAATACCGTAACCGGTATTGCGACAGCTCAGACTGACTCTATTCCTATGGTTGTGATTTGTGGTCAGGTACCTTCTCACCTTATCGGTGACGATGCATTCCAAGAAACTGATATGTTGGGTATTGCGCGTCCGATTGTGAAACACAGTTTCCGTGTGACCAACCCTGTAGATATCCCAGATATTATTGCAAAAGCGTTTCACATTGCAGAAACCGGTCGTCCGGGGCCAGTGGTTATTGATTTACCAAAAGATATGACCATGCCGAACGAGCGCTTTGAATATAACTATCCTAAGAAAGTTAAGATTCGCTCATACTCGCCACCACAGCGTGGGCACTCGGGTCAGATTAAAAAAGCCGTTGATATGATCATGGAAGCTAAACGCCCCATTATTTATAGTGGTGGTGGTGTTATTCTTGACAAGAGTTCGGATAAGTTACGTGAATTAGTTGATGTTCTAGGGTTTCCAGTGACTAACACCTTAATGGGGTTAGGTGCTTTTCCGGGAACAGATGAGCGCTTTTTGGGCATGCTAGGAATGCATGGCACCTACGAAGCAAACGTAGCCATGCACCATGCGGATTTGATTATTGCCATTGGCGCTCGCTTTGACGATCGTGTAACCAATGCGACCAATAAATTCTGCCCTGATGCTAAAATTATACATATTGATATTGATCCGTCGTCTATCTCAAAAACCATCGTTGCCGATGTACCTATTGTAGGGCCGGTAGGTTCGGTTTTGGATGACATGCTGTCGTTAATTAGAAACACCAAAGAGCAGGTTGATGAAGAAGCATTAGCCGGCTGGTGGAAACAAATCAATGATTGGCGTCCTCGTCACGGCATGCGCTTTGACAAGAATGAAGATGGCTTAATGAAGCCACAAGAAGTTATTCAGGCGATGTATCAAGCAACTGAAGGTAAGGCTTATGTCACCTCAGACGTTGGCCAGCACCAAATGTTTGCTGCTCAGTATTATCCGTTTGATGAGCCAAATAAGTGGATCAACTCGGGTGGTTTAGGCACCATGGGTTTTGGTTTCCCTGCAGCAATGGGCATTAAAATGAACTTCCCTGATGACATGGTTGTGTGTGTTACCGGCGAAGGTTCTATTCAGATGAACATTCAAGAGTTATCAACCTGCTTACAATACGGTATACCGGTTAAAATCTTGTGCTTAAATAACGGTTCTTTGGGCATGGTTCGCCAATGGCAGGATATGAACTACGAAGGTCGTCATTCTAATTCTTACATGGAATCATTACCGGATTTCATTAAGCTGGTTGAATCTTATGGTCATATTGGTATTCGCGTTAATGATCGCGATGAATTACCACAGGCATTAGAAGATACTTTTAATAAATATAACGATCGTTTGGTTTTCTTAGACGTTCGTGTTGATCAAAAAGAACATGTATATCCAATGCAAGTACCACTGGGTTCTATGCGCGATATGTGGTTGAACAAAACGGAGCGCACATAATGAGTCAGTCACAACGTCACATTATTTCCATTCTGTTGGAAAACGAGCCAGGTGCTCTATCGCGCGTTGTTGGTTTGTTTGCCCAGCGTGGCTACAACATCGAAACCTTAACGGTTGCGCCTACAGAAGATGAAAGTTTATCTCGCCTAACCATGACCACGGTCGGCGATGAAGGCAAGGTAGAGCAGATTACTAAACAGCTTAATCGCTTAATTGAAGTGGTTAAATTGGTTAATCTAACAGAAGGTCCACACATAGAGCGTGAACTGATGTTGATTAAAGTCAAAGCTGTTGGTGCTCAGCGAGCTGAAATTAAACGCACTGCGGATGTATTCCGCGGTCAGGTTGTTGATATCAGCAGCAGTGTGTATACCGTGCAACTTACCGGAACAACCGATAAGTTGGCAGCCTTTATTGAAGCGATTGGCCCAAGCTGCGTGCTAGAAACAGTCCGTACGGGTGTTTCTGGTATTTCTCGTGGTGAAAAAGTACTGAGCTTGTAATTTATTTGAATTGACTGCTTCGGCAGTCGATTGCATGATTTCAAACTTAATAAAAAAGCCCAAATCTATAATTAGATTTGGGCTTTTTTGTGGATCGTGCTTCAGCGCGACATTCAAGATGTTGCCCTAAAGGACCACATACTATTATCGAATATTGCTTAAAAAGTAGGTCGTGCTTCAGCTCGACATTCAAGATGTTGCCCTAAAGGACAACCTACTATTATCGAGTATTGCTTAAAAAGTAGGTCGTGATTCAGCTCGACATTCAAGATGTTGCCCTAAAGGACAACCTACTATTATCGAATATTGTTTAAAAAGTAGGTCGTGCTTCAGCGCGACAAAAAAACTTATATCTTATAAACACTCTTCGTCATGACCTTGCTCAAGCCAGTCATTACTGCACGCACAGGAAGAGGGAATTCATAGCCCCCTGCATCTAATGCTGCGTTAGCGTGCCTTGCTTCGTCATCTAACATTTGCAACAAAATCGCCTTACTCTTGTCATCTTTAGAGGGCAAAGAGGTCATGTGCTCGGTAAGGTGTTTGCACACTTGGCGTTCTGTTTCAGCAACAAATCCTAAACTTACTTTATCGCTAATCGCACCGGCTAGAGCACCAATGCCAAACGATAAACCGTAAAAGGCAGGGTTTAAAATACTCGTGTGGCTACCTAGTTGATTAAGGCGATCTTCACACCACACTAAGTGATCGACTTCTTCGGCTGCAGCTTCTTCCATCGCTTCACGGATTTCAGGCAATTTAGCCGTCATTGCTTGGCCTTGGTAGAGTGCTTGGGCGCATACTTCACCGGTATGGTTGATACGCATTAAACCGGAAGCATGTTTGCGTTCAGCTTCGTCAAGTGGGTTTTCAGCAGAAGAATAAGCAGGAGAAAGGCGTTGCTCTTGTGATGACCCAGGCACTAAGGTGCGTAATGCACGATCAGCGTTTTGAATAACTTTGTCGAATAATGATAAATGACGCATAAGATATCAACCTATCTATTTAAACAAATAAAACTGATTTACATTTTACGCTAATGCGGCGAGAAATGCAGGAAGAGTAGTTAAGAAGCTGGTTTGTTAATGGGCTTATTAAATGATTTATCCAATGATTTAGATTAATTATTTCATAAAAGGTTTCATTGGTAAGCCCTAACGCGAGTCTTTTGGGCAAAACTCTAACAAAATCTCTTTAAGCTGTTGTCCGCTAACGGGTTTATTCACGACTTTTTGAATGCCTGCTTGGTCAGCTTGTTGATTAACCGTGCCGATGCCTAAGCCTGTTAACATAATGCGATGGGGTTTTGGACTGATACTGTCATCAGCCATTAATCGTTCGGTTAACTGAATGCCATCCATAATTGGCATATCGTGATCAATAACAATGTAGTCATAAGTCTCACCTAAGTTGGCTTTACTGCGCATTAATGCCAGTGCCTCTTTACCATTGTAGGTGCTATCAGCTCGCATGCCCCAGCGCTTAACTTGCTTCTCAATGACGGTACGGAAGGTGGCGTTGTCGTCGACAATTAAAATTCTTTTACGTATTAAACCATCAGCATTTTCTTCTGGTTTATCAGTTAATTCTTCTTGCATCGGTAAAAACAGTGTAATAGAGCAGCCGTTGTAAGTGAGGGTTTCGACTTCAATTGAACCTTGCATCAATTTAACCAAGCGCTTAACAATAATAAGCCCTAGGCCTTGATCCAAGTTTAAACTAGCAAAAGCTTCACGTGGCCCCAGCATAGTACGGAATAAACGTCGTAACTCGTCATGTTCAATGAGGCTGCCAGATAATTGAATCTGAAAAAATATGCCATTTTGGTGGCTAGTGCCTACCCGAAAAACACGTAATTCTAGCTCGCCGTTCTCAGTGTGGCGTAATGATTGGCCCACGAGATTACTGATGACGGTTTGCAGTCGGTTATTGTCGCCGATTAGTCGTTGAGATAAATCATCGGCAATGTTGATCACTAACTCGACTTGTTTGCGATTAGCCTCTTGCTGATGGCGAGACATGCACTGCGATAGGCAAGAAGATAAATCAAACGCACTTTGATCTAAATTAATGCGGCCACTTTGTAATTTAGCGAAGTCAGACATTTCACTTACGAGGTGCAATAAATCATTACCAGAAAGGTTAATAATATCCAGGTAGTCGCGCTGAGTATGCGTGAGGTGGGTATCAGATAGTAGTTCGCTCATACCCATTACGCCGTTAATAGGGGTGCGGAATTCGTGCCCAAGTTTGGCAAGTAGATCAGGCAGAATTAAATCGTCGGTATTAAATTGCAGGCGTCGTTTTAGACGATATTGATTAATAATGCTCAAATTAGCCAATAGGGTGAATATAACAATAATTAGAGGAATGCTAATCCCCGACCAGGTATTAATAAAATCAAACGCCAGATAATTATGAGTGGTTAAAAGGCTAAGTAAGATCCCGGTTATGATTAATAAATGACCACACAGCAGCCAATGCTTAGCGCGCTCATACACAGATTTGTTAAATAATGAAATAATACAAATGATTAGACTTGAGCTAACGATCACCACCAATAAAAACATCACCATTACGCCGGACTCTAAGAAAAATGAAACAAACGTGGCCACTAGATTCATCAATAGCGTCAACCTTAGAGTGCGCATGATGGTATTGCTAGCAGGGGTGTCCCAGCGCAGGCGCATTACTATTAATATTTGCAGCATGGCCACTAACATGATGGTGATTAAAATTAATTCTTGTTGCAAATTTTGCAGGCTAGGGAACCAGGTAGACCATTGCCCTAACCAAGCAGGAATGAAAAAGAAAATGCACAAACAATATAAGGCCGAAATGATCGAGCTTTTAAAGCGATAAAAATACCAAAGAAAAACAAAGGCGATGCCAACAGTAAAAATAATGCCCAGCGCAATGCCTAAAACGGTGAAATCAAACTGCTGATTTTGTAAAAACTGATCATTGGATTGCAGCTGTAACAAAGTATGTATCGCGGTAGAGGAGTTAAGGCGAACAAAATAGGTTTGTTTAGCTTTGCCATTGATTTCAATTAAAAAAGGATAAGCTTGTCGGTGGCTGCCTTGAGCTTTAATTTTTGCTTTGCTGCCAGATGGGTAGTGGTTGATTTTGCTTTGTTTGTACTCGTATAGATCAACGCTATCTAAGCGACTATTGCTAATACTAAACACTAAGCTTTGTTTTTGAGGATGAGTATTTACAACACTGAATCGCAGCCAATAACTGGACTTGGATAAACTAAAACGCAGATTTTCACGCTTACTGGGGGTGAATTTTAATTGATTTTCTGCACTTAATACGTCGTTAATCGTTAGTTGATTAGTTTTATCCTCGAGAATCGCCACGAAGGGTGTAATTTGAAGATCAAAAGAAGAATCAGGCAGCATGATAGGCGGTGCTGCCAGACTTTTTGAGCTGTATAAAGCTAACAATAACGAGATTAGCAATATACTCAGCATTAACGAGATGTTAAATACGGTGGATTTGATTAAAGCAAAAGATATAAAACTTCTCATATTAATCTACATCGACCCTAATTTAACATCTGTTAAGTGTTCGCTTATTTAATAATAAGCGGCTTTATTTTTCCTGCTCGCGAGCAATAGCGCGATAAGCAATATCACTGCGCATAAACATGCCATTGCAGCTGACTTTATTAGCCAGTGTATAAGCATTTTTTTGCGCGTCTGTTACAGAGTTACCTAATGCGGTTGCACAAAGAACACGACCACCGGCTGTTACAATATCACCTTCGGCATTATTTGCGGTGCCTGCGTGGAAGATTTTACTGTCAGTGCCTTCGTTTGTTGGCAAAGAAATCACATCACCTTTAGCGTAAGACGCAGGGTAGCCGCCAGCGGCGAGTACCACGCCCACGGCAGGACGAGGGTCCCACTGAGTTTCTTTTTCATCGAGCTTACCATCCATTGCGGCAAGGCAAAGATCAACTAAATCTGATTGCATCCGCATCATGATTGGCTGAGTTTCAGGATCACCAAAACGGCAGTTATATTCGATGACTTTTGGGGTGCCGTCAGCATCGATCATAAGACCCGCGTATAAGAAGCCGGTGTAGTCGTTGCCTTCTTTCGCCATGCCTTCAACCGTTGGCATAATCACTTCTTTCATGATGCGATCATGAATTTCAGGGGTTACCACAGGGGCAGGGGAGTAAGCACCCATACCGCCGGTATTGGGGCCAGTATCACCATCGCCAACACGTTTATGATCTTGGCTAGTGGCCATTGGCAAGACGTTTTTACCATCAACCATGACGATGAAGCTGGCTTCTTCACCCGCTAAGAATTCTTCGATCACCACACGACAACCGGCTTCGCCAAAAGCGTTGCCAGATAGCATGTCAGTAACAGCCTCGGAAGCTTGCTCAACCGTTTCAGCAACGATTACGCCTTTACCTGCTGCAAGACCATCGGCCTTAACCACAATTGGAGCGCCGATTTTATTGATGTAAGCCAACGCAGGCTCAACTTCAGTAAAGTTCTCGTAGAAGCCCGTAGGAATCTGATGACGCGCTAAGAAATCTTTTGTGAACGCTTTAGAACCTTCTAATTGAGCAGCGCCTTTAGAGGGGCCAAAAGCTTTTAAACCACGTGCGGCGAAGAAATCAACAACCCCTTCAACCAGTGGGGCTTCTGGGCCAACGATGGTTAGCTCAATGCCATTGTCTTCAACAAACGTAGCAAGACCTTCGAAGTCTAAAACATCGATATTAACGTTTTCAAGACCGGCTTCTGCTGCGCTACCTGCGTTACCTGGTGCGATGAAAACTTTTTCAACGCTCTCTGCTTGAGCAGCTTTCCAGCCTAAAGCATGTTCGCGACCGCCTGAACCAATTACTAAAACTTTCACAATAAATTCCTCTAAAACAGCGCGTAAATTCCATCCATAACGGCGTTAAAAAGATTCTTAAACTGCTCACTTAGCGCGCTAAGCTCCGCTTTTGCGAATATTTTTGCCTTGTTCTGAATGTTTTTACACCCTGTGAAATCTAATTAAAAACTATAATTAAGATATCCAAGATTAATTAACTGGGAATATCTCATATTGTTAAATCTTGAAAAACTTCAGGAGAAGCTTTTCTTTTTTATTTAAAATTTTGTGCACTAAATTTCGTACATCCAATCTCGCCTAAAACCAAAGACTTAATGGCGGAAATGACGCATGCTGGTAAACACCATTGCAATACCGGCTTCGTCGGCGGCGGCAATCACTTCTTCATCGCGCATTGACCCACCTGGCTGAATCACTGCCTTAATGCCATTCGCTGCGGCGTTATCTAAGCCATCACGGAATGGGAAGAACGCGTCCGATGCCATAACAGAACCTTCAACCTGAAGACCCGCATGTTCGGCTTTAATCGCCGCAATACGCGCTGAGTTAACACGGCTCATCTGGCCAGCGCCCACACCGATGGTCTGGCGACCTTTGGCGTAGATAATAGCGTTAGATTTAACGTATTTAGCCACTTTCCAAGCAAAGATTAAATCGTCTAATTCAGCTTCTGTAGGCTGGCGTTTAGTAACCACTTTAAGATCGGCCTTGGTAATCATACCTTGGTCGCGGTCTTGTACTAATAAACCACCGTTAACGCGTTTGAAGTCAAAATCTTGTACGCGGTTGTCATTATCCCATTCGCCACATTCTAATAGGCGAACGTTCTTTTTAGCGGCAACCACTTCGATTGCTTCAGCGCTCACCTTAGGAGCGATGATCACTTCAACGAATTGACGATCAACAATCTTCTGAGCTGTCGCGCCATCTAATTCGCGGTTGAAAGCGATAATGCCGCCAAAAGCTGATTCAGTATCCGTTGCGTAAGCAAGTTCATACGCTTCGCCGATACCGTCTAACGATACCGCAACACCGCATGGGTTGGCGTGTTTCACGATCACACAAGCTGGCTTAACGAAGGATTTAACACATTCAAGGGCAGCGTCTGTATCGGCCACGTTGTTGAATGAAAGCTCTTTGCCCTGCAACTGTTTAGCCGTAGCAACAGATGCTTCAGTGGCATCTTCGTCGATATAGAACGCGGCTTTCTGGTGTGGGTTTTCGCCATAACGCATGTCTTGCGCTTTGCTGAACTGGCTGTTGAAAGTGCGTGGGAAGTTATCACGATTTTCTGTGCTTAATACTTCTTGAGTTTGATCAACAGTACCTAGGTAGTTCGCAATCATGCCGTCGTACTGAGACGTATGCTCGAAGGCTTTAAGGGCAAGGTCAAAACGCGTCTTAGTGGTAAGACCTTTGTGCTCAGCGATTTCAGCTAAAATGCTATCGTAATCGCATGCGTTTACGACGATGCCAACGTGTGCATTGTTCTTGGCCGCAGAACGAACCATGGTTGGGCCGCCGATGTCGATATTTTCAATCGCATCAGGAAGTGTACAGCCAGGCTTAGCCACGGCTGCTGCAAATGGGTATAGGTTTACAATTACTAAGTCGATCGGGTTGATGCCGTGCTCAGCCATAACGTCGTCATCAAGACCGCGACGACCCAAAACGCCCCCATGAATCTTAGGGTGAAGCGTTTTAACACGGCCATCCATCATTTCTGGGAAACCGGTGTAGTCGGATACTTCTGTTGCAGGAATGCCTTCTGCAATCAGTAGTTTATAAGTACCGCCAGTGGAAAGCAGTTCGGTGCCATTAGCGCTTAAGGCGCGGGCGAATTCTACAATGCCTGTTTTGTCCGAAACGCTGATGAGTGCGCGACGTACAGGAGTGATGCTAACAGTAGGGGTATCAACAGAACTTAGTATGCTCATGATCTTCCGAAGTAGTAAGTGAAACAAACCTGACCAAATGGTTAATTAAGGTCTTAGAACGAGAAAGCGGCTAATAAATAGCCGCTAGTAAATCAATGTTAAACGCTTAAAGCATGCCGTACTGCTTTAATTTTTTTCGCAACGTTCCACGGTTCAAACCCAGTACCGTAGAGGCTTTGGTTTGGTTATCGCGGGTATAGGTCATAACTGTTTCAAGCAAAGGCGCTTCAACTTCTGACAGTACCATGTTGTAAACATCGGATACTGGCTGACCGTCTAAATTGTCAAAGTAGTTTTGCAACGCACGCTCAACACTATCGCGTAGTGTTTGAGTATTGGCGTCGAACGATGAATCTGTTGCTGGGGTATGAGCCGCTTCGGTCACTGTATCAACCTTCCTTAATAATGATTCTGTATTCATGCCGCTATTCCTTTATTAAGTATTTTATCCTTGAAAAATAATCGAATCGCCTGAACTTGCTCAGCTGAGCTTTCCAAACGATTAAAATCTTTGCGAAAGGCTAAGCCTTCGCTGTGAGTCTGTAAGTACCAACTCACGTGTTTGCGTGCGATGCGCACACCTAAATAATCACCGTAAAAGGTGTAGAGCCCTGCAATATGCTCTAATAAAATGCTTTCGATTTCAGACCAATCAGGCGCTTTAATCAGTTCGCCGGTTGCTAAATAATGAGCAACTTGTTTGAAGATCCAAGGTTGTCCTTGGGCGGCGCGACCGATCAAAACA
The DNA here is from genome assembly GCA_913061435.1 of uncultured Thalassolituus sp. Lineage (GTDB taxonomy): Bacteria > Pseudomonadota > Gammaproteobacteria > Pseudomonadales > Oceanobacteraceae > Oleispira. Next base: position 43,161 of record CAJXUK010000005.1, on the reverse strand, counting down.
CCATCGGCGCCGGTAAAGTTCATGACTTCAGCGGCTTTAATCGCGCTGGTGATATCGCCGTTCGCAAACACCGGAATGCCGGCCTGCTGCTTGATATCACGAATGGTATGGTATTCAACTTCACCTTTATAACCACAGTCACGGGTTCGGCCGTGGACCGCAAGAGAGACAATACCGGCCTGCTCTGCGATTTCTGCAATTTTGGGTGCATTTTTATGCTCAGGGCCCCAGCCCGTGCGCATTTTTAAACTTACCGGAACATCAACCGCTTCAACTACGGCGTGCAATATTTCACTGACTAGCACTTCGTCTTTCATCAGTGCTGAACCAGCGGCTTTGTTGCACACTTTTTTCGCCGGGCAGCCCATGTTGATGTCGATGATTTGCGCACCATTTTCAACATTAAATATGGCGGCTGCAGCCATCGATTCAGGGTCACCACCAGCAATCTGTACGGCAATCGGTTCTGGTTCACCTTCATGATTTAAACGAAGCTGTGACTTTCGTGTATTTCGTAATTTAGGGTTGCTCGAAACCATTTCTCCAACGACCAGCCCTGCACCTAAGCGTCGGCATAATTGCCTAAACGGAAGGTCGGTTACCCCTGCCATGGGTGCAAGCACCACGGGGTTTGGCAGTTGGTAAGGACCGATCATTAACATAAGAATTATGATTTCTGGTTAAAAAATGCGCGATGAAAAAGTCGGCGTATAATACTCATATCAAGGGTATGAATAAAGGCCTATTAGGCAGTTTTTAGTGAGATATTTGCAACTAAAAAGCTTGACTCGAAGAATTGAGCCCTTTATCAGAGTTTGTTGATAAAGTTGGCTCAATTAAATGATGATTAGTGATTTGCCGATAACTGTATGCGGTAACTGACGGCTTCTACCCCTGGGTTTTTAATTTCAAAGGCAATATGTATCGGTACCTGTTGTGGCATGACGGTGGCACCTGCCAATTCACCCGCTAAATATTCTTTCGGCTTAAAGCTACGCGATGCGACAACTTGATCTTCTAGGCCAGTAAACAATAATACTAAATTGGGAAAAGGCTGTTGGTAAGAAGCGTTATTGATTAAAAGTGTATCGATATACAGTGCGTCATTGACATCTGGGTGAGGCCGCACCATAAAATGCTGAGTATTCATCTGACCGATATCTTGCACCGCAGGAAGCTCGCAGCCAATGGCATCGCAAATTAATGCGTAAGCGGGGCGGTAGTCGGGGTGGCGAGACCACGATTCAAATTTAAAGTAGCCGACTTGGGCAATCATTACAAACAGCATCAAGACAGAGGCACTGAACCAAAGCCATGGGAAGTCGAAAGAATTGACACTGCTATTAGGTTTTTTGCCATTCTTGTTAAAGGCTAACGGTTCATCTTGCAGATCGTTAATTGTGTCGCTGATGGTGAGCTCAACTTCTTCTTGCTGTACGCCGTCATCACCTCCCAAATGGAAACTCGTGTCTTCTTGGGGGCCATCTAATGAAGGAACAAAGTCGTCTTTTTCTCTTGGGGTATTGGCTTTAGCGAAGGCTTGGTCAATTTCTTCATCTAGGTTGTCGACTAAGTCATCGTCAAAGTTTAAAAGATCATCGGCCCAAGATTCATCGTCGGCGCTAAATTTGGGTGATGGTGATTCATCTTCAATAAGGGTAGAAGCCCAACTTTCGTCATGAGCTGAATCAGAATCAAAGCTGCTAAAGGTATCCGTTGTGGAAAAATCGAAATCGTTGGCTTTGTTGCTTTGTGAGTAGCGAGCCGAGGAATCTTCGTCTTGCATGCCAAAAATGGAGTCGTCGAGTTGCAAGCCACTGTCAAATGTTTCATTGGAATCGCTATCGGGCTGGCGAATACCAAAATCTTCTAAAGGGTTGTCGGCTATTTGATCGGGGATGTCGTCAAATGCCATTTCATCTTCAGATTCTTGCTGGGGTGGAGAGTCAACTTCTGGGTCGGCCACCGCTTGAGTCACAATATGCTCTGTCGCTTTAAATACTTGCAAGCAAGAGCCACAGCGCACCGCGCCTTTTGCAGCCGACAGTTGTTCTGTGCGGATACGAAAGGTGGTGTGACAGTGTGGGCATCGAGTAATGTGTGTCTCAGCCATGCCGGTGTTAATCCTTTATGTGAAAGTTGTAGGGTATCTAGCCGTTATTTTTTGCGGCCAGTTAAGATAATCCAATCATCTTGTTGTTGTATACCGTTCATAATAAACCAAGGTTCATAGGCCTGTCGCACTTCATCTGCTTGGTGGCTCAATAAACCAGATAAGGCGAGCTTGCCACCTTGCTTTGTTAGTGTGGCAATATTCTCAGCCAATGACATCAGTGGCCCCGCTAAAATGTTAGCAACCATAATGTCGGCTTCAATTTTATGAGTATTTTCTGGTAAAACAACATCATAACGGTCTTCGCTAATGCCGTTGCGTTCAGCATTTTGACGGGTTGCGATGAGCGCTTGCGGGTCGTTATCCACTCCTAGCATCTTATCACTCCCTAGCAGCAATGCCGCAATGCCCAAAATACCACTGCCGCAGCCGTAGTCGATAATCAGTTCGCCCCCTTCAACTTCTTGATCTAAAAAGCGCAAACAATGAGCCGTTGTTGGGTGGGTTCCTGTGCCAAAAGCTAAACCAGGATCAAGCATTAGGTTGACGGCGTTTTTATCCGCCGGTTCTTTCCAGCTTGGGCAAACCCATAGGCGGTCGCCAAACGGCATTGGGTGAAAGTTGTCCATCCATGCGCGCTCCCAATCTTTATCTTCAACTAATTCTAATTTATGTTCAGGAAACGCTTTGCCATTCATCGCTGAATCTGCTGCATACAGGGTTTTCATATTCTCTATTAGGCGTTCACCCTGTATTTCTGCATCGAACAAACCGATTACAATGGTTTTGTCCCACACAGGCATGGTGCCTAATTCTGGTTCTAATATAGGTTGGTCGGCACCGTCTTGTAGGGTAACGGCTTGTGCGCCTTCCATTAACATTGAATCTTCAATAATTTCAATTTGGTCAGGCAAAACATCAACTTTCAGTTGTATCCAGGCCATTATGCAGATCCTTTTAACTGTTTTAGTGCACTGGCGAGTGCAAATTCATAACCCGCAGGACCAAGGCCACAAATAACGCCTACGGCTTTATCGGAAAAATAAGAGTGAGCTCTAAATGCTTCACGGGCATGAACGTTAGAAATATGAACTTCAATAAAAGGAATATTCACGCCTAAAAGCGCATCGCGAATAGCGACACTGGTGTGGGTAAATGCAGCAGGGTTGATGATGATGAAGTCAACCTGTTCTTGACCCGCCTTATGAATACGTTCAATGATTTCAAATTCAGCATTTGATTGAAAGCAATCAAGCTCAGCGCTGGCTTTTTCGGCTTGTTGTTTTAGCGTTGTTTCAATATCTGCTAAGGTGGTATGCCCATAAACACCAGGTTCACGGGTACCTAAAAGATTTAAGTTAGGTCCGTTTAAAACTAGGATGGATGTCATATTGGGCTCCACGATTTTTACCAAGTCGATTAATTCAGGCTAGTTGTCTCTATGTAACTGGCGAGTGTGCCTAAAAAGCACCTTTTGGTCTAGTTAAGAATAGAGTTAATCGAGAGATGGGCTTGTTTTTACACAATTTCGCCCGTCTCTTTTAGCAAAGTACATAGCTTGGTCGGCAAGACCAATCAATTCACTGCTCGATTGCCCCTGATACAGCGCAATACCACAAGAGAAGGTGGCATTAATTGCGGCTAAACCACCATGCAATAATTGAGAAAAATTAATACGCACGTCGTCCATGATTTTATAAGCATCTTCTATGCTTGCATTGGTTAATACAACGGCGAATTCTTCTCCACCATAGCGACCAATGTAATCGGTTTTACGCAGTCTTTGAGATAGAAATAACGCTAAGTTTTTAATGACTTCATCGCCAGTGGGGTGGCCATGGTTATCGTTCACCTGCTTAAACAAATCGATATCAACCATAACAAAGCACAAGGGGGTTTTGTGTTTCTTTGCTTGGTTAATCTGTTCGTCTAGCGCTTTTAAAATATGGGTATGATTAAACAAACCGGTTAAACTGTCTCGTGCAATAAGGTGATGCAGTTCTCTTGCGCGTCTGCCACGAGTACGAACCGTAGATAGCAAGTGCTGTGGATCAACGGGTTTGGTTAAAAAATCTTCTCCGCCTTCTGCCATTGCCGCTAACTGCAGATTTTTATCTTCTTCTCCGGACAAATAGATAATGGGGATGTTGATGTAATGCTTATCTTGGCGAATGACTTTGGCCAGTTCCACACCATTGCACTGTGGCATGTACATATCCATTAAAATTAACTCTGGTTGAAAAGCCTCAAGTGTTTCCCACACCATCATTGGATCGATCACTGTTTTAGTAATCATACCAGCTGCATTAAGGGCTCTTTCGGTAAACATGGCTTGAGATTTAGAGTCGTCGACAACTAACACTCTAAACGGTTTTTCGGGTACCAAATTAACCAAAGCTTCAAGCTGGGTGATAATGGCCTGCGGCGCTAGACTTTCAATGCTGCTAATACCGCCTAAGCGTAAACCCTCGAGTTTTTGAGGTAAGCTCATCGGATCTGCTGAATAAAAAATAACCGGGGTGGATGAGGTATCTTTATTTTCATTGAGATGTCTTTTCACGATCGTCAAACCGTTATCACTACTCTGAAAATTAATATCCATAATAATGGCTAAGGGGCGACGTTTGTGAAGGGCAATATCAAGGCTTTCTTCACTGCTGAATAATTCCGCTCTTAAACCAAAATATTCCATTTGTTGTGCCAATAGCACAGCGTTATCCGTATCATTTAGAGCAACATAAACGGGTTTTTTGACAACAACTTGAGTAGGCGTTTTATCGTTATCACTGCGGCGTAAGACATTTTGGCTTAGCTGCATCATTAAGTCGTTGAGTTGGTTTAACTGTTCACTATTAGGTAAGCCTGAATTTCCAGAGGCTTTGACGCTTTTAAGAATTGTATGAACCTGTTGGGCGATTTGTGAAAATTTATCTGATTCAAATCGTTGGGCAAAGCGTAATAACTTTTCATTAGCCAAGAGTAGATCTTGCATGCGATCATTCTGCCATTGATCGTCGTGTAGGCAGCGCCATAAATCGAGTACTTGTCGTGCTTGATTAATTACCCGAGTAAAAAAATGCTGTTTTAATTGATCGGCTTTCGATGTATTCATGACATTCAGTATCGCAAAAGTTGTAATGAGTTTAGCAGTAATTTTTATAATAGGACCATTACCCTTTTAGCTGAGCAAATTAGCTAAAAATATCGGCCTAGAGCGCCTGTTAGGGTGATTTCTAATCTATAGTAAAGACAATGAACCAATAAAACACGTTAGTGATAAGAGATAAAGAGAGAAAATTGTTGTTTGAGCGCTTGTTTGCAAACCAAGATACGTGTTTTTTTGAAAATTTCAAAAGAACCACGGCTGTCTGCTTGTTACTTTGCTTAATGATGGTATTGCGTGCTGATGATGCGAATTGGCTCAGTAAAGAGTTGTTAGCGGAGGCAAAACAAAACTTTGGTAGCGAAGCAGAGCAGCGTTTATTGGCCTGGCAGTCGTTATATCACAGCCTAAAAAATAAAACAGAGCAAGAGCAGTTAATCGCGGTTAATCATTTTTTTAATAACAACGTTAATTTTATAAGTGATCAAAAGCATTGGGGGCAAGAAGATTACTGGGCGACACCTTTTGAGGCACTCACCACTCATGGTGCAGACTGCGAAGATTATGTCATTGCTAAATATTACACCTTAAAAGAATTGGGTGTAGAAGTAGAAAAAATGCGCATTACCTATGTAAAAGCATTGCGTATTAATCAGGCTCACATGGTGCTCACGTACTTTCCAACCCCAGATGCGATACCGTTAGTTTTGGACAACTTGATTAGTAAAATTGTCTCAGCCGATCGCCGTAAAGACTTAGAGCCCGTTTATAGCTTTAATGGTTCAGGAATGTGGTTAGAGCGTATGAGGGGTCAAGGTATCCGAATGGGTAATCCCAATAAACTCGATTTATGGACTGGGTTACGAGCTAGAATGTCAGAGCAAAATATGGAGATATAATTGTGGAAAACACGTTTAAAACAATAATAACAATGATAATTAGGACACTGATATGACTCTCCGACGTCAACTTAGCTTAATGGCAAGTTTGCTCATACTGTTGTTGTTAACGGGTAATTTATTTTTAACCTTAACCAAATCAAGTTTGTATTTTGAGTATCATCTTAACGGTCGTGCTTATGATGCCGCTACGTCGCTGTCTTTGTCGATGTCGAATGCCGTTGTAGATGGCGATAAAATAAAATTAGAACGCATAATGGATGCCTTATTTGATCGTGGGTTTTTCTCTGAAATACGCTTGCAATTTAATGATGGCAGTGAACTTTTACGGCAATCTCATCAAGCCACAGAAAGACAACCGGCACCGCAATGGTTTATTGATCTAGTTGATTTGAGCGTAGTAACGGCTCAGGCAGATGTCACCCAAGGCTGGCAGCGATTAGGTAATTTAACGGTTAAAAGTCACACTGATTTTGCTTATCGAGATTTATGGAGCATTGCACGTTCTGAAGTGATGTGGTTTCTCTGGATGGCTTTTGTCAGTTTGGTGAGCTTAGAGATTTTATTACGCTGGATGTTTAAGCCTCTGCAAAAAGTTGAACGCCAAGCGCTGGATATTAGTGAACGCAACCTTTACGAATTAGACCACCTGCCCAAAGCACGAGAACTAAGACGGGTAGTCTTGGCGATGAATCAAATGGTTCGCAAATTAAAATCCATCTTTGCTGAGCAAACCGCCATTACCGAAAAACTGCGCGAAGAAAGTTATCTTGATGATGTGACTGGGCTATTAAATCGCCGTGGCTTTGATCAGAGATTGCAGCATATTTTAGAGGATGCCGATGGTCATAGTGGAGTTTTAGTATTGCTGCAGGTAAAAGATTTTTCTGTTTTTAATCAACAGCAAGGCCGAGAAGCAGGAGATGAATTACTGATACGTATTGGCGAGGTACTTAAACAATGGAATGAAGAGCGACCTAATATCATGGTTGGGCGTCGAACAGGTGCAGATTTTGCCTTGTACATCCCCACAACTGACAGCACACACAGCGAAGAACAGGTTTGCTTTTGTTTCAACTTATTGTCGTCAACGGCACTTAATCCTAGGGCGGAAACGAGCTTTCATATGGGTGCAGTTTATTTGCAACAATCCTTACAAGCACGTGGTCAGGTTATTACCCATCAGTGGTCAATGGGAGATGTTTTGAGCAAAGCAGATGCGGCTTTACGTCAGGCTCAGTACCAACCTCAAAGTCGTTTTGAATTTTATCGTGACGATCGTGAACAGAATGAAAAAACAGCGGGAGAGTGGAAGCAAGAATTAGAAAAAGTGCTAGCAAACGAGTCCATTGAATTGCATTTTCAGCCTATCCTAAATGCCACAATTGAAAGCGTTGTTCATTACGAAGTTTTAAGCCGCATTAAAGATACACAAACAGAAAACGGCATGATGTCTGCATCTCGATTTTGGCCAATGATAGAGCGTCACCAGCTTGCCCCTCAGTTTGATTTGCTGGTGGTAAAGCGTTTGTTGAAGCAATTACAAACGACACCTAAGTTAACCGCTAATCAGGCGGCGTCATTCAAATTTTGCATTAACTTATCGGCCGCTTCTGTGCTAAGTGAAGAGTTTCAGCATGACCTTGAGCTACTGTTAAAAGACTATCCTCAGTGGCATCAACACTTAGCCTTTGAAATCGCTGAATTTTCTATCGCCACGATTGAATCGGATCTTACCCGTTTAGCACATATGCTCACTTCTAAAGGAGTTGAGTTAGGGGTTGATCAAGTGGGAACGGGTTCTCTTGCTTTTGCTTATTTACAACGACTGCCATTTAGTTATTTACGCATAGCCGGTAGTTTTAATCGCGGCTTGCACTTATCGCTAGACCATAAGTTTTTCATTCAATCTATGGTGCAAATAGCGCATAACTTAGATCTCTCTGTGTATGGTGAAGGCGTAGAAAATAAGCAAGATATTGTAGCGCTGCAACAAACCGGCATAGATGGCATGGGAGGCTATTACTTTTCATACCCTATTGATAATTTAGCGCAAGCACTCGAGTGGCAGCCAGAGCGTTAGTAAGCACTGCGACAAAGTGTCACTGTCGTTTTATTTCGCAATCGGTAAAATGCAACAATTGATACTCTGCCACGTAAGCTAAAGTGAGAATTTAAAACGATGAAATTGATGAAAAACACCTTATGTCTAGTCTGTTTACTAGGGTTATCAGTAACGACAATAGCGGACTTGGTGGTGAAAGAAGGCTATGTGCGTAAGCCAATTCCTGGGCGAACTATGACTGCCGCTTTTATGGATATTCACAATACAGCAACAACAGAGGTTGTGCTTACTCGTGCCAAATTAGAAGGTGCTAAGCGTGTTGAGATTCATACTCACACTCATGAAGATGGGATGATGAAAATGCGAGAAATTTTTGAGTTACCGATTAAGGCAGGGCAAACCGTAACCTTAAAACCCGGTGGCTTGCACCTAATGATATTTGGTATTACCCACTTACCCGAAAACCCTAAGTTAGAATTGTGTAGCGCTGATAAAATCTGCTATTCAACCACTATAGAATCGCGTTCATTGGTAAAAAAGCACTAATCCCAGTTTAGTGCTTTTTCTTCTCCGCGAATCAGCTTAGTCCAAGCAGCACCTTCTTCGTTTTCTTGCCAAGCGGCATTCGAACAACGCACTTCTTTATCTAGTGCTAGGTGTAACGACCAGCCGCATTCTAGATCGTTATTCCAGGGTGTTTGATTATTTTTAAACCAAACACTGGCGAAATTTTTGTTACTGTTGGCGGTAAACAAAACCTCAATACCGTCGGCCAACCAAAGTACTGATTTAGCACTGCTGGTTTTTTCTTCAACCTGTTTAAAGTTTGCATTTAACCAGGTATAAATTTCATTGATTTCTGGTTTTAAAACATACACTTCAATATCTGGAAAACGTTCGCTCATGGTGACTTCTTTTGTGTGTTTTAGGTGTTGTCGGTATTTATATCAGAGCCAGGAGTTTTAACTTTTTCGCGGTTAACAAAGCGGAAAAAGCGCAACAAACTCAGTGATAAATAGCCAATAATGGCGGCTAAGCCACCCAAGGTTGCTAATAAAAAACCAATAAGAACAATGACTTCTTGTCCTAACGAAGGCGTTAAGCGGTTTTCACCGTACAAAATAATGCCGATACCGGCAAAGAAAACAACCGCACCCACGCTAAATATGGCTAAATTACGGGTATGTTGATCAGCGCGCTGCAATAGCCACTGGTGCAATTTAGTACCGTTTATCATAAAACAAACTGTGTCATAAATAGAAACCAGAACTTGCTTATTGAAATTAGTTAACCAGTATTAAAGCAGCTGGTTAACTAATACGCTAAGCATAACTTTTAGCTAGATAGATTAGGCCGATAAAAACTCTTGAATTGCTGGCATAAGTTGTTTCTTTCTAGAAATTAAGCCAGGAAGTTCCATCCAGTTATTAGAGGTTGTTGCAGCGTATGCGTTGGTCGCTAATTCGGCTTCAGCATCAGAGTAGATAACTAAATGAGTAGTTTTATTTTTAGTATCAACAATCGCAAAAAAGATAAAATCTAAGCCTTGTTTCGCTTTTTCGCCTTTCATTTCAACTAATAAATCGGCTTGGCGCTCGATAAGTTGTTCGGGTCTTAGTGTTTCTGCTACGCCGTAACCCACCTTTTTACCATTGATTTCATAGTGCTTGAAATCACCTTTTAAGACATCGTAAGTCGAGACATCGGCTAGGTCGGATTTGGCTTCCATCATGTCATTACCAAAGGCGTACATATCATCGATACCAGCGATTTTTGCTAGTTTTTCAGCAAACGGTTTGTCGAATACAGAAGTCGTTGGCGACTCAAATACTAAAGTATCCGATAAAATACCAGCAAGCAGAACACACGCCGTAGAGGGTGTTGGCACTTTACCCATTTTTTCAAAACGGTCTGCCAAAATAGTTGCTGCAGAACCCCAAGGGCGAATATCCATTGAAATAACCGTATTGAAGGTAACCGGCTGATCCTGAATGGCGTGATGGTCAATAATGGCAACGATATCGTGCATATCAACAGAAGGGTGCAGTTGTGTTTTTTGGTTAAAGTCAACCAAACCAACTTTTTGCCCTTCAACAACAGAGATCATTTTTGGCAGTTCTGCACCGCAAAAATCCATAACAAATGCTGTTTCTTTATTCAGTTCACCGGCACGACGTGGTTCACCGCCAAATAATTCAGCGGCACCAATTGCAGAACCAATAGTGTCGCTGTCTGGGCTTAGGTGACCTAACCATACAAGGTTATCAGTGTCATTAGTTTCCGGTGTTTCTAAATCAAATACAGTCATTATTAATAATACCTAAAAGTGCGCTAATTTGAGTGGGTTTCTAGCCCGTTGCATTACCCCATTACAGCGGTGATTATCTTATTGTGTAATCAAGCAAGCCTTGGCTGAAAGAGTATGATTTTAATGCGCGATATTATACCTGAATTTGATCAAAATATTCACTATTTGGGTGCATAGATTACGAAAATTTACTCATGAATGACTGATCAATTTTTCGTTTATATAGCCAAGGTAAATACCCTTGCATGCTCCAACGACCTTTTTCAGCTAAAGCAAAACAACTGCCCATATTGATAATTGCAAGTACATTAGGCTGGGGCTTAAAGGGTATTAGTTTTGATGACGAGGGTGCCAGTAAATTTTCAAATAATATTTTGGCTTGGCGAACCGCATAGACACCAGCTTTTGGTAAAGGTTGGGGGTTAAAATGAGCACAATCCCCTGCTGCAAACACTCCAGGAAACGATGTCTGTAAATATTGATCAACACAAATGAATCCAGAATCAGACAGCACCAAGTTGGTTTTTTGAAGCCACTTGGGTGCAGCCGATTGCGTGCACCATAAAGTATAAGTATGTTTAGTTTTTGTATTAACGGGCATTACACTGTTTTTGTTAGCTTGCGTGTTGATAAACTCAATGCCCATTTTATTAAGTTGTTGCATGCACTTTTGCTGAGTTTTGAGGCTAAAGCTTGGCAGTGGTAAAGGGGATCGAGCGAGTAACCTTACCTCGCAATTGGGTTGCGATTGTTTAATAGCACACGCAATTTCGACACCTGCTGCCCCAGCTCCCACTACTTGAATAATCGTTTTTAACTCCTGCCCAGTGAGTGAATTAGCTGGCCGAGAAAGTAGGGGTTTTAACGATTGCCAGTTTTCAAAAAAATGACTAATCGGCTTTACCTTCCATTGGGGGCTTATGGGTGAATTGTGAGTTGTTGAGTCATTCACTCTAGGCTGACTGCCAATATTAAGGGAAAGTCTTTCGCAAAAAATAGACACAATAGATGAATCATTTTCATCACTGCTATCATTTTTATTGTTGATATCAGGATGTGCCTTAGGTGACTGCAAATCTAGGCGGTATAGAGTAGGATAATCGTTACTTCCAACTCTTTGAATATTAATGCATTGACCTTGTAAAAAGTCACTGCCGCTGTTAGCGCATAAGTTAACAAGATCAATATGACAGTCATCAAAGCTGTATTCGTCTGCTAGTAAGCCAGGCAACATACCAGAATATGGGCTGGTGGCTTGTTCGGAAATTAGCAGCGGTCGCACTTTATCGTGCTTATCAGGGTTTAGACTCTGCCAGTATGTCAGTAACAAAGCGTGACTATGGCCACCTCCGAGTAATACCAGCGGGTAAACTGTGGTGGTCATGGCATTAAGACTCTGGGGCATCCGGTTTTAATTGTTTTAATAAGCGAGTGGGTAAGTTTTTAATGGTCAAGCTGTTGTCGTAAGGATCAAAACTAATATCAGATCCCAAGGCTGTTGCAGCAAAACTCAAGGTGACCTCTTTATTTTTTCCGCTATAACGCAAATAATTCTTTAAACTTTTACGATCAGGAATCAGCTCAGTTTTAATCACACTTTCGCCATGCGCCAACTCGTGTGACACATCCTCATTCATAGTAGATTCACTGCGAGGACGAACAGCACGACGCTCACGTTTTTTAAGCGCTACAAACTGTTCGAACTTTTCTGGGGCGCTGCTATCTAGTTGCCCTGATAGCGTTTTGAATTCTACTGTTTCGCCTTGTTTATCTTGCTCAACACAATATTCAATAACTTTAGATTTTGTTTCTACAGACTGTTCTTCTGAAAGAGTCGATGCGTATTCTTCTACAATCTCTAAAAATTCTTGAGTTTCTTGTTCTGTGTCTAAGGTATCAATAAAACCGCTAAATTCAGCAAAGAGTTTTTGCACGGGCTTATCGCCACGGCCAAAACTAAAGGTGAAATATTTTTCGCTGCTGCGTTCACCGGATTCTTGTTCAGTTTTAAGAGCAGTTAAATCGATAGACAAAGCAAAGCCAGTATTAGAAAAATCGAGGACACGGCTTTCACTTAAAGTCATATCTGCGGTTAAACAAAGCGTGCTTTTTTCTCGAATATGAAAAATATACAACTTATCAATATCGGCTAACGCTTCTATAGTAAATGCTAAGTAACCCTCTATTTCAAGTTCGGTGTTGTCCATCATATCGGCAAACTGTTCACTGATTTTTTTTGTCCAAGAGACAAAGCTTTGCTGATCGTTAAGCCAATTAAGGGTTAGTCCTTTAAAGCGAGTGACTTCTGGATTAAAACAACCATAGCGTTTACTGGCACGCTGCACAAAAATGCCTTTAAGCTGACTCATTATTAAGTGGCAATAATCATCCACGACGGCTTCTTCTGATGTTGCCGTCACTATCGCCGAAGGTTTTTGCATTTCTTTATTAATTTGATGGGTAATAAAATGAGTTACAGGCATGGCAATTCCACTGACGCAAAGAGTAAATAAAGCTACTAATAGCTTGATTCTATCATCTTGAACACGCAGCGGCGACGTAATCATTTAAGCAATTATTGATCGGTAAAAGTCGCTGTTTATGGCACTAAATTACTCATAAAAGGTTGTTAAAACAGTTTATTTATTAATTACTCACAAGTTCTGTGTATAAGACTGTGAATAAACTAAACATAACTTCATCTTAATCCCATGATACATAGCTTTCAGACAGATTGCCTGATTTTTAAACAATTGGCTGATTTGGCTAAAAGCCAATGAAGTCAAGGGGTTAAGGGATATTTTAGAAAAAATACTTTGCTTATAAAGTGTCCAATTTAACTGCACATTAATACCCAAAATAATACAAAAAAGTCTTGATTTTTTATTAAATCTTTCAAAACACACATAGTTATCATAACTTTACCCACAGATACTGTGGATAAGGTTGGGTATAAGCTAGTTACAAGTTTCTGAAGGGCCTACTGATATTAGCGTTGCTTTAAACCGATGGTTTTTTGATCGATTGCATCAATTTTTTAGTAAAATACACACCTTGAAAAAAGCACTGTTTATCTATACAGTTTGTTTTATGAAACTGTATATCGCAGAAAAACCCAGCCTTGGGCGTGCCATTGCCGATGGCTTAACTAGCCTATTAAATAAATCGCAGCGCAAACAGCAAGGCTATATCGAGCTGGCTAATGGCGACGTGGTGAGCTGGTGTATTGGTCATCTATTAGAACAGGCAGAACCCGACGCTTATAACGAAGCTTTTAAATCGTGGAAGCTAGAACATCTACCCATTGTGCCGCAAGAATGGCAATTAAAAGCCAAGAGCCAAACCCGCTCGCAGTTAACCGTATTGCGTAAACTTGTAAAGCAAGCCGACCACATTGTTCATGCCGGTGATCCCGATCGAGAAGGGCAGCTATTAGTCGATGAAGTATTAAGTCATCTAAAAATCAGTGCGCAAAAAAGAAAGGCCACCCAACGTTGCTTGATTAGTGATTTAAACCCGCCTGCGGTAAAGCGTGCATTGCAAAATCTGCGCAGCAATCAAGAATTTGTACCTTTGTCAGTATCGGCGTTAGCTCGTTCTCGCGCCGATTGGTTGTACGGCATGAATATGACCCGAGCTTATACTTTACAAGGACAAAAAGCCGGTTATAAAGGAGTACTCTCAGTTGGCCGTGTACAAACCCCTTTATTGGGCTTAGTAGTTAAACGTGATGAAGAAATTGAAAATTTTGTTAGTCGGGATTTTTATCAGGTTGAAGCCCGTCTGAAAAATACAAAGGATGAATCGTTTTTATTAAAATGGCAGCCCAGCGAAGCCTGTAAGCCTTATCAAGATGAAGAAGGCCGAGTTTTACACAAGCCGTTGGCCGAAAATGTTTGCCAGCGCATAACAGGCCAGCCTGCTGAAATCACCAAGCTCGGACAAAAAGATAAACAACAGCCACCACCACTGCCGTTTAACTTATCCACTTTACAAATCGAAGCGGCCAAAGCTTTTTCGATGAGTGCCCAGCAAGTTTTAGATACCTGCCAAAGCTTGTATGAACGCCACCAACTTATTACTTACCCAAGATCCGACAGCCGTCATTTACCAAAAGAGCAGCATAAGCTTGCCCCACAAGTGATTCGAGCGATCGGCCACAACTGTCAACCGCTAACCGAATATGCCCAGCAGGCGCAGCCAAATTTAAAAAGCAAAGCCTTTAACGACAGTAGAGTAGAAGCGCACCACGCCATTGTGCCGAGTGAAAAATCAATATCGGCGGAGCAGTTTTCTAAATTGAGCCAGCTTGAACAAAAAGTGTATCGCCACATTGCTCGCCAGTATTTAATGCAGTTTTTTCCTGCTTATCAATATGCCGAAACCAAAGTGGAAGCAAGCATTGCGGGTGGGCAATTTAAAACTCAAGCCAAGCAACCGCTTAAGTTAGGTTGGAAAGTGCTCTATGGTGATAAGAAGGGTGGCAATAGCAGTGAAAAAGGCAAAGGTAATAAAAACAGTGCTTCCCAAAAGCCCAGTGCAGAGCAGTCTTTACCACCTATTACTTTAGACCCAAATGATAAAGAGTACGGCAAACATGCGTGGACGTGCGATAACGCGAACTTAGTAGAAAAACGCACCACGCCACCAGATTATTTTAACGACGGAACCTTGCTGGCGGCTATGACAGGCATTGCCCGCTACGTGACCAGCGCTGCAATTCGTAAAACCTTAAAAGAAACCGACGGTTTGGGCACAGAAGCGACGCGCGCTGGTATTATCGAACTGCTATTTAGACGTAACTTTTTACAGCGCACAGGCAAGCAAATACGCAGCACCGACATTGGCCGTGGCTTAATCAACAGCTTACCGGAGTCGGCGATTACCCCAGACATGACCGCGTTGTGGGAGCAACAACTGAACGCAATTAGCCAGCGCGAGTTGAATTACCAAGGATTTATGCAGCCGCTAAATCAGCATTTATCGACACTGATAGAGCAGGCTAAGCAACATATTCCTTCAGGACTGCAAGGCTTAAAAGGCCAAGGCGCAGGTTTTAAAAAGAAAAGTAGTGGATACAAAAAGAAGGGTGCTGGCTTTAAAAAGAAATCGACTAGTAGTAAACCTGCGGCTCATAAGTATGCAAAAAAGACTTAAAATCTGATTAAAAATTCAAGACTAGGTATTTTCACTGGCATACGCATCTTTTAAACGGCTAATAATTTCAATGCGTTTCTTGGCAATAGCTTCACCAATTTGCTTACCCGTGATTCCTTGAGCCACAAACTCTTTGGCGGTGACGGCTAAACACGCTTTTGCTAACGATGTTAGGTATTCGACTTGCGGATAATCTACTTGTTCAAACCCGCTGCGGCCGCGGCTGTCGGCCTTGCAGGCAAGCAATATTTGCGGCAAACGCTCGGCCTTTCGCCACAGATCAATATTGTTAAACAGGCTTAATATGGTGGTGGGTTTTAGTTCAAACGCCCGGTGAACATGAGTATGGTATACGCACACTAAGCGTGCTAAATCTCTAAATTCGTTGGGTACTTTTAGGCGTTTGTTTAAGGCAATGACCAGTTTTTCTCCAGATTGTTCGTGACCATGGTGGCGGGGTAATCGTTCTTTAGGAGTGATGCCTTTGCCTAAATCATGTAGCAAGCTGGCCCAGCGAACGCCGATATCGTTGGTTAACTGGCAAGCTTGTTCTAGCACCATTAGCGTATGAATGCCGCAGTCGATTTCGGGATGGTGAAGCTCGGGTTGCGGCACGCCAAACAAACGATCAATTTCTGGGAAAATAACCGCCAGTGCACCGCAATCTCTAAGCGCTTGAAAATACACCCAAGGCTGAGATTCACCTAAAGCACGCTCAGTTTCTTGCCACACTCGTTCTGGGGTTAATAATTCAAGTTCGCCGCTATCGGCAATGTGCCGCATTAACTCCAGAGTTTCTTTAGCAATGGTAAAACCCAAGTGGGCAAAGCGCGCGGCAAAACGTGCGACTCGCAGAACTCTAAGCGGGTCTTCTGCGAAGACATTGGATACATGGCGCAACTTTTTTAATTGAATATCTTGTTGGCCGTTATACGGGTCGTAGATTTTGCCTGACTCATCTTGCGCCATAGCATTAACGGTTAAGTCGCGGCGCAATAAATCTTCTTCTAAAGTAATGTCTGGGTTGAAGTCGCAATTAAAACCCTGATAACCGCCACCTGATTTACGCTCGGTGCGCGCCAAGGCATATTCTTCTTTGGTTTTTGGGTGCAAAAATACTGGGAAATCAGCACCGACTTGGCTGTAACCGAGTTGAATTAACTCTGCTGGGGTGCTGCCGACCACCACCCAATCTTTGTCTTTAATGGGAATGTTTAAAAGCGTATCGCGTACCGCGCCACCAACTAGATAGATTTGCATGGGAAGCTCACAAAAATTAAATAAAAAATGAACAGAGATAAAAAGAAGCCAGAAACAAAAAAGCCCTAATCCGAAGATTAAGGCTTTTTGGGTTTGGAGTCTAAATAACTTTATAAGATTTCTTGAGTGTTGGGCAGAACTTCTGAAGCTGGCTTCTCTGTCTCTGTTGCAGTGTTCTCTTCAACCCAAGTTGTACAGGCTTCTTGAGAGGTAATGACTTCGGATGGGTCATTTATATCTTCAAGGTCTTGATCACTGGTAAAGTTTGAAATTTCGTTATTAAAATCAAAACGATAGTCTGTTTCGGTACCGCTACCGCTGGGGTCAGTAAGCCCAATTTTTTTCAGTACAGCTGAGCGGCCACCCAAATAATCCAGCTCGAGTAGCACCGTATTGTTTAATGCGGCAAGTGTTTCCCAAGAGCCTGAAATGTAGTCACCGTCTAAACGGTTATCTATATCAGAGTTATCTACATACTTAATACACAGATGGATATTTCCTTTATTGGCGTTTTCAGCTCCAGTAAAGAAAATAGCGGCTTTGGCTTCAATGTCATCATCATCGTCTTCAAAACTAAGGGTTTTACCAGCTAAGTCACTGGCTAAGTCACTGCCACTGGTATCTTTTGCATTGGCAGCTGCATTTATAAAGTTAGATTTACTCCCCGAAGTTTCGACTAACTTAGAAAAGTTAATATTACCTTCACGACCTTCTGCGGTGTCACCCTGTAAATTAGTGAAGTAACCCTCATTAGTACTTGTATCACTTAGCGCTTCCAAAGCACCTACGTGTGCATTTTCATTACCAGAATCGTCACGAATGATTTTAAGCACTACAACCTCAACGCCACGAGTACGACCTTTTACGTTATCAAACGTTAAGTCGCTCCCCAAGCTTGGATTGTTACCAAAAGCAGCCGTTGTTGCGCTATTAACTGCATTAAGGCGAGCAACTAAGATATCTATATTTTCAGTGCTAGGTTCGATGGGTTGGGCTAGGTTAGCATCTTCATATAATTCATCAATATCTTGTCTAATTTCACCCCAAGCCAATTTGTAACTGGATTCAGTACTTTTAATCAGCTCAGCAAATTGACGATAAATTAAACCACTGATATCAGAGGTGATTTCTTCGCCATCTTCAATTTCAAAATAACCAGGTTGATCTTTTACCCAGTCAGAAATAACGGTAACGTATTTGTGCATTTGATAGGTTGTAGCAAATGCTTCGGCATTGAATTTACTTGCACTTTCAAGGAAGTTTAGATTGATAATGTCGTTTAATGTAATATTTTCTAAACCGACTAGCGTATTAAGATATGTAAGGAAGTCATTAAAAATATCGGAGCTAGCTTCTAGCATAGAAGTTAAGGGCGTGATCGCAATATACTGAGATGCGCCATTAGACGATTTTGCTGGAAACGAAATAGAGCCTTCAAAGGGTTCGCCGGTGTAAAGGTCATAACCACCTGATACAACAATCTTGGTATCGTCTGTCAACGCTTGCTGCTGAGCGCTCGTTAAGGTTAAGCAAAACTCTGGTCGGGCAGAAGCACCTGAGCAGTAATTAACACCATTGATAATGTCATAATTATAGTGTCCCGCATTATCGGTTAATGCCCCCGGTTCAAACGAGTCTTTTTTCTTGTTGCCGTTTAAATCGTAATACACTTGTGCTCGAATAATAGGGCCGTCGATGGCAACACCCGAGCTGATAGTGGCGTTGGTTGATTTGCTGCCACTGTCTTGTTTATCAGTACCGCAACCACTTAGGGTTAATGCCGCGGCTGAAGTAATGGCTAAGGTCAGTAGGCTTTTTTTAAATTTCATAATGTAATTCCTTATTTATTTTTTTGATAAGCTGTTAATTCATTAGAAGTTAAAAGCTGTTTTCAAACCCTAAGTTAATGCCAAAGGCTCTTGGGACAGTTTCACCGTCAATGTTGATCTGATCTAAGCTGTAGCGAACATCCAGATTCATACCACCAAAGAGTGATAAACCTGCACTTAACATGGTCAGTTCACTACCCACTTGGTTTTGGCTTAAACCAATACGGCCACCAATAATCGAAGAACTAACGTAGGCAGCAGATACCGAAGCCCATTGATATTCGTCACCAATAGGGTCTCTTATAGGCTGCATGTCGAAAGAGGTGGCTAAGCGCCAGCGCTTATTGGCAGTATTTAAAGCTGCATCAATCGTGGTTTGAGCGGTCATTACATAGGTTTCGTTTAGCGCTAAGCGTTCTTGCGAAGCGAAATACAAGGCGGTAAAGCAGTTGCTAACAGAAGTGGCACTGTCTTTTGCGATGCAGTTATCACCCAGAGAGCCGTAATCAAATTCTGGCTCGTTGATATTGCGCCAGGTAAAACCCACATGGTAGTTGTCGGCTTGCCAAATTAGGCCTAAATCGACCCCAACGGCAGTAGATGATTTTTCATTGCTGTCGATGTCGTCTTGAATAACATCGCTTAGCTCGTCGTCTTCATCAATGCTTAATAAACCAACAACTTGCTTTGATAAGCTCATGTTGTATAGGTTACCGCGCACACCGGCCAATAAACGGCCACCCAGAGGATCGGTAAATTGAGTAATGAGTGGTTGGTTTATTACTCGGCTGTAACCTAATCCAATCGTTGTGTATTGAACGCTTTTAAGATAAACCGCGGTATTGGTTTCAAATTCGTCGGTGACGGTATTAACGCTAATGTCGTCATCTAATACCGATGCTTTAACCGTTACCCCAGCCATGGCATCCAATGAAATAACGCCTCCTAAGGTTTCAGAGCGAAATGAAAAAGGTGCGATAGGAGCAACAACGTGAGCATCGACTTTAATAAAGCCTTCATCCCCCAATTTTTGACGAATGTTGTCATTATAATTATTGATGACTTCGTCACCTTTTGCTGCGGTAACCGTATCTTCTTCTAAATCACTGATGAGCTGGTCAACATCATCACCAAAGTCATCCGCATCGCCTAATTCAACGGCCAGACCGATGGAGCCTAAATAGCCCCAGCGAAATTTCTCCCCTTCTTCAATCACGGTTTCACCCGCCGCCGGATTGTACATAACCGATAAACCCGTTTGTGGGGTCGCGCCAGTCCCTAGGGTGAGTAACGATGCTGGCTGGGTCATAACAGGGGCAGCATGAGAAAGAGCAGGTAGTATGCCACCTACTAGCAATGGGATGAGTTTTTTCATGGGATATTGAATCCTTCAATAATGGGATTAATGCAACACTATGTTTTAAAAATAGCATGTAATTGAGTGTAGCTTAAATGACTTTGATCACGAAACTTTACAAAACTTCTATTATCTATAAGTCCTCTATTTTTAGAGTATCCGGTTTTTAAAGTATCCCGTTTTTGCAGAGTATCGATAAAATGGCTTTGTAAAAGTAAATAAAGCCCTAAATTTTTAAGTTTTGGTGCCGATAACGCCTTTAGATTAATAAAATCGCTACTGTTGTTGGAGTCGCAATGAATAAATTTAAGTTAGGTCAATGTGCCTTGGTGTGTGGCAGCTTTTTTTTAACAGCATGTTCAAGCATGTTTGTCGAAGAAGACTCCATTAACGAAGAGCCTGAAGCGTTTTTTCAAGCGGTAGAGCAAGAAGTGGACCCTATTGCACCTATGGTACTTAGGGTGATGGGTTATGGCGCTATGGTGCCTAATAAAGCACTAACATCGGCACAAAGTAAATTAATGGCGATTCGTGCGTCTAAGTTAGACGCTTACCGATCTATGGTAGAGCGTGTATATGGAACATCCTTACAGGGCAGCACCACGGTAAGAGATTTGGCCGTACAAAATGATCGTTTCCGCACCTATGTTGATTCTTATATTCATGGTGCGCGGGTTGTATCGAGTGATGCGATGCCCGATGGAACGGTTGAAACGGTATTAGAAATGGTGATCGACCAAGGTTTTCGTAATTGTTTACAAACCATGGACAGTCAGCGCTTTAATGTAGATTGCCGCGCGCCATTATCGGGTAACCCGACTAGTTTTGCGCATAGTCAGCGTCAGCGTATTCAACAAGAATCCACCATGCCAGAAACGGGTTACTACTTTATTGATTAATATTGTTTAATTAATTGTGGGCTTGTTTTGTCGTTTTAAGCAGGAGTTTGTGATGAGATATTTAGGTTTTTTGATGATGATTTTTGCGTCATCCGCATTCTCTTTTGTGGTGGAGGTAGAAGGACAAGCGTCTATCACTGGGGCGATTAGTGTTGCCCGCCAACAAGCATTAGAAGATGCGATGCGCCAAGCGAGCTTGCGCGCCGAAGCTCATGTGGTGAGTACGCAGTTAATGACCAAAGGCGTTATCAGTAAAGATGATGTTAGCGTTAAAAGTCGCGGTAAAGTTAAAAATGTTGAAGTGTTGTGGGAAGATGCGATTGATGGCATTTACAGCGTTGCTATTCGCGCCGATGTGAAGCCTGTGCAAATGTGTCAAAGCCAAGGTAATAACTTACGTAAAGCGGTTGCAGTGACTGGTTTTGGGTTGGTATCGGCAAAACAAACGTCGTTAGGGCAACTGCAAAATATCGAACAAGACCTTGCGCGTGTTTTCATTAATACATTAAACAGCACTGGCCAGATGCATGCTTTGGATGCCAGCCATATCGGTTTGTATGCCAACCCTGCTCATGCACCTTCATCTCAAAACCAACAAAGTCATTTAACCACATCGATGACTTTGGCTTCTAATTTAGGTGCACAATACATTGTGTCAGGCACGATTAGAGGGTTAGACACCTTGTCGTCGGTATCTGCCAAAGCGCCAAAAGAAGGCACTTGGTTAAGTCTTGTTGGCTTAACCGATGAGCCAGCACAGCGCCAGTTTGTTTTTGATGTGTTTGTGCACGATGGTTTAAGTGGTGCGCTTATTTTTAGTAACAGCTATGCCACTCAAGGCCGTTGGAATTTAGATCGTATGGCCAACGTGCGTTTTGCTAGTCCTGCATTTTGGCAAAGTCATTATGGCGGCGAAGTGAGAGAGTTATTAAACAGTGCCATTGATGATGTATCTATGTCGCTAAGATGCCAGCCATTTATGGCAAAAATTATTAAAACAGAAGGTAATCGTTTGCACATTGAAGCGTTAGCCGGTGCGGGTATTCGACCCGGCGATAAATTCAGTATTTACCGCAGCGGGACGTTTTATAATCTTGATCTTGAACCAAGAATTGAGCTCACACAAACAGATTTACAAGCCACTGTTAAGCATGTTCAGCCACAGTTTATTGTTGCTGATTTAGCCATGTCGGCACAGCAGTTATCGATTCAGCGTGACGATATTGTTATCGCTTGGTGAGTTAAGATTCACAGTTTTCTGGGTACATGACTTTCCATTGCTCAAAGCCACCGTCTAAGCTATAAACTTGTTTAAATCCTTGTTCGCAAAAAAAATGGGCGGCGCTTTGGCTAGCGTTGCCATGGTAGCAGCATATAATCAAAGGCGCTTGTGTATCGGCGCTGGCCATAAATTGGCTAAGGTTGTTGTTATCTATGTGCGTTGATTGTGTAATGCGTGCAGATTGAAAGCTCATAGGATCACGGATATCAATAATTTGGCTACTGCCTTGGTCAATCAGTGTTTTAGCATCGTTTGCGCTGATACGTTGTGCAATGTTGCTGTTGTTAGTCATTATTATCTCCGAGATTCAAAATTTAGCTAATCAAAATGCCGCTATCTTAGGTGTTGCTTGATATTAGTGGTGATGTTAATTGTGCTTTTTGTCGATGGCTTTGGTACGAAACCATGTTTCATCTTCAACCCGAATCGCACTCAGTTTGCCACCCCAGACGCAACCCGTATCCAAAGCAAAAACATTGTCAGCATCGGCCTTGCCTTCAAGCGCTGCCCAATGGCCAAAAAATATGCGGGTATCTTTAGCGTCGCGTTCTAACTGAAACCAAGGTGAAAACCCTTTAGGTTTAGTCGATAAACCTTCTTTCGATACTAAATCCAATTCACCATTTTGGGTGCAAAAGCGCATGCGAGTAAAGTAGTTCACAATGACACGTAAGCGATCCATTCCTGCGAGTGATTTATGCCACTGTTTAGGTTTATTGCCATACATTACATCAAAGAAATCATTAAAGTGGTCTGATTGTATGTAGGTTTCTACTTCTAACGCGCGCTTACGGGCTGCTTTGGCACTCCACTGAGGGGGGATGCCTGCGTGCACCATCAGTGCATTTAATTGTTTATCGTGATGCACAAGTGGCTGTTGCTTGAGCCAATGCATTAGCTCATCAGCATCGTTGGCTTGAAGTGTTGCTTGCAGCGTATCCGATTTTTTTGAGTTGTGTTTGTTGTAATACAAAGCTAATAAATGAAGATCATGATTACCCAAAACAGAAATGGCTTTGTCACCAAGACCTTTAATAAAGCGCAGTGTTTCAAGAGATTTAGGTCCACGATTTACTAAATCACCGGCAAACCATAAAGTATCTTTTTGGTCGTCGTAGTCTATTTTTTCTAACAATGCCATTAAAGAATCGTAACAGCCTTGAACATCTCCGATTGCGTAGGTTGCCATTACGTTCCTCTATTTATTGCCTAAGTTTTGGGTTAATTTTTTATAACTTGTTTGTAAGCGAACAGGGTTAGTTAAGTGCAGAAGGAATTGCGAGTGTAAATACCGGTATATCTGCTTTAAACATTAAGCCGCTTTGCTCTGCCGTACCTTCTGCTTCGTTTTCTGCTTCGTTTTCTGCTTTGTCTTCTGCTGTTAAAATAACACGCATGCCATAGTGACCGCTCATACTGCCAACTTGGGTGTTTAGTACTGCGCCGCTGGAGTACTGAAAACTTTCCCCTGGTGTCAATATGGGTGTGTTGCCGACAACACCGTCACCTTGCACTTCTTGCATTTTGCCGTTGCCATCGGTAATCAACCAGTTACGGGTAAGTAACTGCACGGTATGGTGGCTGGGGTTATAAATATCTACATGATAAGCAAAAACGTATTTGTCTTCATCGGGTAGTGATTGATTTTGAATGTATTGGGTTTTCACTTTAACAATAATTTCGGGCATTAAGTGAGCAGGCAATACTTGGCTGGCATCCATCATAGGCATGGTTATGTCTCCTCCGTTGCACGACTGCCACGATCTGGAGAAGGCTCAAGCGGATTGTCATTCACAAAGTCTGCAATTTTAACGTATTCTGCAAGCGTAAGGCGCTCTGGGCGTAGACTAGAATCGATACCTAAACTATCGATGTTTTCTGCAGTGATCATCGACTTCAAGGTGTTGCGCAGTGTTTTACGACGCATACTAAATGCTTGGCGTACGACATTTTGTAAAATAGTAATATTTTTTGTAGGAAAGGGCAGCGTATCATGTGGCACAAGGCGCACAATGGCAGAATCCACTTTAGGTGGCGGATTAAATGCTCCCGGGCCAACAATAAATAGTGGTTCAACTCTGCACCAATATTGCGCCATGATACCTAAACGGCCGTAATCAGATGTACCAGCTCCAGCAGCCAAACGATCAACCACTTCTTTTTGCAGCATAAAGTGCATGTCTTGCACGAGTTTTTCTTCGGTATAGCTTAAAAGATGGAAAATCAACGGTGTTGATATGTTGTAGGGTAAATTACCGATGATTCTTAGTGGTGCTGGATTTTCCGCATCTTTGTCGATCAATTGAGTAAAGTCATACTGTAAGGCATCGCCTTCGTATACTTTAAAATTAGGAAAGTTGAAGAATTGTGTACGCAGGCGAGGAATTAAATCGCGGTCAATTTCAACTACGTTTAAAGCCCCTGCCGCTTCTAAAACGGGTTCGGTGATTGCGCCCATTCCTGGGCCAATTTCTACTAAGTTTTGACCTTGTTTGGGGTTAATTGCTCGTACAATTTTGTTAATGATATTACTGTCGTGCAAAAAGTTTTGACCAAAACGTTTACGCGCTTTATGGCCTTGGTTGGCACTCAATACTTTTTGCGCTGCGGTTTTTTGGCGATTAGCTTTTTTACGCACATTGCCCGTTGAACGTGGGGCATTATAATCAGTCATGTTGTGTCTTTTTCACTCATTAATTCTTTTGATGTTGCGATTAAGCATTTAATTTTTTTGCCGCCAGAGCCATTTGTGCAGCGACTTTTAATGCCGTTTCTAAACTGCCAGCATCCGCGGTTCCTTTACCGGCTAAATCTAATGCAGTGCCATGATCTACCGATGTTCGCACAATCGGCAGTCCTAAAGTAATGTTAGCGGCTCTACCAAATCCGTGAAATTTTAGCACTGGCAAACCTTGGTCGTGGTACATGGCTAAAGTCGCATCAGCGTGTTCTAAATGCTTTGGGGTGTAAAGTGTGTCGGCGGGTAATGGGCCAACCAAGTGTAAGCCTTCTGCGTTGAGCGCCTTTAAAGTGGGCTCAATAATATCGATTTCTTCCATTCCTAAATGGCCACCTTCACCGGCATGGGGGTTTAAACCGGCGACCAGCACGCGTGGATTTTGTATACCAAAAAAGTGCTTTAAGTCATGGTCTAAAATGCGCGCTACGCGGCTAATGCGGTCTGCTGTAATAGCGTCGGCAACTTCACGCAAAGGTAGGTGAGTAGTGACTAATGCCACGCGTAAATCTTCGGTTGCCAGCATCATCACGACTTCATCGCAACCACAAAAATCACGCAAATATTCAGTGTGACCAGTAAACGAGCCGGTTGCGATATCGGCAGAATCGTTAATAACACCTTTATGCAAGGGTGCGGTTACCATGGCATCCCATTCGCCATCTAAACAACCTTGGGTGGCTATGTCTAAAGTTTTAAGCACATAAGGGCCGTTGCTTGTATTTAATTCGCCCGCATTACAGCTAGTAGCTAACGCTACATGTTTAACGAATAGCTGGCCTTGACTGTGCGCTTGTTTTTTATCCGCATCAAAATCGATTACCGTGAGTGGTAATTTCAATTGTTTGGCGCGGTCGAGCAGTAACTGTTTATCTGCTACCACAACAATTTGATAATCCCAATTCTGCTGGGCGATTTGCACACATAAATCAGGGCCGATACCCGCAGGTTCGCCAGCAGTGATGGCAAGAATTGGAATGGTCATGGTTTGTCTCTCTATCTTGTAGCGCTAGCTATTCTCTTTAATGTCGACGTAGGCTTCAACCCGAATTTTGCGTAACCAAATGGGCAGTTCTTCTTCAAATTGGCGTGCCTGAAGCATTTGACGAATTTGGTTTCTTTGCACTTGTTCGCCTAAGTCGGTTTCTTTGCGCTCTTGAACTTGCAAGATGTGCCAACCAAACTGACTTTTAAATGGTTTGCTGACAATACCCGGTTCGATTTCACCCATAATACGGTCAAATGCGGGTACCATGTCTCCTGGGTTTACCCAGCCTAAGTCGCCGCCACTCACCGCACTGCCAGGATCATCACTGTATTCTTTGGCTAACTCGGCAAAATCTTCGCCGTTATCAATCTTTTTATACACTTGATTAATACGTGCTTCTGAATCTTTATCAGAGCGAATTTCATTGGGCATAACTAATATGTGGCGTACCTTGTTTTGGAGCACCATCATGGTAGAGCCGCCGCGTTGTTCAGTAATTTCTATGATGTGAAAACCACTTGCACTTTTAATAGGGCGAGATACTTCTCCAACTTCTAATTGATCGACCGCGTCTGAGAATATTGACGGCAGCTGTGCCTGCTTACGCCAGCCAAGATCACCACCTTTAAGGGCGTTGCGGCCATCAGAATTAGCCATAGCTTGTTGTTGAAAGTTTTTACCTGTATTGATTTCAGCAACAATTTTATTGGCTTTGTCACGGGCGCGTTTTATTTCTGTTGATGTCGCTTGGCTAGGAATAGAAACCAAAATATGGCTTAAACGATATTCTTCTTCTGTTGCCATTTCGCCTGCTTTAGAAGCAAGGAAATAATCAATGTCTTGTTGTGATATTTGCACACGATTACTGACCTGAAATTTTTGCACTCGGCTAATAATCATTTCGGTTCTAATTTGTTCGATAGCTTCTCGGTAAGATAAACCGTCTTTTTCTAAGGCTTGGCTAAACTGCGCAATGGTCATGCCGTTTTGTTGAGCGATGCGTTTAACCGTATCGTTAAGCTGTTGTTCAGTGACTTGCACGCCGCCGCGTTCAGCCATTTGTAGTTGTATGTTTTCTAAAATAAGACGTTCTAGTACTTGCGGTGCTAGCAGGCTATCCGGTGGGATTTGGCCACCCATCTGACGCTTTACTGAATCCATTCTGGCATCCAGTTCACTTTGCATAATAATGCTGTCGTCAACAATCGCGACAACGCGATCAAGCTCTGTTGGGGCAGCCTGCAACTGTAAGGCGGTGCAAAGTGTGGCTAGACCCAGTAATAATGCTTTTTTCATGACAATCTAAATCCTTGTTTTCTTGTGTGCTTTAAATCAATAGCTTTCAAAATCAAAATAACGGCGCGATGAATAGCCGCGAATCGATTGGTTCATAATATCATCAGGGTTTGACCCAAAGCTGGATAAACCTTTTAACTCAATGCGTAACAACCAGCCGTATTGCTTGTCGGTATTAGCATCTTGGTCGGTGATGCGTTTCGATTGTTCTTGATATAAAAATTGTAAACGCCAGCAGCAACTTTGATATTCAAAGCCCGCCAATGCTTCTATGACCGGGTCGACGGGTTTCAGTTCATCACTTTCATAATTCCATAAATCTTTTTTGCGACTACCTATTAACGCCCAAGAATCATTAAGTGCCCAAAATACTCCGATATCTAGCTGACGAACTTTTTCACTTTTATTCTCACGCAAACCAATATTGGCCATGTGATTTAAATTATCGTTGTACTCAATGCTGAACTGTTTTTGTAGGATTTCATCGTTAAAGTCTTCGCCTTCAATTTTTGGGCCTTTGCCCCATTCAATCATGCTGTATAAGCGCCACTGATCAAATGGGTTCCAAGTACTTTCGACAATAGTAGACGAGTTTGAACGCTGATCTTTTTCATTTGTACTCACGCTGGTTAATTTTACTTGGCGGTCTTGATGATAATAAATTTGGCCAATGCTAGCGTTGAATTTTTCTATGCCGCTGCTGTCGCTAATAAAGCGGGTTGTAATACCCACGGTAGTTTGGTGTGTGTCACCAATGCGGTCGTTGCCGTTAAAACGATAATCTCGAAACAGTTGATTAGCGTTGAAAGTGAGTTCGCTGCTATCAAAATTAGGAATATCGCTTTGGTCTACATACGGTACTTTTAAGTGCAGTATGCGTGGCTCAAGTGTTTGTAAAAATTGATTATTGAAGGCGTCACGTTCAAAAAATAAACCAGCATCTAAACTGAATTTAGGCACACTAATGATTGGGTTTTCATCTAAGCCATCATCAACTAGCCCTTGCTCAATATCGTCTAACTGATATTGGCGCACCTTGTATTCTGCCTTTGGAGTAATAAAAGCAAAAGGCCATTCAAAGGTGTAGCTAACAGCGGTGTCAAAAACAAAACGATTACCGTTAATTGCATTTATGCCGGTTAATTCTTCGTTATCACGCTGAAAACGCGTGGCTTGAGTAATAAAGCTACCTGATAATCCAGAAAAAGATTCGGGTTTGTAGGTGAGGTTTAGTTGCGGCACGCGCTGGTAGGGTCGTGAAGCTTGGGTAATGGTATCATCTACTGTTTGATAGCTTTCGCCGGTAATATCAAAATGCCAAGCGTTTTTATCGAAGTAAATCTCACCGCGAGTTGGCATGTGGGTTTCGCGATTAATCGCGAGGCTAGGGCTCATATCGTTTAGATAATCGTTGTCGCTTAAACGGTTATAAACCCAGCGATGACGCCAGTACTGGTTGATTTCACCGCGTTGCTGAAAATTAACTAACCAGCGATCTTCTCGATCTGTATCTAAGGGAGTAATGCCATCGGCTTCGGTTTGATCCTGTAAATAACTGCGATCACCTTTTAAAATACCGTAATTGAATTCACCTTCACCGAACAAACTAGTGAGCTGACGTAACTGAAACTGCCACAACAGGCCATGGTCTAAAATTTCTTTTGGGGTGATGGTAGCATCGGCTTGCGGATGAAGGTTGATATAAAATGGAATCGACATTTCACTGGCTTGCACTTCACCATTAATACTAAATGTTGGGTCAAGAAACCCTGTCATGCGGCGATCATCAATTGGGAAACGGTAGTATGGAAAATACAAAATGGGTATTTCTTTAATTCGCAGGCGGGTGTGCCAAGCGCTGCCAATACCGGTTTCTCTATCGAGATGAATTTCGCTGGCTTTTAAATCCCAGTCATTGCTGCCTGGCTCGCAAAAAGTGTAGGTTGCGTCCGACAGTTGAATAATAAATTCACCTTGGCTATCGATACTGCCTGCAGTGCCACGAACATGACTGCCAGGAATGGCGTAAATGCTATTAGATAATGTTGCCGTTTGGAGTTCGGGATTGGGGTTGTTATTGATTAAGGCGCTTTCGCCCGACATCACTAAGTTAGGCGTTAGCATATTGACATTACCGCTAAAGCTAGCGCTGCGATTGTCCTGAGACCATGTTGCATGGTCGCTAAAAATACGGCGGTCTAACTGAGAGAATTCTACATTACCTTTAAATACCGCCTCTCCTGTAATTGAAGCTGTGGATTCGTTTGCTTGCACCACAAGGTTGTCATCGCCACGTATCTGAGTGGCGACTGGACGGTATTTGCCGGAACAAAATTGTGGCAAGGTTGCTTTTTCTGCAGTGGTTAAGTCCTCTAATGGATACCAAGATAAGGGCTTAAAGGCATAACTTGAGGCTGCTTCATCTGCGCTTGCAATTTGAAACGAAAATAAGCTGATAATTGCAATTAACAGGGAAAATACTTTGTTCATGTTAAATCGGGGAATCCGATCGATCCTTATGCTATTGTGCGTAAATAATTACTAAATTTTTCTGACTAACTCACATCAAGAGGCCAGTATGGATCAGCGTCAGGACACTTTAAGCCAATGGGCCGCCGATCAGATCGAGCAACTTTATCGACACAGTATACCTGCTGAAATGATTACCGTATCGGGTGATGCTAGTTTTAGACGATATTTTCGCATCATTTTTACTGAAAATGGAGTTGAAAATAGCTGGATTGCGGTGGATGCGCCACCAGAGCATGAAAATAGCTGTCAATTTGTCGAGGTATCTAAAGTTTGGTCAGCGGCAGGGGTAAAAGTTCCTACAGTTTTAGCATTTGATGAAGCGCGCGGGTTTATGCTGCTGGAAGATTTTGGCGACACTCTGTTGTATCCAGAATTGAATGATAATACGGCTGATGAATTATACAGAGCCGCGATTGATGCTCTGCTGTCATTGCAGCAGTTACCTCGAACAGACAATATTCCTCAATACGACCGAGCATTACTCGACCAAGAAATGGCTTTATTTCAAAACTGGCTTTGCGAGCAGCATTTATCGTTAATTTTAACAGATACAGAAAAAACCATGCTTGCTAACGTATTTGAAACACTGGCCAAGAGTGCATTAGCCCAGCCGCAAGTGATGGTACACCGTGATTATCACTCACGTAATTTAATGGTTTGCACTGGCGATAGGCGCACTACTTTGCATAACCAAATAGGTATCATTGATTTTCAAGATGCTGTTTGGGGTGCTTATACTTATGATTTAGTGTCATTGTTAAAAGACTGCTATATCGAATGGCCTCGTCCACAAGTTTTGGCCTGGTTGGAGTATTTTGCTTCGAGTTCTGATGTTTTTAAAGATGTTGATGGTGAGAGCTCGGCCGAGAAAAAAGCACAGCTCGTGCGTGATTTTGATCTAATGGGGATGCAACGACACTTAAAAGCAGCGGGTATCTTTGCACGCCTGAGTATTCGCGATAACAAACACGGCTATCTAAATGATCTACCAAGAACCTGTGGTTATTTATTAAAAACAGCAAAGCTTTACTCGCACAACCCAGAATACCCTGAATTTTCTGTTTTTGCCGATTGGTTGCAGCAGCGCTTTTTACCTGCGCTGCAACAACAAACGGCCTAATTGATTATTGAATAAGAAGATAACAACGTGAAAGCAATGATACTGGCTGCGGGCCTTGGCAGCCGAATGCGACCATTAACCGACAACTGCCCTAAGCCCTTACTTTTGGTCGCTGGTAAACCGTTAATTGTGCATCACATTGAACAGTTGGTTGCCTTGGGAATTACCGAGATTATTATTAATCATGCTTATTTAGGCCAAATGATAGAACAGGCTTTAGGTGATGGATCGCAATGGGGTTGTTGTATTCAATATTCGCCAGAAAAAACACCGTTAGAGACGGGTGGTGGAATATTACAAGCCTTGCCTTTGTTAACCGCTAATGAAGATCCGCAGCAGCCTTTTTTATTAGTCAACGGAGACGTTTGGCTGGAATGGGAAAAATTAACTTTGCCAAACGATGTCAAAGGATTATGCCATTTATGGCTGGTGCCAAACCCGGAGCACAACCCCTGTGGTGATTTTGTTTTATTAAACACCCACTTACCCTTTGCAGCGGTGGTTGATAAATCCACTGTTTTGAATGAGGCAAAGGCTCAGCAAGCACTTACCTTTAGCGGTGTTAGTTTAATAAAACCGGCTTTGTTTAATGATATTGCGCCTAGTCACCATAACCAAGCCTTTCCACTGGCCCCTTTATTGCGCAAAGCAATGGCAAGTAATCTCGCAAGTGGTGAAGTTTTTTCTGGGCATTGGGTTGATGTTGGTACACCTGAACGCTTAAAGTGCGTGTCAGAATATATATTACGCACGCACACAGACAGTGAAGCGGATAGGAATAGGTTGGGTGCATGAAAATTTGGTTAGGAAAAATCACCGGGGCAGTTTTAGGGCTTTTTAGTGGTGGTCCATTTGGTATTGTTATTGGCATGATTGCGGGTCATTTACTCGATCAGTTTATCGAGCGCAATATGTTAGGTGTGACTGCTTCTAATTCTGAAAAAGGTTTAGGTGGCGAAAATACTCAACAGCAAATGCAGATACAGCAGGTGTTTTTTCGAACGACCTTCCGAGTTATGGGGCGAATTGCTAAAGCCGATGGCCATGTGAGCAATAAAGAAATTGCTACCGCTCAGGATATTATGACCCAAATGGGCTTGAACGAACAAATGCGTCAACAAGCCATTAATTTTTTCACCGAAGGTAAAGATCCATATTTTGATCTTGCACCAGATTTAAGCCGGTTAAAAGAAGCGCTCACCAAGCAGGCTTCTTTGTCTCAGATGTTTTTAGAAATACAACTAAGCGTTGCTTATAGTGATGGTAAATTGAGCCTAGAAGAGCGTCGAGTATTTGATCGTTTATGTCGAGATTTGGGGATTTCTGCGTTTCACTTTGAATACATACATTCTCGGGTAAAAGCCGCAATGAGTGGTGGCTGGCGATCACGCAGCGGCGGGTCAAACTCTCAAACTCGCGGTAATACGCATTCTGAATTAACCACGGCTTATGCTGTGCTTGGCGTAAAACCAGATGTTAGCAACAAAGAGTTAAAGCAGGTTTATCGTAAACTTATGAGCCAGCATCATCCCGATAAGTTGGTGGCCAAAGGTTTGCCCGCCGAGATGATGAGATTGGCAAAAGAGAAAACACAAGAAATACAGACGGCTTACGATAAAATCCAGCAAGCCCGCAAAAAGTAGCCAAACTCGTTCAAAATTTCGACAATAGCCCAGACAATTAAGACCTGTTATCATGCGCGCCCTGCATGACTCTATGTAGGATACTCCCAAAGAAAGAACATAAAAGAGACGGCTATGCCTCAAATTGTTACAACAGAACTCACAGAACTAGTGTCCCCAGGAATGGCTAATTTTTCTGGAAAGATGCACGGTGGGGAATTGCTTAAGTTGCTTGATAAAGCAGCTTTAACTTGTGGTATGCGTTTTAGCGGTAAATATTGCGTTACGTTGTCGGTGGATCGCGTGGTATTTCGTGAACCCATTTTTATTGGTGAGCTGGTAACTTTATTAGCCACGGTTAACTACACTGGCCGCACATCTATGGAAATTGGCATTAAAGTAATTGCCGAAGATTTAAAAGGCAAGTCAGTGCGTCACACCAATACTTGCTTCTTTACTATGATTGCTGTCGACGACCATGGTAAACCAACGAAAGTGCCACAGCTTATTTTAAATACCGATGAACAGCGCAGTCGCTGGGTAAGTGCCGAGAAACGTCGTAAATCAACGATGAATCTAGAAAAAGATATTAAAGACGCTAGCTAAGGGTTAGCTACAAAACCAAAAAAACCGCGTTATTTATCATGTTGTGAGTGATAAATAACGCGGTTTTTTTTGTTTGAGGCTATTTTGTTTTTTCTGCTTCTCTTGCGTGCTCAACAAGATCCGCTGCAATAGCGGTTTCTTGAGACAGGTTTTCTTCCGTCTCTTGTGTTTTCGGCAATACCGCATTTAATGTAATTGCTACTAAGCCACATAAGCTAATACCGGTTAGGCTGAATTCTGCGTTACCAATAGCCATACCACCGATACCAAAAACCAGTGTAGTTGAAACAATAACTAGGTTGCGCTGTTCGGCTAAATCAACTTGTGCTTTAACCAAGATATTCATCCCCACACCCGCGATAGAGCCAAATAACAAAATTAAAATACCGCCCATCACTGGCGTAGGAATAGTTTGCAGAGCAATGCCAAACTTGGCGACAAACGCTAATGCAATGGCAAAAGCTGCTGCCCAAAGCATAATTCGAGGGTTAAACATCTTAGTTAACATGACCGCACCCGTGACTTCTGAATAGGTCGTATTAGGTGGACCACCAAATAAAGAAGCCAAAGATGTTGCCAAGCCATCACCTAATAATGTGCGATGAAGGCCTGGTTTTTTAGTGTAGTCTTTTCCTGTTACGTTACTGATCGCTAAAATATCACCCACGTGCTCAATGGCAGGGGCAATAGCTACCGGTAACATGAATAAAATGGCAGCGATATTAAACTCAGGAGTAATAAAGTTAGGCACAGCAAACCAGCTGGCATTTGATACTTGTTCAGTGCTCACCATACCCATGAACGTCGCCATAATATAACCAACCAAAACCCCCGACATAATAGGCAGTAAGCGAAAGATGCCTTTACCTAGAGTCGCGACTAAAAGCGTTGTGATTAGGGCCGACATAGAAACAAATAACGAATCAGCGTAAGGGAATAATTCAACCGAACCATCACCTGCTTTACCCATCGCCATATTGACAGCAATAGGAGCTAAACCTAAGCCAATTACCATAATGATTGGGCCAGTAACTACCGGTGGCATGAGTTTATGTAAAAAACCTGCGCCGCGCACGGCAACAATAGACGAGATAACCACATACACTAAACCGGTGACAAACAGAGAGCCCATGGCGGCAGCAACGCCCCAAGTTTGAACCGAATAGGCAATCGGGGCGATAAAAACAAACGACGAAGCTAAAAAAATAGGGACTTGCTGCTTGGTAATAAACTGGAACAAAATAGTACCAATACCGGCTGTAAATAAAGCAACACTGGGGTCTAAGCCAGTAATTAGCGGCATAAGTACCAGAGCGCCAAAAGCAACAAATAGCATTTGTAAACCGGCCAACGCGTTGCGCCAAGTTGGCTGGGTAAAGCTGCTATGTGTATTTGAAAGATCAGACATGTTTAATTTCCTAGAGTGTCATTAGTGACTGTTATTATTTTTATTATCGAGTGCCAAAAATTTTATCGCCGGCATCACCTAACCCCGGAATGATGTAACCATTTTCATTTAAGTGACTATCAATCGAGGCGGTATAAATATCGACGTCAGGATGCGCTTCTTGTACTTTTTTAATGCCTTCTGGGGCAGCAACAAGAACCAATGCACGAATATCAGTACAACCTGCTTTTTTGATTAAATCGATGGTCGCATTCATAGAACCGCCCGTTGCTAGCATGGGGTCGATAATAATCGCCATGCGCTGACTCATATCACTTGCTAGTTTTTCAAAATAAGTAACAGGCTCAAGAGTTTCTTCGTCTCGATATAGACCTACCACGCTGATTTTAGCGCTAGGCATCAAATCTAAAACACCATCTAACATGCCAATACCAGCGCGTAAAATTGGAACAACAGTCGCCTTTTTACCGACAATGCGTTGGCCTGTTAATTCACCATCCCAACCTTCCATTTTAAAGTTCTCGAGCTCTAAATCTTTGGTAGCTTCGTAGGTCAGTAAGCTACCCACTTCAGCGGCAAGTTGACGAAAGCTACGGGTGCTCATGTGTTTTCCGCGCATAAGGCTGATTTTATGTTGAACGAGTGGGTGTTTGATTTCGAATACAGACATTTTTAAGATACCGGAAGGAAGTTTTGTGCATTTTCCCATAAAACGAAGACAATGTGATGAGCAAATTGTTTCAAATTGTCTATCTGGTCAGGAAATTTCGACTTTTTAGCTATTTAAGTTCAAACCAATAACTATTTAAACTAACAAAGAGTCATTAAAACTAGAGAACTGATAAAATATTAGCGATGTCATTTTACAGTTTCTTAATTAATTAAAGGTCATTAATATGCCAGTAGCCGGTGTTCGCCACATACTTGTTAAAACCAATGAAGAAGCCAATCGTTTACGTGAACGCATTGTAAAAGGGGCTGATTTTGGCAAACTCGCCAAACAGTTCTCGCAGTGCCCGTCGGGTAAAAAAGCCGGTGGAGATTTAGGCGAAGTACGCCCAGGCCAAATGGTGAAACCGTTTGATAAGGTGGTATTTAAAGGGGAGTTGCTAAAAATACACGGCCCAGTGAAAACCCAGTTTGGGGTGCATTTGATACAGGTTTTGTATCGGGCTTAAGGTGAGGAATTATTACCCATAAAAAAGCCCACGACCAAAAACAGCGGGCTTGTTGTATGTTCTGGTGGTAATTGTGTTTACCACATCAAATCATCAGGGATTTGGTAATCTGCATACGGATCATCTTCTTCAATCTCTTTTGATGCATTTTCAGCAATGTAGATAAAGCATTCTTGATCACGCTGGCGAATTTTTTCTGCAACGCCCAATGGAATAATCGCAAACGTTTTGTTGTCTTGGTTTGGGCTGGTAATGGCCAGTTTACCGCGACTTAAACGATCTTGAATGTCTTCGTTAACGTAGACTTTTTTAATCTTAGTGCCCGCAGTAAAGTTGTAGGCTAGGTCGCCTTCAACGGAGATGGTATTCATTTGGATTAGCTGTTTGATTTGAGCAATTACCGCTTTGGCTTCTGCTGCTGCTTTTTTCTCGTCGTTTAGTGCTTTATCGCGGGCTATTTTTTCTTGTTTAGCTTTATCGGCCAGTGCTTTGGCTTCGTCGACGATGTCTGCGCCTTTACGCGCTTCTTTAACGTTTTTCTTTTTTTGCTTTTCAGCCTGTTTGGCTTTTTTCTTATCCGTTAGCCCCATGGCTAGCAGTTGTTCTTGTAATGTTTTTGCCATTTTATTCTCGTAAAAATCGTCGAAATTTGAATTGCCAAAAGCCTTCTTTAATCGGTATTAGGTGCGTCGTTTAAGACCGTCAGATCCCAGGGACGGGATCTACGAGCCCCCATGGACAAAACTGCAGGAGCAAGTTTTGTACAGCGAAGCTGCCCGTAGGGCAAAATACATGCATGTATTTTGTACGGGTTTACGGCGTGTCGACACACGACGTACCTAGTGGCGATGGCAAGAGAAGGCGTTTCGAAGCCAACGCTCTAGGTGCTTTTAAAAGTTCTGTAACTTAAAGGCGGCGAACGCGGAAGCGACGGCCCTTCATGTTTTTTTCTTGAATCAACTTTAATGCAATGCGCGCACTTGGCCGAGCAATCGCCACATAAGCCTGATTGGGGAACATGTTGATTTTACCCACATCGCTACCCGGTATACCGCCGTCTGCGGTTAATGCGCCTAAAATATCACCTGGGCGTAACTTGCTCTTTTTACCACCATCGATGCACAAGGTCACCATGTTCGGCTTCTTTGGTTCGTATGGGCTTTTTAGTTTGCTGATATCGCTGGTTTCATACTTGGTATTCATGTACTCGTTAATCGCAAACATCTTTTTAACTTCTGATGCCGCCATTAATGAAAGCGCTAAACCTTCTTTACCTGCACGGCCTGTTCGGCCAATACGGTGAACATGAACTTCTGGGTCGCGGGTGACGTCGTAGTTAATCACTAAATCAAGATCATCGATATCCAAGCCACGAGAGGCAACATCGGTAGCAATTAAAATAGACGCACTCTTGTTAGAAAAACGCACCAATACTTGGTCGCGCTCTCGCTGTTCCATTTCACCCACAAGAGCGAGGGCATGATAACCACGCTCGCGCAAAAACTCTAATACGTCGTAACAAGCAATTTTTGTATTACAGAAGATCACTGTCGATTCTGCCGCCTTGCTGCCTAGCAAGGTTAACAAGGCCTCGTCTTTATCTTTCATCTTAGGTACATCATAAAAGCGCTGGGTAATCGTGCTTTTTGATTGTTCGTCTTTGATGGTGATCGTTGTTGGCTCGTGCTGAAATTCTTTACTCAGCGCTTGAATGCTTTCTGGATAGGTTGCCGAGAATAACAACATCTGGCGATCATACGGTGTAAAACTGATGATGTTAGTAATTTCATCAACAAAACCCATGTCCAGCATACGATCGGCTTCATCCAATACCACGGTATTGACTGAGTTTAAGTCTAAGGTGCCTTTTTTAATGTGATCAGAAATACGACCCGGAGTACCAACAACAATGTGGGCACCATGCTCCAAAGATCCTATTTGAGGGCCAATAGACTGGCCGCCACATAAGGTCAAAATTTTAATATTTTGCTGATAACGCGCCAGTTTACGAATTTCATCGGCAACTTGCGTCGCTAACTCGCGGGTTGGGCATAATATGAGTGCTTGGCAACCGAAATTTCGTTGATTTAATCGCGTTAAAATACCAATCCCAAAAGCCGCTGTTTTACCACTACCGGTTTTGGCTTTAGCCAACACATCACCACCTTCGATCACAACCGGTAATGCTTGTACTTGAATAGGAGTCATGTCGTGATAACCCATATTGTCTAGGTTATCGATCATGCCTTGCGGTAGCGCAAGTGAAGAAAATTTGGCTGGTTGGCTCAAGGTGAAACTCCAAAGAAGGGCAAAGAAAGGAACTGGCGCAGCAGAAAGCGATATTATAGCAGGTAATAAATCGATACGGCATGGCTAAACGCACCGGCCATAACAAATAAGTGCCAAATTTCATGGAAGCCAAAAGACTCTGGCCAAGGGTCGGGCCACTTAGTGGCATAAACGATAGCGCCTACGGTATAAGCAATACCGCCATATACTAACCAGTCAAAAGAGACTGCCGGCATGGTGGCTTTCATAGTGGATAAACCAAACACACAGGCCCAGCCCATGGCGAGGTAAATGACTGTGGATAACCAGCGTGGTGCGCCGATCCAAAAGATTTTAAGCAAAATGCCAGAGCCCGCAATGCCCCATACCGCAGCGAACAAGGTCCAACCAATATTGTCTCTTAAAGGAATGAGGCACATTGGGGTATAGGTGCCTGCTATCATGGCAAAAATTGCCATGTGGTCAATGCGTTTTAGTTGGAGTATTTTTGCATCACTGCCTTGGTACAAATGATACAAAGCACTGGTGCCAAACATGAGAACCATGCAAATGCCAAAAATTGTAAACGATACAATGTGCCAAGCATCGCCACGCAAACTGGCTTGGAAAACTAAAAATGCCATAACAAGTAGGGCAATGAAAGCGCTTGCTAAGTGACTTAGGCCACTAAAAGGATCGCGAAATCGTGCCTTGGTTACGGGTGATGTATCCGACATAATGGACTCCTGAGGTACTATTTATCTTAGTGTACACTTGTTTACTCAAATGTTTGTTAATTATTATGAAATTAAGTGGCGATGCCTGCTGTGAATGATGCAACTATTGAACAGCTTGTTCAAAAATCTGATTGGTTCCTGTATTTAATCAGAACTAAGCAAGGAAATTTATATACAGGCATTACTACGGATGTAGAACGTCGGTTTAAGGAGCATTGCTCGGGTGGCAAAAAATCAGCCAAATACTTGAAAGGAAAAGGCCCCTTGGTACTGGTTTATTGTATACAGGTTGGTAAACGGTCACAGGCATTAAAACTTGAGTATCAAGTAAAGCGGCTGAGCAAACAGGCAAAAGAAAACATTATAGGTAGTAAGTGTGACCTGGCTTCAGTATTTCCAGAATTATTTGATCGCTAAACCGTGCAAAAATTGGCATAAAAGCACTCGATAAATTTATCAGAGATCATTACAATACCTTCAAGTTGGTACTAACGTTCAGAATAATGAGCGCCGCGACTCATAACAACAATAACAATACTATTAGGATCCTCATCATGCGCAAATTTACGCTGCTGATTCTTGCCACCGCTTTAAGCGCGTGTGCCAGTGTTAAACAGATTACCGTTACACAACCTACCCCTGCTGTGGTAGAAAAGACAGGAGTTGCCAGCGCCGGTGCCGTCTCTGTCGATGTCACTCCACCACCCGGTATGCCGATGGGCGGATACTCGGTGATGGCCAATGCGGGTAAAGGTTTCCGTACTCGTTTAAAGGCTCGGGTTGTTTATTTAAATGATGGTCAAGGCAATTCTACAGCTTTGGTTCAAACCGATTTAACTGCAGGATCGTTATTGGTTCAGCACATGGTCGTTGAAGCCGTTGCTGAAAAAACAGGCCTTAAAGCTAGCGACATTGTAATTACTTCTTCGCACAGCCATTCTGCGCCGGTGAATCATTTTGAAAATGATTTTTACAATAAGCATATGTCGAGTGGACAAGGCCTTGAAGAAGAGTTTTTAGAGTTTGCCAGTCAGCGCATTGCCGATGGTATTTTAGAAGCGTTTGAAAATCGCCGACCAGCTCTTGTAGCAACCGGACGTAAAGATATTTATGGCTACAATCGTAACCGTGCATTAGATGCCTACGTATTAAATGACAATGTTGAAAAATACAGTCTAGAGGATCCAAAGGCTAAGTTTGATGCGATTAATCCAGCGATGTTTATGATTCGTGTTGATGTGCAAGATAGCCAAGGGGATTACAAACCATTAGCGGCGTTTTCTAGCTTTTCGGTTCATGCCACTGCATTGAGTGTGCCGGTAGAAGTTTATAATGCCGACTTGTTTGCTTATGCTCAAAAAGATTTGGAGTGGGCCATTGCAAGTAAATACCAAACGTCATGGAAAGTGGTGCATGGTTTAACCACGGGTACTCAAGGCGATATGGCTCCAGCGCTTCCAGATCATGGGGATAATACGTTTGGTCATCATGATGTGAACTGGAAAGAGGCCAAAAAACTTGGGCAAGGCATAGGTCAAGAAGCCATAGCTTTATTTGAAGAATTAGGCTCTCGCTTAACCGCTAATGTGGAAATTAAAACGGCGGCTCGTGAGTTGAATATTCGTCAGAACAACCGTGTCGAAGGTATTGAGTTGTGTGAAGACCCGGCCATTGGCGCGCCGGTTGCTGCAGGTGCTTACGAGCGAAGAACACCTTTCTTGGCAGCGATTCCTTTCTTAAAAGGCGGCAATATTATGTCACGCAGCTGGGTATTTACAGACGGTTGCCAAGGTAACAAAGCCCACTTAGGTTTTAAGTATTTGCAGCCTCTATTAGAGCCAAAAGATAGCTTTCCTAATACGGTTTTGTTTCAGCTAATTAAAATCAACGATACGGTTGTTTTGCCTTTACCCTTTGAAGTAACAACAGAAGCGGGCCGCCGAATGGCAGAACGTGTTAGTGCAGAATTTGCAAAAGCCAATAACAACGTTGAGCATACTTGGATTGCAGGTAATGCGAATGGTTATTTTGGTTATACAACAACCCCAGAAGAATACGCTCTGCAAAATTATGAAGGGGGGCATACCTTGTATGGCCAGTATTCAACGCCTTATTTAACTGCCCAGCTGGGTCAGCTAGCAAAAGATGTTAATGAAAAAGGCAGTGTTTTAGAGCTGTTACCAAAATGGGATTACACCTTAAAAGTGAACGAATTCTTCCCAAAGCAGGTGGTAAGTTCTGGTTCGCGTAAAGTGTTAGAGCAGCCGGAAATTCACTTTGCTGAAGCGGCTAACGAAGAAGATTATATTGAATTTGAATGGTTAGACGTGGGTGCGAGTGAAATCAAACTGCATGAGCCGTTAGCAAAAGTCGAAGTATTACTTGATGGTCAGTGGATCACGATGAAAAACGGTGTTGAGCCCATTAATGATGAAGGCTATGATTTAGAGATTCGTTTAGAAGACGAAGAAGATAACGGCATGGCTGAGTATCAAGTTCGTTGGTACAACCCCGTTGCTGGTGGTCAGTATCGTTTCGTGATTGAAGCCCGTGGTGGTCAAGACGTTTTGAATTCCAAGGTGTTTACTGTCGAAGGAGAAGCGCTGGCGGCTCAGGGTGAACAAGTGATTTCTTTGATCGATTAACGTTTTAAATCTGCGTTAAAAAAATAGCCAGAGCGAAAGCGACTGGCTATTTTTTTAATCTTTTTTAATCTTTTTGGATTTGAGCTGGGTCTTTATTGATTAGCCTTTTGCGGTATCGTCTTGCAAAGAGGCATCTTCATTCGAGTTACGATATTTAATCTGTAACCCTTGTAAAAAGTTACGCAAAATTTGGTCTTTGCAAATTCGGTAATGCTTGTGCCCTGGGCGGCGGAAAAATGCGGTTAACTCTGGCTTACTGATGCGGAAATCGGCCAGCTCCATAACCGCTAGCATGTCGTCATCAACATAGTTTAAGGCAATTCTTAGCTTGCGTAAAATGATGTTGTTGTTGAGCTCTTTTTCAATGGGTGCCGGTTCACCTTCTTTAACACCACGCTTATCGTTAATAAGCCCGTTTAAAAAAGTGGCTAACAAATAATCTTTTAAGCCTTTGTAGTCTTCGTGGCTGTCCTTTTTTAACCAATCACTGATTTGTTCGCGAGTGACGGTTTCACCGGCTAAGGCAAATAGAGAAATCATTTTGCTGTCGCTAAAATCAAAGGTATAGCGAATGCGGCGTAAAATATCGTTATTGGTCACTGTGTTGTGCTCATCGTTTGTGCTTGTAAAAATATGCCGTTAACTTTAGCAGAAATAGCGTGCTATTTCTGCTAAAACTCAGATATTAATATTGTGAGTTTACGATGACGGTTGTTGCTTGCTTTTAGCCTCCGCCTTTTTTTTTCTTTCGGTCTAAGAACATTAATAGAGGGGGTAAGAATAAAAAATCCACCAACAATGCCATTAAAATGGTCACGGCCAATAAGGTGCCCATGTTATTACTAGGGTGAAAGTGAGAGAACTGCATGATCAAGAAACCGCCGACCAAAACCGCAGAGGTAACCACTAGAGCATTACCAACGGTATTAAAAGCATAGCGAATAGCGTCTTCTGTCGCCAACGATTGCTCGCGCTTGGCGCGTAGGTACTTACTTAAAAAGTGCACCGTGTCATCAACGACAATGCCCAAGCTCAAACACACAACAACAGATACCGCGGTATCAATTTGGCCATTAATCATGCCCCAGATTCCATAGGCTAAAATAGCGGGCATGATGTTGGGAATTAAACTGATCAAGCCAATTTTGAAAGAACGTAATGCAAAGATCAGTAAAAATGAAATTAAGATCAAGGCGATAGACGTACCGTCAATCATGCTACTGATATTGCGGAAAGTAAGGTTGGCAAACACGATATCTAAGCCTGTTCCTTCTGAAACGGCAATGCTAGGCGCATTTTGTTTAAGCCAGCCGAGTGCTTTTTGTTCTAGCTCTAAAATGTAGGCTGAATCGGCTTTTTCAAAAGACACCGATAACCGAGTCGCAGAGCGATCGTTATTAATTGTGTCGTCTAAACCTAAGCCTTGGGGTAAAGATAATTCATACAAAAGTAAGTATTGAGCGGCTAACTCGCGGCTTTCAGGAATTTTAAA
Organism: uncultured Thalassolituus sp.; assembly: GCA_913061435.1. Taxonomy (GTDB): domain Bacteria; phylum Pseudomonadota; class Gammaproteobacteria; order Pseudomonadales; family Oceanobacteraceae; genus Oleispira. The sequence continues at coordinate 260 of CAJXUK010000005.1, read as the reverse complement.
CCAGTCTTCCTCGTTGTTGTGCAGATTTTTATTCAGACGCTTAATAATATCGGTGATGCTTTCTACGTTTGATACCTTGTCTTGCGTTAGCAACCATTGAGTAAATTGATCGGTTTGTTGCAAGTATTCTGGGTTGTTAATGCCGCCGGCTTCTTGGCTATCTAAAATAAAGTAAATACGGTGCAGTCCACCAAGGGTGTCGTTAGTGGCTTCAATGGTATTGCGAACTTCAAAGCTATCATCAAAAAACTCATGCCAGC
>CAJXUK010000004.1 GCA_913061435.1 uncultured Thalassolituus sp. | reverse complement strand
GGACTTAATTTCCGTTCCGCTTTTGGGCATTGCTTCGCAATTATATGCCCAAAAAATGCACTCCAATTAAGCCTGTGACAAAGGCGTTATGTTCTCCATCGTAATTTGGTGGTTTGTAGCTATTAGTAGATTTTTTACTTATATGGCTAGTAACCATATAGCTAAATATAAAGAAATGGGTAGTCCCACGTTATTTGCGAATAACACACCGAGGAATAATATTTCTTTCTTGAAGTTCATCTTAGGCAATAACTATAAGAATCTCGACGATCCGACTTTAAACAAAATGTGTGATTTCCTTAAAAAATTTTTCTATTCCTATAGCTCGGTATTTTTATTCTTAGCTATAGGATTGTTTACAATTGGAAACTCATAAAAAACAAAGGCAGAATTGCCCTTCGGGTGGGAAGGCTACTTCTCCCCCTGTTTTAGGCGTTAATAATCAATAGGCTTAATACCTATGAATGAGAACTTAAAGGCCCCCTCATGGATATTACGAAGAAGAAGTTAAATGATGCAGCGGCTGAAGACATTATATCTGTTCAGCAAGCTGAGGCTCTTTATAAGTTTTTAAGTATTCAAGATCAGGATGTTCCCAAATTTACTTTTACCCATGTGCTTTATTATCTGGGCGGGCTGATCGCTATTGGCGCTATGACCTTGTTCATGAATTTGGGTTGGGAAATTTTTGGCGGTGCAGGCATTTTATCGATTTCAGTTCTTTACGCCGGTGTCGGTTTAAAAATAACCAACTCTTTGGCTGCTAAAGGCTTATCTATTCCTGCCGGAATTTGCGCCACTTTTGTTGTCTGTTTAACGCCGTTGGCCATTTATGGTTTACAACAGTGGCTAGGGTTTTGGCCAGATGAAAGTGTCTATCGAGATTACCACCGATACATAAAATGGAATTGGCTCTATATGGTGCTGGGCACGCTCGCGATTGGCGCTGTAGTTGCTTGGAAATATAAATACCCTTTCCTGATGATGCCCATCGCCGTGACACTTTGGTATATGACAATGGACATCACGGCAATGATTGCCGGTGGCGATATGACATGGCAACTACGAAAAATCGTCTCTTTATATTCAGGTTTATTAATGATTGGCCTCGCCTTTTGGGTGGATATTCGTTCTCAACGTAAGTCCGACTATGCCTTTTGGATTTATATTTTTGGTGTAATTGCTTTTTGGGGTGGTTTATCGGCTCAAAATTCAAACGATGAATTTTCGAAATTTATCTACCTGTGTATCAACCTTTTAATGATGGCAGTTGGTGTTGTTTTAGTACGAAGAGTATTTGTTGTTTTTGGTGCTATTGGCAGCTGCGGTTATATTGGCCATTTAGCCTACGATGTTTTCGCCGATAGTTTGCTATTCCCGATTGCCTTAACCGCCATTGGTTTTGGTATTATTTATATGGGGATTTTATGGCAAAAGTATGAGTTCACCATCACCAAAACGTTGAGATCAATACTGCCAACACCGCTAAGAGAACTATTAGAGAAAATTAGCTGAATAAAGCACACCAGACTAATACGTTAAATAAAATAGGAATACCATGGCACTACCACACTGCCCTAAATGTAACTCTGAATTCGTTTATCAAGATCAAAGTCTACTCATCTGCCCAGAATGCGCCCATGAGTGGAACCCATCGGAGCCGGATGATGAGGCATTTGTCGTTAAAGACGCTAACGGTACCCAGCTAAACGAAGGCGATAAAATCACTATGATTAAAGACCTTAAAATCAAGGCCAGCTCACAGGTTCTTAAGGTCGGTACAAAAGCGGTTATTCGACGCATTACTGAAGGCAAAGACCATCAACTCGATTGCAAAGTTGATGGCGCGGGTGAAATGATGATTACCGCGAAGTTTGTTAAAAGAGCTTAAGTTTGAGCCTAAGCAGGCTCAAATTTGAATTGGGGCTCTAAACGACTCACGCCTAAGCCATTCATTTTTTGTACTTTTATTTGCACCGGAATGCGTTCTTTCATCGCTTCGATATGGCTGATTACACCGATCATTTTGCCCGAGGCGTTTAACTGATCCAGTGCATTTAAAGCGGTATCGAGCGTTTCACTATCTAGAGTACCAAAGCCTTCGTCTAAGAATAAGGATTCGATACTGGTTTTATGGCTAACTAAGTCGGATAACGCTAAAGCCAAAGCCAAACTCACTAAGAAGCCTTCTCCTCCCGACAAAGTTTTAGTATCGCGCACATGATCGCCCTGCCAAGTGTCTAATACTTGCAGTTCAAGCGCTTCACTTTGTTTGCGTTGTAATAGATAACGCCCATGCAAACGATCTAACTGACGATTGGCTAAATACACTAAATGATCAAGCGTTAAGCCCTGGGCAAAGCGTCGAAACTTATCGCCTTTTTGCGAGCCAATTAAACTGTGCAAATAGGTGATGTCGTCATAGTCTTGTTTTGCCAAATCAATGTGTTTAAACAGCTCTGCTTGCTGCTCACGCCTTTGTTGATCGCTGGCTAATAAGTGCCTGACTTCACCTTGGGTTTGAGCATGATGCTTGAGTTCTTGTTGAAGACGCTCAATGTCTTTTTGAAGGCTACCTTCAACATCTTCTGCAACATTTTCACCGATACGGCTTTCAATATTTGCTGAATATTTTTCCAGCGATAATTCTGGCTGAGTATCTTTTAGCGCTTGTTCTTCTAACTTTGCCTGCTCTAACAAGGTCGTGAATCGTGCCGTACGTTCTTTTAAATCTTGCTCTAGTGCTGACAAGGCTTCACGCTGTTGTGGGTCTAGCAAAGCGGCAAGAAACTCTTCCTCATTACCAAAGCAGCTGCTGTTCAACAAGTTTTGCCATTGCTCAGCTTGTTCTGCAAAAGCAGTTTCAAAAGTAAGTAACTGTTTTTGTGTGAGTTCTATTTGCGCCAGCGTACTTTGTAATTTTTGTTCAGCCTGCTGATATTGAGCCTGACTATTTTTCACGTGTATTTCTTTTTGCTCAAGTGAATTTTTCGCCTGAACACGAGCATGATTAGCATCAGGATCTTGCAATAACCTAAGTCGTTTTTCTCGCAGCTTAGTTAACTGAATGTCTTGTTCGCTATATGATTGCATGAGCTGCGAGAGTTTAGACGCTTCTTGCTCATAATATTGCTGCGCCTGACTGATCTTTTGAGCCAACAACTCCAGAGATTGAATTAATCTTTGCTCAGACTCTTTTTGTATTTTCCATTCTTCAAAAGCTTGAGTTTGATAATTAAGCCAATCCGCTAGCTGGTTAGTTTCGGGTAACGATAAACCACACTCAGATAACTGATTATTTAAAGTTTGTAACAACTCAGACAGTTCGGCATTTAAGCCCGCTTGCTGCTGCGTCTCGCGCTCAATCTGTTGGCTTAGTTTATCTTGCTGTTGTTGCAGTAACGTTAAGTTTTTTTCTTCGGCTGCCAACAACTGTTGCTGGTTTTGCACATGAGAAAGCGCTTGCTGATAATCAAAAGAATCTTGTTTTAATTTTTCACCTTGTTCTTTTAGCTGTTGCAATGCATCACTAAGATTCATTTTTCGCTGCTGAGTTTCACTCACATTAAGTGCCTGATACAACTCAACCTTAGGATGATCTAACGAGCCACATAATGGACATTCTTGATCTGGTTGCAGTTGGTTTCGCTGCTGCGTTAGGTCAATAATCTTGCGCTCTTGATCCAATATAACCTCAACGTCTTTTAACTGTTGATAGTACTCGCCATATTGTTTACGAAATTCTACTAACGTTTGCGCAACATCTAAATTTTTCTCACCGCAAGGGCTGGGTAATAGCTGCTGGGCAACACGTTTTTGTATCAACTCTGCCTGAGTTTGCGCTTGCGATTTTTGATTTTCTTTTTGCTGAATACTGTTTTTTAAATCAATGCCCTGCTGTTCACCCGTCGTTTTATCTTTGTACAATTGCGCAATTGATTGAGCTATTTCCTGAACATTTTTTTGCAGCGGTTCAATGCGTGCAATTTGACTTTTCCAAACAGGAAGCTGGCGCGCTATATTTTCTGCTTGCGGGTGATTGGCTAAATACGATTGGCAAATGGCTAGGTTATTTTGCTCAATATTCACATCGTTTTGCAGCTTAGAAATACTGCTTTGATCAGTTATTTGTTTCTGTTTAAGCAGTTCTAAATCTTGCTGCTGTTTATTTAAGTCACCTACTAACTGCTGTATTTCGAGATCTAGCGGTAAAATAGTGGTATTTAATAATTCCTCAAACTGCTGAAAATCTTTTTTAGCCGAACTGTAATGCGTTTCTTTTTCAGCAACATCTTTAGACAAAACCAAAACGTCTGCTGCGCTTATTTCTTTGGCTTCATTTAATGTATTTAATTGCACTTTGACTTGCTCAAACGAAGCCTTGGCGTGCTGTAATAACTGATAGCTGGGGTTAAGTTTTTCTGCAGGTTCTGATTGTTTTAAACGTAATAAGTTTTTAGCTTGCGCCTCACGCTCTTGTGATAATTGATCTAGTTGTTGCTTTAGCTGTGTTTGATTTTGCTGATTTTTGTCACAGGCCATTATCCACTGTTGTAATGCTTGCAGTTGTTTTAACTCAGCTTCAGCTTTGTGAACCGTTGCAATCAGTGCCTGCTGTTGTTGGGTTAATTCTTCAATCTGTTGGTCTGTTAATAACTCCACCCCTTCAGATCGTGCCACTAACTGCGCCAAGGTCTGCTTGCTGTCGCTGTATTTTTGATGCACTCGTTCAGAAATCAGGCCATAGATTTCAGTGCCAGTTAACTCTTCTAATAATTCTGCACGTTCGTTAGCAGCGGCATTTAAAAACGCGGCAAATTGCCCTTGCGATAACATCATCGATTTTGTAAAACGCGAAAAATCCAAACCGGTAATGGACTCTATCAAAGCATTCATCTTTTTGACTTGCGAGGCGAGTATTTTGCCATCAGCCACTTGCACCAGCTCAACCACCGCATCTTGTAAGTTGCCATCCACTTTATTACGCGAGCGTCGCTGGCTCCAAAAAGCACGATAGCAGATGCCTTTGACTTCAAATTCAACTTCAGCCAAACATTCTGCGGTTCCCCGCGTCATGAGCTCATTATTGCTTTTATTAATGCTGCCCAAACGCGGGGTTTGTTGGTACAAGGCAACACAAATAGCATCTAACAAGGTGGTTTTACCCGCTCCGGTCGCACCGGTAATGGCAAAGACACCGTTGTCAACAAACGGTGGCTGGGTAAAATCGATTTTCCACTCTCCTTGTAGGGAGTTTATATTTTTGAAACGTACGCTATTAATCTTCATCATTCAGCTCCGTTTCTAATTCGTGCACAATGCCCGCAAAGGTTTTTTTGAGACGGATTAAGCGGGCTTGTTCTTCGTCACTGGCAAACACTTCACTGGCGAGTCTGCGCTGAAAAACATCGGCGGGGGTTAATTCTGCTAGCAACTCTTTATCTTCGCGCTCTATGCGTTGCTGCTGTTGTTTGCGTGCACGCCTTAATTGCAAAATTTCCACATTCATATCAGCCGTTAATGCCTGAATGCGCTGTTGCAAATCATTCAGATAGTCTTGAGTATCGACCTCAATGGAAAGCCAAGTGCTCAGTGTTTCAGGGCCGCTGGCAATATCAGTTTGCGCGAGCTGTTCCAACTTTTCCAACTGTTTCTCAATGCTTGCCAAATCACCTTTAATCACTTGCATCGGTTGAAACAAGGGTACCGATAACGGTTCAACCCGCGTTAATGTTCCGTCTTTTAACTCCACCAGTAACACTTCTTTATTATTGTGGGCTGGATCAGAGCTGAGTTCATCAAAACTGAGCGGTATGGGCGAGCCGCTATAACGAATGTGCTCGGTTTTAGCGACGCGTTGTGGGCGATGAATGTGCCCCAATGCAATGTAGTCGGCTGGGGGAAAGTCTTTCGCAGGAAATGCTTCTAAGCTGCCAATGTAAATATCGCGCACCGATTCTGAGGCAGTTACGCCCATTGCGGTTAAGTGCCCCGTGGCAATAATGGGCAGTAACTCACCCGTTTTTTTATGCAAATCATCCCGCTGTTTTTCAGCCAAAGCAAAAACGTCTTGGTAGTGTTGGCCAATGGCTTGCCCTAACGCCTGTTGTTTTTGTTGGCCCGACTCCCCTGCTTTGCTTTGCATAATGTCTCTGGGGCGTAAATAAGGAATGGCACATACAATACCGCCAACATCGCCCTGTTTATTTTTTAGTGTGATTACTTGCGAAGATAAATCTTCAGAGGCCGCAGAAATTACTTGGGTATTAAGATGCGCTAAAATATTTTTCGATTCATTAAGCGTAGAAACTGAATCATGATTACCCGCTAAAATAATCAGCTGTCTGCCAAGCTGATTCATACCAATTACAAACTGATTATACAGTTCGCGCGCGTAACTCGGTGGTGAGCCAGTATCGAAAATATCCCCAGCAATAATAACCGCATCCACATCGTGGCCTTCTACCTGCTGTAAAAGCCATTCAATAAACAGCTGATGTTCTGGCTGACGGCTTTTATTGATAAAAAATCGGCCTAAATGCCAGTCGGAGGTGTGAATTATACGCATGGGCTCGCTCAAAAAATCTATTGCTATAAAAACTACGGACAAAAAAAAGCAGCCACTAAAATGGCTGCTTTTTATTTGCTAGTAAAGCACTTATTGCGGCTAATAATGACCAACCGCAGTTAATACTACAAGTACCACTAACCAGCGGGTTGAGTGTCACCATGAATTTTCTTATGGCGAGCAATAATCTGCTCTGGCTTAAGAATAAAGGTAGCTAGAGCAGGCAGTAAAATCAACGCACCCAGCATGTTCCAAACAAACATAAAGGTTAACAAGATACCCATATCCGCTTGGAATTTAATCGGCGAGAAAATCCAAGTTCCCACACCAATCGCCAAAGTAATACCGGTAAACATTACCGCTTTACCCGTAGATTTTAGGGTTTCAAAGAAGGCTTCTTGCAGCGACTTACCTGCGATTAACATCACTTCTAAGCGATTGTAGATATAAATACCATAATCGACACCAATACCAACGCCTAATGCAATAACAGGAAGTGTCGCTACTTTAACGCCAATACCCATGTAGGCCATGAGTGCCTGACACAAGATTGAGGTTAAGGCTAAAGGAATCAAAATACACGCAATAGCACGGATCGATCTGAAGGTAACAAAACATAATACAAATACGACCACATATACAAAGATCAGCATGGTATTTTGCGCATCACCAATCACTTCGTTAGTGGCTGCTTCAATACCCGCATTACCGGAAGCCAGCTGAAAGCGTATTGGTGGATGGCTAAGTTCACCCGACTCTAACAATGCTCTTATTTCAGCACCGCTCATATCGTAATATTTAGCGTCTACATTATCGTCGTATTGATCTTTAAACTTATAAACAGCGGCTACTACGCGCTCTAATGTTTCGGCTTTATGGTCGTTTAAATAAACCACAACCGGGGCCATAGAACATTCTGGATTTATCAAACCAGAAGGGGCGCGCTGAATCGATGTATTAAGAATGGTTTGGTTACGAGAAAGGGCAGACCACTTAATGTTGCCTTCATTCATACCTTTGGTAACTAGTTTAGAAACCGTAACCATAGAAACTGCAGACTGAACCCCAGGCACACTCTCCATGTACCACATAAAACGGTCAATAGAATCCATCACTTTGAAGGAGTTACATTGTTCTTTTGCCGTTTCCACCATTACTAAAAAGACATCAGAACTGGTTGAATAATTTTCAACCATGTAGGCATTATCTAAGTTATAACGAGAATCAGGTCGTAACTCTGGAGCACCAACGTCAAGGTCACCAATTTTTAGCGATTGACTTTGATAAACACCAAATATGGCCATGGCAATTGCAATAGCGATTGGGAAAGGTGCAACTTTTTTACTGGCAATCTTAGAAAGCCCGCGCCATAACTTAGGTTCGGCACGTTCGTTGTGTTCTGCATGAGCAACACCCGACTTGCTGATTCCTACATAAGACATAATCAAGGGCACCAATACTAGGTTGGTTACAATAATCATTGCAACACCCACACTGGCGGCGATTGCTAACTCTTGAATCACACCAATTTCAATAAATAGTAAGGTTAAGAAACCTAAGCCATCACTGAGCAACGCCAACATACCAGGAACGTACAAACCACGGAATGCTAGACGTGAAGCCATTAACTTACTTGCACCCTTGCCGGACTCAATCGCAATGCCACTAATAATCTGAACACCGTGGCTAATGCCAATAGCAAAGATCAAGAATGGAACCAAAATAGAGTACAAATCAATGGTAAAGCCCATCAATGCCAACGCACCTAGCTGCCAAACAACCGCAATAAGCGAAGCTGCAATCGGGATTAAAGTCCCACGAATACAACGTGAATATAAAAACAACAAAATAGCGGTGAAGATAATAGCGGCTATAAAAAACATACCAATAGAGGCAACACCATCTAACAAGTCAGCTAATTTCTTTGGCGTACCTGTCATATAAATAGTGATATCTTCATTAGTAAAAGCATCGCGAATTTTAGACTCTAATTCATGAGAAAATTCTTGATAGTCCAGCTTGCCACCCGTTACTGGATCAATTTCTACTAATAAAATATCGATAATGGTAGAAGAAAAATCATTCGCAACCAGACTTCCGACTTGCCCAGATTTTAGAATGTTTTGACGCAATTGTTCTAAACTTTCATCAGAACCATCGTAAGTTGCAGGAATTACAGGACCACCCTGAAAACCTTCTTCAGTCACTTCTGTCCAGCGAACGTTGGGAGTCCATAAGGATTTTAAGTAAGAACGGTCTACGCCTTTAATTGCAGATATTTCATCGTTTATTAACTGTAAAGTTTGCATATATTCTTTACTGAATATATCGCCGTCGTTACTTTCTACCGACAACTTAATATTGGATAAACCTGTACCTAAGTCGTCTTTATGAACTAGGTAATTTTGAATAAACTGATGGTTGAGTGGAATGTATTTTTCAATACTTGAATCCAATCGAATTTGCGTTAAACCGTAAGCAAAAACAACCGTTAAAGCTGCTAAAATAAACAACACAAGCGGGCGAGCAGAAAATAATAATCGCTCTAAAAAAGGCTCGCTTTGTGGTGTGATTATAAAATGCTCTGGCTCAGATTTAGTACCTTGAGTCTTTTGCGTGTTGCTCATGCTTATAAACCTCCTTTAGCCATAGTGATTGAATCTTGTATCGCAGCACCGTTAACGTCTACACGCTCTACTCCGGCTTCTCCAACGATCACTAAACTGCCATCTGGGGCTTGTACAACAGAACCTAAATTAGTTCTATCTGGTAAGATAATGGATTTTGGCGTTGCGGAATTTCTGTCCAACAAAATAATAGATCCGCCGTTACCCACTAAAGTAATTGCTCTATTATTTTTTGCAATTCCAGCCATTAAGGTTTGTTCAGAATTAGTGAACACTTTTTGCCACTGTATACCACCGTCAGTTGAATGGTATAAATTACCGCGTAACCCAAATACTAAAATGTCATCATTTTTAGCCATTAAACCAAAGTAAGAACCATCGTAAGGTGATGGTAAAGAACGCCAGCTACTACCCATATCATCGGAGCGCAGTATCATACCTTGCTCACCCGCTAACATAAGTGAACGAGGACCCACCATTGCAATACCATTGATATGCAAACGATCGCCATTACCTAGCTTAGAAGACCAATCGATCCAAGTTTTACCGCCGTCTTTTGTATGAAAAGCCATACCATAAGCACCCACTGCAAAACCCAATTTAGCATCGTAAAACCAAACGTCTAAAAAGGGCTTGGTTGAGCCACTTTTTTTATCATAGTTAGCGTCATTTAAAGCAAAAGTCGCGTTTTCCAAATGAAGCTCGGCCTTATCTAAAGCATCCAGATCACCACTTTCTTCAGCCGCTTTTAATTCTTGTGCAGCTTGCTCTTTATTGACCACTGCACCTTTAACCATGGCATCGTTGGCTTGGTAACCATCAAACTGTTTAACCCAATTTTCACCGGCATCGTCAGAGTGCAAAATTAAGCCATCGTGCCCCACTGCCCAACCGCTCGTTGCTGTAGAGAAAAACACAGAGGTTAACGTCGTAGAAGAAGGAGTTTTAGCCTGTTGCCAACTTTTGCCACTGTCATCAGAAAAAACAACATGACCATGAGCACCAACAGCCACTAAACGACCACCGGCACGGGTAATGTCGAGCAATAAACTTTCATGCGCTCGGTTAGTTGCCAAAGAAGGCGTATTAAGAGGGTCTTGCCAAGTGGCTTGAGCACCTAATGCGAACATCAAACTACCTACTAATAGTGATGTTTTTATTGTCGTTAGTCGCAGGATCGCCGTAACGATTCGATTTCGAACCGATTGGAATCTCATAAAACACTCCATTCTTATAATTTTTTTGAAGGGCCGTGATTCTAGCCGACCCTTTCGGAATTATCTAACGTCTATATGTTACATAATGTTATTAAAAATCAAATCAATTAACGTTTACCACGGCGACGCAGGGCCGACGGCGTAAAATATTGGTCGTTAGGTAATTCTAGACTGAAATCAACGGTTCCGCGCTCTTCATTATCAAGTCCCTGAACATGGTAGCGACGTGCTTTAATATCATGGAACACATCAACCGTTGTTACAGTAACCGGAACTTCATAATAATTTTTAGTATAAGCCATACTGATTCGCCAGATTTCACCGGCGGCATCGTACTGATCGACAACGGTTACCGCCCAAGTATCTTCATCTAAGAAAAAACGACGCTTGCTATAAACGTGGCGAGCACCTTCTTTAAGGTTAGCTTCTACTACCCAAACTCGATGTTTTTCATAACGGGTATGCTCGGGGTTTAAATGACCAGGTTTTAAAACTTGCTCGTAAGTTAGCTTATTACTGGATAAATCATAGCTGTTATAAGGAATGTACATTTCTTTTTTACCGACTAAAGTCCATTCATAACGGTCTGGAGCACCATTAAACATGTCTGTGTCATCGGCATAACGTAAACCATCTGCAGCAGCAATCGGAGTATCGTAAGCAAGGTTTGGGGCGCGTCGAACACGACGCTGACCAGCGTTATAACCCCATGCTTGACGTGCTTCTTCTACTTGGTCAATGGTTTCATGAACCAAAACTGCACCACCGGCTAAACGTGCAGGTGATTTAGTAAAAGATAGGTAATAAAAAAGAATGTTATCTAGTTTATCTATCGAAGACTTTGGATTATAGAAATTAAACAGTACATCTTGCTGAACTGTTACTAATGAGTAAGAGCCATCTCGCTGTACAGCTACTTCTGATGAACGTCGGCTAAAGAAAATACCACGCCAACGAGTAATGTGGTTCCAAATAGCTTCTAAACCATTTTTAGCAATCGGAAACGGAATACCACCATAAGCATAGCGGATACCTGCGCCCCCTTCACCCAGCTCTGCACGAATCGCGTTTTTATAGGTGTTTTCATACACCCACTCTGGCGCTGCTGCTGTTCTTCGAGTTTTATAGATAGGCATTTTAAACGTTTCGGGATAGGTAGCGAATAACGCCATCTGACCTTCACTTAAAAATTCTTTGTACTCATCTTTATTCTCAGCGGTAATAGTAAATAGAGGTTTATCCTGAGGATAAGGGTTTGAGTGATGCTGACCTGGTTCTTTATAATCGAGTGTTGGTACAGTAAGGCCACCCCGCCAAGGAGGAATATCACTGCCGTTACCAGCGCGTTCTGCGCCAAGAGGGGTTAATTCACCCTTTAATTTTTCTGCTTGCTGCACCGATACTGCTGCGTTGGCTACTTGGAAGCACGCTGCCAAAGCCAATACCCCAGCCGCGACCCATTTATTGTTTTTCATTCTGCGACCTCTGTTTAAATCTACGTGTGTAGATTACCGATGCCTTAGCATAAAGAAACTTAGGCTTATGCTCAATGCGCCTAAGCCAGTAAATTAATTTTAAAACGAAAAAAAAGTCACTTATCGTTTAAATAATGATCGATTAATTCACAATTCTTTCACTAAGGCAGAATAAATCCCTGTTTAGCCGTTACTCGCTTGCTGCTAAACTTTTGGAAACAACCTCAAATACATCTTTTGATAATGCTTCTTCTGCCATAATTCGCTGCAGCTGTTGTTTCATTAACTCGCCTTGAACAGCAACGTAACGTCGCCATTTTGTCAATGGCGCAATCAACCTTGAAGCCATTTGAGGGTTGAGTGAATTCAACGTAATTATTTGATCTGCCAGTAATTGATAGCCTAGACCATCTTTGGCATGAAAGTTAACCAACGATTGTCCTGCAAATGCACCAATAACTGCCCTGACCTTGTTTGGGTTTTTAATATCAAACGCTTCGTGATTCAGTAACCTCTGTATATTTTCTAAGCTGCCGTATTCGGCTGAACCTGCTTGTACAGAAAACCACTGATTCACAACCAAAGGCTCGTGTTGCCACTGTTTATAAAATGCCTCTAACGCTTTTTCTGCTTCTATTTTGTAAGGCGAATTTACCAAGCAAGATAACGCAGCCATGCTATCGGTCATATTATCGCTACTTGCAAATTGATCCACTGCTAACTGGCAATACTGAGGATCTGAAGATTTTAACAAATAGCCTAGTGCTGCATTTTTTAAACCACGCTGAGCCATTTGCTTAGGCTCGGGTAGATATTGTTGTGGTTGATTTAATGTTTGGTATAAAGCAGCTAAAGGCTCCGCTAAAGCATTAGATAATTCGGTGAGAACCTGTGTTCGGGCATTATTGATCCCGTGTATATCAATGATATCTTGGGTTTCTGCAATATAAGAAACACTTGGCAGCATCAATAATTTTGCCATCATTCCATGATCGACATCATCACGCTGCAACAACCCCCGATAAGCCTTAATCAATCTGGCATCTACAGAAACAGAATCGCCCTGCTTGATCTGTGTGGTCACTTCAGCAATCACATCCAAAGCCAAGCGTTGACCGGCATCCCAACAGTTAAAGCCATCGCTATCGTGTTGCATCAAAAACATCAACTGATCCCGCGTCATCGGATAATTGAGCTTAATAGGCGCTGAAAAGTCGCGCAATAACGAAGGAATAGGTTCAGCTTCTACATTTTCAAACGTTAACACTTGTTGTTTATCGGTTAAACGAAAAATTCCCTGCTCAAAACAACCAGATTTTTTATCTGCTAACGATAAATTAACAGCCATTTGCGCGGTTATATCATCACCAGCTGGAGACAACAAACCTAACTCAATAGGAATTAAAAAGGGTTCATCAGCAGATTGCGAAAAGGTTAAGCGATAAATTTTAGCCTGTTCATCATAATCACTAACAACGTTAACAACCGGCGTACCGGCAGATTTATACCAGCGTTTAAACTGAGCCAGTGAAACGTTATTAGCATCTTCCATTGCCGCAACAAATTCATTTATGGTAACGGCTTGGCCGTCGTGGCGATCAAAATACAGATCAGATCCTTTACGGAACCCTTCTTCACCTAAGAGCTTATGAATCATGCCGACGATTTCAGCACCTTTTTCATAGATGGTAACGGTATAAAAGTTAGAAATCTCCATGAATGAATCTGGCTGTACCGGGTGCGCCATCGGCCCAGCATCTTCAGCAAACTGCACTGTTCGCAACAATGAAGCATCTTCAATTCGCTTTACGGTTTTAGAATTCATATCCGCAGTAAATTGTGCGTCTCTAAACACCGTGAAGCCTTCTTTTAAGCTCAACTGAAACCAATCACGGCAGGTAACCCGATTACCCGACCAGTTATGAAAATATTCATGTGCTACAATCGCTTCAATTCGCTGGTAAGCCATGTCGGTAGCGGTTTGTGGGTTGGCTAACACGCAAGATGAATTAAAAATATTCAGTCCCTTGTTTTCCATTGCTCCCATATTAAAAGCATCAACGGCGACTATCATGAAAATATCGAGATCGTACTCTCGACCGTATTTTTCTTCATCCCACTTCATTGAACGCTTTAACGCATCCAAAGCATAATCTGTTTTATCAATATTTTGCGCTTCAACAAAAATTTGAAGGGCTACTTTACGGCCACTCATAGTGATGAATTCATCACTCTTCATGTTTAAATCACCCGCCACCAAGGCAAATAAATAACAAGGCTTTTTGTGCGGATCATGCCAAACAACACGATGGCGACCATCGTCTAAGTCTTGGCGCTCAATCGCATTTCCGTTAGACAGTAAAATGGGATACTGCTGTTTATTGGCGATAACCTCGGTTGTAAACACGCTCATCACATCTGGACGGTCGAGATAATAAGTAATTCGGCGAAAACCTTCGGCTTCGCACTGGCTACAAAACATACCACCGGACTTATATAACCCCTCCAAAGCGGTATTATTTTGGGGTTCTATGTGCGAGGAAATAGACAATTCAAACTCATCGGGCAAATCATTAATGGTTAACAATTCGCCATCAACTGAGTAACGATCTGCTGGCAATAATTGACCATCAACACTGACCGATAACAAGGTTAAATCTTGCCCGACTAAGACCAAGGGAACATGGTGGCTAGGATCTTGGTGGCTAGAATGCTGCTGATGATTACGGCGCATTTTTAGGCGACTATCAACCCGAGTAAAGTCTTCGTGCAAATCAAAACTCAGGTAAGTCGTTTCAATTACAAAAAGCGGTGCCTGATAATCTTTTAAATAAATCGTTGTAGGTTGTGCAGCCGTCATCATTAAGTCCCTTATCTTGACTTTATGGGGTGTATTTCTTTGTTTACTTTCTATTAGTAACTGAACTCAATCGGGTAAGAACTGAACTTTCTCAAATTAATTACCCCACAATCAAGTAGTAAGTATTGGCCTTTAATACCCATTAACTTACCTTCAATCTCTGGGGTTTTATCAAAGTTCAAGCTCGAAACTTTTGTTGGATATTCAAGCACCGGTGCTTCTAGTGTGACTACTTCGGTATCAGGTAAATACGTGATAGCGCCTGGGCCATGCTCAAGCTCTATGGCATTTAAACCTTGCTGATATTCTTGATATAAGTCATCGCGTATTGCGGCCAAGTCCAAAGAATCCGCATTACCCTTTAACATAGCCCGCCAATTGGTTTTGTCGGCTAATGTTTGCTTAAACAAGGTTTCTACCAAACCCGACAATAAGCGGTTGCGTACCTTAAAAATGGCGAGACCTTGACTGGCCCCTTGATCACACCAACGGGTTGGAATCTGATTACCACGAGTTATGCCAACTTTTAACGCCGACGAGTTTGCCAAATACACAAAGTGATCTTGCATACAAAAGCTCTCACCCCAGCTAGCATCTCGGCAAGTGCCTAAATGATAATGGCATTTTTCTGGGCTCATGATGCACAAATCACACTGCGGTAATTTTTTAAAACACGGATAACAATAACCCTGACTGAAGCTTTTATTAGTTTTGCGTCCACAATGACAACACTCAATGTCTCCGCTGTAATGCATTCGAATGGTCTGGCCCAGCAACGGGTTGAGATCAATGGACTGATCGTCCAAGCGCATTTGATATCGAATCCTGTTGTCAGCATCAGGAGAGGTATTCAAATAGGTTGCCATCTTACTAAGATGACCAGAAAAGCTAGGCATATAATTATTTCTTAACCCGAGTCGTTAAAATGGAAACTGCTTTCAACAGTGATTATTTAATGGTTAAAGGCTGAACATCGTCGTCTTTACTAGATTTACAAGCAGCTTCCATATAGCCAATGCGTTTCTCTGCAGGCATGTCCACCATATTTTCGTACCGTATAAGTGCCTCCATACATAAGGCTTTTTGATCGCTTTCTAGTTTTCGACCATCGGCCCAACGCCCCAGCTCTAAAGCACTTTTCATATTGCCGTAGACTTCCGGCGTCATTGCTTGAATTAACTGATCAACTGTCATAATTATAACCTTCTAAAATATTACGTTAGGTTGGATTAGCGCGACCCAACTTAGGGATCACCGCTCCTAAAACAACGCCAATAACCGCTCCCGCTAAATGCGATTCATGGCCAATGCGCATCTCCATACCAGCACCGTCAACTAACATCATGACCACCATGGTAATGATCATAAACGGGAATAACCAAGTAGGCAGATCATAGTGTTGGCCCTTAAACGTTTGACGCGACCAAGTCCAGCCCATCAAACCATAAACCACACCAGATAAGCCGGCAAAAAACGGCCCGACCGCCCAATATTGAGCAAAACCCGCACCCACGGCAAAAACCAAACTAAGCACTAACAAAACCCAATGGCCATCACGGGTTTCAATTTGACGTCCCAAAACCCACCACCAAAAGCTGTTCATAATCAAATGCATTAACGATAAATGAATCAAAGCCGGAAACCACCAGCGATATACGTCATTTTGCCAAAAAGTGATCAAATCAAATTTCTCACCGCTCCATAATGCTGGTTGTAATAGCCAATCATTCAGATTAACTAATCCAATTTGTTGGCAAAGAAAAATAATGCCCAAAACAACCAACATTAAAACCGTTAACGGAAAACTACTGGCTGTAACCAGCAATTGCTGCATTTTAACTTGCCAGGGTAACTGCTCTTTGCTGTCTGGCTGCGGCGTTAGTTGACCTTGCTGCCACTGCTGCACCCAAATTTTCACCTGCTCGGCGTCTTCTTCACGGGCCACCCACAAATCCTGGGTTTGTTGATTCATAATCACACGATGGGGAATATTTGCCTGCCAAAGTCTCTCTGTAATAGGACTCAGATTTATTTCTGGGCGGGCCTGCAATACAAGAATTGAACTCATATCAACGCTCCGACTTATCCACTCGGACCCAAGTAAACTTACCATTGTTGAGTTGTTTTTCACTATCCATTCGATAAGCCACTAAACGACCATATTTGACCGCACTGTAATCCAAACATGCAATATTTCTACGAATGGTAGCAGGCACGCCCGACATCCAATAATGGCCAAAAAACAAAGGTTTTTCGGTTTCTGGGTAAAACAACAGCTTTTCTTTATCGGTTTCACTCAAGCGTAAATGAGTGAGTTCGGGGGGTAATGGATCTGGTTGAAACACCACATCACTGTATATCTGTGGATTTTGAGACCAAAACTTAGTGCGGAAAAATTGACGAACCATACCGTCTTTTGCAGTCATCGAGCGATTCCCTGGCAATTTTAATGAAGTGCCCCGAAGAATACGATCTAAAAACTGAAACAAAAAAGTATTCGGGTTGACCGATTTAGACAACATACCCTTATGCAGCTGATTACCACCATAACGCGCGGTAAACTCATCAATCATTGCCTGATCCCAGCAGGCATGAACCACACGAAAATGATCAAATTCCAGAAACAACGGCAGCTCAGTAAACCAGTCTAAATATTCTTTAAATTCTTTGGGATGGTTAGCAAATTGCTCAACGGTTTGCTCGATAATAAAACTGTTACGCTGGGTATGTGGGCGTAAAAAAGGGTGATCAACACCCGCAGGAGACGGTGTCATGTAGGTAACAATATTGTACTCATGATTACCCATAATCATATAAGCATGACCAGCATCCACCATGCTGCGCACAACTTCACAGGCAAGACGTATATGCGGGCCGCGATCAATAATATCCCCAAGAAAAACGGCTTTGCGACTTTTATGCTTATACACACCATTAATTTTGCGGTAACCCATTTGCTCTAACAGCAAAATCAGCGTTTCACCACAACCATGCACATCACCAATTAAGTCGTAACCCTGACGCATCAGCTATCACCTACTCTTTCCCAACCTAACTTAGTACGACATATCTCATAAAAATTATGACTTTTAGGATGTATCAGCTTTAACCTGTGGGGTTTCTTACGAATCGTAACACTGTCACCTGGGGCACAAGGTATATGCTTTTGACCATCACAACTGACTGTAGGGTACGTTTCGTTCGCCTCGCCAATAACCAGTTTAATTTCACTGTTGCCGTCAACTACAATCGGCCGGCTCGACAAGGTATGAGGAAACATAGGAACCAACACAATGGCATCCAGCTTGGGGTGCATAATTGGGCCACCGCCGGATAACGCATAAGCGGTTGAACCGGTTGGAGTTGAAACTATCATGCCATCAGCGCGCTGATGATGAACAAACTGACCTTCGATATACAAATCGAAAGAAATCATACGAGCAGACTTACCCGGGTGTAAAACCACATCGTTCAAGGCTTCACCCGTCGCAATTGGCACTCCATCACGTTTTATTTCGGCATCTAATAAAAAACGTTGCTCAGAAATGTAATTACCATCTAACACATCTTGTACCGCATCAAGCATGGTATCGTCTGGGCTAATATCGGTAAGAAAACCCAAACGTCCTCGGTTAATGCCCAGTACAGGCGTATTGTGCTTAGCCAAGGCCCTTGCGGCACCCAGTAAGCTTCCGTCGCCGCCCACTACAATCACCAAGTCACAAATTTCACCCAGTAATTTTTGTGTACTGACCTGCATCCCATGACCCGGTATTACCTCGGCAATGCGATCTTGCAAAATGACATGATAGCCTTCTTCTACCAAGTACGTTTTTAATCGCCTAATTGTATCAACTACTTTAGTGCTGCCTAATCGGCCGATAATGCCGATATTACGAAACTCTTCCATCATAAGAAATCCAAACCATTCTTTACTAAAGTTTATATCATAATTGTTGCTTGAACGCTTGCCTGAAATCCATTGAATTCAATGTGTTAGAGGCCATCTATTCCACGACGCCCCTGTAAACCACCAGTATGAATAAGCAGATAGTTTTGGTTAAGAGGCAATAATCCTTGTTGCCAACTCTGCTCAAATGCCGCGACCAACTTTGCTGTATAAACAGGATCTAGCGGTAAATTTGATTCATCATAACGGTGAATCAAGGCTTGCAACTCATCAGGACAACGACCAAAACCGCCATAATGACTATCAAAATCAAACTCGCAGCGATGAGGATAAAGAGCACTCGCAAGAAGTTCTTGGGCTAAAGATTGCCCTCCTTTTATGGCTAAAATGCCACGCAATTTTATAGATTTTGGCAAAACGCGCTCAACACCTTTAAAAGTGCACCCCGAACCAATACTCAACCACACTTGGTCGTAATTTTTCTCAGCGTTCAGACAAGCATTGGCTATTTCGCCACAGCCTTGTATGCCTAATTCATTGTTACCGCCTTCAGGAATCCAATAACTCGATAAACGCTGCGCCTGCTGCTGACACCAATGTGGATCATATCGTTGTAAATACGTTTTCTTATTCACAAACTCAAGATTCATACCCATATTCTGGCAGTCTTTTAATGTCGAAGTTAAGGCAACTTCTGAATAACCTCGCACTAACGCATGGGTTTGAAGTTGATAGTATTGCCCTGCTTTAGCTAGGGCGTGTAAATGATTAGAGTGCACCCCACCGCAACTTAATAATGATTGATAACCATTCGCTAAAGCCATTTCGATATTATATTTTAACTTAAACCATTTATTACCCGACACCACCGGATGCAGCTGATCTAAACGTAAAATATCTACTTGTTCACTATGAGTTTGTAATAACCCATTACGCGGTAAAGCCTCTATGGGTGGAGACAAAAAAGACGATGCCTTCAAAACGTTTGCTTATTATCCTGAGTAGGGTCTGAAGGAAAACCATGTTGATCTTTTTCATTGGTTTTTTCTTTAGACAGCTCATCAGCAAGACTGTTAGACCCTTGAGGCTTGCCACCTTTAAATAAAGAAGCTGTTTTATCGGCCAGCGCTTTAACACGTTGATTTTTTTCTGGGTACTGCATATTAAATTCAATCAGTAATTTTCTTGCCGCTTTATAATAGCCACTGGCCGTAGTCACATCACCACGCTGCGCCGCCACGTCGCCTTGAGCAGAAAATGAATCAACCTCCATTTCTAAAATCGAAATCCTCAAATAACGCCTAAATTCCAAAATAGTCGCTTCCGATGCACTTCTATTTTTAATCATTGGGCCAAATGATTTGATAATTTTTGAAAACTGTTTTTTTGCATAACGAATTTCACGATCACTTTTCAAAATTCTTTTTTTGTCACCGCCTTCGTTTAGCTTGTGCTCCAACTCAGCAATATCTACAGCATTCGCTCCGCCACGTTCATTTTTAGGTAACGATGCAATATAACGTTGATTCAATTGCTTAATACGCTCAAAAACCAATGATTGAATTTCAGTTTGATTATCCACCTTAACTAAAAACTCTAACGCTTCGGCGAGCTCAGCAATAAATTCTTTCAAAACGCGAATTTGAGCACGTTGCGAGACTGTTTTTTGATGCTGCTTACTAATAAATAACGCAACCAATAAAAACAACAAAACAGGCACAGAAATAGAAATAACCAATCCCAGTGACGACATTAAATACCCTTCTCTATTGAAAATTTAGATAATACAGCTTAGCGTTGATTAACGGGGCCAATCTTGCTTCTATATAATGAGTTTAGCAATGATTTTTAGCACTGCTAAAGTTCACTTAAATGAAAATTCATTTCACAAGTGCTTGACCCAGCGCCCTTGAGTGCATATAAATTGTCGCTTTAAACTGAATACAATCGGTTATTTACTTCTTTACATAAGGTTTTTTAGATCAATATGGGCAAATCGCTGGTTATTGTGGAGTCGCCTGCCAAGGCGAAAACAATCAACAAATATCTGGGCAAAGATTTCATTGTGAAGTCCAGTGTTGGTCATATTCGTGATCTACCGACGTCGGGATCAGGAACTAAAAGCGATCCTAAAGAACGGGCTCGCCAAGCGGCGATTACGCGAAAGCTATCTCCCGAAGATAAAATCGTCCATAAAAAACGTAAAGCAAAAGAGCAGCTAATTAACCGAATGGGGATCAACCCAGACAATGACTGGGCTGCCAATTATCAAATTTTACCCGGCAAAGAAAAAGTGGTTGAAGAACTGCAACGTCTTGCCAAAAATGCCGACACCGTTTATCTCGCAACGGATTTGGACCGCGAAGGGGAAGCCATTGCTTGGCACCTGCGGGAAGTTATTGGTGGTGACGATAGCCGCTACCGCCGAGTCGTATTTAACGAAATTACCAAAAAAGCGATTAAGTCCGCCTTTGAAAAACCATCTGATCTTGATATAGACAGAGTCAATGCGCAACAAACTCGTCGTTTCTTAGACCGCGTAGTAGGCTTTATGGTCTCTCCCCTGCTGTGGGCTAAAGTTGCTCGTGGCTTGTCTGCTGGCCGAGTGCAATCGGTCGCTGTGCGCATCGTGGTAGAACGTGAACGTGAAATTCGGGCCTTTATTCCGGTTGAATACTGGGAAGCTTTTGCCAAGTTGAATAGTCAACAAGGTGATCACCTGCGTTGCCAAGTCGTAAAAGAAAATGGTGCAGAATATAAGCCCAGCAATAAAGATCACAGCGATAAAGCAATGGCCGTGCTGCAAAACAGCACCTTCACTGTGGCTAATCGTGAAGATCGCCCGACTAAATCCAAACCTGCTGCTCCATTTATTACTTCTACGCTGCAACAGGCAGCAAGCACCCGCTTGAGTTTTAGCGTTAAAAAAACTATGACATTGGCGCAACGTTTGTATGAAGGGGGTTACATCACCTACATGCGAACTGACTCGACTAATTTAAGTAGCGACGCCGTTGAAAATGCCCGTGAATTTATTGCCAAAGAGTACGGTGAGCAATACTTACCGGCGGATCCTCGCTCATACAGCAGCAAAGAAGGAGCTCAAGAAGCTCACGAAGCAATTCGTCCTTCTAATGTTGAGTTGTCAGCAAACGATCTCGATAAAATGGAGCCTGACGCGCAGCGCCTCTATGATTTAATTTGGCGTCGTTTTGTGGCTTGCCAAATTAACGATGCGCAATTTACCAGCTCAACCATCACCGTAAAAGCAGCCGACTTTGAACTCAAAACCAAAGGCCGTGTTATTCGCTTTGATGGTCATTTACGTGCTTTACCCACCGGCGGCAAAGGCGATGAAGACATTATTTTACCCGATGTTGCCGTGGGCGATGAATTAAAACTCGATGAACTGCAACCTAAGCAGCACTTTACCAAGCCTTCGCCACGCTATTCAGAAGCCGCATTGGTTAAAGAACTGGAAAAACAAGGAATTGGCCGTCCGTCTACCTACGCCTCAATTATTTCGACTATTCAAGATCGTGGTTATGTAAGCCTACAAAACCGCCGTTTTTATGCCGAAAAAATGGGCGATATTGTGACCAGTCGATTAATGGAAAATTTCGACAATTTAATGGATTATAATTTCACCGCAACCATGGAAGAGAAGCTCGACGATGTAGCTGAAGGAGATTTAAACTGGAAGAAAGTACTCAACGAATTCTACAGTGATTTCCAAAATAAATTAGAAGTTGCCGACAGCGAAGACGGCATGCGACCCAATGATCCGGTTAATACCGACATTGAGTGCCCTACTTGTTCGCGCACTATGCAAATTCGTACGGGTTCCACCGGTGTTTTCTTAGGCTGCTCGGGTTACAGCTTGCCACCTAAAGAGCGCTGCACAAGTACCATGAACCTAACACCGGGTGATGAAGCGATCAGCCTAGACGGGGACGAAGAAGCCGAAAGCCGTCGTTTAAACGATAAACGTCGCTGTACTATTTGTAACACAGCTATGGACAGTTACTTGCTGGACGAAAAACGTAAATTGCATATTTGTGGTAACAACCCGGATTGCGAAGGTTACGAAGTAGAACTAGGTCAATTTAAAATTAAAGGCTATGACGGCCCAACCTTAGAATGTGATAAATGCGGCAGTGAAATGCAGCTGAAATCTGGGCGTTTTGGTAAATATTTCGGCTGTATGGCGGACGAATGCAAAAACACCCGCAAGCTGCTAAAAAGCGGTGAAGCTGCACCACCAAAAATGGATCCGATCCCAATGCCTGAGCTTCAGTGCGTTAAAGTAGACGATACCTATATTTTACGTGATGGTGCTAGCGGTTTATTTTTAGCCGCCAGCCAGTTTCCAAAAAATCGTGAAACTCGCGCGCCTTTAGTATCAGAGATCATTCCACATCAGGCTGAACTTGATCCTAAATACCATTTTTTATTAGATGCACCACGCTCTGATAAAGAAGGTAATCCAGCAATTATTCGTTTTAGCCGTAAGACTAAATCTCAATATGTTATGTCAGAAGTCGATGGCAAGGCATCTGGCTGGAGTGCAGTATTTGAAGACAGTCAATGGGTAGAAACCGAACCTAAGAAAAAAGCGCCGGCTAAAAAGAAAGCCACAGCTAAAAAGCCTGCTGGCAAAAAAACTCCGGCTAAAAAAGCTGCAACAAAAAAAGCAGCAGCTAAGCCAAAAGCCACAGACGACTAACCCAGCCCTCTCAGAATTCCAGCTTAAAATCTCATATTAAGCTGGAATTTCTCATTATTTTTCCCGTAAAAAAAACTATTAAAACCACCCTATTTTCGTAATGTTCAATAATTTTTAAATGCTATCTTTTTAATTCAACAACAAAAAAAAGGAACGCATATGAACGCACGGACTATTTCAAACGCTATTTTAGTTGTCTTAACATTGCTGATTTTTAACCCCAGTTTTGCCAATGACAATGCCGATAGCTCAATCAATAGCTCAACTAGCAGCACAATCAATATTAATAATGCCAGCCTAGAACAACTAGAAAAAGTGAAAGGAATTGGTAGTAAAAAGGCTCAAGCCATTATTGATTACCGTTTAAAAAATGGTGCATTTACAGAAGTTGAGGAACTAACTAAGGTAAAAGGTATTGGTGATAAGTTTATTGCCAAGAATCGAATGCTTTTAGCCACCGAATAAACACATTTACTGTGTGCTTGCTGTCAGTCTTTAAGAGGTGTAAGCAAAGACTGACGCAAGTTATAGCAAGTCGCAAAAACCTAACAGACTGGTTACCCTGCCTATTTCGACACCATTAAAAATTGTTACTAACAATTCTTCAAAAGCAAACTAAACTGTCTTTATAAGCTATCTATATAATAAGCTATCTATATAACTGTTTGGTTAAATGGTCTACTATAGAAATATGTTAAATAAGTACTAATCGCTCAAGTCATTATGCAGTGAGGAAAAGGATTGCTCCGTGCCTAATACAGCAAAAACTCCCCTTCTAAAACCAGCAAGCGAAAAAACTAAGCTCGCTCTTACCTTGCTGACTTATATTTTAGCCTTCAGTTTTTTTGTGTCTTTTGCGACCACTACCTATATTATTTATTCCGATTATCGCCAAGGGACCAATGAATTAGATCAAAGCATTAAACAAATTCAATCTGGCTATCAAGAAAGTGTGAGTTACAGCTTATGGAATTTTGATAACCAGCAAATAAAAGCTCAATTATCAGGTATTTTGAATTTTCCTGGGGTGCTTAATGTTTATATTGAAACCAATGAAGGTCTTCTTCACAGTACTGGGAACTTTGACAAATTGTCAGCCGATAAGCACGCGATTGACCTGTTTTATCGTAATAGCGACCGTGAATACGCATTAGGTGTGCTTAATATTACATTAGATTATCAAGGGCTATACGAGAGTTTATCGTATAAAGCGTTGATTATCCTTGCTACTCAATTTTTTAAGACCTTTTCTGTTTCTTTGTTTATTTTATTCATTTTTCAGCGCTTGGTAACCGCCCGCCTACAAAAAATGTCACGCTGGGCTAATCAATTCAACATTAACAATCTCGATAATGAATTAACTGTTAATAAAGCTCATAACCAACATCAACTGGATGAAATTGACGACGTTGTCACTGCGATTAATGCGATGAGAACGAGCTTAAAAGAAGATATTAAAAAAAGAGAACAAGTAGAAGATAACCTTAAAAAATCTCAGAAAAAATTATCAATTGCTATTAATAATGCCGAGCTGGGCCTGTGTGAGTACAACCAGATTACAGATCAATTTAGCGGCAATGAACTCTTTGCCAAACATTTAGAATTAGAAGCAGATCAACTAAAAGCTATTAAGCAACCGACTGAATGGTTTAAGCAATTAATTGCAGGAGAGCGTGAAATAGAACAAAAAGAGCGTCTATATCAGTTATTAAACGGTCACATGGAGAGAATTTGCACCGAGCTCACCCTGAGATGCAATAATGATAAAATAAAACACTTTTTTGCCACCATTCAAGTTTCGCAGTGGAATGAAAATGGCCTCCCCTTAAAAATTGTATTTTGTCTTCTTGATAAGACAGAGCAGGTTAATGCTATCTTAGAAGCCAAAGAGTTAAATGTGGCGTTAGAAGAAAAAGTCCACGAGCGGACAGAGGAGCTAACAACTGAGCAAATTCAATCTCAAGCTGAAATAAGTAAATTAAAAAGTCGCTTGGCCAAGCTTGAAAGCCAAAAATTACGTTATCAAAACCAACAGTGCCTGCAACCGATGAGCCATGCACTGAGCCAGTTAAAATCGTTAATTCATCATGACAATCATGTTCAGGCAAAAAGTCTGATCAACCAACTAAATCATCACATTGGTAGCAGCTTTACTAATGACACCGAGACATTTGATACCGTAACCTTGATAACCCGAACCTTAAGCAATGAATTGAATCCAGAAGATTACTCAAATGTTCAGTTAAAATTGCCTTTTTCATTAACCTTAGACAGTTATCAGGGAGTACTTCAATATTGTTTTGAACGGACACTGAAAGCGATTATCAATAATAATATATTTGATTTTAAAGCTAAAAACTTAATGGTAGAAGTTGCTCTTAAAGACGACTTTGGGGTCATCACCGCTCAATGTGCCAACATCCCTGTTGCACAAGCAGATGTATTTATTGAGCATTGGCAAAGCCCTTCACATAATGATTTGATCATTCTAAAAATGTGTCAGACCATTCTTCAAGAGCTATTTGATGGCGATCTAATCGTTAGAATGGCAAGCTCACAAGAGACCCAGACCCAGACCCAGACCCTTGAAATTCAATTACAATTCAATATCAACAGACTTGATTAAAAAATATTATTTACCACTGATCACGCTGAGCACGTAAAGCTCTGAACACTTCCCGTGGGCTTTTAACCAACGGATCACAATGAGACTGCAAGCCTTGTATTATTTCTTTGTTGGTTAAACGCAAAAAAGGATTGTACTGCCGCTCTTGACCTAAAGTCATTAAGGGCATGGATTCGGGCGTCAGGTTATCAACCGCAACTTGCCAGTATTTAGCTTGTTCATTGCTGGGCTCCCAGGCCAAAGAAAAAGCTAGATTATTTTTCATATAATCATGGCCAGGATACAACAGAGTATTATCTGGTAAGGGTAACAACTCCCGCTGAAATGACTCATACATCTGGTCCACATCGCCACCATTAAAACAATTACCCGCACAAGCATTAAATAAAGTATCACCGGAAAAGAGCTTGGGGGTGTCTTCACTCAATGATAATAAACACACATGCACAGGTGTATGCCCCGGTGTCGGCAATACTTTAAATACCATGCTACCCAGTTCGATGATTTCGTTAGCTACGAGCCCTTTTGCCACATTGGGTATTTTAGTCATTGCATGCTCACTGGCCCAAATTGCTGCACCCGTTGCTTGCTGCACAACAGGATTACCCTCAATGTGATCATGATGCTCATGAGTATTAATGATTAACTTTATTTGCCAACCTTTAGCCTTGGCAGCCGCAATTACAGCTTCGCCATCCATTGGGTCTAGTGCAATAGCTTGCTGAGTTTGCTCACAGCCGATAATGTAATTAAAATTTCGTAATCGGTTGTTCATGTAAAGGCGGACAACTTTCATAAGGTATTAATACTCCATATTGAATGAGTCGTTAGTTCGTTAGAGAGGTTTATTAATTATGCCCATATTACCAATATTGAAAATTTTCAATATCTTCTTCTGCTTCTAAGTCAGCAATAAAATGTGATTCAAAAATATTTTGTAGTTCTTTTACCCTCACTTCTAACTCATCCGACGCATAAGGAATGCCGGGGCTATGACCCCATACAGGGCCAGGCCATGCAGGATCATCTTTGTAACGACAAATGTGATGTTGATGTAATTGCGGAACTACATTACCTAACGCTGCAATATTCATAGAAGCGCACGAAAAGTGGTCGGCCATTTTTTGGCTTACCATGGTCGACTCTTTCATTAACTGAGTTTGGTCTTCTGCGGATAAATGATAATACTCATAAATATCGTTATGAGCAGGCACCAAAATTACCCACGGATAACGTTTATTATTCATTAATAACACTTGGCAAAGTGGAAAGCGGCCAATTAAAATCGTGTCGTTTTGCAATCTAGGATCTAGAACGAACATATAAAACTCCCCAATTGGGTTAAGCAGTATGAATACAGGCTAATAATAGACCAAAATATTTGGCCTCTTTGACTGTATCAAAATCGTCAAAAGATGCTACTTATTTGAGTGCTGGACAACGACTATAAAAACGACTCGATAGAACCACCAAAACCCTACAGTTCATAAGCTTTAGTTTATTTATAATAAGCACAAGATGAATTGAATTCAGCGACGTTATTCTGCACACTAGACGTTTATTTATGCTTGCTTAGGGTGCAGCCAAATCATGGGAAATAGCATTCGTTTTACCAATACCATTTATGACATCACTCTTGATGAATGGAACTCATTGCTTACCACAGACAATCCTTTTTTACGCTATGAGTTTTTAGCGGCATTAGAAGATGGCGAGTGTGTTAACTCTCCTAAAAATTCAATACTAAACACTGGCTGGATGCCTCATTACGCCATTCTAGAAGACGCTAACAATACCCTACTGGCAATTGCTCCTGTGTTTCAAAAGCTTCATTCTTATGGCGAATATGTGTTTGATTGGAGCTGGGCTGAAGCCTATGAAAGACATGGTTTTAACTATTTCCCTAAATTGATTTGGGCGATACCATTTACGCCTTCAACAGGTCCTAGAGTTATTAGTGCTGGCAATACTGAACAGCAAGCTAATTACCACCAGCAAATTGCCGACGGTTTAACTCAATTTTGCCTTCAAAACGAATTTTCTAGCTGGCATTGTTTATTCCCTAATGCTTTTGCCAATTTAGCCTTAAACAACTCGTCGCAAACGTTAGAGAGATCGAGTTGTCAGTTTCATTGGTTTAATAATGACTTTGATGACTTTGCCCATTTTATAGATCAATTCACTAGCCGTAAACGTAAAAACATAAAAAAAGAACGAGCAAAATTAGCAGACTCGGGTATCAGATTTATAAAAAAAGTTGCTGATCAAATTACTGAACAAGACATAGAAACTTTTTACCATTGCTACCAACTTACCTATGCTAAACGCCGAAGCCGAGGATATTTGAGCTTAGCTTTTTTTAAACAACTGTTGCTCACCATGCCAGATAACATTTTATTAGTTCAAGCCCTGGTGACAGATCACTCTCAAAATAATGATAAATTAGAACGCATTGTCGCCAACGCCTTCTATTTTAAAGACAATGATAATTTATACGGACGTTATTGGGGCTGTTTAGAAGAGTACGATAGCCTTCATTTTGAGTGTTGTTACTATCAAGGGATTGAATACTGTATTGACAATAATCTCAGTCATTTTGACCCAGGCACACAAGGCGAGCATAAAATCAGCCGAGGTTTTGGCCCTACTATTTGTTACAGCCAACACTGGATTGCGCACCCACAGTTTAAACAGGCAATCAGTGATTTTATCAACGAAGAAAAAGAGCACATAAAAGACTATTCTGCTCATGTCGCTTTACGCGTTCCGTTTAAAAAACAGTAAAAAAAACAGTAAAAAAACGATAAAAGAGCAATTAAGTGCTTATTACTCGCTACCTACTCACTTTCAATAACTGAATAGATTTTTATTGAATATTAAAGCCGTGGCTGAGCGGCAAAATGTTGTCTTGCATAAGCCACCCGTTCAGCTGGCTCAGGGTACTTAATAGGTGTCGCCAATCTTTCTATATTCTGTAATCGCGGAAGTAAACCTTCACCGTTAGCAATTTGAATGGTTAAACCAGGGCGGGCATTGAGCTCTAACACCATGGGGCCTTCGTCTTTATCCAGTACCATATCCGTGCCCATATAACCCAAGCCAGTCATTTCCCAAGCACTGGCAGCCAACTCTAGTAAAGCTTGCCAATTAGGTACCACTAATTCACTTAATAAACGCCCAGTATCAGGATGATGAGTAATAGGTTGATTAAACTGCACCGCCCTCACTGCCTTGCCCGTTGCTAGGTCTAAGCCCACTCCTACTGCGCCTTGATGTAAATTAGCTTTGCCCTCAGAAACAGCCGTCGAGCAGCGCATCATTGCCATCACGGGATAACCTTTAAACACGATCACCCGAATATCCGGTACGCCTTCAAAACTAAAGCCAGAAAAAGCCACATCATCAAATTTAATCAGGTTTTCAATCACCGCAACGTCATTTTTGCCACCCAGTGAAAATAACCCTGCCAATGCATTACTTATATGACGCTCAACATCTTTACTCGTAATGACCTGACCAGAAGGTTTCTCATACACACCATTGTTATGAGCGCTAATCACCAAAATACCCTTACCACCGGAGCCTCGAGCCGGCTTAATAACAAAGCTTTGCCATTTTTGAACCAACTTATGAATGCGCTTAACTTCTGCTTGATGCTCAATCACACCAATTAATATCGGTACGGTTGCTCCGTGCTGTTGGGCAATGATCTTAGTTTTTAACTTATCATCAACTAAAGGGTATTTTGACCGTGGATTGTAACGACTAATATAAGCACCATTACGCTTATTCATACCCATTACACCGTTGAGATTTAGCTGCCTAGATGTAGAAAATAATGACGATACAAAGGCAGCTGCAGACGATAACCAAGAAGCCACTGTTTAACCTTCTGCCAGAGATTTAAAGCGCTTCAATTCCAACAAGCGATAGCCGGTGTAATTCCCCATTAACAAAATAGCAGCCAAAACGATAAACTGGCTGCCTATAAAGTTGAATGTTATGTGCTGTATGGAGGGATTAGTCATGGCCAAATAAATTAACACTGCAGCAAATAATGAACCACCGCCTTGCAATAAAACTTCTTTAGCCCCTTCTTCTTCCCATAAAATAGACATGCGTTCAATGGTCCAAGATAAAATAATCATAGGAAAAAAGGTAATCGTTAATCCTTGAGTTAAACCCATATTAAACGACACAATGGTAAATACCGATATAATCAAAATTACTGCAATAATTACTGCGGATATTCGCGCCACCAGCAATAAGTTGAGTTTTGACAAATAGCCGCGAATCACTAGCCCAGTACCCACGATTAATAAAAAACCAATAATGCCGGGCAAAAGTTGAGTCTGAACAAAGGCTACAGCAATTAATACTGGCATAAAGGTGCCCGATGTTTTTAGGCCAATTAAAATACGGATAAAAACCACAATTAGCGCCCCAATTGGAATCAACATAATGGTCTTAAACATCGCTTGCTCTTCTAGCGGTAAGCTATGAATAGAAAAGTTTAGCAAACTGTCTGCTGCCGCTTTTTTCTTAGTTGCACTTATAGGCGTGATATCTTGTGCAATCATTGAATAACTGACCTTACTGTTTTTGCCCCCAATCACATCCAACAAAGAAACGTTAGAATCATCCCAAACTAAAACGTTATTGAGTGCATTTTGCTCATTGCTTTCAGGATTAAACAAATGCCAAGCGTCACCTTCCCACACTTCAATCATAGGAATAATTGACTGACGACGGCGACCATCTTCAAGCTCAATCACTCCAACTGTTTTGCTATGGATTTTGGCATAAGCCAGTAATTTGGTTAAGGCTTCAACCTTGCTGAAATCATTGAGCATTAATGCAGCATTTTGATTGTCTAAATCATTTAGCTGTTTGATCAGCTCTCGGGTAAAAGTGACATTATCGGCAGAGCGTTTCAAAGCTTGTTCACTAAGGGCGGCCACTGCGCCTTTATGTGCTGGGCCAAATGTAGGAGTTGGTAAATTTTGCAACAGTGGTGGGATAGCGGTGGATAATTTTTGCTGGGCATACTGATCAACCAAAAACTGGGTTTTGTAATACAAGGTTTGAGCACCTCTAGCATCACGTATAGACCACTGTGCACGACGGCTGCTGCGACTATTAAGATAAGAAAGCCCATATCCAGCAGAAGAAGCGCTATTGTCTACCAAGGTAAACCCTGCCTGAGAGTTAGGCACGGCAAACGATACCTTTACCGGCCCACCCACAGCCGTAAATTCAATACGCGCTTCAATGTCCCACACTTGTCTTGACTCGCTTGGCGTCCAAGGCACACCGTAATCTTGGTTACGAATCACACTTAATGCCACGCCAATAATCAGCAGAAGTAAAATTAACACATAAAAAGGAAGGCGCGAGGGTTCATTGATCCCAGGTTCATGAGGCATGTTATTCGACCGCTATGTTGTCTAATTGTTGGCGCTTACTGGATTTTTTTGGCGCAATGGATTGAATAAAATCTTTACTGACATCAACAATTGCAACATCTTGAATAAACTCACGCCCTAATAAAAGGGGATAGTCCATCTGAGTACGGTCGGTTAAGGTAAATTGCGCTTTTTCATGGATGGTGCCAATTTTCACCCATAACTCAATCACCGGTCGCCTTTCTAAACGACTAACATTAGCTTGTCGAATTTTTACATGCCTAACAATGCGTGATTCAATCCACTGCCTATCTTGCATTGCTGTTTCATCATCTGATACATGAAACTTAACCCATTTTTTACCATTGCGTTCAAACTTTTGCATATCAACCGCATTGATCGAAGAAGTAGCTGCGCCGGTGTCTACACGCGCAATAAAGTAGCTTTGAATGGCTTCAATATAAACTTTCTCAACCGCACCTAATATCAAGGTGTCCGACTGAACTGCAGTTTCGACTTGCTCAACAACCCTTGTGTTATTTACAAGCCCAATATCCGCACTACTTCCATTATTCGTAATTTCCGTCGTCTCAGTACTTTCCGCACCCACATATTCAGAGCCTGCAATCACAGGATAAGGGCTAGTAGAATTAGCAATGGGGCCTTGGTCGCTTGAATTAATCTCAGAAAGGTTTTTTTCAATGCGAGTGAGCTGTTCTTGCAAAGCTTTTATTTCACCATTTTGCTGAGAGATTTTTGCTGAGAAACCGTCATTTAAACGAGACAATGTTTCAGTTAAAGTTTGTTCACTGCTCGTTACTGCAGTCATTACTTGATTAGTTTGATGTTTTTGATTGAACAAAGCGCACCCTGTTAACATCAATACAGAGACAAAAGTGAAAGCAAATTTCAGCATAAAAGACAGGTTAAACCTTATCAGACATTCTTTATTATAATTATTACCGCATAAATACGCAGTGATTTAATACATTAGCACTAAAAAGCTTATAGTAAGGGAATTAACGCTAGCTCGCCATTTTAATCGATTTCTGACACGTTTCTTTAATGCAAACGCTAACACATTCACAGTTTTGCACCTACACTAAACAAGACATTGATTTAATATTCATTACAGTTCATTTAGGATCTTTAGCTGCACCATGCTAGACAATTTTATCACGCCCTTCATAACCACCTTCATCACCCCGTTTACAGTCGCATCTGACAGCATTTTGATTCATGGGTCTTACGATTATTGGATGGTTGCTTTATCTGTTTTTATTTCAGTTTTAGCTTCTTTTATGGGCCTGCAAGTAGCTTTACAAGCATCCGATGAGTGCTCTGCCAAACGCAAATATACCGTGCTTCTTATTGGTAGTATCACTTTTGGCGGAGGTATCTGGGCCATGCATTTCCTTGGCATGCTCGCCTTTGACTTTTGCACAAGCGTCGATTACGGCTGGTTACTCACCCTATTATCTTTATTTCCAGGTATCGCTGCTTCTTGGGTGGCACTTAAATATATTAATGACAATCAACATGGTACTAAGCCTTTATTAATCGGCGGAGTTCTTGTCGGTTCTGGTATCGGTACCATGCATTATACCGGCATGGCAGCCATGGATATGGCTCCTCTCTTGCGCTATGACCCTTGGATGTTTGCACTATCCATCATAGTTGCGGTCGTGCTGGCTATACTGGCTTTATGGATTCGCCGTGGGGTAAAAAGTTACCGCGGCTTGGCTTTAAAACCATGGCACGCCAACGCCTTGGCAAGCCTAATTATGGGTACTGCAATATCCGGCATGCATTATGTTGGCATGGCGGCAGCACGCTTTGTTAAACCACCAGGTTTTGAATATAGCAATCAGTCCAGCGATACCTCGTTGTATTTAGCCTTAGGCGTAGCCTCTACCACTATTGTGATCATTCTCATGGTACTCGGCCTCAACTTGATACAACGCTACAAAGAAACATCAAGACGCGCTCTGGAAAGTGAGCGCCGCTTAAAGGCAACCTTAGACACCGCTGTTGATGGCATTATTACCATTGATAGTGAAGGTACCGTGGTTAGTGCTAACAAGGCTACAGAAAGACTTCTGGGCTGGGCTGAAGAAGAGCTACTAGGCAAAAACGTTAATATGTTGGTTCCAGAACCTCACCATTCAAATCATGATAATTATATCCAGCGTTATCTCAAAACTCGTGAAGCCCGCATTATTGGCACCGGGCGCGAAGTTGAAGCCTTGCATAAAAATGGGGATAGAGTTGATATTCGTTTAGGCATTGGCCACGTTAAAATTGCCGGCAGAGATTTTTTTGTTGCTTTCATTGCTGACATTCGCCAGCGCTTAGCCATGGAAAATGCATTACGAACCAATGAAAAACAACTGCGCTCTTTAGTAGGCAATATACCCGGAATTGCTTTTCGCTGTCTTAACGATAAAAAATGGAGCATGGCTTTCATTAGCGATGCTGTAGAAATCATTACCGGCTACCCAGCTAGTGATTTCAAACTGCCTCTACCCAAACGTTATTATAGTGATCTTTGCCACCCAGATGATCAAGAAAAAATTTACAGTACCCAATTCGACAACGGCCCTTACAATATAGAATACCGGATCATTCGTAGTGATGGTGAAATTCGCTGGGTGATGGAGTATGGCACCTCTTTTACCGACGAAAAAACCGGCGAAGAATGGCTCGATGGTTTTATTATGGACATCACCGAACGCTACCAAATGGAACTTCAGCTGCGCTTAGCCAAAGATAAAGCAGAACAAGCAGCGCAGGCACGAGCGGCATTTTTAGCCAACATGAGCCACGAAATTCGTACTCCCATGAATGCTATTATTGGATTCAGTGATATTTTACTCGAAGGCCATTGCGAAAGATCGGACCTTAATTGCAAAAACAAGGCTAATGCCATTAGCAACCCGCTAACAAAAGAGCAAGAACGGCACTTAAAGACCATTAATCAATCGGCCAAATCCTTGTTGTTCTTACTTAACGATGTTTTAGATAGTGCAAAATTGGACAAAGGCAAACTTGAAATTGAAGTACGTGATTTTTCTTTAGTAGAAGAAGTCGACGCGGTTATTTCAACTCTGTGGCTCCAAGCAAAAAGTAAACACCTCGCTTTGAATACCCATATCGACAGCCAGTTAAAAGAGCGTTATTCCGGCTCACCAGAGCGTATCCGTCAAGTACTTACCAATGTCGTTAACAATGCCATTAAATTCACTAGCGAAGGTTTTGTTAGCTTAAAGGTCAATGCCCTTGCCAGTGATCAATCGACTAAAGAAGAACCTTCTGATTGGATAGAGTTTTTAATTGAAGACAGTGGTATTGGCATGAGCCAAATACAAATAGACACCATATTTGACGCCTTTACTCAAGCGGATGCTTCAATGAGTCGTCGTTTTGGTGGAACGGGCTTAGGGACCACCATTAGTAAACAATTGGTCGAATTAATGGGCGGCAGTATCAGCGTTAACAGTGAATTAGGCAAAGGCTCTACTTTCCGCTTTGTGCTGCCTTTATTTCCCCCTAACAACAAGCAAAAAGACAGTCTCGAGAATCATGAAACTATAAAACTACCACCGCTAACCCTATTGGTGGTTGATGATATACAACAAAATATCGATTTACTTACTATTCTACTCAAGCGAGATGGCCATAAGGTACTCACCGCGCGCGATGGCGAACAGGCTCTTATTCGCATGGCCAGTGAAGAAGAGATTGATATTGTCATTATGGATGTACAAATGCCGGTTATGGATGGCTTAACCGCCAGCCAAAAAAGACGCAGCCTAGAGCAACAACAACAGCTGCCTCGTATCCCTATTATTGCCCTTACCGCCAGCGTGCTCGCACAAGACAAAATGGCTGCCGAAAAAGCAGGCATGGATGGCTTTGCCAACAAACCCATCGATTATCAATTTTTATCCGCTGAAATTGCCCGTGTACTTGGCCTCACGATAAGTGACAGCCAAGCAACTGATAGCCAAGCAACTAATAGTGACAACAATCATTCTTTCAATAATAAAGAGCTGATAAACGAACATAAAGGCTTAGCACTGTGGGGCAATAAAGAGGATTTTTATCGCCAACTGGATTATTTTGCGCAGCAGCAAGCTTCAGGTTTTGAGCAATTATCGACCCTGCTAGAGCAAAAAGATTGGCCTCAGCTGGCTGCAAGCGCACACACTCTAAAAGGTATTTGTGCAAACTTGTCTTTGCCCAGTTTAAGCCAAGCGTTTACTGAAGTTGAAACTCACCTTAAGGCCATAGAAAGCGATACTGAGTCCCTTTTGGATTCATCAGAAATTAAACAAAAAGTTACTGAAATAGAACAGTTATTTGATCGCCTAAGAAACAAAATACAACAACATACTACTTATGTGACAGAGTTTAACGGATCCGCAAATGGAAAATTGGATCCAAGCAAGTCATTGTTGCAGCAAGATGAACTCATCGAGTTATTGTTAGCCTTATCTGAATCCGTTAAACATAATGAAATTGATGAAGAACTATTAACTCAGCTGTTACAGTTTTCGCAACCATCTGTGCATGATGAAACCCGTGGTATTTATCAAGCTTTGAATGATTTTGAATTTGACCAAGCACAACAGCTGATTGATGAATTACTAACAAAAATTCGTTGAACCGATCGTTAAACTGAGAATCTTTTTTAACAATCTGTTTTAAAAACAATACAAACGACTGTCACTTTAATTGAGAAAGCTTATGCAAAACAATCAGCCCAGTATTTTACTGGTAGATGATGAACCAGCAAATTTAAGAGTCATGAAACAAATATTACACAATGACTACCATCTGATTTTTGCCAAATCAGGAGCAGAAGCGCTTCGGCTCGCAAAAGAAAAAAGCCCACAATTAATTTTACTCGATATTATGATGCCCGGAATGACTGGGCTGGAGGTCTGCAAAGCACTTAAAGAAGACTCAAAAACAGCCCCTATTCCGGTAATATTTGTCACCGCCTTGGGTGATGAAGCTGATGAAGCTCAGGGCTTTGAACTGGGTGGTGTTGACTATATTAACAAACCCGTTTCAGCGCCAATACTTCGCGCTCGTATAAACACGCATTTATCGTTAGTCCAAGCGGACTTACTGCGCGCGACTCGCTTACAAGTTATTCAGCGTTTGGGCCGAGCAGCAGAATACAAAGATAACGAAACCGGCATGCATGTTATGCGCATGAGCCATTTCACTAAGGTGCTGGCACTGGCTTATGGTCTTAGTGAAGAACAAGCCGACAACTTATTACACGCTGCTCCCATGCACGACATTGGTAAAATTGGTATCGCCGCTAGCATTATGCTGAAACCTGGGAAACTCACCGCCGAAGAATTTAACATCATGAAATCACACCCCGAAATTGGGGCGGAGATTTTAGGGGACGATGACTCAGAATTGATTACTTTAGCCAAGTCCATTGCCATGACACACCATGAAAAATGGGATGGTAGCGGTTACCCCAAAGGTTTAAAGGGGGAAGAAATTCCATTAGAAGGAAGAATAACCGCACTAGCAGATGTGTTTGATGCACTTACCAGTAAGCGCCCCTACAAAGAAGCCTGGAGCATTGAAGAAACCATGCAATATATGAAAGACCAAAGTGGCAGACAATTTGAGCCGAAATTAATTGAATTATTAGAACGTGAACTTGACCAAATCTTAGCCATCCAACAACAGTTTCAAGACCACTAACGGCTGTGATTACACTTTTGCGCTAACAACCACGTAGCGCAAAACGTTTTTTTTATGCGCCCAAGCCAAAAAACTTGCTGTGACATGGTACTTTAACCAAGCCCCTTTTTTGTTTTTAATCGAATGTTTAAACGCTTTGATCCATTGGCCAAAAGGAACAAATACGTCTTTGCTTATGTCTTCAATGGTTATTTGCTGAAAACCAACCTCTTGTAACTGCTTATGATATTGCTGCAACGTCACAATATTACTTCGGGGTATGCGCGATAGCTTTAACATAATATTCAGTACCCAACGCCTAGACCTTGGCAAATTTTCTGTGGCTAAAACAATATCGGTTAGCCCTAAAAAGCTAGAATTAGAATTAGAATGTGCAGTCAAATGCTGATAGCTGTCATGAAAAAACTGCTGTCGTGAAGGAAAATGGCACGCACAATCAAGGGCTAGTACCCGATTGATATCTTGTGTTGCTAATTGACCTGCTGCGCTCAATTCAGCAACACTCCCTTGGCGTACATTATTAACAGCTATTGGAAAACCCGCTTGTAATAGACGCAACTTCGCCAGTTCAGTTTGGCTATGAGAATAATTAATTCCAGCTACACCAGCGACTTGGTAATGTTGCAACCACAGCAATAGTTGATCTCCACAACCAAATCCAATATCTAATAACGAACAGCCTGGGTGCAATTCGACCGCTTGTGCTAACTTGTGCGCAAGCGCTGTACAAGCAATCGTATAATCATCCTCAGTTAAGCTAGAAACAGTCATACTATTTTTAAGCCTACAATGGGACCAATAACCCAAGTTTCCCCAATAATTGTCACCGCTATTCAAACAACGTTCAGATAAATTATAGAATTCTGCTGTTGTGGGTGCTTTGTTCAAGCGCTGACTCATTCCATTACACCTCCGTTATTTGCGTGTGTATTAACTTTTATACAGCTACAGACCCTTATTTATAACTCATCACTTATAAATACTCATCCTAAATAATGACTTTATTTCTCTAAAACTAGACTAAAGACCAATAGTGTTTTCTGTTTCTTCTGTAAAACCGTTAGTTTTCATTAATGACAAATTGTACTCAAACTTATAGTAACTATAAAAAATACCAATACATAGAATAAAGTTGTTATAAATCAATAGCTTAGGTGAGTATTTTTTAACTGATGCTTTTCTTAATTTTACGTTACGTGTTGTACTCATATTAAAACGAATGTATAAAACGCTCGTTTTAATATATTCAGTGGACTTAATAAGCCAAAAGCTAACCACTGGACAGGCGCTGATCGGTGCCGCTTGGATTCAGATTTTTACCTACAGGCGAAATCTATATGACGACTAAACAAATCGATGTATTACTGGTTGGCGGCGGCGTAATGAGTGCCACCTTGGGTATGTTGCTAAACAAGTTAGACCCGACCCTCAAATTAACCATGGTAGAGCGACTAGACCGTGTTGCTCACGAAAGCACAGATGGTTGGAATAATGCAGGCACCGGTCACGCCGGTTATTGCGAACTGAATTACACCCCAGAAAACGATCAAGGCGACGTTGAAATCAATCGTGCCCTGGCAATCAACGCTAATTTTGAAATATCACTGCAGTTATGGAGCTCTCTAATCGCCAACGGTGACTTACCCGCACCTGAGAACTTCATCAATACCACGCCACACATTAGTTTTGTTTGGGGTGAAGACAACGTTAAATTTCTGCGTCAACGCTGGGAAAAATTATCGGCCCATCATTTATTTGCGGGTATGGAATACAGTGAAGACCACGAAGTTCTGCGCCAATGGATGCCACTGGTTATGGAAGGTCGTGATAAATCCGACAAAGTAGCTGCGACTCGCATTGGTTTTGGCAGCGATGTCGATTTTGGCTCATTAACACGCAACCTTGTATCGTCATTAGAAAAGCAAGAACAGTTTGACCTATTGCTTAACCACGAAGTATCAGAGCTCAACAAAACAAAAGACGGTCGCTGGAATGTAAAATTAAAAAACACCGCCTCCGGTAAAAATACAACGTTTAATGCGGGTTTTGTTTTCTTAGGTGCTGGCGGTGGTGCATTACCGTTACTACAAAAATCAGACATCGACGAAAGCCAAGGTTATGGCGGCTTTCCCGTATCTGGCCAATGGTTAGTTTGCCAAGACGAAGAAACCATTAAACAGCATCACGCTAAAGTGTATGGCAAGGCAGCTATTGGCGCGCCACCTATGTCTGTACCGCACTTGGATACGCGCATTATTAATGGCAAGCCGGCGCTATTATTTGGTCCTTTTGCCGGTTTCACCACCAAGTTTTTGAAAGCAGGTTCTAAAATGGACCTTTTCAAATCAGTGCGTGGCAATAACTTATTGCCAATGATGAGTGTCGGCATGAATAACATGGACCTGACCAAATATTTGATCAGCGAAGTCATGCAATCTCACGAAGATCGCGTGAACTCATTACGTGAATACTTCCCACAGGCTACTTCTGATAAGTGGACTTTGGCAGAAGCAGGCCAGCGTGTACAAATTATCAAAAAAGATGGCTCTAACGGTGGCAAATTAGAATTTGGTACCGAACTTGTGGCCGCCAAAGATGGATCACTGGCTGCTTTATTAGGTGCGTCACCGGGTGCTTCGGTAGCTGTTCAAGCCATGATTGAAGTCATTGAACGCTGCATGGGCGAACGTTTAAACGCCAGAGAACAAGCGACTAACTGGCAAACCACCTTAAAAGAATGGATACCTTCTTACGGCGAATCGCTAATAGAAGACGGCGAGCTATTACAAAAAACTCGTCAACATACACTGTCTGTTCTTGGCTTGGGTCAGCCATAAAGCGCTATTAGTGACCAAGAATTTATAAAATATTTTGTTATTAAACCCTTTATCAACTTAAAACCTTTATCAACTTAAACCAGTGTTAGGAGTGTTCACTATGTTAATCGGAATACCTAAGGAAATTTATCCTGGGGAAACCCGCGTTGCCTTA
The DNA here is from genome assembly GCA_913061435.1 of uncultured Thalassolituus sp. GTDB lineage: Bacteria > Pseudomonadota > Gammaproteobacteria > Pseudomonadales > Oceanobacteraceae > Oleispira. Next base: position 81,153 of record CAJXUK010000004.1, on the reverse strand, counting down.
ATACCAACCGGTATTGATACTTTGCTATCAGCGGGTTTCGACGTCGTGATTGAAGAAGGTGCGGGTGACAAATCTCATTATGATGATGATGCCTACCGTAATTTTGGTGCCAGCATTGCACCTAATGCCCAATCTTTGTACGACCAAGCAGACATTGTTTTAAAAGTCCGCCAGCCGCTTGACGAAGAAGTTGCACTGCTTAAAGAAGATACCACCCTCATCTGTATGCTAGATGCATGGTTTAACCTTCCTTTAATCCAACAACTAGCCGAGAAAAAAGTCCGTTCGTTCGCCTTAGAGTTCATTCCACGCTCTACCCGTGCACAAAGCATGGACGTATTAAGTTCTATGGGCGCGATCAGCGGCTATCGCTCAGTATTATCTGGCGCAATGGAATTACCGCAGTATTTCCCAATGCTAATGACCGCCGCCGGTACCATTCACCCAGCAAAAGTCTTCATTGTGGGTGCAGGTGTTGCAGGCTTAATGGCCATTTCTACTGCGCGTCGTTTAGGTGCGGTTGTAGAAGCTTACGATACTCGTGCAGAAGTCCGTGAACAAGTTGAGTCCTTAGGTGCTAAATTTGTTGAGTTTGACCTTCCCCAAGAAGACAGCGGTGCCAGTGGTGGTTATGCCACAGAGAAATCGGAAGAGTTTTATCAAAAGCAGCGCGAGCAAATGCAAGCCAAGGTCGCACAGTCTGATCTTGTGATCACCACGGCATCAATTCCAGGCAAGATGTCACCACGCTTAATCACCAAAGACATGCTGCACTACATGAAGAAAGGATCGGTTATTGTCGATTTGGCCGCTGAACGCGGTGGTAACGTAGAAGGCACGATTGCTGGCCATAAAGCCTATATAGATGGCGTTACTATTATTGGTTTTACCGACCATCCTGGTCGTGTTCCTGTGCATGCTTCGCAGCTATTAACCAAAAACATCACAACCTTCCTTTTAAACATGGCCGGTGAAGGTCAACTAAAAATCGATATGGAAGATGACATTGTAGCGGCAACCTTGGTTACCGAAGCTGGCGAAATTAAACACGAAGGTTTAAAAGCTCAAATAGAAGCTTAAACCCTTAACTCACACAAAAAAGGTAAAAACTATGGAAATGTTCATCATGTCGTTAACCATTTTTGTACTGGCAATTTTTGTCGGTGTAGAAGTGATTAACAAAGTACCGCCTACGCTACACACCCCACTCATGAGTGGAACCAACGCTATTTCTGGCATCGTTGTTGTCGGTGCCATCATCAGCTCCGGCGGCTCAGATCACACCACAGTACTATCAACGGTCCTTGGCGTAATCGCTATTGCACTTGCCACCATCAACATCGTTGCCGGTTACCTAGTAACCGACCGTATGTTGAACATGTTTAAAAGAAAATAAGGTAACAGACTAATGGACGTATTAATTAATCTAGGTTACCTAGTAGCCGCGGTATTATTCATCTTGGGTGTTAAGGGCTTAACCTCGCCTAAAACCGCCGTAAACGGTAATAAAATGTCGGCATCTGCGATGCTAATTGCCATTATTGCTGCCCTGCTTGATAGCAACGTAATTACTTACGAATACATTCTATTGGGTGTTCTAATCGGTGGTGCTATCGGTGCTTACGCCGCTAAAAAAGTCGCCATGACCGATATGCCAGAAATGGTAGCCACCCTAAACGGTATTGGTGGTGGTGCATCTTTATTAGTAGCAGCAGCGAACTACCTAGAAAGCCAAAAACTGGCAGAAATGGGCAATTTTGCAGTGACCTACGACTGGTCTGTTGCGGTTATTCTTTCAATCTTAATTGGCGCAGTCACGCTGACCGGTTCTTTTGTTGCCGTGGGTAAATTAAAAGGTAAGATCGGTGATTCAAGCAAGGTTAAATTGTACAAAGCCATCGTTAAGCTATGTTTCCTAACCCTAATTGCTGGCGCTGCTTATTTTGCCACCGTTAGCCAGTTAAATTCAGATTTATTGATTCTTGGCCTTATCGTTGTCTGTCTGATTCTTGGTGTTTGTTTGGTTATGCCAATCGGCGGTGCGGATATGCCAGTGGTTGTTTCACTATTGAACTCATACTCTGGCTTGGCCGGTGCTGCAGCAGGTTTTGTATTGGGCAACAACGGGTTGATCGTTGTCGGCTCGCTTGTGGGTGCTTCGGGTATCATCTTAACCAGCATCATGTGTAAAGCGATGAACCGCTCATTAACCAACGTATTGTTTGGTGGTTCTATGTCAGAACAAAGCGGCGTTTCTAAATCTGAAAACGATGCATTCTACGAAGGCAAAGTTAAGTTCTCTAATGCCGACGAACTTGCCATGTTACTAGACAGCGCTCAAAAAGTTGTTTTTGTTCCGGGCTACGGCTTAGCAGTAGCACAAGCACAGCACGCTACTCGTGAACTGGCTTCTATGCTAGAGAAGAACGGCGCAGAAGTTAAATACGCTATTCACCCAGTAGCGGGTCGTATGCCGGGCCACATGAACGTATTATTGGCTGAAGCAGAAGTACCTTACGACCAGTTGGTTGAAATGGACACCATTAACCCAGAGTTCTCACAAACCGATGTTGCCATCGTATTGGGTGCTAACGACGTGGTTAACCCAGGCGCTGCGGAAGATCCAAACTCGCCCATCTTTGGTATGCCAATTCTTAACGTACACAACGCTAAAACGGTTGTGGTTGTTAAGCGCGGTTTATCACCCGGTTTTGCCGGTATTCCAAACGAATTGTTCATCCGTGACAATGCGTTAATGGTTACTGGTGACGCTAAGCAAGTATTGCAAGACACTATTGGTGCTTTGAAAGACCTATAACAGCTGATTAGCAATCAATAAGCCCTGTAAAACTGACTCACAATGAGTCTGTTTTACGGGGCTTTTTTATGACCCTCTCAAAATAATTAATGATAAAGTACCAAGCAATAATTACCCAAAATGATGTGAATCAACTAACATCAATACCGATAAAGTATAATATTATCAATAACATTATTGTTTGAACCCAATTCTTTTGGAGATTTCATGAGTGATTCGCATCTGTTGTCCCTGCCATGCAAAAGAAAATTGATTACACCACCTTGCTAGAAAAAGAAATGCGGCATTCATTAAAGACTCATAACTTTGTGCTGCACTATCAACCACAGTACGATTCAACGAATCAGCTAGTGGCAGCAGAAGCTCTTATTCGTTGGTATCACCCAGAATTAGGTATTATAAGGCCCGACGATTTTATTCCCATCGCCGAAGATTCTAACCTCATTTTACCTATCGGTAATTGGGTATTACAAGAAGCCTGTGAGCAATTAAATTTATGGCAAAAAAACTCAAAACAACAACACATAAAATTATCTATTAACGTTAGCGCCAAACAAATTTGGCAAAAAGATTTTGTCCAAGATGTTAAAAATATTGTAACTACAGCAAATATTGATAAATCAAAATTAATTCTCGAGATAACCGAATCGGTATTACTGGGAGATATCAATGAAGTGGCGCAAAAGCTGCAAGAACTGGTTGATTTTGGTTTGTCTTTTTCATTGGATGATTTTGGTACTGGCTATTCTTCTTTGGGCTATCTAAAAAATTTACCCATCAGTGAATTAAAAATTGATCAGTCATTTGTGCGTGACTTAGATACCAATAAATCCGATTTACTCATGGTAAAATCCATTATTGCTTTAGGCAAAAACTTTGGTTTAAGCGTGGTCGCAGAGGGTGTTGAAACACAATGCCATTTCAACTTACTTAAAGACCTATATTGCGATATGTATCAGGGCTATTACTTTAATCGCCCGCTGCCTATTTCAGAGTTTGACCAACTACTGTAATCATTAATGTTAATGGCCGTGCAAATAAGCGGCCAGCAATTTATTGACTAATGGGTGGTTATACTGACGCTTAATAGTAACGGCATAAAAGTTTTCAAAGATATTAGGCAGCTCTAAATAAATCGTTAAACGTTTACTGGCTAACTCATCTTTTACCACGACGTTAGGTAAAACAGCGAGCGCTCCACTGTCTCGAGCCAACAATCTCAACATCGCCATATCATCCGTTTCTGCAATAATATGAGGTCTTATTTGATGCTGACCACAAAAACTATCAAAAGCGGATCTTACCGGGCTATCACCGGTCGGCAAAACCCAATCATACGTCTGTATCTGTTGATAAAACTTATCTTGCTCAAACATCACTCCCGACGGCCCAATAACCGAAACAGGCTGGCGCGCTAACAGCTGACACTGTAATAAATCTTGATCACCGCCCATGACTTCTACATTGGTTAAACCCACATCAAATTGGTGACTGTATAAACCATCTAACAGACTGGCTTGGCGGCGGGCATGAAGGCTATAGCGGTTTGCAGATGGATGATCAGGCTTGATCAAAGGATTAATAAAGCTTTCTACTAGGTTTCGCGACATGGTCGAAAGCACACCGATTTTTAAGGTCTTCAATACGTTATCAATGCCGTTTCTTAATAAAAATTCTAACTCCTCACCCTTAGAAAAAATATCTTCGGCATATACCAAGGCTCTTTGTCCGGCTTCTGTTAACACCAAAGAGCGCCCTTCTCTTTTAAATAGCTGCGCATCCATCGCTTGTTCTAATTGACGAATTTGTGCAGACAAAGCCGACTGCGACACGTGCAGGTTATTTGCTGCCTTGGTGAGATTACCGGTTTTAGCCACCTGCCAAAAGTAATGCAAATGATGATAATTAAGCCGTGACATAAAAGTGATTCCTTAAAAAAACAAGCAATCGTTCTCTTTTAAAGAACGCTTTATCGATTTTAATCTATTTTACTTAATAAATAGAAGACCTCACACTGTTTTTAATCTCTTTAATCTCTTTTTATAGATGGTCTTTAACCACTGCTTAAAGCAACGGATCTAATACTGCGAGGAATACACCATGGCTGAAATATTGAACCTACTCCCTTCAACCCTGTATTTGATGTCTAATATACTCATCGATTTGGCCACATCATTCGGTATTATTGCCTTACACGGTCTTTTATTAACAGCGTTACTGCTTTCGCAAACACAAGCACGCTGGAAAATTGCTAGGCACTTGCTCGGTATTCACCTAATAGTTTCGTTAGCGCTATTGCTGATCAGTTTTTCACAGCCAAACGCTCAATTAAATACACTTTTCAGTTTCACACCTTTATCCATGGTGATGATGACACTCATTAGCTTCATTGGTTTAGTTGTGCTGCGTTTTGCTCAACAAAACTTATTGGGAGACCCCGACCATGCACGCTTTCTAAAATGGTATTTACTAACCTTAATCGCAGTTAGCATCACGGTAACCGCTAATCATCTAGTCCTGTTATTTGTGGCTTGGATGTCGATCAGCCTGAGTTTGCACAACCTACTTTTATTTTACCCACAGCGCCCCAGAGCAGCTTTGGCAGCTCACAAAAAATTCCTTTTTGCTCGTTTATCAGAAGCCCTACTATTAAGCGCATTCATTATTTTATATTGGCAACATGACAGCTTACATATCAACGTTTTAATGGCTCAATATACAGACAATTATACGCCATCATTAGCCGACCAGTTGGCCATGGTTATGTTAGCACTAGTGGCTTTAATTAAGTGTGCTCAATTACCTCTACATGGTTGGCTTATTCAAGTAGTCGAAGCACCAACACCGGTTTCAGCGTTACTTCATGCTGGCATTATTAACTTAGGTGGCTTTCTATTGTTACTGTTCTCTCCCCTGCTTAGCGTATCAGTAGCAGCCCAATGGCTAATCTTAATTGTCGCGGGTATTAGCTGTGTTTTAGCCGCATTGATTATGATGACTCGAATCAGCATAAAAGTCAGACTAGCTTGGTCAACCGTTACTCAAATGGGATTAATGTTGATTGAATGCGCACTGGGACTGTATGAAATTGCCTTGCTCCACCTAATTGCTCACTCTTGCTATAAAGCCCATGCCTTTTTAAGTTCTGGCAACGCGGTTAATAACTACCTTGGACAACAATTTACTCAATCAGCAAAACCTAACAAACACCATTGGTTAGCCGCACTGAGTTGCGTACTTGTAATCGGTATTTCTCTGGTAGTTGTTTTATCCTTGTTGACCCCACAAACAGGTTGGAGCTCTTTATCTGCCCCTGCACTTATCAGCCCATGGTTATTAATTAGTATCGCCGTTGTTAGCTTACTGGCTTATCATTTTAGTAACCCTAATAAGCACTCAACGAGTAAAGCGTTAATCACTGCGGTTATCGGAGTGTCGATATACAGTTTACTTAGCTTAATCACCCATCAAATCGTGCCTTCACATATCAATACCCAAGTAAGCGCCGACATCTGGATTAGTGTGTTGTTCTTGAGCTTGTTTATCACGTTTTTATGGTTGCAATACGCCACTAACAGCCCAGCCAGTCGGCACCTGCTGATTGCCCTTAATGCAGGCTTCTATTTAGACGAATGGGTAACACGCACTACGCTGCGCCTATGGCCTTTGGCTTTACCTAGTACATCAGCTAAAACAATTAAATAATTGATCACAAATAAACTCAAAAACTGTTTTCGAGGTATTTTTATGACAACTCAAACGGCAAGTACAGTACAAGGGAAGAATCAGAACACAACGCTGACAAATTTCCCCACCAGCATTGAAACAGCCAGCACACGCATCGCACCCGTGTGGCCACTGGATACCGCCATTGCCGTAAATCCATGGTGGACTCTACGTGATCAACCCTTTGCTGCTGTCAGTGCAAAACTTAATACCCTAGGCAATGCACAATGTTTAATGCCTAAAGATTTTTATCTACAACACTGGGGAACCACCATTAAGCGGGAGCATTTAAAAAGTGCGATTGACCTTTTTAATGCTCAGCTAACGCCATCTTTAGACTATAACGTCGAAGACTTGGTCAAAGAACTCAAAGCGCCCAGCAGCGAATCCAGCAGCGAATCCAGCAGCGATAAAGGCCCAGGCAACTGGCTAAACCTGAGCGACTTGCTAGACGCTGGTGATCGAGCAAAACAAAAGCGCACTGTCACTTGGCACGATGAAATAACCCAGCAAATTAGCCAATTCTGTGGACTATATTTTCAACACTCAGAAAAAATAAGCCTGCACAATGACACCAACGCAATCGATGATTTATACAAAACCTGGTTAGAGGTTGCCAGCAAAGATAAAGGTATAGAAGTATTAACTGGCGAAAAAGGCTTACATAAGCAGTTTCTTAATTTACCCCAGTGCCCAAAAGCGCTGTGTTTTAACATAGAAGCTTTATTTGGCAACCCCGATACGTTTGCTGATTATGCGCATTCTTTGCTGCTGGATATTCATGGCTGGGCTTCTTATATGGCTTATCAAGCATGGCAAGATAATTTTAATGACAAAAAGAATAGCTTAGTGCAGCAATTATTAGCCATTAGATTGGCGTGGGAATGGGTTCTTTGGCAACACCATCAGACCTGCCACAAGCTATCTTTTATGCCGCTAAGCGCTCAATTTTTAGCACAGTTTGCAAACCTAACAGCGACAATAGATCAACAGCAAACACAACAGCAACCACTGTGGGTTTGGCAAAGAGCATTAGAAATAAGCTATCAGAGCGAGTTAAACCAAAAACTAACAGCACAAATTGTGCAGCAACATGGCGATGAACTGCATAACGAGAATGGCGATTCACAACAAGCGCCGTTAATGCAGGCCGCGTTTTGTATTGATGTTCGTTCAGAGCCAATGAGAAGAGCACTTGAAGAGCAACACAAAGACATAGAAACCCTTGGCTTTGCAGGTTTTTTTGGCTTACCCATCGATCTAGCATTCAGCGATAGCCAGTATCGTCGGCCACAATTACCGGGCTTACTAGCACCGGCAATTGAAGTAAAGCAACAAGCACAAAGCCCAAACAGTAAAAAAACTACCAAGCACTTGCATTCGACCCAACAGCAAAAAAATGCCTTTGATAGCGCACCGGCTAGCTTGGGCTTGGTCGAAATGTTTGGTATTTTAAAAATGGGTGAACTGATTAAGCACAATTTTTGGCCCGCAAAACCTCAGCATGCGATTAATGATTTATGCGACGACAGTGTATTTACATTAAGCCAAAATGGCTTAGAGCTATCGTTAACGCAGAAAGCCGCTTTGGCTTATGGTGTTTTGAAAAATTTAGGCTTAACCAAAAATTTTGCCGAAACCGTTTTATTACTCGGTCACGGTAGCTGCACAGCAAACAACCCTCAAGCGGCTGGTTTAAATTGCGGAGCCTGCGGGGGGCAAACCGGAGAGGTCAACGTAAAAGTACTGGCACAACTTTTAAATGACCAAGACATAAGAACTGCTTTAGTAGACCAAGGGATTACTGTACCCAAGCACACCCATTTTTACCCCGGGTTGCACAATACCACCACCGATGAAATCACCCTTTATGGTAAAAAGCCGAATCAAAATGGCCTACATTGGTTAGCCATGGCAACCGAACTTGCTCAAGCTAACAGAGCGGCGACTTTTTTGACACTGTCTAGCCCAGAGCTGCCTCTACCGTCGACACCAGAAAAACAGCATGCTTTAAGCACGAAAGATAAGAAAAAAATCGCGTCATTTTATACGCAGCGTAGCCAAGACTGGGCTGAAGTGCGCCCTGAATGGGGGCTAGCTAACAACGCGGCATTTATTGTTGCCCCCAGAAAAATAACACGCCAACTAGATTTGCAAGGTCGTTCTTTTTTGCACGACTACCACTGGCAAGATGATCATGATTTCAGCACTCTAGAACTGATCATGACCGCACCGATGATTGTTACCAATTGGATCAATTTACAATATTACGCCTCTGTTACCGACAATACCTTGTACGGTTCGGGCAATAAACTATTACACAATGTGGTGGGTGACCATATTGGAGTATTTGAAGGCAATGGTGGCGATTTAAGAATCGGACTGTCTATGCAGTCACTGCATGATGGCAAAGATTGGCGTCATACACCGATAAGGCTCAATGTATACATTGCCGCCCCTAAAGACGCTATTGCCCACATTGTAAAAACACACCAAGCTGTTGCTCAGTTGGTTAACAATGATTGGCTTTATTTGTTTCAAGTAGAAGCAAATGGCGACATTCATCAGTATTACCAAGATCAATGGCGCAAGGCATAAATTAATCGCGAATATCTGCTATGGTATTGGTTTTTAAACTCGCCAATATCACAGCAGGACTTTTATGAAGTGGCTCCTTTCCGTCATGGGTCAAATCGCTTTAATTTCGCTCATACTCAACAGCTCAATGGACTCTTCTGTTCAACACGGTCTCATTGTTTTAACTATCATTGCCAACCTTTGGCTAGCCGAACTCTTACCCCTAAGCGTTACCGCTTTGTTAGTACCGGTGCTGGCGGTGGCCTTTGATATTATGAGTTTAAAGGCAGCCCTGCTCAGTTTTGCCCACCCTATTATCTTTTTATTTTTAGGTGGCTTTGCTTTAGCGGCGGCTTTGCACGAACATAAACTGGATCAACACTTTGCGAATATTATTATGCGCAAAGCCAAAAACAACGGTTTGTTCATTAGCCTTATGCTATTTGGCCTCACTGCATTTTTATCCATGTGGATCAGCAATACCGCCACTACCGTCATGATGTTGCCCATCGCACTTGGGTTGATGTCGCACCTAAGTTACCAACAGCATACCAAGTTGTTTGCCTTTTTATTATTGGGCATCGCCTACTCGGCCAACATTGGTGGTATTGCAACCATTGTCGGCAGCCCGCCCAACGCCATTGCCGCCAGCGCGCTATCACTTTCCTTTTTTGACTGGTTGGTCATTGCGTTACCCATTAGCTTGGCACTATTGCCAATTATGTGGGCCATCCTCTACGCCTTACTAAAACCTGATCTAACGCTGTTTAAAAGTACAAACAAACCAACACAAGAATCTGAAACTAACTTCAAATGGAACAGCGCTAATTTATCGGTCATGGCTATTTTTATAATGACCGCCAGTTTGTGGATTTTTGGCAGCGTAATTCAAAATATGATTGGCCAAATAGCTGATTTTGATAGCTGGGTTGCTATTAGTGCCATCATTGCCTTGCATGCGAGCAAAAGCTTAACTTGGCCCGCCTTTGAAAAAAACACGCAATGGGGCGTTTTGATTTTATTTGGGGGCGGTTTAGCGCTCAGTGCCATTTTAAGTCAAACCCAAGCGAATCTTTTTTTAGCCCAACAACTGGCCAGTATCAGTGAAGGTTTAGGGTTATTTTGGCTGTTGTTACTGGTTTTACTGTTTATTATTTTTATGACCGAAGTATCCAGTAATACTGCACTGTCGGCACTCATGATACCCACCTTTATGGGCACTGCCGAGGTCATGGGATTTGATAAAACCCTAATAGTCAGTGCCATCGCTATTGCGGCGTCTTGCGCATTCATGCTGCCGGTTGCCACACCACCCAATGCCATTGTGTTTTCCAGTGGTTATATCGCACAAAGTATCATGATGAAAATCGGTATGCTGCTTAACCTGCTGTTTGCGGTACTGATCACTGTTTATATGTTTTTATAAAAAATATGACAAACAAAAAAGCACTCTGGTGTAAGAGTGCTTTTTAGAAAGTACTGTATCTAGAAGGTACTGTTTTAAAGAAAGAAAATAACTGGGCGCTTAAAAAGCCGCCGCAAATGTGACCTCATACTGCTCCATTTCAATCTCTATAAACTGATCTTGGCTTTGATACAGTGGGTTTTTACCCTTAACCGACTTAGACGGTGAGTAAGAAACCGCCACGCTATAACGAGAGTCAACATCACCAAACTCATAACCTGCGGTAAAGTGCCATTCTTGAACACCTGGGGCTAAGATATTAAACAACACTTCGCTACTTTCGATTGGTTGTTCGCCATAACTTACGCCAGCACGAATAACATCGCCGTTATTACGTTTTAACGCACCACCTAGCTTGATGATTTCCATATCGTTCCAGCCAAAACCTGCGCCTTTATCATTGCCTAACTGAGCCGTCATAAGGTTTGGCATTAATGGGTTAGCAACCGCAGCGGTTTCTGAATAATTAATCACCTGATAATCCAACGCGATAGTGAAGTTGTTGTTATCAAAGGCAACCCCTAGGTTGTAGGTAGACGGTACGTCCATATCGCCTTGCTCTGCAAACAAACCTTCGTATTTTTCAAAACGTTCAAAATCAATTTTTGATTGATAGCTAGCGCCTAGGTGAATGTTTTCATTTAATTGATGGGCAATACCAACGCGCGCACCATAACCAAACACCGTATCTTCGCCGTTATCGCTGACTTTAGTCGGCGATGAAGAAAAGCCTGCAAAACTTCCCACGCCATTGGCTTCAAAGCTTTGCAACGCCAAAATAGGTGCAAAACCTACTTGTGTGTTGCTGGGTAATTTAATCGCCAAAGTAGTATTTAAGAACACTTGACTTAAATCGACACCGGTTTTACCGGCATAAAACACAGACTCACTGTATTGGGTGTTCATGCCGCCGTTACCGTAAACGCTCACGCTTAACGCCAAATCATCATTTAACTCTGTTTTATAAGCAAACGAAGGAATTAAAAAGTACTCGTTATCAGATTGGACTTTACCATTCGTTAAAGCAAATTCTCCCATTTGAGCTTGAGAAGGACTAGCGCCCGTTACTTCAAAACCACGCTGCGGGTTAAATACACTCAGTGCCACGTTAAAATCTTGTTTTACCCCAAAAATTGTCGCAGGGTTCACTGCACCAGCAAGGCCGTCTTGAGCGAGTGCCGTACCCGTACCCGCCATGGCAATGCTGTTGGCGCCGTAACCCAAACGGAAATAACCATTAGTCGCATGGGCACTCATAGTGGCAGTAGTAGCGGTCGTTGCAATTAGCGTTAACAAAATTCGAGTTTTCATGATCGGGTTCCATAATATTAATTGCGCTGATTATCATGAAAAACTATTAGATGATCCAATACTAAGAAAGAATCATGATATATCTTAATGTTATATTAATTAATATAACCAATGCTTAACTTAAATGAGCAAGGGTTCACAGTTAAGAGAATAATTAATGAAAAACCTAAATTAACAATCTAGAATCCGCTGATTCGATACATACCTGGATCACCGATGAATTTATCTTGCATAAAAATAGCATTGCTCACAACATTAACAGCTGCGTTAATTGCTTGTGGTGGAGGCTCTAAAGGCGATAACAACTCAGCCGAACTTGATACTACGATTATCCCAGAGCAAGCGAATGCCATTGGTTTTTACGATCAGCAGTTTGGCGGTGAAAAACGCACATTACGTAATGATCTGAACGGTGAATTGCAAGGCGAAGTACAGTTTATGCAATCGCATAATGTGCGCCCCAATGGAAATTTTCAGCGTGACGCCGGAGATGAGACTAGCAGTATCTACAACCCACGCTTGGTGGCTTTACGTGAATCCTTAATGTTTTTTACGCCAACCCATCTTGAGAACTCAGCCCTTAAAAATATCGTTAGTATCGACGCCGAACTTCGTATTAATGGCGAAGTTCAAACCACCCTGTCAATGCTGCATCCAAATGATATTTATGAAGCTGATTATAACGGTACGTATAATGTTGTTTTTTCCAATTATGCCTGGAGCACAACACTGCCTTGGCAGCATGTTAAAAACGGTTTATCAGTTCGTTTTATTGTTAATAAACATTCAAATCTAGAAAAAACGGGCGTACTTACGGCATCCGATATCGACATAGGTAAAGCAACTCAAGTTATCTTCCAAAGCCTACGCTTAGGCATGCTAACTAACGCCGACACCTCACAAGGCCACTATACATTAAACAATCCGATCATGGCGGCGACGGATTATTTTCAGACCATTCCTACATCACGCCTTATCATGGGCTCTTACGCCGATATGCAGCTGGACAAAGTCATTGTACGTAGCGGTGTTATTTATGATGAGGTCAGTGCAACCGAAGGGGATATTTATTCGGGTGATATGCGAGAAGATGTTGCTAAAGCCCAAGTAAGCACTGGAATAAACTTAGCCAACTTCGGCATTACCAGCAATAACATGCATCAGCGCTATCCACATTTGTTTAAACAAACTACCAATCATCACGCTTGGGGTAATTATAAAAATGGACGCCGACAGCACGGTTTAAGTGGCGGCAATGGCATTGGTACATTAGTCGATAGCCGCGGCAATGAAGCCAGCCACGAATGGGGCCATGGTTATGGCATTGGCCATTATCCAGGTAAAAACCTTACTGACGATCAGCGCTTTCAAGCACACCATAGCGACAGCGGCTGGGGCTATATTGCTCATCGTAATCGTTTACGTGATAACTTAATTGATAATAGGGAAGCGACAGAACCACAACCTCCGACGTTTCATTTAGATGGTAAAATTCCTTATGGTCGAGATGCCATGTCGGGTGGCAGTGGTAATACCGAACTCTCGGCATACACTCACCATACAGCTTTCAGTGCGCGTCTCATTCAAAAGCATTTAGAACAATACCCACTGCCTACCACCAATTTTGCCAGTGGTTATAAAAAATGGAGTGAAGAACTAGGCCAATACCAAGAATATACTTACCCCGAAAATGACAGCCGCTTAGCAGCGAAAGAAGTTGGTGTCGCTGTGGCCACCCTATTGGGTGGCTATGACCCTGATAGCACAAACTATGGTAATAATGCCGTTATCTACCCAGTGTTTCATGGTAATTACGGTAATGTATTTGACTTACCAGAACCTGATTTAACTCTCTTTGAAAATGGTTTATTAGTCGATCAATGCTGGGTCAACATTAGCAATGCGCAAGGCGACATCAAGCTGGTAAGTGTTGCTGCTAATCGCCATAGCAATAACAGCATCAACCAACTGCACATTAACCTAAAAGCTGAATTTCGCCCGACTCTAGCAATCTTAAACTGCCGCCGTAATGGTGTTGATCATGAGCTAACACGCACAGTTTTTGATGGACAAATTCAACAATTACCTCCAGTTGCAATTGTCGGTCAGGATGCGGAATTTAAACAATTAATGGGGGTTGAATTAACCCAATTAAGTGAACTTTTTGAATCACAAGCAGATGCACAACTGATTAATCTTACATCGAGTCAAAAGTCTCAATTAGACAGCTATACGCCAACCGAAGTGCAATCCATATTCTCTGCATTAGCCTACTCTTCTTATCAAAAATATAAGTCGATCCAAACAACCCTAGATCAACTAGAAATTTTGTTAGCAAAAATGACAAAAGAAGGACTGAGTAATACCGAGCAAGCAGTTAAAGTAAGAGAGCTTTTGAGCAATAACGAGCTTTTAGCCGCCAATTTAAAATTGCCAAGTGCTGGTAAGTTTATTGAAGGGCCTAAGTATTTTGGAATGGTCAATACAGATAATTTCATTACACCCGCAGATTCTGAAGAACAAGCATCGTCTTGGATCATGAGTTCACAAGGCCGTATTCACCTAGCCGACCAACCTTGGTTGTGTGTGATGCCTAGTTCTGGAGGATTAGTTGCCGATCAATGCTCAATAAGTAATAACAAGCAATCATGGGATCATACGGATGAAACAGCCCTTCGCAATCCGGCGATGAATAAATGTATCGATTTTGATAGCGCTAATGGCAAACTGATAATGTGGGGTTGCCATTATCGCTGGAATCAACAATGGAGCTTACCTGCTATAAGTAATAATCCTTTATTGGTTTTATTAGATGCAGCCATGATCAAGCGTCTATATGAGTTATTAGCGATTAATAGCAAGCAATAACAATCCATTACTTAGCAAGTCAGGTGTTCTTTGTTATAATCCATCGGCAAACACTGATGCAGAAATCAGTGTCTTTTAACCTACTTAATTTCAAGTGTATGAGTTCTTTCATACCCTTAATTAAGTGATCCGATACGGACTTTCCAAATGACAGATTCAACACCTCCTGCAAACAATCAATTAACCTCAACCCCCTTGGTCGGTAAATACGCCACGTTAGAAGTGGGCGAACTACTTCCTATGGGAGCATTGTTAATTGCAGGAGAGTTTGGCAATATTTTACTGCCGAACAAACAAGTACCCGACAACTGCAAAATCGGCGACATTGTTAAAGTATTTATTTACCTAGATTCCGAAGATCGAGTAATCGCGACCTGCCAGCGGCCTCGTGCTACCGTCGGCCAAGTAGCCAACCTTGAAGTCGCCGACGTTAATGAAATGGGCGCTTTTTTAGACTGGGGTTTGGTTAAAGATTTATTTTTGCCTTTCGCTGAACAAAAATCACGCCTAGAAGTCGGTCAGCGCGTTATTGTATATGTGCACCTCGATAATACCGATCGTATTATTGCAACAACCCGCTTAAACCGTTTTATTAAAGACGAAGTTGCTACCATTTATGACCATTACAACCCAGGCGATAAAGTGCGTATTCTTATCGCTGCGCGCACCGAACTAGGCTACAAGGCCATTGTTGATCATAAATATTGGGGATTAATTCATCACAGCGACATTCGCCAAGCGATTCGGGTTGGTCAAAAGGTCGACGCCTACATTCGTAAGCAGCGCGACGATAAACGCTTAGATTTAAGCCTGCAGCCTATTGGTTATCAAAAAGTCGGCGGACTAGCCGAACAAATTATGCAAAAGGTCGAAGCCGGTAATGGTTTCTTAGCACTTAGCGATAAGAGCCCTGCCGAAATGATCGAAATGCATTTTGGGGTTAGCAAACGCGCCTTTAAAATGGCAATAGGCAAACTTTATAAAGAACGAAAAATTGTTATTGAAAGCAAAGGTATTCGCGCAATTAAATAATTGCGCCTTACCTTAATGGCCAATGGCTTTGCTGAATTTAAAACTTAATACGCAGCAATCATCGCGCGCATTTTTTCAAAGGTATGCAAAACCACAAAGGGTGCCACATTGGAATTATAGGATAACAAGGTGTTTTGAATATAATTCCAGCGCTTTTGTAACTCTTGATACTCAGGATTCTTATCCGCCAGTATTTCAAGTTGCTGCGAGACACTATTAATGCGTTTTTCCAGCGGTACCAGCGCATAACTCACACCATAGCCGCCGGTTGTTGAGTTCGCGTAGCCCATGTACTGACTCAGAATAATCTCCATTTTAATTTGCACATCATCCAATCCAGTCAGATTTTTGGGGGTGCGTTGATCAATCATTTTATTAAATTCTCTTTGCTGGATACTCCAGCCAGCCTCTAAACTCATTGAGACACCGTCGAATTTATGATTTTTATTAAAGGCTACGTAATCTGTAATCTGCTGCCATTTATCTTTAAGCTCGGTTTCGCTGTCAGGCAAAGCACTTATGGCTGCATCACCCTTCTGAAGAGCAGTTTGAACCCTTGCCAAGCTTTTATCGTTGCCTTGAAAATAAATAAAAGAAGCAAATGCAGAAAAAAGTTGAAGGCTAGAAATACGAACATTGACGAATTGATCAGCTGGTACTTGGGCACGAGTAGCACTCGAAACAGAAAGTAATATCAATAAAAGTGTAGCAACAAACAATGGCTTGATAGCGGCTGGTTTAAAGGCAGGGAGTTTTAGAAATAAAAGGTAATAGGCATTAAGATTAGCTGGCTTCACTTGTGTTACTCCACATAATTACATTTATGTTACAGAATGTAATTATGCGGAAAAACATCATACTTTACTATCACATTATACTATTTAGTTATTAAGACACTATTTAGTTATTAAGACACTATTTAGCTTAACGCTTTTTGGCTCGTAACTTACGGGCCTTTTCTTTCTTAATGGCGCGAATATTTTTAGTACGCTCCATTTTCTTTTCACTAATACGGTGCAATGAAGGACCGTCTTTCTTTTCAGAAAATGGATTCTCTGCACTTTTAAAGTTCATTTGAATCGGCGTACCATGAATATTCAAAACACGGCGATAAGTATTGGCTAAATAACGCTTATAAGCATCAGTTAACTTGTCTGTTTGAGTACCGTGAACCACTAAAATTGGTGGATTAGAGCCACCTTGGTGAGCATAACGTAACTTGACCCGACGTCCATTAATCATAGGAGGTTGATGGTTCTTAACCATGTCTTCTAACAAACGGGTAAGCTGGCTGGTAGACCACTTAGCCATGGCAGAAGCGTAGGCTTTATCAACCGACTGATATAAATTACCTACGTTAGTACCGTGCAAGGCCGAAATAAAGTGAATATCGGCATACGTAATAAATTCTAAGCGACGATCCAACTCTTTTTTCACGCTTTCACGATCTTCAGCGGTCATGCCATCCCATTTATTAATAGCAATAACCAAGGCGCGACCAGCATTTAAGATAAAGCTCAGCATGTGAAGGTCTTGCTCAACAATACCATCGCGAGCATCCAACACTAATACACACACATGACAATCTTGAATCGCCTGCAAAGTTTTAATGATGGAGAATTTTTCGGCCGCTTCGGTAATGCTTTTACGACGGCGGATACCGGCGGTGTCGATCAAGGTATAATCTTGGCCGTGACGCTCGTAAGGAATATAAACGCTGTCGCGAGTGGTGCCCGCTTGGTCATAGACCACAACACGCTCTTCACCCAAGAAACGGTTAATCAAGGTTGACTTGCCCACGTTTGGACGACCAACGATGGCAATTTTAACGCCCTTAACGTTTAACTCTTCGTGCTGAGTTTTAACGTCAATAACGTCTTCTTTTTCACCGTAAAGCTGTTCCCATTCTTCGTAGCCGGTAAGCTCACGCTCCGGTTCTACTTCTTTTGGCCCATGCAGCTCATTCAATACATGCTCGATCAATGTATTAATACCGCGGTTATGCGCCGCCGCAATTGGGATAGGTTCGCCCATACCCAACTCATAGAATTCGGCTAACACCACATCGGGGTTGCGACCGTCAATTTTATTGGCGATCACGTAAGCTTCTTTGCCTTTTTTACGCAAATAGTCTGCAAGCAGATGATCGGCGTGAATGATCCCTGACTGAGCGTCCACCATAAATAAGACGATATCGGCTTCTTCTATGGCTAAAAACGACTGAGAAGCCATTTCGGCATCAATACCCACTTCTTCGCCACTGATACCCGCCGTATCAATCACAATGAAAGGCTCGTCGCCGATTTGGCCTTCACCGTATTTACGATCGCGGGTCAAACCCGCAATTTCCGCTACCAAGGCATCACGGGTCTTGGTTAAGCGATTAAATAAGGTGGATTTCCCAACATTGGGACGCCCTACAAGGGCAATTACAGGAACCATAATAATTTAGTTATCTTGTCTTCAAATACTTACTGACTAACCGAGTTAGTTAGCTAGCTGCAAAAGCAGCAATTCACCCGCATTGGTATAGGCTAGCAGACCTTTTGGGGTCGATTGCATCACACTACGGATACCAAAATCTTTGCCACGCAAAGGACGCCAGTTGATCATCTCTGGCTGATTTGGCAAGGTCATGTGCAAAGGTCTAGGGCGGACACTTAACCGACCTATTATTTCGCCATCAACTTGCGCTAATACATGCACATAACCTTCAAAGTCGGCAACCACAACGTAATTTTCGTGTTTGACAGGCTGGTTTAAAAAACGTCCTTGCAGTGCTGGTTGGCTCCAAACAGAAGCTCCATTTAATTGATCATACGCTTGTACATGATCATCATCACGAGTGATGTACAAATTACCCAAACCTAACGCTGGGCCAAAATAACTGGACAGCTCAGTTTCCCACTGGGTTGAACCATCAAAACCAATCGCGGCCAGTTTACCATGGTAAGCAGTCGCATAGATGACCCCTTCTTCAATCAAGGGCGTGCCGTCTAAGTCAACCAAACGCTCTAATTCAGAGCGACCTTGAGGAATTGCCAAACGCTTACTCCAACGTGGTATGCCTAATTCTTTATCCACCGCCACTAACTTGCCATTGGCAAAGCCGGTTATCACTAACGATTGTAACAGCACAGGCGAACCCGTTCCGTGTACCGACAATACCGGCAGTGCCGCTTCATAGGTCCAATTTTGCTTACCTGTCTGTCGATCAAACGCCGTTAAACGACCGTCGATCGTTCGAATGAACACTTGGTTGGCATCCGCTACAACCGGCGCAATACTTTCACTGCTTAACGCCTGCGACCATTGTACTTCGCCATTGTTTTTATCAATGCTGTGTAATGAGCCGTCTTGAGTGGCGATGTAAAGATTGTCATCAACAACAACAACACCACTGGATATTTTTTGATCAAATTTTTGCGACCAAACTTTATTACCAGTGCTTAGCTCTAGCGATAAAAGCAGGCCATTGTAATCTGCCATATACACATTTGAACCACTTACTTGTGGACGCAAACGTATATTTTTAGACCCTGAACCTTTACCCAGTGAACGACGCCAAACAATATCAATATCGACGCTTTCGTTAAACGCAGTTAGCGCTAATGGGCCACTTTCTAGTTCGACTTCAGCACTGTCTGTTTTAGTTTCTTGGCTACTACAAGCCGCTAAGAAGACAGTGGTTAAGGCAATAGCGATTACTTTCAACATCATTAATTAAGCATCCGCATTAACAACAGAGACACCGGCAAGATCATCGATCTTGCGCTGTAAAGCTTGTGTATTAATACCCAAAGCTGTGGCTGCAGAACGGGCTTTTTGATAAGCCGTTAACGCTTTAGTAGCTTCGCCTTTGGCAAATAAAGCATCACCTTTAACCTCTTCATATTGCGCAGTAAAAGAGGCATCTGGAGTCGTGTTTACTAGGGCCAGTGCTTCATCAAACTTTTCTAGCTGAATTAATACACGTGCTAAACGTACTTGGGCAATATAAGTAACAGGGCCTTTTTCAGCGGCATCAACAAGGCCTTGTAACTCTGCTGCTGCACCTTCAAAGTTGTTGGCATCAATAGCAAATTTAGCCAGATACAAACCACCAAATTGAGCATACAAGCTGCCAGGGAATTCTGTTTTCAACTGCGCCGCTAGGCTTTCAAGTTCTGTTTTATCGGCTTCAGTTTGTTCCGAATTAGGCTTAGTCGCCTTATTAACCAACTGCTGATAAACGTTAGAAGCCGCTTCACCCTGGGTGCGTAAATGATCTTGGTAACCGTTCCAGCCAAAGTAGCCAGACAACACTACAACCACAGTGACAATTAAGCTTTTGCCATTTTCATTCCACCAATTTTTAATCGCTTCTACTTGTTCTTCTTCTGTTCTTAACTCTTCAGACATTCCCCATACTCCTGTAAAACGTTGTTATTGTATTTTTAATTTTAAAGTTTAATTTAAGCAAGTTGATCTGCAATCCAGCCAGCAATCGTGTCATTACTAAGCTCTACTTGTTCGCCATCTTCATTTAACGGTTTAATACGCACTCGCTTAGCATCAATATCATCATTTTCTAACAAGATAACAAAACGAGCGCTGCTGTTAAGCGCTTTTTTCATTTGGCTTTTATAACTACCGCCGCCACAATGAGACTGCACCCTAATCTGAGGCTGCTGTTGTCGTATAGCATCGGCTAACAGTAACGCAGCTTGGTCGGTATCACCACCTAAAGCGGTTATATAAACATCTAAGGTTGTGGTCACCGCTTGCGGAATAACACTTAACGTTTCTAATAATAAAATCAAACGTTCAACGCCCATAGCAAAACCCACTGCTGGGGTTGGCTTGCCGCCTAATTGTTCAACTAAGCCATCATAACGGCCGCCGGCACAGACAGTCCCTTGAGAACCCAGTTTATCAGTGACCCATTCAAACACGGTTTTACCATAATAATCTAAGCCACGAACCAAGCGCTGATTAATTTGATAAGCAACCCCTGCAGCGTCTAGCATTTGCGTTAACTTAGCAAAGTGCTCACGACTTTCATCATCTAAATAATCGTGCAGCTGTGGCGCATTATTCAGTAACTGCTGAGTATTTTGGTCTTTTGAATCCAAAATGCGTAATGGGTTTGTAGCCAAACGACGTTGACTGTCTTCGTCTAACTGATCTTTAACCGGTGTTAAAAATTCAACCAAAGCCGCTTTATAATCGATACGCGTTTGCGCACTACCAATAGTATTCAGTTGCAGTTCAACCGCATCTTGAATACCCAACTTTTGCCACAAGCGTGCGGTTAATAAAATAACTTCTGCATCAATATCGGGGGTTGCCATGCCAAAGGTTTCAACACCAATTTGAAAAAATTGACGATAGCGACCTTTTTGCGGGCGTTCGTGGCGAAACATCGGCCCTAAATACCACAAGCGCTGGCTTTGATTATTGCTTAATAAAGAATGCTCTTCGCAGGCACGCACACAACTTGCAGTACCTTCTGGGCGCAAAGTTAAGCTATCACCGTTACGATCCTCAAACGTGTACATTTCTTTTTCAACAATATCGGTAACTTCACCAATAGAGCGCTTAAAAAGATGTGTTTGCTCAACGATTGGCATACGAATTTCTTGATAACCGTAGCCGGCTAATACCGCTTGCACACGGCTTTCAAAATATTGCCACACTGGGGTTTGGCTGGGTAAAACATCATTCATGCCACGAATGGCTTTAATCTTCTTGTTCGCCAAGAGATTTTCCTTCTATTAAATTCTATTCTTTCGAGGTCTTAACTGCTTTCGACGTTTTAACTATTTTCGACGTTTTAACTATCAGACACAATTACGTCTTTTAATGCTTGCTCTTTTTTAGCAACACCTTCTCTAACAATCGCTTCTAGACCGTCTAGCAAATTATCATTTTTCAACTTTTCTGCCGGTTTACCATCAATATAAATCAAATTATTTGGCGAACCACCGGTTAAACCTACATCCACTTCTTTTGCTTCACCTGGGCCATTAACCACACAACCAATAATGGCGACATCGATCGGCACTCGAATATCTTCTAACCGATTTTCTAATTCGTTCATGGTCTTAATCACATCAAAGTTTTGGCGCGAACATGAAGGGCAAGCAATAAAGTTAACACCGCGAGAACGCAACTTTAACGACTTCAACATATCCCAACCGACTTTTACTTCTTCTACTGGGTCAGCGGCTAACGACACGCGAATGGTATCGCCAATGCCGTCAAACATTAACAAACCTAAACCAATAGACGACTTAACCGTACCGCCACGTAAACCGCCCGCTTCGGTAATACCCAAATGCAATGGTTGTTCAATTTGACCGGCAATTTTGCGATAAGCTGCTACTGTCATAAAAATATCCGAGGCTTTAAGGCTGAGTTTAAAGTCTGGAAAATTCATCCGATCTAAAATATCGATATGACGCATTGCCGATTCAACAAGCGCATCGGGAGTTGGCTCACCGTACTTAACCTGCAAATCTTTTTCTAGCGAACCCGCATTAACACCGATTCGAATAGGAATACCGTTATGACGAGCCGCCGCCACTACTTCACGAATACGATCTTCGCGGCCAATATTACCCGGGTTGATACGTAAACAATCGACCCCTAAATCAGCAACTTTTAAAGCAATTTTATAATCAAAATGGATATCAGCAACTAATGGCACAGAAACCAACTTTTTGATTTCACCAAAAGCATCAGCGGCCTCCATAGAAGGTACCGATACACGAACAATATCAACACCGGCGTCTTGCGCACGCTGAATTTGCGCAACCGTGGCAGCAACGTCTTCGGTTTGTGTATTCGTCATGGTTTGCACAGAAATAGGCGCATCTCCGCCTACCGGTACATTACCTACCCAAATTTTACGGCTTTTGCGTCTAACTATCGGTGAATGCGAATGAATACTCATAACTGGCTGCCGTTACCTATAGATCAATTAATAATAAAATTCGTTATTTTTTCTGCACTGCACTTTTAAAAAGATTGAAAGCGCTTGTACTCTTCTGAATCTGGAAAATTAGCTTGTAAAGCTTGCGCTAACCTTTCTTCTTCTGATGAATTTTTATTCACCCGCGCTAAGCGAATACCTAACCAAAGTGAGTTAGCAGAATGCTGACTTTTTTGACGATTAACTAAGCGAGTAAAACGATTAAAATATTGCTGTGCATCATCGAAACGCTCTTTTTCGTACAACAGCGTCGAAAGGTTAACCAATACCGGCGCATTAAAGCGCTGTACTTTTAACATGCGTTCATAAGTTGTAATCGCTAAGTCGATTTTACCCGCGCGATAATAACAAAGGCCTAAATTTTGAAACGCCTTACCGCGTTGCTGATACTCAACATCTTGAGCCGCATTATTTAAGTGGTAACACGCTTTATCAAAACGATCATTACGCATTAAAAACATGCCGTAATTGTATTGACCTTGGCTAAAATCACTATCAAGATCGATACTTTTCAAAAAATACTCTTCTGCCAATTCTGGTTCGCGCTCAGACTGCAGCAACAGCGCCATGGCATTATTGGCAGGGGCATATTTTGGATTAATCTCCAGCGCTCGATTAATACGAGCGCGGGCACGATCAAATCGCCCTTGCTGAATGTATCCAAGGCCAAGTTGAGTATAATTATCAACTGCTTTTTCTGGATCAGCTTTACGTGTTAAGCGGCTCTCAACGGTAGTGACACAAGCCGAAAGCAAAAAACTACTGCACAATAAAGCGATCAGCGGTAAAGACTTCATGTTCGAATATCCTTTATTCGTTAACCTGATGTAAATCGATGTATTTTTGTTGTCGGCGTGTTCTATCGGCCACCTGCCCAACTAACTGTCCGCAAGCGGCATCAATATCATCACCACGAGTGGATCGAATAGTGACAATAAAACCACGCTCATGCAATAAATCACGGAAACGATACACACGATTATTACTTGGACGCTCATACCCTGAGTTAGGAAATGGGTTGAACGGAATTAAGTTAATTTTACACGGCGTATTTTTCAAAACTTCAGCGATTTGCTCGGCGTCTTCAATGCTGTCGTTTACATCCTTCATCATGGTGTATTCGATAGTCGCTTTACGACGATCGGGTAACTTTGCTAAATAGCGATTAGTGGCTGCTATTAACTCTTTGATCGGATATTTTTTGTTAATCGGTACCAGCACGTCACGTAATTTATCGTTACCCGCATGCAGCGACACAGCAAGAGAAACATCAGATAAATCACTTAACTTGTCCATCATAGGCACCACACCAGATGTGCTTAACGTCACTCGACGTTTAGACAGGCTGTAAGCAAAATCGTTCAGCATCAATTCCATAGAATCGACCACGTTATCAAAATTCAATAACGGTTCACCCATGCCCATCATTACTACATTAGTAATGCGGCGAACGCGCTTCTCACCTGGGGTATCTAAAGCCTGTGAAGCCACAAACAATTGGCCAATAATTTCAGCCACACTCAAGTCACGGTTAAAACCTTGCTTGCCGGTAGAACAAAAACTGCAATCCAAAGCACAACCAATTTGCGAGCTAATGCATAAAGTACCGCGCTCTTTTTCTGGAATGTAAACAGTTTCGATTGAGCTGCCCCCAGGCATTTTCATCACCCACTTACGCGTACCGTCTTTGGAAGTTTTATCTAAAATAACCTCTGGCAAACTGATTTCAGCGACTTCCGCCAGCTTTGTGCGCATGACCTTGCTCATATTGGTCATGTTATCGAAATTAGACTCACCTATTTGATGAATCCACTTTAACATTTGCTGAGTACGAAATTTCTTTTCTCCTAAGCCCTCAAAAAATGCATCCATTTTTTTGGGGGATAAACCCAACAGATTCACTTTTTCAATAGGCTTTTGAGTATTTTTTTCGGCTTTTAAACGGTCTAACTCTTCGAAATTAGTCGCTTGATTGTTTGTTGTATCTGTCATCTTGGTCACCAGCAGTGGGAGTATCATCCTGAGCGGATAAACCATTTCCGTTGTATTCTTTTGTTTTCATTAACTCGTAACAATAAAAACACAAGGGAAATGGCTGTTTTATGGCTTGGTTAAAACTGAGAAAGCAGCGTGCAGTCAAAGATTGCACACTGCTCTCAAAAGTAGGTATTTAAAATACCTTCTAACTCAGAAATTAACCGCGTGGGCAGATTTCGTTATCAGAGAAGAAGTACGCGATTTCACGAGCAGCAGATTCTAAAGAATCAGAACCGTGAACAGCGTTAGCATCGATGCTTTCAGCGAAATCAGCGCGGATAGTACCTGCTTCAGCTTCTTTAGGGTTAGTTGCGCCCATTAGCTCGCGGTTCTTAAGAACAGCGCCTTCGCCTTCTAAAACCTGAACCATAACAGGACCAGAAGTCATAAAACCAACAAGGTCTTTGAAGAAAGGACGTTCAGCGTGCTCAGCGTAAAAACCACCCGCTTTTTCGTCATCTAAATGAACCATTTTAGAAGCAATGACTTGCAAGCCTGCTTTTTCAAAACGGCTGTAGATTTCGCCAATTACGTTTTTAGCAACTGCGTCAGGCTTAACAATAGAAAAAGTGCGTTCGATCGCCATGATTATTCTCCAATATGGGATTTAAGGGTATAAAAAACCAGCGGAGTATACGCAGGTTTTGAGTAAATTAGAATGGATTTATAAGTTATCCGCTGTACATTAACGCAATGCTTGCAAAACTCTGCTTATTTCTGACAAAGCAAATTCAACATCCTCTGCGGTTGAATAACGACCCACACTAAAGCGGATACCCGCGTGGGCTAAATCGTCGGGTAAACCCAAGGCTGTCAACACAAACGACGGAGCCACACTGGCAGAATTACAAGCACTGCCTGAGGACACAGCTAACTGCGCCAGAGAAGCCAACAATATCTCTCCAACGACCCCAGCAAAACTGACATTCAAATGATTTGGGCTGCAATAAGTTAAATGAGTATTGCGCCGCACGCCCCCAAGAGCCTCTAGACCGTGCCAAAGCTGGTCACGCAACTGCGCGGCATGTTGAATATCTGCATCTAAATTAGCCATGACTAATTCAGCCGCTTTAGCAATGCCCACTATCTGATGGGTGGCCAATGTACCCGAACGCATACCGCGCTCATGGCCGCCACCGTGAATTTGTTGCTGCACTTTAATATGAGGTGCTTTACGAACGTACAAAGCACCAATGCCTTTGGGCCCATACATTTTATGACCGCACAATGACAACAAATCAACACCCAACTCGTTGACATCGATCGCCACCTTACCGGTACCTTGAGCCGCATCACAATGCAATAACGCCGGGTGATTAGCCAGCACAGCGGCAATGGCTTTAATATCGGTGACATTGCCTATTTCGTTATTAACCAACATTAAACTGACTAAGCGCGTATCGTCGCGAAGTACTTTCTGTACCTGCTCGGCAGTTATTAAGCCATCTTTATTAGGTACCAAATAGGTAACATCAAAGCCACCGCCCTTGGCCGTTTGTAAATGCGCGCACGTATCAAGCACAGCTTTGTGCTCAATACTCGACGTTATAATATGACCAGAATCAAAATTTTCCATAACGCCCTTGAGCGCAAGATTATTCGATTCTGTTGCACCACTGGTCCAAACAATCTCACGATTATTGGCACCAATCAGTTTAGCCAAGGTTATACGAGCACTTTCAACCGCTTCTTCTGCCTGCCAACCAAAGCGATGTGAACGAGAAGCCGGATTAGCAAAATTGCCATCTAAGGTAAGATGTTGCGCCATCACTTCAGCGACTTCAGGAGCAACCGGCGTGGTAGCGGCGTAATCTAGATATACAAGTTTCATGGGAAACCTAAAAAAATGAATTTACAAGACCAGATCATCAATCACACTGATGCGATTATTAGTTAAGTCTTGGTCTGTTTGACTACCTTGCTGATAGCTATCTTGGCGCTTAGCAATAATTTGAATTTCTTGACGATCAACCAAACTTTGCAAGGTAATGCTTTCTAAAAATGAATGGATTTGCTCACTTAAATCATTCCATAGATGATGTGTTAAACACGCCTCACCGCGCTGACAATTGCCCTTGCCTTCACAACGCGTAACATCCATCGATTCATTAACCGCATCAACAACCTGAGCAACGTTAATATCTTCAC
Source organism: uncultured Thalassolituus sp. (assembly GCA_913061435.1). GTDB lineage: Bacteria > Pseudomonadota > Gammaproteobacteria > Pseudomonadales > Oceanobacteraceae > Oleispira. The sequence goes on along the minus strand of CAJXUK010000004.1, from coordinate 54,195 downwards.
CACTGCGATTCAAGTGATAACCACCACCTGGGCCACGAACACTGGACACTAATTCGCTGCGACGCAGCTTGGCAAATAGCTGCTCAAGATACGAAAGTGATATCCCTTGTCGGCCAGAAATATCACCTAAACTGACTGGGCCTTGTTTGGCATGTATCGCCAAATCCAGCATAGCGGTAACGGCATACCGCCCCTTAGTTGTTAAGCGCACAGTGTGGCCTCCAGAAAAGTCGTTTGATTAACAATAATTGACGCCATTATGCTTAATTCCCAGTAAAATAGTCAAGTATAACTACTGTTCTTTACCGGCCAAAGGACCGTCACCCGCTTGCGCCTGCGAGCGTTTTTTATCCGACAAAGACTCAACATGAGACGCTTTTAATTCTGGTAAAGCCTCATCGCAAGAAGTATCACCCAAACGATTAAGGGATTTACAAATATTGTTAATTTTACAATCCACTGCAACCATATGATCCATCAAGTTGTTCACTGAGCGCGCAATCGGATCTGGCATCTCATCCGCCATGCCGTAGGCATCAAAGCCAATTTTATCGGCAATGTCTTTCCGGCGTTTTTCTTGCTCTGTGTCTTTTTTACGCACAATACGACCAGGAATACCCACCACGCTGACACCCGCAGGCACCTCTTTGGTCACTACCGCATTAGAGCCTATGCGCGCACCTTCATGCACAATAATGGGCCCCAGCACTTTAGCCCCAGCACCAACAACAACCCCATCGCATAAGGTTGGGTGACGCTTACCTTTTTTCCAGCTAGTACCGCCCAAAGTCACTCCATGATAAAGCGTACAATCATTACCAATTTCGGCAGTTTCACCAATCACTACACCCATGCCATGGTCGATAAAAAAGCGTTCGCCAATCGTAGCGCCTGGGTGAATTTCAATACCTGTCATCCAACGACTAAAGGTCGATAAAAAGCGCGCCAGCCACTTCAAACCTTTACGCCACATCCAGTTAGCAATGCGGTAATGTAAAATAGCGTGCACACCAGGGTAAGTTGTTAACACCTCAAAAGTATTGCGTGCCGCTGGGTCACGCTCAAATACACAGGCTACATCTTGTCGTATACGTCGTAACATGATTTTTTAGCCCTTCTTTTGTTTGTCTGTTTGCGTGTCTGTTTGCTGTTTAATGGCAGAGTCATTAGCAATCGTCGCTTTGCGCTGCACCGCCGCTAAAATACCACGCATCATACTGACTTCCATGGTATCCAACGCGGTTCTTTGAAACATTCGGCGCAACCGTGTCATTAACTGCTTAGGTGTATTGGGGTCTAAAAAGTCGATATCAACCAAAGACTGCTTTAAATGATCAAAAAAGCGCTCCATGTCGTCATGCTTTGCCAGCTCATAATCCCACTCCACTCCCCATGTATTACTGCTGGTCACGGTTTCTTCTTCTAAGGATGCCAGACGCATTTCATAACATAAAACTTGCACAGCGGCCGCAATATTTAACGAACTAAAATCCGGATTGGTTGGAATATGAACGTGGGCATTACATTTATGCAATTCTTCGTTGGTCAAGCCACGAGATTCACGCCCAAACACCAAAGCCACACGGTTATGGTTAGCGACCGCTGTTTTTGCTTTATCGGCACATTCCCGTGGCGAACACAAAGGCCAAGGAATATGTCTGCCCCGAGCACTGGTACCAATCACCAAGCCACAATCGGCTACCGCTTCATCTAAGCTCGCAACCGTAATACAACTGTCTAATATTTCTGAAGCCCCAGAAGCGCGGACAATAGCATCGCCATCAATTTCTGCGATAGGATCAACCAGAACTAATTGCGTAACCCCCATATTTTTCATAGCACGCGCGGCTGCGCCAATATTGCCGGAATGAGTAGTATTTACTAAAACAATTTTAATCTGATCTAACATGAGGCTTCTTCTTAGTAGCTGGCATGTCCATACTTTCGCTAAAAGTGAACATTTAAAATAAAAGACGGCATTCTAACAGCGTAAAATCCTATTTAGTATTTTTTATCTCTAAAGTTTTTTGCTATACTCGCGCGTTCACCGTTCTTTAAGAGATTAGTAGCCCTATGCAACCGCTTGTAAACCTTGCGCTGCGTGCTGCACGTAATGCAGGACAAGACTTGGTCCGTAGCTTGGACCGTTTCGATCCCTACCAGAGTAGCGATCAGGAAAAATCAAAATTCGTAGCTGACTGCGCCATTGGCCTTGAAAAGAGCATTATTTTCGAGCTCAAGAAAGCCTGCCCAGAAGACAGCTATCTAGGCCGTGAAACCGGTTTTCACAGCCCATCTGAAGGTACACCTAAAAATCAATGGCAAGTTTGTGTCATCGATGATTTAGTTAATTTTCGCGTAGGCCTACCTGATTTCGCCATCATCGTAAGTTGCCTAGTTAATGGTAAAACCGAACACACAGTCGTTGTCAACCCAATGAACGGTGACGAGTTCAGTGCTAGCCGTGGCCGCGGAGCACAACTTAATAACCGTCGCTTACGCTGCGGGCAACTGCGTGAAATTAGCCAAGCCTTGATCGGGTTCAAAACACCTAATCACATTGAAGGCGAGCGCGTAATAAACATCCGCCAAAAAATTACCAACATCATGACCCAAGCCAATGACGTACGTGCCCTTGGTAGCAGCGTATTAATGATGGCTTATACCGCCGCCGATCGTCTGCATGGTGCTATGTTATGTGATATGGATGAATTTTCACTCAATGCGGGTAGTTTAATTGCTCACGAAGCAGGTTGCTTAACCGCTAACCTAACCGGAGCACCTTTAATTAAAGCGCCAGCCGACATTCTTGTTGGCAACCCACGCTTACTTAAAGAACTGATCCAAAAAGTATAACCTTTAAATCACCACAGATTTAAAACGTTATATTTGAGGCACAAAAAAGGGCGAGTTAAATTCGCCCTTTTTTGTGCCTGCTTTTTAACAATAAAAAGTTAGCTTCTTACCACAGAGACATCTTCTGCTTGCGGGCCCTTTTGACCACGAACAACCATAAATTTAACTCGCTGACCTTCTGTTAACGAACGATGCCCTTGTCCTCGAATCGAACGGAAGTGAACAAATACATCTTCGCCATCGTCCCAAGTAATAAAACCAAAGCCTTTTTTAACGTTAAACCACTTAACCATACCGCGCTCACGACCATCATCCACATCGCTTTCTACAACCGTGCCACTAGAACGACTACGACGACGACGGGCCGGAACCGCTAATGCCGAAATAAAAGCAATCACAAAGAAAATCAACGCAACAATTGTGTAGATAGCACCAATGTTGGGTAACGACGTTAAGCTATCTGCCAACGACACATTAGACGCCAGTGTAATACCTGCAAGTACTTTATTTAATGCTAACTTTAAAATAAATGGAGCAATCAGTGCGAGCACCAAGCTCACAATAATTTTTTTAATCATAATACCTTTCATTACTTTCTCACTTTCTCGATACAAATTTTTGTCTGTTATTCTGTTACCTAAGACCAAACAAAGCCATTAAGCTCAACCATGAAAGCCTAATTTTTTACAAAAATCAACACGATAGAAATACAAACAGGTTATACTGGCGCAGATATAATAAATAGATTAAAAAACGTACAAATATTAGTCATTTTCACGAGTTCACCATGTCAAACATTGATCCAACCCTGCAGATGCAAAACCAAATAGAACAGCTAGAAACCAAAGTCGCTTACCTTGAACATCACATCGACGCACTAAACGATGCCTTAGTGACTTTGCAAATGGATAATAAAACCGCTAAAGACGCACTCAAATATTTATATCAGCAAGTCCAAAGCATTGGTGGCAACCAAGGGGCTCAAACTGGCGGTAGCTTTATAGAACCACCCCCTCCTCATTATTGATCAGCAAAACGCCAATCAACCCAGCAAAATTTCTTTCAATCTATTAATTCTGCAAGACAATAAGCAGCAACAATGCCGTAAGTTTCTTAAACTCCAGTGATAATTATTTCAACCAACACGGCAAGCAGGTAAACTTGGCGTTTATAAGTATTTATTTTGGAATTGTAAGCATGAAATTAATCAGACTGATTGAAAATGGTCTATTTCGCATCAATCAACGCCTGATCCACACGTTGGTGAACAGCAAAATCATTGGCCCCAGCGTAGCTGATTTGAATCTTGATCCAAACAAACCCATCGTGTTCGCTCAGCAGTATCAATCTTATGGCCAAGAACTGGTCATCGACCGCGTTATTACCGCAGCAGGTCTACCCAGTACAGCAGACACAGTTATTGCTGATGAAAAAAAAGACATCAACCCTTTTTTCTCCAGCTACAAACGCGCTGGTGCTCCTTTTCGTAAACGCGGCACGCCGCTTGTTTCAAAACGACTCACTCGCTGGATTGATTTAATTCGCGAGCAAGAAGAGCAAGACATACAAATTGTCCCCGTCACGGTTTACTGGGGACGCAGCCCAGAAAAAGAACGCTCTTTTTTGAAAATATGGTTACAGAGCAGTGGCACCCTAGGGGGCCGCTTATCAACCATGATGGCAATTATTCTCAACGGGCGCGAAACCGCCATACGCTTCAGTACGCCGATCTCTTTACGCCAACTAATTAACGAAGGTAAAGATACCGAAATTACCGCGCGTAAATTGTCACGGGTGTTGCGCGTTCACTTTCGCCAAGTAAACGCTACCGTTTTAGGCCCAGACTTATCCCACCGCAGCACCTTGGTTCATCAGCTTCCACGCAAACCTTTAGTTCTAGAAGCTATTGAAGAAGAAATGAAAACCAAAAACATCAGCCGAAAAAAAGCCAACGCACTGGCACTTAAATACGCCGATGAAATTGCTGCCAACATGACTCACAGCGCCATCCGTTTTTTAGATATTGTACTGACATGGGTTTGGAATAAAATTTATAACGGCGTAAACGTATACAATATAGAACGCCTACAAAGCGCCAACAAAGATAACGAAATTATTTATGTGCCCTGTCACCGCAGCCACATCGATTACTTATTATTGTCTTACGTGCTCTATCACAATGGCCTACAAGTACCGCACATTGCCGCCGGTATTAACCTCAACATGCCCATTGTCGGCCCTATCCTTCGCCGTGGCGGTGCTTTTTTTATGCGTCGCACATTTAAAGGTAACAAACTCTATGCCGCGGTATTTGATGAATATTTGCACTCCGTATTCAGCCAAGGTTATTCCACCGAGTATTTTGTAGAAGGAGGCCGCAGTCGCACCGGTCGTACCTTAAATCCTAAAGCGGGCATGCTAGCCATGACCTTACGCAGCTATTTACGTGACTCACGCAAACCCATCATTTTTATGCCTGTGTACGTTGGCTATGAAAAAGTATTTGAATCCAGCAGTTATCAAGGCGAATTAAAAGGTAAGAAAAAGAAAAAAGAAGGCCTAGGCAGTATTTTTTCATCCATTCGCAACATGAAGCGCTCCTTCGGTAAAGTTCGCGTTACCTTTGGCGACCCAATCAACTTTGATCAGCTGCTAGATAAAGAACAACCTAACTGGCGAGAAGAGCGCGCCGATCATAATTTCAAACCCCTCTGGACCAACCGTGTCGTTAACAAGCTGGCCTCAGAAGTTGCCACCCAAATCAACAATGCTGCATCAGTTAACCCTATTAACCTAGTAGCAACAGGTTTACTGGCAACGCCACACCTAGCCATGGACGCGCAACTATTAGCCAATAAACTCGACGACTACAAGCGCTTATTACTCTCACTACCCTACTCTGATCTCGTTGAAATTCCGGACGGACAAGGTAAAGATTGGATTGAGTACGCCGAAAAAATGGGCATGATCTCGGTTGTGAAACACAGTTTAGGCGATATCATTCAAGCCGATGACAGCCAAGCTGTCACCCTAAGCTACTATCGCAACAACGTATTCCACCTATTTGCGATGCCGTCATTACTAGCCAGCTTATTCGTTAATAACCGCGAGCATGAGCTTGCTGAAATACAAACACTTTGCAAATTTCTCTACCCCTTCTTTAAGGCTGAATTATTTCTACGCTGGGAAATAGAAGAACTGCCAAAAGTTGTCGATATATGGCTAGAGGCATTAGTTGGATTAGGCTTGCTCGATCGCAACGGTGAGTGCTTTAGCCGTCCTGCGGCCAACACCAACGAATACTTAAAGCTCTCTGGTTTTGCACAGGTAGCGATGCAGACTCAAGAACGCTATTTCTTGACCTTATCACTGCTGCAAAAAATAGGCAGTGGACATACAACAGCACAAGAATTAGAAGAACAATCATCTCTACTCGCGTCACGAATTTCGGTATTGCACGGTATCAGCACACCGGAATTTTTTGATAAAAATTTATTCCGCACATTGATTAACCAGCTATTGAGCCAAGAGTTGATTCAGAAAAATGACGACGAACAGATTGTCTTTGATGACAGTTTAACCGCCATGACCCAAGAATTAGAAAAAGTATTAGACGCTAGCCTGCGTCAAAGTATTTTACAAATAACCTGGCAAGAAGCTTAACCCGCTTCTTTAGCCATAACTTTTTCTTTGGCGTAAACATCAAATCGATTAGCCTTACCCGCGAGAACATAACTGGGTTCTCGCCCAGCCAACGGCGGCGCTTTTGCAGGTCGCTTTACCACCACTCGACAACGGGCTATTTTATTGGCTTGCTCCCACAACTGATCTTCATCAAGATCAGCCCCAACCAAGCTGCGAAATAACTTCATTTCTTTTTTGGCTTCTGCCGACGCTTTCGAATGTGGGAACATAGGATCTAAATACACAATATCCGGCTGTGCACGGCCATCTTCAAACCAGCGTGCCAACAACTCAATCGAATTGCCCTGTAATAATTGCATTCTTTGCATAATATCAGCGACCTCTGCGGCATTATCATCGCTACCAGCACAAGCTAAACCACTTTGTAATAACAAATAGACAACCGGGTGACGCTCTATCAAGGTCACATCACAACCTAAAGTTGCCAGCACAAAAGCATCCCTACCTAAACCAGCAGTGGCATCGAGAACAGTCGGCTTATACGCGCTGCTTAATCCCACCGCTTTAGCAATACTCTGCCCTTTACCGCCGCCGTATTTACGACGATGGGCGCTAGCACCGTTCACAAAATCAACCATCACAGGTCCAGGTGCTTTTTTACCTCCTTGTTGTAAACTTAAATGCTCACCTTCGACCAATAAAAATAAACCTTCTACGGCCAACGCATCCATCGCAACTAAAGGTACTTGCCATTGCTGTGCCCAAACTGCAACATCAAACAAATTAGTCTCAGCTAACACCACAATGCCATCAAGAATTTTCATTAGACAAACCAAATCAACAAGACGGCACCTAAAATCAAGCGGTAAATCACAAAAGGAATCATACCGATGCGATTAATCAGTGATAAAAAGAAATAAATACACACATACGCACTGACAGCCGACAAACCAGCGGCTAAACCAATAGACGCCCAATCAACCACCGCCGCTTGCTCTACTAACTCTTTAGTTTTTAACAAACCAGCAGCGGTAATTAAAGGAATAGAAATTAAAAAAGAAAAGCGAGCCGCTATTTCGCGATGAAAGCCTAAAAATAGCGCCGCTGTAATCGTAATGCCCGAACGTGAAGTACCAGGAATCAACGCCAATGCTTGAAACAAGCCGATAATAAAAGCGGCCATCAGGGTCATTTGAATCATATTTTTATGCTCACTCGCCAAGCGATCTGCGGCCAATAATAATAAGCCAAAGCCAATGGTCGATATTGCAATCACAGCTGAGCTACGCAAATGGGCTTCGATAAAATCGCCAAACAACACCCCAACTAACCCCGCCGGAATCGTAGCAATAACAATTGCCCAAGCAAGATGAGCATCATGATTCATATTGCTAGAAAAACCCGTGGTTAACCACGCTTGGCTAATATTAACGACGTCACGGCGAAAATATAAAATAACAGCGGCCAAAGTGCCTATATGAGTAGCGACATCAAATGCCAAGCCTTGATCTGGCCACCCCAACATTTGTGATGGCAAAATCAGGTGCGCCGAACTTGATATCGGTAAAAACTCGGTAAAGCCCTGCAGCAAGGAAAGTACGATTATTTGAATCAAATCCATTTTATAATATGTCCTAAGTGGTGCTTTTTGCGTTCACTAGCAAATTTTAAACAATCTAGCGTTTTAATAGAGAAGGTTGATCCGCTAATTTTTTCCACGCCACGGTATCACGTAGATACACCAGCTGCTGCTGGTCCGAACCAGTAAACAAGTCGTCTTGCCACGCTTTTAAAGCAATATCCATCATAGACTCAGCCAATGGGAATACCTCGGCGTCGATCATCGACAGTTGCGATATAGCAGCGGGGAGTTCACTTTCAAATTGAAAGCCATCGCCAGCCCCTACCCACAGTGTATTAGCATCTTGACTGTCTAGGTCACCCGCGATTGCACCTAGATCAACATCACCGGGCTTACACAAAGCATCATCAATAACAGCGGTTAACTGATCATAAGCACCATAAAAAACCTCACCCATGTGCGCATTCATAATGGCTAACACCCGCGACACCTTGTGCTGCTTCATTCCCTGCCAAGCCAAAGCCTGCAACGAAGATATACCAAACAGCTTGGCATTGGTTGCTAACGACAAACCCTGTGCAACCGAAATAGCAATCCTAAGACCAGTAAACGAGCCAGGCCCTTTGCCAAAAGCAATGCCATCTAATTGAGCAGGCTTAATATTAGCTTGCTTGCACAGACTCTCAATCATGGGCATTAATACTTGCGCATGCTTACGCGGCTGTTTTTCGGACACAGCAAATACTTTATCCCCCGTGCTAAGCGCAGCAGAACACCAAGATGACGAAGTATCAAAGACTAAAATATTACTCATGACAATTACTGACCTGTTTAAAAACGCGGCGATTATAGCACAGCTCTATGGTTAAAAAACTGAGACTTTAGCGCACTCATTAACAGCCTTTGTTTGGCAGGCTAGGTCGTTAGAAAAATAATAAACAGAATAAAAAAAAGACCCATTAGGGTCTTTTTTTAAACTCAAAACTACTTAAGTGCTGCGTTTAAACAACAAATAGTATTAAGCCGTAGCGGTTAAAGAATCCATCACTTTAGAGGTGATGTCTTCTAATGAACCTACACCCGGTACGTGAACGTACTTAGTTGATGCATTTTTGCTTTCAAAATCTTTGTAAAACTTAACCAATGGCTTAGTTTGATCATGATAAATACCAAGACGATTACGCACAGTTTCTTCTGAATCATCGGCGCGTTGAATCAAGTCTTCGCCCGTTACATCATCTTTACCTTCAACCTTTGGTTGGTTAAAAATAACATGATAAGTGCGGCCAGATTCTGGGTGAACACGACGCCCACTTAAACGGCTAACAATTTCTTCGTCGTCAACGTCAATATCAACTACAAAATCAATTTCAACACCCTCAGCAACCATGGCTTCAGCTTGTGGAATTGTACGAGGGAAACCGTCAAATAAGAAACCGTTAGCACAATCACTCTCAGTGATACGCTCTTTAACCAAAGCAATAATAATATCGTCAGATACTAAACCGCCGGTTGTCATAATGTCTTTTACTTTCAAACCTAAAGGAGATTCTGCTTTCACTGCTGCGCGAAGCATGTCACCCGTTGAGATTTGAGGAATACCAAACTTCTCACAAATAAACTGAGCTTGTGTACCTTTACCTGCACCTGGGGCGCCCAATAAGATTACGCGCATGCGCATTCTCCTCAAGAATTTAAAAACGGAATTCGGGGCTGAATTGATCAAAAATCAACCAGACCATAAAAAAAATAGGCCTAACCTTACTCCGCAATTGTTTTTTAATCAAGACCTTAGCCCGTGTTGCGCATTCCAGCAGCAATACCCGTCATTGACACCATCAAAGCGCGTTCAACCTCTTTATCATGCTGTTCAGTACGCGCTCGTTGCAATAATTCTGCCTGTAAGTAGTGCAACGGATCGGTATAAGTTGCCCGCAAAGCCATGATTTTTGATTGTGACTGACAGCTTTGGTCACAATTAGCATTCACTTTTAAAGTATCCAATGACTGCTGAATCCCTGATAAACGCTGCCTCAATGACCGCCCAATCCCCTGTAGATTCGGCTGTACCAACTGCTGGTCATAGTAAGCGGCAATATCAACATCGGTTTTCCCAATAATCATGCCCAACATATCAATGTAAGTGGAGAAAAATGGCCACTCTTGATACATCTTTCGCAACAACTCTACCTGACCGTTTTGCTCTGCATCCGACTTAGCAATTACCTCGGACAAAGCTTGATCAGCCCCTAGCCACGCAGGCACCATCATACGAATTTGCATCCACGCAAAGATCCACGGAATCGCACGTAACGATTCTATGCCACCACTGGCTTTACGCCTTGCAGGGCGGCTACCTAAGGCCAACTTACCCAGCTCTTGCTCGGGGGTGACCGACCTAAAATAAGGCACAAAATCGGGGTCTTCTCTCACCACGGCACGATAAGATTGAACACTGGTTTGAGCCAGTTGTTCCATTAATTCACGCCAGTTTTTCTCCGGTGCCTTCGGGGGTAATAATGTTGCTTCGAGTACCGCAGAGATATAGATACGTAAACTTCGATGAGCCACTTGCGGAACACCAAATTTAAAACGTATCATCTCACCCTGCTCGGTCACTCTTAAACGCCCTTTTACCGATTGCGGTGGCTGCGCCAAAATAGCGCGCTGCGCAGGGCCACCACCACGACCAACAGTACCACCGCGGCCATGAAACAAGGTTAATTCGACATGGTGTTTTGCCGCGCAGGCAACTAACTCTTCTTGAGTTTTATACTGCGCCCAAGCTGCAGCCATATTACCGGCGTCTTTTGCAGAATCAGAATAGCCAATCATTACCTGCTGATGACGGTTACAATAGTCTTGATACCAAGGTACAGAAAACAGTTTATCCATACGCTCACTGGCAAACTGCAAATCATCCAACGTTTCAAATAAAGGCACAATGGGCAACTTCCGTTCAACACCACTGGCTTTTAACAGCAAGGCCACCGATAAAATATCCGAGGGCTCACTAGCCATAGAAATAATATAGTTAGCAATGCTTTGCTCCCCATGCTGAGCAATAATTGCCATGGTTTTTAATACTTCATTGGCTTCTGCGCTCGCTTGCCAATACAAACCATTGCTCTGATCATTGCCCTGCTTAGGCAACAGAGGCCGATTATTTTGTAACTCAGTGAGTAAAAATTCTTGTTTTTGCTGCTCGCTCCAAGACAAATAATCACCCAATTGATAATAATCACACAGCTCAGCAATAACCTGGCTGTGGCGGGTTGATTCTTGGCGAATATCCAAGCGTGTAAGAGTTAAACCAAAACACGCAACTCGACGAATCACATCCAATAAATCACGATGAGCAATTTCGGCCATGCCAGTTTCGCAAAGGGCGTCGAAACACAGCCTTAAAGGTGACATCAACTCACTGATATCGGTCATGTGCGGTAAACTGCTATTGCTTTTTAAACGCGCACTTTCTGCCGCCCAAGTTTTGGTCTGCTGCAGTTTCTTTTTTAACTGGTTAATGCACTCACGGTACGGCTCGTTGCAATCACCGACCAAGGCGTACAAATCTGCGGTACCCTTTACCATCGACAAATGAGTACTTAAATCGTCAAGGTCACGCAAATATAAGTCAGCTGCCATCCAGCGCGCCAAGTACAATACTTCTTCGGTTACATCTGCGGTAACATTGGGGTTGCCATCACGGTCTCCCCCCATCCAAGAAGCAAAATGAATCGGGCACACATCCAGTGCTAAAGACTGTTCACCGCGGTCAACTAACGTTGCGTCAAGCTCACGCATCAAACTGGGTATGGCTTGCCAAAGTGAATTTTCAATAACTGCAAAACCCCACTTAGCCTCATCAACTGGCGAAGGTCGGTTATGACGCAATTCGTCAGAGCGCCAAATCTCAGTAATTAATGAATTTAACTGCTGCTGATACTCTGCACGCTTCGGGTGATCATCACGAATATCATCAAGGATTTGTAACACCGATACCATTTCATCGTATTTTTTTATCAAGGTACGGCGGATTATTTCAGTAGGATGGGCAGTGAGCACCAGTTCAATATCAATCTTACTAAGTTCTTTATTTAACTCAGTATCATCTTGCAAACGCTCAAGCAAAGATTTTAAAATAGTGTCTACTTCGTCAGTTACCGCACCATCACGACGCCAACTGGCTGCATGCTGTTGTTCGGCGATATTAGCCAGGTTTAAAAACTGGCTAAAGCCTCTAGCCACTGGCACAAGCTCATTATCTTTTAAAGACTTTAACAGAGTGATTAGCTCATCCGTATCTGCCGCGGTGCCATTGTGAGCACGTTTGGATAAGTTTCTAATGCGCTCAATCAACTCATACGTATCTTTACCACAATCATTGGCGATTGTTTGCCCAAGCATGGTGCCTAGGTGACGTACTTTATCTCTTAATAGTGGATCAAGTAACAATGGATCAATTAACAATGGATCAATCTCTGACATACTGAGTCCTTCCTTACGCTATTAACAACAGATGATTTCAAGTTTTATATGACTATAAACCTAATTCTAGCTGAAGCTGAGGATGTCGTTGCTTAGCATATTGCCAAGCTTGCTCCATCTCACGTTCAGAAACGTTATTAACATTATTTAATTCTAAACTGCGTTCCTGCTTGGCTAACATTTCAGCCGCTAGAGTATAACGCTCGGAAAAACGTCGGTTAGCTTGGTCTAACGCTTGCTCTGGTGAAATATCTAAATGACGCGATAAATTGACACAAGCAAACAGCAAGTCACCAACCTCATGACGTAAACGTGCCTCATCTCTGTCGGTAAGTTCTTCTTCTACCTCAGATAGCTCTTCATGAATTTTAGCAATCACCGCCGTCATTTCGGTAAAATCAAACCCCCGCTCGGCAACACGGCGCTGAATCTTATCAGCGCGAGTTAAAGCCGGTAATGTTTGCGCTATAGCCGCTAAATAATCAATCACCGGCATCTTGTTCACAGCCTGCTTCACGCTGGTAGCTGCTTGCTCACGCTGCTTTAACAGAGCTTTTTCTTGAGCCTTTATCTGCTGCCACTGGGCATTAATTTCAGCCTCACTAAGACACACATTAGGATCTCGGGAATGTTGTAGGTTTCCTTGAGGAAATACGTGGGGATGACGACGAACTAGTTTAGTCACCAATACATTGACCACCGAAGGGAAATCGAACAAGGCTTGTTCTTGCCCTAACTGGCTGTAAAAAATCACTTGGAATAATAAATCGCCAAGTTCTTCTTCCACATGAGGCCAATCTTGCCCTGCTATGGCTTCAGCCACTTCGTGTGCTTCTTCGAGAGTGTGCGGAACAATCGTATCGAAGGTTTGCTTTATATCCCAAGGGCAACCGGTATCGGGATCACGAAGACGCTGCATTAAATACAGCAAGTCTTCTAACTGATATTGATGGCTCATAAACCTCTCTTTAATGGCTACTAGGTCATAACTAACTGGCTCGGGCGCGACGAACAGCAGCCACATTATGCAACTGAGTAAGCTTATTCATAACCCGGCCTAACTTAGGCAAACTGTCTATTTCCATGGTGATTTGCATCAAAATAAAATGATCTTTTTGATCGGCCTTAGTGCTCACCGACAAAACGTTCACACCACTATCAGCCAAAACCAAACTCACATCGCGTAACAACCCGGTGCGATCATAAGCGCTGATCTCAATATCAACCGGATACATTTTGCTTACTTTACCGCCCCAATTTACATCAATAATGCGCTCGGGTTCATTCATTTCTAAATGCATAAGGTTTTCACAATCTTGGCGATGAACACTTACCCCGCGCCCTAGTGTGACATAACCAGAAATAGCATCACCAGGAACAGGTTGGCAGCAACCTGCTATTTGCGTCAACAAATGCCCCACACCATGAATAGTAATGTCGTCGGTTTTATTGCTAATAGAAGGCACTTTAACCAATGGTAATTCTTGCTGAGGTTGCTTTATGTCAGCCTGCTTAACAACAAAGCGCACCACCTGACTCAAGCGCACATCACCGGCACCAATAGCAGCAAAAAGATCATCGGTATTTTTCATGTTAAGCGCTTTCGCCGCAGCCCCTAAAGGCTGACGCTCTAAATCTAAACGCTCAAGCTCACGCATCAATAATTGACGGCCTTCTTCTAAATTGGTGTCTTTGGCTTGCAACTTAAACCAGTGTGCAACCTTAGCTCGGGCACGAGCAGTGGTAATGTAACCCGCGTCTTGATTTAACCAACCTCGGCTTGGCTTTTCCTCTTTACTGGTTAAAACTTCAACCTGCTCGCCGGTTTTTAAAGGGTACGTTAACGGCACAATACGGCCATTAACCTTTGCCCCGCGAGTACGGTGGCCAATTTCAGTGTGGACTCGATAAGCGAAATCCACAGCAGTAGCACCAGGAGGGAGATCAACCACATGGCCATCTGGGGTAAACACATAAATGCGATCTGGATTAATATCTGAGCGTAAATCCGTCATTAGCTCAGGCAGATCACCAATTTCTTCATGCCACTCAACAACTTGTCGCAACCAAGCGATTTTTTTCTCGTAGGCTTGGTCTTTATCGTCGGTATCTGTGCCCTTGTATTTCCAATGCGCACATACCCCTAATTCAGCATCTTCATGCATTTCTTGGGTACGGATTTGAACTTCCATGCCTTTACCACCGGGCCCTATCACCGCAGTGTGCAAAGACTGATATCCGTTTTCTTTAGGATTGGCAATATAATCGTCAAACTCATGAGGAATATGACGCCATAGCGAATGAATAATGCCTAATGCACCATAACAATCACGCAAACTGGGCACCAAAATACGCACCGCACGCACATCATAGACTTGCGAAAACTCGATGTTTTTGTTCTTCATCTTTCGCCAAATACTGTAAATATGCTTGGCGCGGCCATTAACTTCGCAATCAATCCCTACGGCTTCTAGCTCTTGAGTAATCGTAGCCACAACATCGGCTATGTATTTTTGTCGCGTTAAACGTTTTTCATCAAGCAAGGTCGCAATTTGTTTATAGGCAACGGGCTCTAAATAACGAAAGGAAATGTCTTCGAGTTCCCATTTTAAATGGCCGATACCCAATCGGTGAGCAAGCGGCGCATAGATATTGAAGACTTCACGAGCAACTTTAATGCGCTTATCTTCTGGAGCATCTTTTACCGCTCGGATGGCAGATGTTCGTTCCGCCAGTTTAATCAGCACAACCCGCACATCGTCAATTACCGACACTAACATCTTACGCAGGTTATCGATTTGTGCTTCGCGCTGGCCCAGCACTAATTCATCAGAACCATTTTGCAGGGCGCTAATGGCGGCCATGCGCAACACCCCCTCTATTAAAGAGGCAACTTCATCATCAAAGTCTTTACGCACCTGATTAATCGACAAGCGCCCTTCTCGTACTCCACGATACAAGATAGCCGCCAAAATAGAAGGCTCGTCCAACTGCAGCTCGGCTAAGATTTGAGCCATCTCTAGACCCATCTGAGCGCTATCAATCGTCCAGTAAGTACTATTATGCACCGCGTCTTCGGCAATAATTTTAGCCACAACCAAAGCATGACGAAGTTTATCTGGATCTAAAATATCGGCTTCGGTACAAATTTTGTCTAACCAAGCATCGACATTTATTTTACCGTCGTGCTTTAAAGGCTGATCATCTCTTACTTTTACCACGAGATGCTCCTTTCTCTTTGGATTTAAATTGTGTATTCAACCGTTCATTCATCATTTTTTTACGGCCTTGAGAAACTGTTGATTTCGGCACCAGCAACACCATAGTTTCAATATGATGCGTGTGCGGAAACATATCCAAGATAGCAATACGCTCAACACTAAAATGATCACTCAGGGTGTTCAAGTCTCGTGCCAAAGTAGACGGATCGCAAGACACATAGACAATCTTTTTTGGCTTTCGCTTAATCAACTCGGCCATACACGCGCTAGCCCCTGCCCGAGGCGGATCTAATAACACATAATCAGGGTCAGGCAAGGCAGTTAAACTGCGGCTATCGGATAAATCAGCTTTATGAGCTACTAACTGACCACCAGCTAACTGACCACTAGCCAACTGAGCACTGTGGCCTTCGATCGCCGCGACCATCTCGTCGCTCACTTCTACCGCGTCAACAATCGCATTATCCGCTAGCGGCACAGAAAAATTACCGTGACCGGCAAACAAATCCCAAACTCGAGTGCCTTTTTCAACCGCCAACCACTGCTTAGCTTCCGCCACCATAAGTTGGTTCACTTTAGCATTAACTTGAACAAAGTAATCAGGGTGAATAGTCAGATTGTGACCCAGTACTTGATGAGTTAATGGGCTCATCGAGGAGGAAGATGACACCCCAGAAACCGGCTCAATTGGCTGCTCGTCATCAGGGCGAATATAAATATCAATGGCTAATTCATCAGCCCACAACTGCAACAGTTGTCGATCTGCTGCGGCCAATTGTTTAAGCACTCGAAATACCAAGACTAAACGTTCAGAGGCTTGCAATACTTCTATATGAGTAAACCGCGCGACACCCTCAAGCTGCAACAGGCGCTTGCGCCAAGCTTGCCAATCTAACCCAGGATGCTCGACCAAAACCGGACAAGTATCAATCGACACCAAATGCTTACTGTTATTCTCACGAAAGCCAATCACAACATCGGCAGCAGCTTTATGATAACGAATGCCCAAACGCGCACGGCGGCGATAATGCCATTGCTGATCACTGGCAATCAATGGCGCATCCCAGTGGTTTATCTCAACCCCTTGGCGACTCATCTCACGGGCAACCCGTTGCTGTTTATGCTCAACCTGTTGCGGGTAAGACAAATGTTGTAAATCGCAACCGCCACAACGTTTATAATGACGGCAACCGGGCTCAACACGGTGTTCACTGGCACTTTCAATACTCAGCAAACGACAAAACCAAATTTTGCGTTTGCGCTCAAGCATTTCAGCCACCACAACTTCGCCCGGCAAGGCACCCGCTATAAAATACACATCTCGCCCTAAGCGAGCGATTCCGTGGCCGTCTGATGCAAGATCATGCACGGTGAGCGTTAATGTTTTTTTCACAAGAGCCTACAAAAAATTAATCGTTTGCCTTGATATGGAGGCAGATCGATTAAATTCAATGTACCAATAAAAATGCTCAAGCAAAAACACCCGTGGATAAATAACGATCACCACGGTCACAAATAATTGCCACAATAACCGCATTTTCAACCTGTTGGCTCAAACGCAAAGCCCCAGCAATTGAGCCACCCGACGACACACCGCAAAAGATACCCTCTTGAGTGGCCAACGCCTTCATCGTTTGCTCTGCCTCTTGCTGATTAATATCAATCACCTTATCAACTCGTGAAGCCTCAAAAATAGTCGGCATATATTCTTTTGGCCAACGGCGAATGCCCGGAATACTAGCTCCCTCTTGCGGCTGCAAACCGACTATTTGAATGTCTTTATTTTGCTCTTTTAAGAAACGCGAAGTCCCCATAATGGTGCCTGTCGTGCCCATTGAACTGACAAAGTGCGTAACCTGCCCCTGAGTCTGCTGCCAAATTTCTGGACCTGTGGTTTCATAATGGGCCAACGGGTTATCAGTATTTCCAAACTGATTTAACACCTTACCTTTACCCTCTGCTTGCATAGCCAAGGCTAAGTCTCGTGCACCTTCCATGCTGGCTTCTTGGCTAACCAAAATCAGCTCAGCACCATAAGCCTGCATCGCCCAACGACGCTCCATGCTTAAATTATCCGGCATAATTAAAATCATTCGATAACCTTTAATTGCCGCGACCATCGCTAGAGCAATACCGGTATTGCCACTGGTTGCTTCAATTAACGTATCTCCCGCAACTATCTGGCCCCGCGACTCAGCCTTTTCGATCATACTCAAGGCGGCGCGATCTTTTACCGAGCCCGCAGGGTTATTACCTTCTAGCTTTAATAAAATAGTATTACTGCTACCTTGATTTAAACGCTGCAAACGCACTAAAGGTGTTTGACCGATGCAGGCATCAATCGTTGGGTATACAATGGCTGTTGAATTAGCGGTGGATTTCACAACTGCGTCCTATTTGCCGGTTAACCTAGCTGTATCGGGAAATAACTCGATACTCTAGTAAGTAAAGTAAGTAAAATTATATATAACCAAACCATATATAACCAAAAGACTGGATTCTAATCCTGATTCTATATAATTTATAATATCGAATCGAAATTTACTTATTCTAAAACATGGCCACCGAATGAAAAACTGGAAACTGCAAAACCGAATTTTGTTACTGGTATTACTACCCGGGCTGATTGTTTCTCTGTTTTTAGGTGGGTTTTTTATTGCTCAACGCATGAGCGATCTTGATCACTTACTGCAAGAGCGTGGTTTAGCCATTGTTAAACAAGCCGCATCAACCAGCGAATTTGGAGTTATTTCGGGTAATAGTGAATTACTACAAAATCTAACCAATAACTTACTCGAAGAAAGAGACCTAAGAGCTGCTCGCATATTAAATGAAGACGGCCAAGTCCTCGCTCACTCTGGGCCAAGACTCATACCTAATTATATTGGCAATACTGAACTCAAAGAAAACCAATTACAACTCGCAAGAACAAACAACAGTGTTCTAATTAGAGCCCCCATTTATGCACACAACATCGGCATCACAGAAAACAGCTTAGAGCCAAAATACAAGCAGCAACAAGTCACTCAAGACTTGCTGGGCTGGTTTGAAATTGAAATGTCGTTACACCAAACTCAAATAACCAAATACGAGCATTTAGCCACCAGCATCATTACTGTCGTAATTACCTTACTGATTTGCCTCGTCATGGCCATCCGCTTAAGCCGCAGTATTTCCAACCCAATCAGAGACATGGTCGACTGCGTCACCAAAATAAGCGATGGTAAAATTGATACTCGCATCCACATAAACAGCGATGACGAATTTCAAACACTGGCAAATGGCATAAACGCCATGGCCATTGCTATTCAACGCAGCAAATCAGAACACGCACAAAATATTGAACAAGCCACCCAAGAATTGAGAGAAACCGTCGACACCATTGAAATTCAAAATATTGAACTAGACATCGCTCGTAAACAAGCACTTGAAGGCAGCCAAATAAAATCCGATTTCTTAGCCAACATCAGCCATGAAATTCGCACGCCTCTTAGTGGTATTTTAGGCTTCACCCGCATCCTATTAAAAGATCAGAGCGATCCCCGTAAAGCAGACCACCTACACACCATCGAAAAATCCGCCAATGGCCTGCTTACCATCATCAACGATATACTTGATCTATCCAAAATCGATGCTGGCAAGCTGGTATTAGAAAACGTCGATTTTAACGTACGCGAAATATTAGAAGATGTATTAACCATTAATGCCCCCGACGCGCAAAGCAAGTCACTGGAATTAATCAGTTTAATTTACAGCGACGTTCCCCAGTTTTTAAGCGGTGATCCATTACGCATTAAACAAGTACTCACCAACCTCATCTCCAATGCCATTAAATTTACCCCTCAAGGCAACATTACCGTCAGAGTCATGCTGCTGGGTGAAAACGATGAACAAGCATCGGTTAAATTTGAAATCACCGATACAGGTATCGGCTTGACCCGCGAACAACAAGAAAAACTATTCAAACCCTTCACACAAGCCGACTCTAGCACCACGCGTAAATTTGGTGGTACTGGCTTAGGCTTGGTCATCAGCCAACACCTCGTAGATGCAATGAAAGGCGAAATTGGTATAAGCAGTGCAGAAGGCGAAGGCGCTACCTTCTCATTTTCAGTAAGCCTAAAAAAATCACGGGAAAGTGCTCAACCCATGATGGAGTTACAGGGCCAGCAAGTGTGCATTATGGAATCAGCTGCCACCATGCGCATGAGCATTACTCACCTAATGGAACAATGGCAAGTTCGATACAGCGATACCGACAACCGCGATATATTATTGCAATGCTTATTACACAAACAACAAAACGACGACCCAGTAAACGCCGTTATTCTTGGCCTTAGTCGCAAAGAATTATACCTTGCCAGTACCGCTCAACTCATTAAAGACATCAGCGCTTTTAATGTTCCTATCATTGCCCTAGTGAACAGCACAGTTGCAGAAGAACTAGAGTACGCTCAAACATTAGGGGCGGTTCAATCCCTTTATAAACCATTACAAAGCCGCACATTATTTCAAAGTTTATGCAGCTGCCTAAACATTAACCCCGACACCGATAACCGCCATTATACCGCAAGCCATATAAGCCCACCGACGATACTTGCCGTCGATGACAACGAAGCTAACTTAAAATTATTAAAAGTACTGCTAGAAGATATGGGCATTACTGTGGTCACAGCCGACTCTGGGCCTCAATCTTTATTGAAAATAGAAGAACACGATATCGACATGATTTTCATGGACATACAAATGCCCGGTATGAATGGCCTAGAAGCCACGCAATTAATCCGCTTGCATAAATCATCAACCGAATTACCCATCATAGCGCTCACCGCGCACGCCATTGCCGACGAAAAAGACGCTATTTTGCAAGCTGGCATGAATGACTACCAATCTAAACCAATCAATAACGATCGTTTAATTCAATCCATTGAACGCTGGACCGGTTATCGCTGTTATGGCGCAGCAAACAACCTGCCTGCTAAACAAGAACAGTATCAAGTAAAAGAAACTATCGATCACCCAGCCTTACCAGAGCCGAAAGCACTGACCAACAACTCAGTAGCGGACAACGCCCTAGAAGACTGCCTAGTCTTTGACCCTGAATACGCAATGCGTTTAGCCAATAATAAACTCGATCTCGCGATTGATATGTTCACTATGCTACTCAACAGCTTACCGCAAGACCTGCAAAGCATTGCCGATTATTGGCAAACACAACAACACGAACAATTATTACAACAAGTTCATAAGGTACACGGCGCAACGCGTTATTGCGGCACCCCCTGCTTAATGAATCGACTGGAACAATTTGAAACTGCGTTAAAAAATTCAGAACTGGTTGATTGCGATGAGCTATATCACCAAACCATCGAATCCATGATTAACATACAGCGCTGGGCACAAGAAAACCCGTGGCAAGAAAAACTGGAACGGGTAGCTATAGCAAAAAGCTAACTAATCACTGCAAACGCTAAGATCATATCGCCTTCGTCGCTCAAGCTCAGCAACACCTGTTGGCCGCCCAGCGCGGTCATAAGCGCTAACGCAGCACCCGACAACTCAACCACAGGTTTGCCCAATGAATCTGGATAAATATTCATTTGCTGAAAACTCACGCCTTGCGCAATCCCAGTACCCAAGGCTTTAGAGATCGCTTCTTTCGCTGCAAAACGCTTAGCTAAAAAATTAACGCTGTGTGATTTTTTTGCCCACAGCAACAACTCATCAGCAGTTAAAATTCGCTGTGAAAAGCGCTCGTTGGGTTTAGCCAATATGCACGCAATGCGGCGCTGATCCAATAGATCAGTGCCAACTCCCTTAGCGCTGCTTTGACACAACTCACTGGCCCTATTAACGATTGAAAATTCTGTAGACACGTTAAATTTTTATAATACTAGGCTTGCGCCAGATTAATTAGATCACGCATCTCACGCACCGCATCTTTTAACCCAACAAAGACCGCACGAGCAATAATACTGTGACCAATATTTAGTTCGTTAATACCCTCAATCGCCGCAATGGCTTCAACGTTGTGATAATTCAAACCGTGGCCAGCATTAACAATTAAGCCCTGCTTAACAGCATAAGCAATGCCTTCTTTTAAAATTTCTAACTCCGCTAATTGCTGTGCGGCATTTTCGGCATCAGCATAAGCGCCAGTGTGGATTTCAATCGCCGGAGCACCACATCGAACAGCGGCATCAATCTGAGCTTTATCGGCATCGATAAACAAAGAGGCTTCACTATTAATGGCCGCAATACGATCACAAGCAGCCTTAATAGCCGCTTCATTACCGACAACATCCAAACCGCCCTCGGTGGTCAACTCTTCACGCTTTTCTGGCACTAAGCAACAATGCTCCGGCATAACTTCTTCAGCCAGTTCCAGCATGGCTTCAGTGACAGCCATTTCCAAGTTCATACGCGTATTCAAAACTTCTTTTAACACATAGACATCGCGCGTTTGAATATGACGGCGATCTTCTCGCGGGTGAATAGTAATGCCATCGGCACCGGCTTCTTCTGCCACTAAAGCCGCTTGCACAGGATCAGGATAGCGAGTGCCCCGCGCTTGGCGCAGTGTCGCAACGTGATCAATATTTACGCCTAATAAAACCCGTGTCTTTGTCACTGTTATCACCCTTGTTTATCTTACATTTATAAAATTTAACATCAGTATATATCGAGACAAGCGTCTCGCTAAAGAAACAATTGTTAAGCAATAACCAACTGCATCTTTTGAAGCACTACATTCTTTGAAGCACTACATTTTCTGAAACAACTCACGACTGGCCAAAGGCTTATCACCCAACAAAGGCTTAAGCGCCAGCCTAGCAATGTGTTTAGCCACTTGCCAGCTTAACTCATGGTGCCAGTCTTCAGCAGCAATAGCCAAAATAGCGTGACCCGGAAATCTTTTTCCCACAGACAAACCCTGCCACTGAGCATGCGCCAACACCTGACTTGATAACCGAGTAAACCCCGCAAAGGGATCAAAACTGTAAAACTGATCCGGCTGAATATCATGGCATTCACTGTCTTGCTGCCAATTGTATTGGTAGCCTAAAATAGCCAAAAGGTGAAACTCAAAACGACGCAATAAAGGCTCAGATTGCAAATCATTTTCTAACTGCAATAAACCCAATAACGTTTGTTGATAAACCTGATACAACTCTGGCTGTGGCTCATCCTTCCAAGTTAATCGCATGATCAATTCGTTTAAATAAAAGCCACAATATAAATTACGGCCTTTTAACAACTGCCCTTTAACTGGGGCACCATTTTCGGCAGATGAACTAGAAGCATAAATACTGGGATAACGTACTTCGACATGCTGACAATATTTTAAGTCACCACGACCAGAGAATTGCATTTGGTAAGGAGTAAAAGGCTGTAACGCAGGCTGTTTTTTATTGACTCGATGCAGTGCAGAAAAGCGTCCCTGCTTTTCACAAAACAAATCAATGATTTGACTACTCTCTCGGTATGGGCGGCGATGCAAAACATAATAGGTAAGATTAGAACTATTTTGCACAGCTTAACGACCTGCCTTAATAACAAAAAGAGACTAATAAATCGTATATAACAAGGTTAATTAATCTAAGCCATCATAGCCTAAACTTTTCAAAGCACGTTCACTGTCGGCCCAACCCGCTTTAACTTTAACCCAAGTATTCAGCATC
The DNA here is from genome assembly GCA_913061435.1 of uncultured Thalassolituus sp. Lineage (GTDB taxonomy): Bacteria > Pseudomonadota > Gammaproteobacteria > Pseudomonadales > Oceanobacteraceae > Oleispira. The sequence goes on along the minus strand of CAJXUK010000004.1, from coordinate 30,721 downwards.
ACCTTACAATCGAACATCTCTTCCATATCCAAACGCGCATCACGACCAATTTGCTTAATACGACTGCCTTTTTCGCCAATAATAATACGCTTTTGGCTTTGACGGTCGATCAAGATAGCCGCACTGATAACCAATAGATTATCTTCGTAACGAAATTCTTCAATTTCTACCGTCATAGAATAAGGCAATTCATCACCCAACTGACGCATGATTTTTTCACGCACTAGCTCAGCGGCTAAAAAACGTGAACTACGATCAGTAATCTGATCTTCTGGATAAAAATGACCACCTTCAGGAATAAAGCTAGCAATAATCTTTTCTAAACGATCAACATTGTGGCCCGATTTAGCACTCATCGGCACAATGTGAGCAAACTTACCTTTTTCATCCAGCTTTTGCAGATGAGGCAGCAAGTCTTCTTTATCCGCTAAAAAATCAACTTTATTCACTGCCAAAATAACCGGGCACTTAACGTACTGTAAAGACTTTAGAACCATTTCGTCTTCACTGGTCCACTTGGTGCGATCAATCATAAACACAATCGCATCCACATCCTTAACGGCGGTAAGCGCCGCTTTATTCATGTAGCGATTCAAGGCTTTATCGTGGTTGTCGTGCATTCCTGGGGTATCAACATAAACAACTTGAACATCGTCTTCGGTTTTAATCCCCATAATTTTATGGCGAGTAGTCTGCGGTTTACGCGACGTAATACTGAGTTTTTGACCCAAGATATAATTCAGCAGTGTCGATTTACCGACATTTGGGCGACCAACGATGGCAACATAGCCAGAACGCTCTGCCGTTTGTTCGGTATTATTGTCCAAGATACTCATTCCTCACCTGCTTTTAGTTCTATGCCCAAAAGCTTTAACGCTTGTGCCGCAGCTTCTTGCTCGGCGATACGTCGGCTAGCACCTTTGCCGACAATGGGATTTTCTAAATCGTTAACCGCACAACTCACTTTAAACAATTGCTCGTGCGCGCTACCGGCAATACTCAACACATCGTATTTGGGTAACGGCTTTTGGTTACCCTGCAAATGTTCTTGCAAGCGAGTTTTAGGATCTTTAAGCGGGTCATTTAACGTTAACATCTGCAAACGCGATTGATACCACTGTAAAATTTTAGTTTTTACCGTCGCCATATCCGAATCTAAATAAATGGCACCAATAATAGCTTCAACCGTATCGGCTAAAATAGACTCACGGCGATGACCACCGCTTTTCATCTCTCCGGTACCTAAATTCAAAAAATCCCCCAAACCAAAATCACGCGCCAATTCTGCCAATGTCACGCCTTTAACCATGCGCGCACGCAAGCGACTTAACTTGCCTTCTTTAGCTTCGGGAAATTTATGGAATAACGCTTCGGCGATCACAAGATTAACAATCGAGTCGCCTAAAAATTCAAGGCGCTCGTTGTTTTTCCCACCGCAACTGCGGTGAGTTAAGGCCAGCTCAATTAATGAGGTATCTTGAAAGGTGTAGTCAATTCGCTGACTAAGCTTTAATAAAGGATTGTTCACGGTTTAATAACTGTACTCGTGATTAAAAGACAAAGCGATATCAACATTAGACATCACATGATCACGGCGCTCGTATTGCCAAATCAACTTGATCTGGCCTTTTTGCTTAGTGATTACTAATTCATTGGTTGGGATTGCGCGCAAACGATTTATATCCAGACGCTTATCAATTAAATTACGCACTTCTTTAACACTCGTATTGGCGTCCATAGCTTCGGGCAAGTCATCTAAAATACTCACCAAAATACGATCATCCCAGTGCATAGAAAATATACGCACCAAAAAATTGAGTGCAAATATCAACAAAACCAAAAACGCGAGTATCGAAATTAACGACACGCCCGATTGTTGTTTCAAACCATTTGCGCCATAAGCAGATTGCAATTTACTTTTATTAAACATCATTAATCATCCACTTTTAGTACAGCTAAGAAAGCAGACTGAGGAATCTCAACGTTACCAATCTGCTTCATACGTTTTTTACCGTCTTTCTGTTTCTGTAACAATTTCTTCTTACGGCTAATATCACCACCGTAACATTTTGCCGTTACATTCTTACGCATGGCTTTAATGTTAGTACGTGCCACAACTTGTGCACCCATAGCCGCCTGAATCGCAACATCGTACATTTGGCGCGGAATCAATTCTTTCATTTTTTCAGTTAAGGCACGACCACGGCTGCGCACATTATCAGTATGCAAAATAACCGCTAACGCATCAACACGCTCGCCATTCACCAAAATATCCAAACGCGTTAATGGCGCAGGTGCAAAATGGCTAAAACTGTAATCCAACGATGCAAAACCACGGCTAACTGATTTTAAGCGATCAAAGAAATCCATCACCACTTCGGCCATCGGAATTTGATAGGTCAATGAAACCTGCTTACCCACGTACTGCATATCTTTTTGCAGACCACGCTTGCCCACACACAAAGAAATTACATTACCCAAAAACTCTTGTGGCACCAAAATACTCACATCGGCAATCGGCTCACGCATTTCTTCAATGGTGCCAGAATCGGGTAACTTAGAAGGGTTATCAATTTCTAAGATTTCACCTTTACGATTTTCTACCTGATAAATCACCGTTGGTGCTGTGGTAATAAGATCAAGATTGTATTCACGCTCTAAACGCTCTTGAATAATTTCCATGTGCAGCATACCCAAAAAGCCACAACGGAACCCAAAACCTAACGCATCAGAACTTTCTGGTTCAAAAAACAACGATGCATCGTTAAGGGATAATTTATCAAGCGCATCGCGAAAGTTTTCAAAATCATCAGAGCTAATAGGAAATAAACCGGCATACACCTGCGGTTTAACTTTTTGAAAACCTGGCAATGATGCAACTTCAGGAGTTTTGGTATGAGTAATGGTATCGCCCACAGGTGCGCCGTGAATATCTTTAATACCGGCAACCATATAACCCACTTCACCGGCACGCAAAACACCGGTTGGCGTACGCTTAGGCGTAAAGATACCCACACCATCAGCGCCGTGGTCACGGCCCGTAGATTTTATGCGGATCTTATCGCCTTTTTTCAAAGTACCATTAGTAATTCTTACCAGAGACACAACGCCCAAATAAGGGTCAAACCAAGAGTCAATAATTAACGCCTGCAAATCGCCGTCTGGATCACCGGCAGGAGAAGGAATCAAACGAACAATTTCTTCTAAAACCCCTTCAATATTCAAGCCACTCTTAGCAGAACAACGAACGGCTTCAGAGGCATCGATGCCAATAATTTCTTCAATTTCTTCAGCAACACGATCAGGATCTGCCTGTGGCAAATCCATCTTGTTCAATACCGGAACAACTTCTAAACCTTGTTCAATCGCGGTATAACAATTGGCTACCGACTGAGCTTCAACACCTTGTGCGGCATCTACCACCAGCAAAGCACCTTCACAGGCTGCTAACGAACGTGAAACTTCATAACTAAAGTCAACGTGGCCTGGTGTATCAATAAAATTAAGCTGATAAATTTCACCGTCTTGCGCCTTATAATTTAAGGTAACACTTTGCGCTTTAATGGTAATACCGCGCTCACGCTCGATATCCATAGAATCAAGCACTTGCGCCTGCATTTCACGGTTGGTTAAACCCTCACAATGCTGAATAAAACGGTCAGCCAAAGTAGATTTACCATGGTCAATATGGGCAATAATAGAGAAGTTACGAATATGGTTAAGCTTACTCACCAAAGAATACCTGTCACAGACAACGATTAAATAGCGCAGAAGTCTACTAGAAATGGGGAAATAAGGCTATGAAGATCGTTTCATAGCCTTATTTTTTATTATTCCTGCAAGCGCAGTGGAATAAACATGGCCGAACCACGACGCATGATTTGCATCGGCACAGATCGACCTTTAGGCAAACCCTCAACAACCTTGTTAAAGGTATCAACCGAAGTAATTCGCTGACCATGGATCATGGTTATCACATCACCGCGCACCAGCCCCGCCAAAGCACCCGCTTTTCCGGGCTCAACACGCTCAACCATCACACCTTCGCCGTATTGACGAACCTGCTCTGCATTAAGCGTTACAGCAGCCACACCTAAACGGTTTTCTTTCGGGGTGATTTTAGCCGCGGATGCCATAATTTGCTCATCCGTATCGGGCAAGGCACCAATTTCTAACTCGATCACCTTTGCTTTACCATTGCGCACAATATTTAACTTAGCCAAAGTTCCCGGCTTAATGCGACCAACTCGATGAGGCAAGTCACTGGATAAGTTAATTTCTTGGCCATTAAAAGCGGTAATAATATCGCCGCTTTTTAAACCACCCGCTTCCGCTGGGCTATTCGGTAACAACTGCGCCACCAAAGCACCTTGAGCTTTCTTTAAACCAAATGATTCCGCTAGATCCTTATTCACTTCTTGGATAATAACCCCTAACCAGCCTCGGCTAACCTTACCTTTCTCTTTTAACTGATCAGCAACATTCATCGCAACACTAATAGGAATGGCAAATGACACTCCCATAAAGCCACCAGAGCGGGTATAAATCTGCGAATTAATACCAACAACTTCGCCATCTAAATTAAACAATGGGCCACCAGAATTACCCGGATTAATCGCCACATCAGTCTGAATAAAAGGCACATAACTTTCGTTAGGAAGACTGCGACCAAGAGCACTGACAATACCCGCCGTCACCGAATAATCAAAACCAAACGGAGAGCCAATTGCCAACACCCACTCGCCCACCTTTAAATCATCCGAATCGCCTAAATCAACCTCGGGCAAACCACGCGCTTCAACCTTTAACAATGCCAAATCCGCCCGTTCGTCGGCACCAACTAACTCAGCCGTTAATTCACGACGATCACTCAAGCGCACAATGATTTCATCCGCGCCTTGGATAACATGATTATTGGTTAATACATAACCATCTGCAGAAATAATAAAACCCGAACCGAGGGACGACTTTTCAGCTTTAGGCTGGCCTTGGTTAAACGGTGGCCGACCACGCTGACCATGATCAAACTGATCAAAAAAATGACGAAAAATTTCAGGGACTTCTTGCGGCAAATTATATCGCTCGGCCATGGCACCGTATTGATTGGTGTGAACGTGCTTAATCGTCGCAATATTAACCACAGAAGGTGACGTTTCTTCAACCAACTCCGTAAAGTCTGGCAAAGAAGCTAAACCATTCATACTAAAAGTGCTGCTCAAAACCGTGGTCAAAAACAACACACATCGCAAAAAATAACGCTGGGGATTTTTCATAACGAAACAATTCCTCTCACATTTAATTTAATTGAATTAACTTGAACTGAATTAATACTTTGAAGTATGGATAAGGTCGACTTGGCTCAAATCAAGAGCAGAAGATGGACAATCTCGCAGAAATTGAGGTTGCCACTGGCGCTTATTATTTTCAGACATACGCCCTGCCACTTTAAAACCAACCAACATAGCGACAACCGAGGTTAAAATAGACCCCACTTCACCGCCAACAGAGTGACCAACAATAGCACCTAACACCAAGGCAATTAACGGCACCCCGTACAATACTAGTGTGCTCTGCAAAATCGCACCCTCGGGCAAACCTACGACCACTTGCTGACCCACCCGTAAAAAATCTTTCAAACTGACAACGTCTTCTCCCGCCTGCACGTTAGCATTATCAAACGGCAACCATAACGTTACTTTTTTGCCTAACTGGCTCATAGTGTGCTGACCACAGCCAGCTTTCGCACTGCAACTGCCGCAAGCGCTTTGTTGAACACCTTCAATCCAAGCACCATGCTCTGTCGTTGCGGTTACTACTACCTGCTCTTCAATCATACTCATCACAAACCCGACTCAACTAATACACTCAAACGTATACGCTACTTTGATGCACTTTGGCCTTCAAACTCAACCACTCGCGCAAACGGCAACATACCGCTACGTTCACTGTCCTTTTCTGACGATTGCTGCAACACATACTCTTGCAATTGCTGCTGTGCATTCTCCAACACATCTTGCTGCTGCTGAGTTAACAATTGCTCTTGTTGTTGCGACAAATCAGACGACGCTAGCTCAGCCGGTGACTGTAAACCTAAACCACTAGGATCAAGCGAAGGATCAATCGACTGCACCCCCAACAATACCGCCAAGGTTACCGAAGCAGCGACGGCAACCGAAGTTAACGGCGTGCGCATAAAAGCAAAGCGTGAGCTTTTTTTCCCTAAAGGCAGCAAATCTTCTTGGCCCAGCATTTGCTGCCCAGCACCATCAGCCAACTTAGCATTAAACTCGACAGTATCAGTCGCGGCAAAGGCTGTATCAGACGAGGTCTTGCCGTCTAAAACATTATTAATACCCTGAGTTAAATCTAAACTGTCATGAGATTCATCGCGCATCAACGAACCCATTAAATGATAATTCTTCCAATGCTCGCGCAACGACTCATCATTATCGAGTTGATTTAAAATACGGCGAATCTCAAGCTCATCAGCTTCACCATCCATTAAAGCCGACAAAGATTCTTTATTTCTATCGTTCATTGTTTTCTCCGCTCTCACACCAAGCTATCTCGCTCACCTGCTCCAACTAAATCGTTAGCAACAAATCTAATAAGACTGCCCAATTAGGCAGTAGCTTCTAAATAAGGTTGCATCTTTTTTTCAATGGCTTCACGAGCACGAAAAATACGAGAACGAACAGTGCCAATAGGACACTCCATTACTTCTGCAATTTCTTCGTAACTCATTCCATCCATCTCGCGTAACGACACCGCGATTCTTAATTCTTCTGGCAAATCAGCAATCGCGGTAAATACCACTTCTTTTAGCCGATCTCTTTGTAAAATCCGCTCTGGAGTTGCACTGTCTTGAAAAGCGACATCTTGATAAACATTTTCAGCATCATCAGGGTTAACGCCTTGGGTGGGAGTTTTACGACCACGACTCACTAAATAATTTTTTGCGGTATTGACCGCAATGCGATAAAGCCAAGTATAAAACTGACTGTCACCGCGAAAATTAGGCAAAGCTCGATAAGCTTTGATAAAAGCCTCTTGGGCAACATCTTGGCACTCTGACGAGTCATACACAAAACGCCCAACTAACGATAAAATTTTCGGCTGATACTTAATAACCAATAAATCAAACGCACGACGATCCCCTTTTTGAACTCGGCTTACCAGCTGCTGGTCTGTTTGCGGGTTGTCACTCATAAGGTGATCCGTTGTTGTTGATTGCTGCAGCACAAAAGCCACGTTACTCATAACTCATACTCCCAAAGCACTGCCAACAAAATACGGGTCAGCTAAGGTTTGAATACAGACTTGTTAAGTCATTGAGTTATGAAATGAAAAATAGTTCAAACATATTACACCAGCAGAGTCTTTTGCAGAATTATATTAATACTGCCAATTAAAACCACATTACATTATAGTGCTTTGCTAGTGCTTTATTAGCGAATCAGAGCACCACATAAAAAGCAGTACATAAAAAGCAGTTCATAAAGAGCATTCTACAAAGAGCCCAAGCAATGAGTCTAAAGCATACCTTTGACGTTTTAATTATCGGCAGCGGCGCCGCAGGTTTGACCTTAGGTCTATCACTCCCTGATAATCTATCAGCCGCGATCGTGAGCAAAGACAGCCTAGATGCCGGTTCAACCCGCTGGGCACAAGGGGGTGTAGCTGCCGTTCTTGACCAAGAAGACACCGTCGAAGCCCATGTTGCCGATACCCTCAATGCCGGTGCAGGTTTATGCCACGAACCCAGCGTTCGCCATACCGTAGAACACAGCACTTCTGCCATTCAGTGGTTAATCGATCTAGGCGTACCCTTTGATCATCTCGACAACAGCGAAGATTTTCATCTTACCCGCGAAGGCGGGCATAGCGTGCGTCGAATCATTCACGCCGCCGATGCAACCGGTATCGCCATATCCGACACCTTACAAAAAGCTGTTAAAGCCAAGCCCAATCTTCACCTGCTAACCGATTACATTGCCGTCGACCTGATTACAGGTGAAAAACTCGGCAACAAACAACAAGGCTGCTTTGGTGCCTACTTTTTAAACAAAGCCAGCGGTGAAGTCGAAGTTATCACCGCCAGCTCTGTGGTATTAGCAACCGGTGGCGCTAGCAAAGCCTACCTTTATACCAGCAACCCAGACGGAGCCTCCGGCGACGGCATCGCAATGGCATGGCGAGCGGGCTGTAGAGTAGCCAACATGGAATTCAATCAATTTCATCCCACCTGCTTATACCATCCACAAGCCAAATCTTTTTTAATCACCGAAGCGGTGCGTGGCGAAGGCGGGCATTTATTACTGCCCAACGGCAAGCGCTTCATGCATAAATTTGATAAACGGGGTGAATTAGCCCCGCGCGACATTGTTGCTCGTGCTATTGACCACGAAATGAAACGCCTAGGTGCTGATTGCTTATATCTAGACATCAGCCACAAAGACAAAGACTTTATCATTAGCCACTTTCCCAACATCTACAAACGTTGCTTAGAACTGGGCATTGATATCACCAAAAAACCCATTCCCGTAGTACCTGCCGCCCACTACACCTGTGGCGGCGTTGTCACCGACACCGCTGGGAGAACCGACATTCCAGGTTTGTACGCGATTGGCGAAACAGCCCATACCGGCTTACACGGAGCTAATCGCTTGGCGAGTAACTCATTACTTGAATGCTTGGTTTTTGCCCGCGCAGCTGCAGCAGAAATCAGCAAAAACATAACGGCAGGTGCTGATTTACCCGCCATACCCGACTGGGATGATAGCCAAGTAACCGATTCTGACGAAGCCGTAGTCATTGCTCACAACTGGGATGAACTAAGACGCTTTATGTGGGATTACGTAGGCATTGTGCGTACTACTAAGCGCTTAGTTCGCGCCAAGCATCGGGTTAAGTTATTACGCGAAGAAATCCAAGAGTTTTACAGTAATTATAGAGTTAGCAGTGACCTGCTCGAATTGCGCAACCTAGTGGATGTTGCCGATGTCATTATACGCTCAGCACTGCTTAGAAAAGAAAGTCGCGGCTTGCACTACTCATTAGATTACCCCAAGGCACTACCCCGTGCCTTTGATACCGTATTAACACCCAAATACCTCAAAGAGCTGGGTGAACTGTAAAACGACCATTAAACAGAATAAATATTTACTAACTGCGCAAAACTCGCTTTAAGCGTTGAAAGTCATCAGGCTGCTCAACGCTATCGCGAGCCACCACCACAGACAATCCCCACTGCCAAGGCCAACGACTAAAATCCAAAGCGACCCACTGTGCCCAAACTCGGCTGCCCGACCCTAACGGCGCATAAACCTTTTCCCCTGCACGACACTGATACCACCAACAAACATCACTGACATGGCCATGCTTATCAGCAACACCACCGTCATAACCAATGCGAATAATGCTACGTGAACTCATTAAAAAAACAGTTCGTCTTAATTCGACACTGATCCCAATGGCCATAACCAAAAACATCAAAATTTTATACTGAAAACTTAACGGGATAGTCAATAGGAGGAGTATGCAAGTAACAACAAATAGCGCACTAAAAAACAATAAGCGCCGCGAAGGCTGAAGAAATATATCAAGGGATTCGCTCTCTTCCATGAGATGCTGCTCCGACAAAAAAGACGTTAAAGCTGGATTTTTCCTGCACTCAAAATTTTATCAACCATGTAGGCATGGTTAGGATTCTCTGCCACACTTTGCTGCATAAACCAAGCAAACAAATCCGGATCTTCACACGCAATCAAGTCAACAAACTTTGCTTGATCTTCTGCACTTAAAGATGAATATTCTTCTCGGCAGAATGGTAATAATAAAACGTCTAGCTCTAACATGCCCCGACGGCAATGCCACATTACACGCTTATGGTCGAGATTTTCGCTCACGGTCATTCTCCAAAAAATCAGTTGCGCCATTATACAACAGACAAAACACAATCCACAGAGAGGATTGGTCGAGTAATCGAGATTTATCGCGTAAAATGGCTTATATTCAAAAGCATTAAATCTTAAAAACAATTCGCCTATGTACTACTCATGTTCAACACAAGGACAATACTATGGTTTTTAGTACAGCACTAGAACAATCAGGTGCAATCGATGCTTGGGGTGATTACCTTCCTGGCATTTCTTTAAACAATTCAGAAACCAATGCAGAAACCAATGCAGAAACCAATTCAAAAACCGAATTAGCCCCAGCAACCAACACCGAAAAAGCAACAACATGCTGGCTAAATCAATTTTCTGCGTTAAAAGTTTATGGCCCAGATGCCGAGCGTTTTTTACAAGGTCAGCTGACCTGCAACCTGTCAGAAATTAACCAAAATACCTTTCGGTACGGAGCTTGCTGCAATGCCAAAGGGCGAACAGTTGCTAACTTCAACATCAGTTTCGACGGTGAAAGTTACTGGCTAATCATGCCCAGCGAAAGCGCGAAAATACTGGAAAAACACCTACAAAAATATAAGGTTTTTTTCAAAACCACCCTCGAAAACTGCTCACAAACTCATGTAATTTTGGGCCAATGGTCGTATCAAAATGCACCACAGATTAGCAGCCAACAGGTTATTGAACTCAACCCACAACGCCGCATAGTGATTTGCCCTAATGATGACAGCTTTACACCCGCACAATTTAACTGGTCGCCAACACTGCAATGGCGACTTGCCGATATAAAAGACGGTCTTTACTACCTAGACGCCGAGCAAACCGAAGAATGGATTCCTCAGCACATCAACCAACATCATATAAACGGCATCAGTTTCAATAAAGGCTGCTACACCGGCCAAGAAATCATTGCTCGTTTGCAATACCTAGGCAAAGCCAAAAAAGCACTGTACTACTACCGCACAGACCTAAACCAAACCAACCACAAAGACCTGCAACTAGATGCGCTATATAACGAAGAAGGCAAAAACCAAGGGCCAATATTGTTCAGCCGCCAGCAAGTAGACTCCGACACTTGCGCAACACTGCATGTATTGGCGGTGCTAAACACCAGCGCCCCAGAACAAGTTCTTTATCTAGACGAAACACAGGAAATTTCACTCAGCTTGCAGAACCTCCCCTATACTGAAGAAATGACCGCTTAAAACCAGAGATGAAAGGTCAGAGAATACACATGACAATTCCATTGGTAACACAAATCAAGCAAGAAATTATCCAAGCCATCGAAAGCGATGAACTGGTTTTGCCGACCCTGCCAGAAATTGCCTTACAAGTAAGAGACATCGCTGAAGATGTTAATTCAAGTATCTCCGACCTCACATCCATCCTAAGTCGAGATGCAGCATTAAGTGCACGCATGATCAAGGTCGCAAACAGCCCATTGATCCGCACCACCATGCCGGTATCCGATCTCACCACCGCTGTTTCTCGCTTAGGCATCAACTTAACCAGCAACCTAGCAATGGGACTGGCTATGGAACAAATGTTTCAAGCCACCAGCGATGTCGTTGACAAACACATGCGAGCAACCTGGTCAAAAAGCATAGAAATTGCTGCCAGCAGCCAAGTACTGGCTCGTCATTTTACCAATCTGCAACCCGACCAAGCCTTATTAGCAGGGTTAACCCATCAAATTGGTAAACTGCCTATATTAGCATTTGCCGAAAATAACGAATCACTGCTTAACGACGCCTTTGCACTAAGCAAGGTCTTGTCGGTTTTACACCCATCATTAGGCAGCTACATTCTTAAAAAGTGGGATTTTCCACAATCATTAATCGGTGTGCCCAAGCACTACTTAAAGTTTGATCGCAGCAACGATCAGGTTGACTATGCCGACATCGTCCAAGTAGCGACTCTACAAAGCTATGCGGGCAGTAAACACCCATACACACAACTCGATTGGAGTAAGATATCATCGTTTGATCGCTTAGGCTTAGACCCCAGCACATTCATATCCGACATGGAAAACATGAGTGAAGAAATCAGTGAAACTCAAGATGCGCTCGGAGGGTAAAGCAGATGAACAAGCTAGCATCAGACATCATGAAAGCCGTTGAAAGCAACACCTTAAAACTGCCCACACTGCCAGAAGTTGCTCTACGTATTCGCCAAAGTGAAAAAGACCCAAACCTAGACGTTCTGGGCCTAGCCAGAATCATAGAGCACGACCCTGCCACCACAGCACATCTACTTCGCATTGCTAACAGCCCGCTCGTAAGGCGAGAAGTAAAAGTCGCCGATTTAAGTAAGGCGATTAGCTTGCTGGGGATAAACTACTGCGGCAAACTCGCAATTAGCTTATCGACCCGTCAGTTATTTAATAGCAAAAAGCCCGAATCGATAAAAAAAATGCGCCAAGTTTGGCAGCAAAGCCTAGAAGTTGCTTGCTTGTGTTATGTATTAGCTAACAAAACCAAACTGGTACCAGAAGAAGCATTTTTAGCAGGTTTATTGCACAAAATTGGCTGTTTACCGATCATCGCACTGGCCGATGGCAGCGATCGTTACAGCCAAGAAGAATTAGAAATCGCATTAACCGATATTCATCCCATGCTAGGGGAAAGCATTTTAACCAAATGGCAATTTCCGCGCACCATATCCGACATTCCATTAAGCTATCAAAACAACAATCGCTATGTAAGCCGGATTGATCTTTGTGATCTAGTAACCATTGCTAATAACCGCGTTTGCCCAGCCGAACAACAAATACCCTGGAAAGATATTTCAGCACTTGATCGCCTTGGTTGGCACAGCGCCAGCATTGAAGAATCGTTTAACCATATCCAAATAGAACTGGACATTGCCCACGATGTCTTCGAATACAGAGTTTCAGCTTAATTGATCACAAATCAGAAAAAGGATGTTCACCCCTGTTCCACAAGGGCTCAAAAAAGCCCTTAACCCACTCTTCAGGTACATCAGCAATCGAGCTATGCTGCCACTTAGGCGCATAATCCTTATCCACCACCATAGCACGCACACCCTCAGCAAAGTCTGGGTGCCTTACCGACTGCATAGCCATGGTCAATTCCCACATAGCAACTTCTTTTAACGTCATCTTGCGACCAAACTGTAATTGCTGCATCACTAAATGCGCCGTTGCTGGGCAACCGGATAAAAAATTATTACGGCCTTTTTTAAACCAATCGCTGCTGCCCTCGCACACATCATCAGCCTCGTTTAAACGGTTAGCGGTAAAGCGCTGATGAATAAGTTCAAGAGCCACTTTATTATCTTTAAAGGTTAAATCTCGGCGCGATTGAACCCCATCAAATATCGCCTCAATCGCAGCCTTAGCCGACTGATAATTAGAAACTGGGAAAATATCAGAATCAGACTCACGCTCAGTTTTTTGCAATAACTTGCGCACAAACTGGTTATTCATTGCTTTGTTTCGCTGCCAAGGTTGCTGGCATAAATCAGTTATTAACTGCTCCAAACTATGATTAGGCAAACAATAATTGACCAACCCCGCCTGCTGGCAGTCTAGCGCATTCATCTGACTGCCTGTTAGCCCCATCCAATGCCCCAGCGGCGCAGGTAATCGGCTTAAATAATAACTGCCAGCCACATCCGGAAACAAACCAATGTTGATCTCTGGCCAAGCTAACTTTAAGTTCTCGGTACCCACCTTATGATTAGCACCCACAAACAAACCCAAGCCACCGCCCATCACAAAACCATTACCCCATGCAATCAGCGGCTTACCCATTAAATGCACACGATAGTTTTTGCTGTATTCCGCACTAAAAAATGCATCCGCATACTCATAAGCAGGCACATCCGTATCTTCTGATTGCGCCAGCGTCATACTGTCGTAAAGCTGGCGAATATCACCACCCGCACAAAAAGCTCTATCACCCGCACCGCGCATTACCATAGCCACAATACTGTCATCCGCTTGCCAGCGCGCAAAAATATTATCAATCAAATTGATCATTTCTAGATCAACAGCATTCATGGTTTTTTCAGAATTCAGCGTCATTAAGCCAATTTTAGAAACACCGTCGTGGCAAAGTAGCTCTTCTGCTAAAACGCGAGCTGCTTTTTTAGCTAAAGGCTTACTTGGAGATTTAGCGGATTTTTTGTTAGCGGGAGTTTTAGACATGGTAAACTCTATCAATAATAATTTTGAATCAAATAAATGCCATATCTTAACGCTAACGGAGCTCAAATTGCAGCTGTTATTCGCCTTTCTTATTTTAAGCAGTATTACCGTTGTCGTTGTGTTGTTAATGATGATGGCCAAAAACAGTCGTAGCCAAAAAATTCGTACTCTTTGTCAAAACAATAACTGGCAATACCAAGAATTTATTAACTTTAACGACACCATCAAACAAGCTAACTTTGGTTTACTCAACTACAGCCAAAATATTATATTTCGTCATATTATAAGCGCCGACAACAGCAGCAAAGGCATTGGTTTTAATGTATTCGATTGTCGAGCAATCGAACCTATGGGCATACACAATTGCAGTGCTATTTTAGTTGCATTAAATTTACCGGATAAATTTTTTAATTTGCATTTTTGTCTCTCTCCACAGGCAAAAACAGAAGAAAATAAACAACACACAGGGGTTAACAAAGCCTACTTTGAGCGCATTCGCACCCTACAGAAATTGGTACGATTGCCCCAACATTTCGCCTTTACTCATCACGATCTTTACACCAACAACCTAGCTTTAGTAGAGATATTTATAGAACAAATACTTGCTCGCCAAGCACTAAACCAGTGGATTTTGGCATATCCGCACCTTCACATTGAAATTAGCAATGGCATGCTACTCGCCTATCAACCTAACCAATTATTAGATGAAGAAAACATTATCCCTAATATTGATAGTTTGGTTAAACTGGCAAAATCGCTCATCTAAACAAAAAAACAACGTACAAAAAACACAAATAAAAAACACATATAAAAAAACAAACTCGACCATTAAAAACACACAAAAGATAACTAAAAAATAATTAAAAGATAACTAAAAAATGATAAAAAAATTAAAGCACATCAGCACCCTAATCGTGCTGAGTAGCACCTTAGTATTCTCAGGCTGTACCATTAAACAACAAGACAACTTATTTGATCGAGCCATCAACATGGCTCGCGACAGTGCTGGCCTAGAAGTAAAGGTTGCACCCGCAGGCGACGTTAATCTTACCTACATGGAAAGAGCAAGCAGTGTCGAAAATAGTGCCGGAAACAGTGAAACCATTATTCTTGTGCATGGTTTTTCTTCTAACAAAGACACCTGGATTCGTTTCACCGATGCACTCGACGAAAAATACCGAGTCATCGCCGTCGACCTAGCCGGTCATGGCGATTCCGATCGTTCAATGGTAACCAACTACGATTTAATCGAACAAGCCGATCGTCTAGAAGCTTTTTTTAACGGTCTCAAGATTGATTCTTTTCACATAGTCGGAAGCTCAATGGGTGGAGCCATTAGCCTGCTTTACAGCCTAACTCACCCCAGCAAAATTCAAAGTTTAACCCTAATGAATTCCGCTGGTATCGATGGTGATACACAAAGCGAATACTTCAAAATATTAGCAAAAGGAAAAAACCCCTTAATTGCTAACGATGAAGAAAGTTTTGAATTTCGTATGGACCTAACCATGAGCCAGCCCCCTTTCTTACCTTGGCCATTAAAACCCGCTTTTTTACGCAAAACATTAGCGCGTGAAGCAATTAACTCAAAAATATTCAACGACATGGTGTCCACAAAAGAACGTCTACAAGAAGAAGATTTTGACACTAAAATTAAAACAATCATGGCAAAAAACAAACTGCCAACATTAATTATGTGGGGTAAAGAAGATCGAGTTTTAGATGTATCTGCAGCCGCCGCATTTAAGCAATTAATACCTCATGCGCAACTGCATATTTTTGAAGATGTGGGTCACTTACCTATGCTAGAAGTACCACAAGAAAGTGCTGAAGTGTTTCAAGACTTTATGTCTAGCGCGCAATAACTAAAGCGCTAAGCAAACCGCTAACTGCAATATTAGTCAGAAGAAGCGATTAATAAATCGTCTGGTAAAATTGCAGTTGGCTTCATGTTTTCGTCGATAGCGACAAAGGTAAAATTACCTGTAATCGCTTTTTCCTGACCATCAGCGTACAAACTTTCGACCAGCATATTCACTTCCACTTTTAAACTAGTGCGCCCAACCTCAACAACACGGGCGGTTAATTCAACAATGGTTCCCGCCGGCACCGGATGCTTAAAATCAATCTTATCGCTGCTAACCGTTACAATGCGTTTACGTGAAAAACGACTGGCCGCAATAAACGACACCTCATCCATCCACTGCATCGCCGTACCACCAAAAAGCGTATCATGATGGTTTGTCGTCTCCGGAAATACCGCTTTAGTAATAACCGTTTTAGATACCTCTATACGGTGCTCTAAAATTTTTTCTTTTGTGTTTACTGCTGTCATAAATCAATTGCTCTAATACTGTTGTTAAACGCTAAAGTCATCAAAAAGTCATCAAACATTTAGCCGCACATAGTGTTAAAGCTAAGCGCATAAATAGCCAGTGAAATTATCTCATGTCATCATGAAAGAAGCCGCAACAGTTAACGCAGTAACAACTTCGGCAAAATCAGGACGCTGGCTTACCTCTTCTTGCAAACAACGCTCTTTTAAATCGCTCAACAGGGCAAACAATTGAGTTTCATTTTCAAAGCGTTCAACCTGTTCTAGATCATAATCAATCACACACAAATTCAACAAATCGTCTAATAAATTACCAAAAGCTCGCACTTCTACACGCTCAATCAAGGCTGTTTGCGAATCCACTAAGCTTGCTAAATTCGTCGCCGCACCAAAATCACCAAACAGCACATCACCCGCTTTATTAATCATCGTATTGTGAGCGTACACATCACCATGACTAATACCGCAAGCATACAAGTGAGTCATTACCTCGGCCATTTGCACTGCGACTTTCGCCACCGTCGTCACATCAAAAACCGTACCGTCTTTAAAAGTATCACGCGTGCAAGTTTGCAACGAAGGCGGCATACCTAAATTAATATAATGGCTAGGTATTAGCTGCATTACTAATCCCAAACGCTTTTCTGCATCGCTTCTGTCTTCGTGAGATTGATCAAGCTGAGCCACCACCTTCACCAAAGTTTTATGCTCACCGGCATTCAAACAACACTCTAATTCATCTTGCGCATAACCATCGCTGGTGACAGTACCCTTAAATATTTTTACCGCCACAACCTTATCGGTGCCGCGCAAACTTTCTGGCTGTTTAATCCATTCACCCTGATAAATTAATCCCGACGCACCCTCACCCAAAACATCGCCTAATTGAATATCGGCCAAAGGCACCTCAAGAATGCGATTAGTGAGTTGATCATCCTCTTCAACACGATTAAATTCATTGCCCGAAAATGCCAACCAAGCCAACTTAGGCAACTTAAACAACCAGTCAGGCATACGAGTAAATTTATTCGCCGATAAACGTGCCAGCTCAAGATTTTTACACGCCTTCATCGACCGCGGTAAATCAGATAATAAGTTTCCTGCCAGCGCTAACTTTTGCAAACCCAATAACTTACCCATTGAGTTGGGCAAGCGTTCGATCTGATTATCAGTCAAAATCAACCAGCGCGTAGTTACAGGAAAAACCTCTTCTGCCACAACAGAAACCTTATTAGATTTAAAACTGATCATTTCTAAGTTAGGGCAAGCGGCTAAAATAGCGGGTATATGAGTAAAAAGATTATTGGTTAAAAATAAAATACGTAGATTTTGTAATCGATCAAAATCAGCTGGCAATTCAGACAATTTATTATTCGATAAATCCAACACCTCAAGACAATCGGCCAACGCCAAAATTTCCATCGGAAACTCACTAAGCTCGGCTGATAAATCCAACCGAGTAATCGGCTCTAATTGTTGGCTCGCTCGATAGGCAGAAGTAAGCTGCCCTGCTTGTAACTGTTGTAAAAGGCTTAACGACACGGTAATAACCAGACTGAATAATTTAAATTCATTTTATAGCTTTAAGCGCTGAATACCAGTGCTTCTAAAAGCAATTCAGTGCAATTCGCAACAATGACCAACAATAAAACCCAAGCGTTGCAATAATGCTGCTCTCATTGCAGCACCGGCGGAAAAGCATTAGAATTCACCGATAAAATTCCCCTCATTTTCGATGAATCGAGAGCCCAACATTATGCGCGCAACACAATTCTTAATCGCTACCGTAAAAGAAACCCCTACGGATGCTGTGGTGATCAGCCACCAGCTAATGCTGCGTGCCGGTATGATTCGTAAACTCGCTTCAGGTTTATACACCTGGCTGCCCTTAGGTTTACGCACCTTGCGTAAAGTAGAAGCCATCGTCCGTGAAGAAATGAACAAAGCCCAAGGCCTCGAAGTACTTATGCCTGCGGTTCAACCAGCAGAATTATGGCAAGAAACCGGACGCTGGTTTGAATACGGCGGCGAATTATTACGCCTTAAAGACCGTCACGGACGCGACTTTTGTGTTGGCCCAACCCACGAAGAAGTCATCACAGATTTAGCCCGCAACGAACTTTCAAGCTACAAACAACTGCCGGTGACCTTCTACCAAATTCAAACTAAATTCCGCGACGAAACACGCCCACGTTTTGGAGTGATGCGTTCACGAGAATTTATCATGAAAGACGCCTACTCGTTCCATGCCGACCAAGAAAGCCTGAACGAAACTTACGACAGAATGCACACGGCTTACAGCAACATCTTCAACCGCTTTGGCTTGAATTTTCGCCCAGTAGACGCCGATACCGGTTCTATCGGTGGTGCAAAATCCCACGAATTTCATGTACTAGCAGAATCTGGCGAAGATGACATTGCCTTCTCTGACAGCTCAGATTACGCCGCCAACGTAGAACTGGCCGAAGCTTTAGCACCAGCTGGCGAACGCCCAGCGGCCAGCGCCGAACTAACAACCATAGATACCCCAAACACTCACACCATTGAAGATGTGTGCAAATTATTAAGTGTTGATGCAACAAACGTTGTGAAAACCTTAATCGTGTTAGGCGCTCAAACCGAAGAACAAATAGCTGCAAAAGAACCAGCGCCATTAGTTGCGTTAATCGTTCGTGGCGATCATGAGCTCAACGAAATCAAAGCCGAAAAGTTAGCGCAAGTGGCAGAGCCATTAGCGTTCGCTAGCGATGCTCAAATTCGTGATGTAATTGGCGCTGGCACAGGTTCTTTAGGCCCAATCGGTTTAATCGACAAAGGCATCGACGTGATCGTTGATCGCAGTGCTGCCCATTGTGCCGATTTTGTATGCGGCGCCAACCAAGACGACAAGCACATGAGTGGTGCAAACTGGGAGCGTGATGCGGCTATTACAGAAGTTGCCGACCTGCGCAATGTCGTTGCTGGCGATCCTAGCCCTTGCGGCCAAGGTAACCTAGAAATAAAGCGCGGTATTGAAGTGGGCCACATCTTCCAACTAGGCACCAAATACTCGGCAGCACTAAAAGCATCAGTACTCGACCAAAACGGTAAAGATAAAACCATGACCATGGGTTGCTACGGTATTGGTATCAGCCGCGTAGTGGCTTCTGCAATCGAACAAAACAACGATGACAACGGCATTATCTGGCCAGATGCCATTGCTCCGTTCACCTTGGGCATCGTGCCAATGGGCGCTCACAAATCAGAAGCAGTACGTGAAAAGTCAGAAGCACTTTATAGCCAATTACAAAATCTAGGCATCGACGTATTCTTTGACGATCGTGATAAGAAAACCAGCCCTGGGGTTAAATTTGCCGACATGGAATTAATGGGTATTCCGCATCGCATCGTGGTCAGTGACCGCGGCCTAGAAGCAGGAACCATTGAATACAAAAATCGCCGTGAAGCCGACAAGCAAGAAATTGCTGTGGATGATATTGTTGAATTCTTAAAAAATGCAATTCAAGCCTAAATCATGATCACACATTCAAGAACGTCTCATCCGCTGTTTTCAATATTGATGCTGACGTTCTTGCTTGTTGCGTTCTCTCCCCTTAACAGCTTTGCTGCCAAGACTGAGACCCAATCAATCGACCCCAGTCTTAAAAAAGCCCTAGCAGAAGCAGTTGCCGACGCTGATAGCTTTAATGATCAATTCGACGCCCAAGTTTGGCTGGTCGATATGTCGGCTAGACTCAGGCGCTTTATTAAAGACCCACAAGAGCGCCTAACCTTACTGCGAATGATTCATCAAGAAGCCAAACGCGCCGACCTTTCACCCGAATTAGTAATTTCTGTTATTCATGTAGAAAGTGCTTTTAACCCTTACGCGGTCTCGTATGTAGGCGCTCAAGGATTAATGCAAGTCATGCCCTTTTGGAAAAATGAACTAGGGCGTAAAGAAGATAACCTAATCAATGTCGCAACCAACTTGCGCTATGGCTGCACCATTTTAAAACACTACTTAAAACGCGAAAAAGGCGATTGGATAAGAGCCTTAGCCCGATACAACGGCAGTCTTGGGCGTACCAAATACCCCGAAAAAGTCATGAACTTTTGGCAAAAATACTGGTTTATAGATCACTCGCTTTAAGTGCAAATATTTCTCTAGCCTCGTCTATGCCTTGCTGCAAACTGCTCATCGTTTGCTCACCCCACAAAACATCCACAATCACATCATTAGGCGAAATAATAACAGTAGCCGGCAACCCCATCACCTCGGGCTGAGTCCAGTGCTGGGGCCAAGCATTAAGAATAGGAAAATCAATCGACATCTTGCTTTGTAATCGTCGTAATTCATCGCTGGCGACTTCATCAAAATTAAAACCTAACAACTCAACATCCGTCTGTTTATGCTGGGCGTAAAACTGATTCAACTCAGGTATCTCTTGCCAGCAAGGCTTACACCACTCTGCCCAAATATTCACCACACGCCATCGCTGCTGAGTGTTTTCAAGACTCAACGGCGTTACTTCACCATCAGCAAGCAGTAATGTCACTGTCTCGCTGCCTTCATTGTCACTGCAAGCCAGCAAGGACAAAAAGGACAAAAAGGACAAAAAGCACATAACAACGATCAACGGCTTTAAAAATACAGCGGTTAAGCGCACCAACATTGGCTTACTCGTTGTCATAGGCTGTCTTCTTTTAGGCTGTCATTTTTTAAGCTGTCTAAAAGATCATGCAGCGGGTAGGCATGCAAATCCCGTATTAAATAGTATTCATCATTGCCCTGCACCAGCAACACTTTTGCCTCTAATAGCAACGATAAAACTTCATCCAAAACGTCTGTCACAACAGCACTTTGCAACTCATACATACTCGCACCGTTACCGGCTTTTTGGCGCTCAGCCATAAAGTCCAGCACCTGCAACACCACACTCGCTTGCTGCTGTGAAATCGCTTTGGTTATGTCATTGGCAGCATCATCAGCAAGGTCTTCATCACTCTCAGTAGTAACCTGCTTAGCCTTATCTTTTTTACCCGCGCCGGTGTCATGATAATTACCCAGTAAAAACACCACTTCAGAGCCTAGTAAGATCACCGACCAAGATAAAAACAACCACATTAAAAACAAGGGAACCGCAGCAAAAGCGCCGTAGATCAATTGATAAGACGGGAAAAAAGTACTCGCTTCGGCAAAAATCTCTTGGCCAATCTGAAACAGCAAGGCCACAAACGCCCCGCCAATCGCCGCATGTTTAAGCGGTACTTTAATATTAGGCACCGCCCAA
This sequence comes from uncultured Thalassolituus sp., assembly GCA_913061435.1. GTDB lineage: Bacteria > Pseudomonadota > Gammaproteobacteria > Pseudomonadales > Oceanobacteraceae > Oleispira. Next base: position 9,034 of record CAJXUK010000004.1, on the reverse strand, counting down.
TAAATAAAAGTAAATGCCAAAAAGCTAGTCACATACGGCACCACAATCGCCAACAACAGCACCCAAGAACTGGGCACCCAGCCTTCTTTCCATAAACTCAACGACGCAATATACGAACTCACCCCAATACCCGCACTCAGTAACAGCGGCCCTAACGTCAATACCGCCCAATACAACAAAAAACTCGACACGCCCTTGCGGCCTTTTTTAAGCAGCCAAATTTTATTAAAACTATCTTCAATACTGCGCAGCATCATAAACGCCGTCACCATTAACAACACAATACCAATCGTGGTTAATTGCCGCGCCTGCTCTGAAAACTCATACAAATACCCCATAATGGTCTCAGCAGAAGAAGGCACCAAGTTACCTAGTAAAAGCTCCTCGATCGCCCCTCGACCTTGCTGTAAAGAAGGAATCATCGACAACACCGAATACATCACGGTAATCAAAGGCACTAAGGCAAATAAGGTGGTATAGGTCAAAGCCGCTGCATGAGTTTTATGACCCAACAACAAAAACCGCTTAATCGCGGCCACAATAATTCTTAACCCAGACTGGCGATAAAACACCTTAAAATAAGGCTGTAAAACATGCTTCACAAACAACTCCCACAAGCAATCATCTTAGGTAATTGCTATTCGTGACTAAAACAAGATAGGCGATGAATGATAGCGAGGTTTTCGCTACAATGCTGCTATAAAATCCCAAAAACATTAGCATGAGTGCACCAACTATGGCCATCACCATCTTTCACAACCCTCGTTGCTCAAAATCACGCCAAACCTTACAGCTTTTGCAAGAACAAGGCATTGAACCGAATGTTCGCCTTTACCTAGAAGACACCCCTAGCGCACAAGAAATCACCGAACTACTTAAAAAACTGGCTATAAGCCCTCGTGAGTTGTTGCGCAAAGGAGAAGAAGCCTACAAAGCCAACGAGTTAAAAAACCCAGCACTGACCGACGCCGAATTAATCAATGCCATGGTCGAATTTCCCAAACTCATCGAACGCCCAATAGTGATCAACGGCAATCACGCCAAACTAGGCCGCCCACCCGAAAAAGTATTGGAAATAATATAATGACAGCAAACAACGCCACACCTTACGTACTCGTTTTGTACTACAGCCGCGGGGGAACAACCGCCCAAATGGCGCAAACCATCGCCCAAGGCATCGAAAGTGTTCAGGGGATAGAAGCCCGCTTACGCACCGTCCCCTCTGTTTCTAGCAACTGCGAAGCCACCGAATCCAGCATTCCCGACAGCGGAGCCATATACTGCAGCGAAGACGACTTAAAAAACTGCGCAGGCCTAGTAATGGGAAGCCCAACGCGCTTTGGTAACATGGCTGCGCCGCTTAAATACTTCATCGACAGCACCAGCAACTTGTGGATGACCGGCAAGCTCGTCAACAAACCAGCAGGGGTATTTACCTCCACTTCAAGCTTACACGGCGGCCAAGAAACCACCCTAATGTCGATGGCACTGCCGTTAATTCACCATGGCATGGTGTTTTGTGGCATTCCCTATACAGAATCGTCATTAGTACATACAGAAACAGGCGGCACCCCTTATGGAGCATCACATTGGGCCGGTACCGAAGGTGAGCGCCCACTATCAAATCACGAACTCACACTGTGCCAAGCACAAGGCAAACGCATTGCAACACTCAGCTTAGCACTAACAGCCAACACATCAGGAAACCCTGCATGAACAAGCTACGCATCAGCCGCATCACCCTACTAGCGAGCTACCTTGGCTTAATATTAGTACTGCTAGCCAGCACACTCGCCAGTGGCGGCGAACACACCGAAGGCACCAGCATCGCCGCGCCAATCATACTCTGGCTGTTTAAATGCTTACCCTTACTGATATTTATTCCAGGGCTTATCAAAGGCAGCCACAAAACCGCCTCATGGTTATCCTACGTCACCATGATCTACTTCGTCTTAGCCATCCTATTAATGTTCACCGCTGGCTCCGACATCTGGGGCCGATTAATGCCACTGACCACACTCATACTATTTACCGCAGCGATGCTCTACACCCGCTGGAAAAAAGAAGAGGAAAAAACACCATGAAACTAAACGTATATCTATCAGGCGAAATACACTCAAACTGGCGCGAAACCATTGCAAAAGGCATCAAAGAAGCCGGGCTCGACATAGAATTGTCTGGCCCCAATACCAACCATGCAGCCAGTGACGACTGTGGCGACAGCATTCTAGGGGCTGAAGAAAAACCCTTCTGGAAAGACCACAAAGCCTCCAAAATCAACGCCCTACGCACGCGTAAGTTAATCAACGACGCCGATATAGTCGTCGTACGTTTTGGAGAAAAATACAAACAATGGAACGCCGCGTTTGATGCAGGCTACGCCGCCGCATTAAACAAATCACTCATCGTCATGCACAGCCCAGACATCACCCACCCATTAAAAGAAGTCGATGCAGCCGCGCAAGCCGTGTGTGAAACCCCAGAACAAGTCGTCGAGATATTTAAATACATCATCCGCGACCAGTAAGCAGCTTAAAAAATCTTTATATAGCAGCAAAAAAAAAACGCCTCGATTGTTCATTACTTAACAATCGAGGCGCTTTTTTATTACTACAAAGCGAAAAACTAAAGCCTATTAACGCTCGTCTTCCCACTCACCGTCAGTGCTCTCATCAGCCACTTCCGTCAAACTCACCTCACCACACTTAGCGCACTTACCTTCAACAATAATCACACCATTTTGCTCATACTCTTTCGGCTCAACCATACCCAAATCAACCGCTTGGCAATTATTACACCAAGTTTGAGTTAAAAAAGCTTCCTGGTCTTCAGGCGTGCGATCAAAGAAATTGCGCTCAACAATCTCATCATTCAAAGCATCGTTATTAGTATCAGTCATTATTTCTTCACTTATTACATCATTTGGGTTATTTCGACATTCTAACAGATAGCGTAGCGGAACGGCTACGCTCAAACCTCATTTGTCGGGCTAAACCCCGACCTACATTGAATCATATCGCGATGAAATGTAGGTTAGCCTTTAGGCTAACAACCGCCACGAAAATATCTTCGTCGGGCTAAACCCCGACCTACATTGTTTCATTCACCGATACACTGTAGGTTAGCCTTTAGGCTAACAACCGCCACGCAAATATCTTCGTCGGGCTAAACCCCGACCTACATTAAATCATATCGCAATGAAATGTAGGTTAGCCTTTAGGCTAACAACCGCCACGCAAATATCTTTTTGGAGGTCTAAATAGACCTTTACGATCTGCGCTGAAGCATGGAGATCAGCGTTGTAGGCCATCCGATTGCAGGGATGCAATCGCTGAGCTTACAGGGAAGTACTTGCAGCGTGCCGCACAAGGTTGAGCTTCATGCTGATTTGAGCAGATCTAAGAAGCTGTCGGGCTAAACCCCGACCTACATAAAACACCTGCTGAATCCATTTATCGGGCTAAACCCCGACCTACATAAAACATTTTCAACACCCACAAAAAAGCCGCTGCTCCTTTAATTGCTTAAAGAGAACAGCGGCTTTTTGTTACAACTTATTTAAAAGCTTTGAATCATTTCAAAAAGAAATTACTTCAAACGCTCCCAAACTGTTGCAATACCCTGACCCATGCCGATACACATAGTAGAAACACCGTACTGAGCGTCTTTCTGCTCAAGAACGTTGATCAAAGTAGTAGAGATACGAGCACCAGAACAACCTAGTGGGTGACCAAGAGCGATCGCACCACCGTGGATGTTAACGATTTCATCAGCTTTGTCTTTAAGACCTAGGTCTTTAACACAAGGAAGAGACTGAGCAGCAAATGCTTCGTTCAATTCCCAGAAATCGATGTCTTGTGCCGTTAAGCCAGCACGCTTAAGTGCCTTTTTAGTAGCAGGAACAGGACCATAACCCATGATCGCAGCATCACAACCGGCAACTGCCATTGCTTTGATACGTGCACGAGGCTTAAGGCCTAGTTCTTTCGCTTTCTTGCCGCTCATAAGCAACATAGCAGCCGCGCCGTCAGTGATCTGTGAAGAAGTCGCTGCCGTAACAGTACCCGCTGCAGGATCAAAAGCTGGACGTAGCTTAGCCAAAGTTTCAAGAGTCGTTTCAGGGCGAATTGTTTCGTCCTGAGTCATCAAGAACTGCTTACCATCTGCATCGTGACCAAACATAGGAACGATTTCATTTTTGAAATCACCTTCGTCAGTCGCTTTTTGAGCCAAACGGTGAGAACGCTCAGCAAAAGCATCTTGCTGTGCACGAGAAATACCGTGCATCTTACCTAACATTTCAGCCGTAAGACCCATCATGTTAGATGCTTTAGCAGAGTACTTAGAAGATGCAGGGTTATGGTCGAAACCATGCTGCATATTCACGTGACCCATGTGCTCAACACCACCAACAACGAACACATCGCCGTTACCAGTTTGAATTGCTTGTGCCGCAGTGTGGATAGCTGTCATAGCAGAACCACATAAACGGTTTACAGTTTGTGCAGCCGCTTCTTTTGGAATCGAAGTCATCAAAGAAATTTGACGCGCAACGTTAAAACCTTGTTCCAAAGTTTGGTTAACACAACCCCAGATCACATCTTCAACATCAGATGCTTTAGCGCCAGGGTTACGCTCAAAAAGAGCGTTAATTAGGTTTGCAGAAATGTCTTCAGCACGTACGTTACGGAAAGCACCACCTTTAGAGCGGGCCATTGGTGAACGTACTGCGTCAATTACAACTACATCATTATCTTCGTAGCTCATTTGTATTCTCCTAGTCTCGTTCGTCAATTAACCGAAGTAGCTTTCGCCATTAGCAGCCATCTCACGCATCTTGTCAGTCACGTGGTATAGAGGGCTAATGTCTTTGTACTTATCAGCAAGTTCAACGAAGTTAGCAAGACCCACTGTATCGATGTAACGTAGAGCGCCACCACGGAATGGAGGGAAACCAATACCAAATACCAAAGCCATATCCGCTTCAGCAGCCGTATCAACGATGCCTTCTTCAAGACAACGAACTACTTCGTTACACATTGGAATCATGCAGCGAGCAATGATTTCTTCAGCGTCGAAGTCACGTGCTTCACCCAATACAGGTGCAAGCAACTCAAGAATAGACTCGTCGAAAACTTTCTTCGGCTTGCCCTTCTTATCTTCAACGTAAGTATAGAAACCTTTGTTGTTTTTCTGACCGTAGAATTCGTTTTCATACAGAACGTCCATAGCCGACTTAAAGTCAGCCTTCATGCGCTCTGGGAAACCTTCAGCCATAACATCATTAGCGTGCTTACCAGTATCGATACCCACAACGTCCATCAAATATGCTGGACCCATTGGGAAACCGAATTTTTCCATAACTTTATCAATTTGACGGAAATCAGCACCGTCTTTCAATAAACCAGCGAAACCGCCGAAGTAAGGGAACAATACACGGTTAACAAGGAAACCTGGGCAATCGTTAACAACGATTGGGGTTTTACCCATCTTCTTAGCGTAAGCAACAGTCGTAGCAACCGCTTCTTCAGACGTCTTCTCACCACGGATGATCTCAACAAGAGGCATCATGTGAACTGGGTTAAAGAAGTGCATACCCAAAAAGTTTTCTGGGCGCTTAACGCTTTTTGCCAAATGGTTGATCGAAATAGTAGACGTGTTAGAAGCAATGATAGCGTTTTCGCCAACATGACCTTCAACTTCTGCTAAAACAATACCTTTAACTTTAGGGTTTTCAACAACCGCTTCAACCACAACATCAACGTCACCAAACTCAGCATAAGACAAAGTAGGACGGATACGGTTAAGGGCTTCACCCATAGCAAGAGGCTTCATCTTCTTACGCTCAACGCGCTTAGAAAGAAGTTTATTCGCTTCGTTCAAACCTAACTCAATACCCGCTTCCGCGATATCTTTCATTAGGATTGGCGTGCCTTTAAGAGCAGAAACATAAGCGATACCACCGCCCATGATACCCGCGCCCAATACTGCAGCCTTGTTAGTAGGCTTAGCAACGGCATCGTATTCTTTAGCTTTTTTCTTCAACAACTGATCGTTATTGAACAAACCGATAAGTGCATTAGACTCAGACGTCTTAGCAAGCTTAGCGAAACCTTTAGCTTCAACAGCAAGCGCTTTATCACGAGTAAGATTGTGATGCTTCTGCATAACCTTAATCGCTTCGATAGGCGCAGGGTAATGACCCTTAGTCTGGCCCTTAACAAAACCTTTAGCGGTCTCGAAAACCATCATGCCTTCCATCGTGTTCAAAAGACCTTTACCGGTCTTAACAGCACGACGCGCTTCATAGTCTAACTCACCAGCAATGGCAGAGTTCAACATAGCGATAGACTGTTCACGCAGTGCTCCAGGAGCAACTACTGCATCAACAGCACCCATTTTCAGAGCTTTATCAGCACGGTTTTCAGCGCCCATGCAGATCCATTCGATCGCATTGTCAGCACCAATAACACGAGACAGACGAACTGTACCGCCAAAACCAGGCATAAGACCCAGCTTAACTTCTGGTAAACCTACTTTGGCTTTCTCAGACATAACTCTAAAGTCAGTCGACAAGCACATTTCGAAACCGCCACCCAACGCAATACCGTTGATAGCTGTAAGAGTAGGAACTGGTAAATCTTCAATCGCATTGAAAATTTCGTTGCCAGATAAAATCCACTCAACAATTTCTTCTTCAGGAAGCTTAAACGCATCCCCAAATTCAGTGATATCAGCACCCACGATAAAGCAATCTTTACCAGAGGTTACTAAAACACCTTTAACGTCACTGTTGCCTTTAATAGCTTCAGTTGCCGCTTTTAAATCTTCAAGAGTCACACGGTTAAACTTGTTAACAGACTCTCCATCAAGATTGAAGTTAAGTTCGGCAATGCCGCCTTCAATCATTTTCACCGTGATGGCTGTACCGTCGTAAATCATCAAATGATCTCCACGTAGGGTTAGCTTAATAACTGCAGAAGCGAAATACTAAAGCAGCTTCTTGCACTGAGATAACGGCTCATTGTCTAAAAAACAGACAATTCATACGACCGTTTGAATCTAGTCGAACACAATCCGCGAAAGGCCCTAAAAAGTCAAGAGTCGCAAACCAATGCCCACCAAAGAATAGTCTTTTTTTTGCATTTATATCGACATTTTGCTTACAATCAGACCAAAAGAACGCAAAAGAATGAAATTTCTGCTCTAAATCAAGGCAAAATACAAAGAAAATCCAATTTCAATAAATTTTGTAACTCTTTGTAATAACCTATGTCTTATAAGATAAGAAGTCAGTTACTCTGTGCTAAACAATACAAACACGAGTTAGTAAAAGCACAAAGAACAGTTTACGATTCACAATAACAATAATACTTAAAATGCGAGACACCATGACGACTTTAAAAGCCATAAAAGGGCTAATACTACTAACACTATCGTTAGCCAGCGCACACGTACTTGCGACCCCCCAACAACTACTAACCAACGTACACACGCTAAGACTGCTATCGACCGAATCCCTGACCAACTTCTACATGTACTCAGGGCTCGACGCCGACTCAAAATACGGCCGTAAAATCCTTCAAAACCTAGACGGCTTCACCACCGTACTCGACAACACACGCCAATTGCCCGCAGCCGACAACATCAAAGATTCAATTGCCGAAATCAACAAAGAATGGGCAGAGTTCAACCGCCTAATACGCATCAACTACAACGACATGGAAAAACAAGGCTTCCCCAACATACGCCTAGTCGACGAAATGGGTAAAACCAACGCATCACTACTTAAACTACTAACCCAAGCCTACACAGACGCGCAAATAAGCACCGGTTTCAAACCCGCAGAAGTTGTAGAAACAGCGCGCCTACTCGCCATCACCATGGAAGAAATCACCGCACAATACTCAGCCAGAGGCACCAGCAACCTAGGCCAAGTATTTATGGGATCGTATGAAAGAACACTAGAACAAATGGCCGACGCCTTTCGCGACAACCTCATAAAACTCAAACAACAAGCCGAACCACAAAAAAGCGCACGCCTATTACGAAGCATCGACAGTAAATGGAACTTTATAGAACGCTCAATCAAAAACTACAACGACAACACCGTACCATTTTTAGTCACCAGCTACAGCGAACGCATCATCGAAAACCTAGCAGAACTCATCAACCTACATGAGTTTTAAAAATCTTTTTGTCGGGCTACCTCACATCGACTACCGAAACAGTAGCTTGGCCTTTAGGCCAACAACCGCAACGCACAACAGCCGCAATGCAAATATCTTTTGTCGGGCTGAAGCCCGACCTACTTTTACATCCTTGTCGGGCTGAAGCCCGACCTACCTCACATCGATTACCAAAAAGTAGGTTGCCTTTAGGCCAACAACCGCAACGCACAACCTTGAATTGCACCAAACCTCATCTATTCTAATGTCATAACATTCAACAAAAAGGATTTTTTATGTCATGGAATGATTTAAGAAAAAACCGTTTTTCTCAGAAAAATGGCGAATACTTCATCACCTTCACTTGCCAAAATCGATCCAAAATATTCAGCAACCACCTTGCTGCCAGTGTATTCTGTCAACAAATCAAACGGAATCAACAACACTGCAACTGCTTATGGAAAACTTGGGTACTGATGCCAGATCATTTTCATGGACTGCTAAAATTGAACGATGAAAACCTATCAGAAACGATAGGGCATTTAAAAGGAAGCAGCGCAAACCGCGTTAACAAAACGCTTGGAGCATCAGGGAAAATCTGGCAAGAATCGTTTTATGATCGAGGTTTAAGAGAAGAAGAAGATCGAATAGCTGTGGCTCGATATATAGTCGCAAATCCATTGCGAGCGAAATTAGTTAATGATATCCGATTATATTCATACTGGGATTCAATTTATCTTTGAACTGCATATTTATCAGTAAATACACTGCTCAATATACCAAATAAAGTAGGTTGGCCTTTAGGCCAACACCCACAATGCAAATATCTTTTGTCGGGCTGAAGCCCGACCTACTTTTACATCCTT